>NZ_JAWOUX010000001.1:434694-763686 GCF_033339595.1 Vibrio sp. 2096
CTGTTTTAGCTTTTCTTCTACAACCGATAGGTTTTTCTTCGCGGCTTCAAAGTTAGGCTTTTCCTCTAGCAGCTTTTTATACAAATCAGCCGCATCTTCTAATTGACCATTTTGAGCGAGCGAGTTGGCGAGGTTATAGCGGCCGTTAAGGGAGGCATCATGAGAAAATGCTTCGATAGCGGCTTCGTAGTCACCTTTTTGATAACTGGCGGCTCCTTTCCAGCTTGGGTTTGTAAATAGGTTTTGCGCCTGTTCATACTCACCTTGCTTGTAGAGTTCCGCTCCTTGTTGGTCGGCATTTAAGAACGGATTAGCTTCTGCATGCGGTGTCCACGTTACTGGGACTACAGTCGCAACTACCATCCAAATCAGGTCGCGTCGAAACAGTAAAGCCGCAGGAAGAAGTAACAACGGCAGTAACCAAAAGCCACTGTTGAGACGAGAGTCAGTTTTAACTTCTTCGCTTTGGGTTGCAGAAAGCTGGCTACCAATGTTATTGGTAAAGGCCGCGATGTTTTCAACATCACGGTTGGTGTGTTGAATAGGAACAAATAGGCCACCAGTCTTATTCGCTAGCGTTTGTAGATTTTTCAGATTTGTTTTCGCTACGACGGTTGTGCCTTGTGCAGTTTTTAGCAGAGATCCATCGGGCAGCGCGATAGGCGCACCGTTAGGAGTCCCGACGGCAAGAACAGAAATGCGAAACTTTGTACCTTGGACTAAATCTAACGCGCGAGACAGCTCTGACGTATCAAGATCATCCGCTAACACGATGATATCGCCTTGTTGCGTGCCTGCTTGAGAAAACTGGTTGATCGCAAGTTCAATCGCGGCAGGCAGGTTTGCTCCTTGAAAAGGCATCAGCTCTGGTGACAAATTTTCGATAATGCCAGCAAGCGTGCTGGAATCAGTTGTCAGTGGACTTAAGTTATAGGCATCGCCAGCGTAAGCAATAAGTCCAGTGGCTCCCTCTTTCCATTTAGGCAGCAAATCGAGCGCCTTATAACGTGTTTGTGCTAGCCGATTGGGTTTGATGTCTGTAGCAAACATAGAGCGAGACATATCAAGCACCAAGATACGGTTTTGGTTTAACTCAAAGCTTGGTCGAGCATTGGACTGCCAGCTTGGCCCCGCTAATGAAATGCAAGTTATTGCCCAAGCTAAACCCCATAGAGTGAAGTAATGCTTAGACTGCGTGTTTTGTCCGAGCATCCGCGATAGGTGAGGGGCAATCAGTGTGGACTTTTGGGCTCTAAATTTGTGATTAAGCAAGAGTGCAATAGGGATCACGATGAGCCCCAAAAGCCAATAAGGATTGAGGAAAATAAACTCAGCCATGTTTTCTCCTTAATAGGAATAACAATACCGACAATACAAATGCAGCGCTTAATGGATATGGAAACCATTCAGACTGAGGGCGCCAAGTTTGTGTGTCGCTAGATACGGGTTCTAGCTGGTTGATGGTGTCATAAATCTTTTCGAGCTCTTCTGTATCTCGCGCTCGAAAATATTGTCCACCTGTCACCTCTGCCACTTTAGTCAGTGTTTGTTCATCTAAGTCGGCTGCGGTGTTGACTTTGCGAGTCATGAAAAACTCTTTTACCATCATTTCACCAGCGCCCACGCCCACGGTGTAAACAGTGGCGTTGTATTTTTTCGCAATTTCCGCTGCTTCTAGCGGCTCGAGCACCCCTGCAGTATTGCTGCCGTCACTGAGCAAAATCATGACTCGTTGGGGAGCATCACTGTCTACAAAGGTTTTTGTGCCTAACCCAATACCATCACCAATGGCGGTTCGTTGACCAACCAAGCCGATGACGGTTTGATTAATCTGTTGCATGACGCTTTTGCGGTCTGCAGTGAGTGGTGTTTGCAAATAAGCATGGTCGCCAAACAAAACAACTCCGAGACGGTCACCTTTTCTCTTTGCTACGAAATCAGACAGAACTTTTTTGACTGCTGTGAGGCGATCGATATATTCGCCGTTGAGTTCCATGTCTTCCTGCTGCATCGAACCGGACAGATCGACGACTAACATCAAGTCCCGATATTTGGTTTGGAATTCAACGGGATCGCCAAACCAAACTGGACGCGCACACGCGACGACAAGAAGGCCCCAGATCGCGATTGAAAGTGCTTTTTGCAGCGCTTGCTTAGGCTTGCTGCGATTCTCATTGGTTGGTAAGTACGCCAATTTGATCTCGGCTTGTTGAGATTCTTGTGGCAGGAACTTGTATACCAGCCATGGGATGGGCAACAAAAACAGTGCCCACCACCAGACAAATTCAATGTTTAGCCATTGGGCAAGATCGGTTATGAGTGTTTGCTCAGTCACGGTTATTTGCCTTTTTCTTTGGTGGCAAAGCGTAGGTTATCCAAAAGACACAATCGTCTACCAAGCTTTGATGCTGCCCTTGGGAAGAATTCTGATACAACGCTTCTTGCCACTGATGTTGTTTGTCTACGAATCGACTTTCTTTGGTATGGCTATCGAGAAATTTATACCAAGCGATTCCGGTTAATGGTGCGATCTCTTCACGCGGAAAGTAACTCAATGCTGCCTGGCGCAATATTTCCAGAGCAGAAGAGGGGGTATGAGGCGCGGTAGGTTGAGTTAAAAGTGTTAATGCTGTCTTTTTTGCGCGTAAGTGTTTTTTACGCCATCTCACATAAAGACAAATGCCGAAAACGAAGAGCAAGGTGGCTGCAAGCACCACCCACCATCCCCAAGCGAGCGGAAACCAATCCGGAGCGTTTGGCAAAATCAAAGGTTCAAGGTCTAGGCTTTGGTTGTTTGTTGTCATTATTATTACTGCTTAATAAATACTGCTTGTCAGTTTGTTAGCTTAATTGTGAAATTAAGGGCCAGCCACTTGATAGCGTGTTAAATGGAATTGCTATCGAATGGCACTGCTGCTTAATGGTTTCTTGATGTTGGGTAAAGTGGCTTTCGAGTTCTCTTCGTTGTCCTTTAGAGCCAAAGTTAAACCATTGACTATGCAGCCCATCCGAAGCTTTCACTTGACCTCTAAAGTCTGTTTCGCCTCTTTCTAACGGATCATAAAACTGAACGGCCCTTACGCTATTGTGTTGTTTGAGTCGACGTAGTTGTGCCAGTTCCGTTGGTGTTACGTGGGCAAAGTCACTGAGCATAATCAATTCGCTGCCTTTTGGGGTGAGCGTATGAAGTGTCTCCAATACTTGTGTATAAGGCAGTGTACGAGTGTCGTTGCTTGCAGTACGAGTTACTTGCGCATTATGTATGTCGACTATGGCGTTAAGAATCCGCAGCCCTTGTCTTTGTAAAGAAGAGGGGCGAAATTCAAGACATTGATGTCCGTCATCAATCACTGCGCCGATGCGATCTTTTTTAGCTAGAGTTAGCCAAATTAGAACACTGGCAAAGTGGGCCAATTGAACGGATTTGAGTACATACTTAGATCCAAAATGTAGACTAGAACTTAGATCAAGATAAAGAATGACCGCTTGCTCTTTATCTTCTGCAAACAATTTTGTATGTGCTTTACCGGTCCTAGCGGTGACTCGCCAATCAATGCTGCGAATATCGTCGCCAGGTTGATATTGGCGCACCTCCATAAAATCCATACCTCGCCCTTTTTGGCGACTGGTATGGTTACCACTCATCTGCGACCAGAGACTCTGTGCTGGTGGTAACCAAAGTACAGATTGAGTGCGATATTGGAGCAGCTCTTCAAGGGTTAATGTCACCCCATTCGCATGAGGTGGTAATGAATGTGTAGCGGACATATCACTCACCTGTTTATGCACTGCCAACAAGGTTTAGCAGTTTATCGATGACCTGGTTTGCCGTAATGCCTTCCGCTTGAGCGTGGTAACTCAACAATAAACGGTGGCGCAGTACCGGATAAGCCATGGTTTGAACATCTTCCGGAGAGACAAAATCACGACCAGCAAGCCAAGCGTGCGCACGTGCACAGCGATCAAGAGCGATGGTGGCACGCGGACTCACACCCATTGACAACCACTTGTCCAACTCAGTGTCATATTCGTTGGCTTGACGTGTCGCCATAACTAAACGGACGATGTACTGCTCTATCGTTTCTGCCATATGAATATCCAACACCTCTTTACGTGCAGTGAATATATCTTGTTGGCTTAACATTGGGCGTTCAACCTTTACTTCGCCCTTTGCTTCTCCGCGGTTAATACGCAAGATAGATAGCTCATGCTCTGCATCTGGGTATTCCACTTCTAAATGCAATAAAAAGCGGTCTAGCTGCGCTTCAGGAAGGGGGTAGGTCCCTTCTTGCTCTATCGGGTTTTGAGTTGCCATAACCAAAAACAACTCTGGCAGCGGGTAGGTATGACGACCTGCTGTGACTTGTTTCTCTGCCATTGCTTCAAGCATTGCCGCTTGTACTTTGGCTGGTGCACGGTTTATCTCATCCGCAAGAATAAGCGAGTTGAAGATAGGACCTGACTGGAAAGTGAACTCTCCGGTTTCGGGACGGAAGATATCGGTGCCGGTTAAATCGGCTGGCAGCAAGTCAGGGGTGAACTGAATTCGGTGGAAGTCACCTTCAACACAGTCTGAGAGTGATTTTACTGCACGAGTTTTTGCTAACCCAGGAGGGCCTTCAACTAAAATATGCCCATCCGCAAGAAGCGCAACAAGCAGTTGCTTTACCAGATCTTGCTGTCCGATGATCTGCGACTCTAAGTATTGCTGAAGAGTTTCGAAGTTAGATTTATGCATGCTTTGGACTCTCGGTATCCATGTGATTTTCGTGTTGAGTATTGGTCATTTTCCATGTGAAAAAAGTTCCAACGCTCTATTGCAATTTATCTTTTCAATATTGGGACGCTACAGAGAATTGCAAGTACGTGCTACCTCTGAAAGTGCTTATTTGACAGTGTGTTACATTTATTTTTCATAATATAATGAGAAATGCCTCTAGTTTTGTACATATGAGCCGATAAAGATTCCGTGGTGTGCGTGTCATGAGATATGCACCTGATTCCCCTTGTGGGGCCAATAACAAGTGATTCTTTTAAAAGGTCCGAATATGTTGAAACTTCATTCCTTGAGCATCAAACAGAAGGTTGTACTTGGCATTACGTTTGCTGTTCTAGCATCAACAATCATTGTTGGTGTTATGGCTCAGCGTCATGCGAGAGATGTATTGAGCCATCGTCTTATTGACATCGAGCTACCTGCGATGTTGCAGCAAATCAATACCGAAATTGACCGCGAAGTTGTCGAAATGCAACAAGCGGCAAAACAGCTGGCTACAAACGAATTTATTGTTGAAGCCCTATCTAATACAGACCGTGATCCGTCAGTAGAAGTTCAGTTGGTTCAGCAGCTCAATAACGTTAAATCACAGTATGGTCTTAATGATGCGTCGGTAGCGAATCGTCAAACGGCATATTACTGGAATCAAAACGGATTCTTACGTCAACTTAACCGAACGCAAGATGCTTGGTTCTTTGGATTTACGTCGTCTGGTCAAGAAACGTCCGTGAGTGTGTTCCAAGAGGCAAATGGCGAAGTGAAAATGTTTGCCAATTTCCAAGATCTTAATGGTACATCAATGTCAGGTCTCTCTAAATCTATGGGAGACATGGTTGCTTTGCTCAATGGGTTTAAAATTGAAGATACGGGTTACGTGTTCCTCACTAATGAACAAGGCCAGATTCAAATACACCGCCAACAAGGTAAGAACCAAACTTCTATCACTAAACTATTTGGTAGTGACGCAAGTGCGCTGTTGAACAAAAATAGCTTCAACCTAATTAATGTGGAGTTTGAAGGGCAGGATACTTTTGTTTCTAGTTTGTATGTTCCTTCAATGAACTGGTTTGTTATTGGCGTGGTTCCCGTTGATGAAGTATTCGCAGACCTGAATGCGACAGCTAAAAAAATGCTGTTTACGACCATCATTGTTGCCGTTGTATTCATTCTCATGGGCGTATGGTTGGCAAACAGCATTACGAAACCAATCCGACTGATTGCCGATCGTTTTACCGACCTTGGGCAAGGTGAAGGCGATTTGGCGCAGCGTATTGAAATTAAGGGTAATGATGAAATTGCTCAGCTTTCAAAAGGCTTTAATGGATTTATTGAGAAGATTCATGCCACGATGAAAGAGGTTGCTTTAACCAGTGGCTCATTAAGTCAAGCGGCAGAAAGTGTGTCAACGAAAGCAACATCCACACACGACAACAGCCAAGAGCAGCGTGATCAAACCATTCAAGTAGTTGCAGCTATCAACCAAATGGGTGCGACCATCAGTGAAATTGCATCGAACGCTGCTACCGCTGCTGATACGGCAAATCAGGCTTCAGATAACACTCAAACTGGTCGAGAAGTTGTGATGAAAGCAAAAGAGGTGATCAGCCGCCTAGCCGATGATGTTGAAACAACCAATATTGTTGTTACGCAGTTGGCATCGACAACCAAAGATATTGGCTCGATTCTGGGTGTAATTCGTGACATCTCTGAGCAAACGAATTTACTTGCGCTAAACGCTGCAATTGAGGCTGCTCGTGCTGGTGAGCAGGGACGTGGTTTTGCGGTTGTTGCTGATGAGGTAAGAAACCTAGCTTCACGCACGGCTGATTCTACAGAAGAGATTCAGCGCATGATCAATCAGCTTCAAAGTGACGCACAAGACGCGGTAAGTGCTATGGAAGCGGGCAAAGCGGTCACCATTGAAGGGGTTACTTCTACCGATGAAGCAGTCGAGGTATTAATCAGTATTTCTGAACGAATCACCGACATCTCTGATCGTAATACACAAGTTGCAACGGCGACGGAAGAGCAATCCACGGTGGTGCATACCATTAATCAAAATATCGAAGAAATCAACGCGATAAATGAAATGACAACCGCGACAGCAGAAGAGTTGGCGGATGCAAGTCGCGATCTTCAAGCGCTCTCTTCTCGTTTAGACAAGATGGTTGGTAGCTTCAAGTTATAGAGTTGGATAGAATAGGCGAAGTTTAAAAGTTCAATCATTAATTTTAGGTAAGTACTATGAATGACTTCGAAAAAGAACTAGAGCAAATTTCTCAAGAAACCGCTCAGGAGCCAGAAGTAAAACTGCCGTCGCTAGAAGAGCAAAAAGCGATCGTCGCTGAGCTGAAAAAGCTGGAAGCGGAAGGTAAGCTGACGCCAGAAGTGTTAGAACAACACTTTGGTAAGTTTAACCAAAAAAACGCAGTTCCAATCCACTAAGTTAGGTGGTGTTTTACCTCTAACGTGCGTGATTAAATCACCTGCTCAAACACAAAAAGGGAGTTTATACTCCCTTTTTTAATGTCTGAAAAATGCTAATACCTCTCACATACTTGCCACTTAAAAATTATTGACATTTCAATGAGTTATTAATTAGTACTAGTGATTTTCATACTTGACAATACTACCGCTCTATCTAAATCTATTGCGTATTTCAATAAAAACGACCAAGGGAATGCGATCAGGATGGAGCAGCAAAAAAAACGAAACGTTATTTTAATCACGGAGGGAAGTCTACAGTCATCTCTGTTGAAAGATGTATTGGAGACCAAACTCGGTATTAGTGTTGCTCTAATCACGCCAGATAATCTGATTCACGGAGTGTTACATGAATCTCTTTCATCAGCCATTATTGTTGATTGCAGCGTGATCACGGATGAAATTTTTCGCCGTTATGCGGAGTTTAAAGCGGCCAAGCAGAAAGACACGCTTGAAATCTTAATTAATTGTGAGCAATCCATATCGACAGAAGATCTCTTTGCTTGGCGTACTTTGGCCGGTATTTTCTATACCTCTGATGATATAAAAACGTTGCAAGTTGGTATTGGTAAGGTGCTTCAAGGAGATATGTGGTTCAGTCGTAAGTTTTCTCAGCAGTACATTACTTACCTTCGTCGACATTGCAAACCTATAAATAAGAATGTTTCCGCTATTCTGACCAAACGAGAGCAACAAATAATTACCTTTCTTTCCATGGGGGCGTCCAATCAACAAATCGCTGAACAATTATTTGTCAGCGAGAATACGGTAAAAACGCATTTACATAATATTTTCAAGAAGATTGATGTGAAAAATAGAGTTCAAGCACTTATTTGGGCAAAGGAAAATATTTCAGACAACTCGTTACCGGTGTAATGCTATTGCAATATTAGGTTGCCTAATTTAGTAAACTCTTAATAATTTCTGTGACCTGAATGTGTTAAAAGTGTTTCTTTTATGAGAAACACTTTTTTTGGTTCTCTTTTTAATAACTTTAGAATTTAAAAAAGTAGCAAATAACTTTACTCTGTGAACTAGCACTTACATATCAAACTAAGTGCTGACGATTAACTACTAATTTAAGAATGTTAAGTCACTGAAAGTATGAGAAACATTATGGAACAGTATATGGAAAAGCCTGAAATCCTAATGCTCACTCAACAAAGTTTACAGAGTGAAAACTTTAAGGAAATGCTTTCTAAAAATACAGAAACTAAAATAACGATCATTGATACTAAAAACCCTAGTTATCATGAACTCATTCCGGAACGCTACTTTTTGCTTGTTGATTTTTCAGTTGAGATTCCTTCCGAAACTTTAGTTTATTTAAAAGATAGTAATAAAGTGCTAGGAACCATAATGCTTAATCTAGGTTATGACTTAGACACAGAAGAACTCGCTTCTTGGCCTCATGTAAAAGGTATATTTGGTCCAGGAGATTCAATGGACAAGGTTTGTCAGGGATTAAAAGCAATAATAAAAGGGGATAATTGGCTGTCTCGAAGATTACTTGATCAGCTAGTAAATTATTATCGAGGCAGAGAAGTAAATAGCATTATCGAACCTGCTATTGAGGTTGAGCTTACTCGGCGTGAAGTTCAGGTTTTAAAAATGTTGAAAGAAGGTGGTTCAAATATGGAAATCGCTGATTCTTTATTTATCAGCGAGCATACTATTAAATCACATCTATACAATATTTTTAGAAAGTTAGAAGTAAAGAACCGTACGCAAGCTACAAGTTGGGCTAAGAGAAACCTGTAGTACTAGTATTAACTTGCTGTAATAAAAAGAAAATACTCTATAAAGTACTAAATTTTATATTTATTATTAAAATGTCAGTCTGAAATATCATCCCATATTCAAACTTATTCCTATTCAGTTGACTATTAGACTTCTCATGTCGTGACGAATCTAGTCAGACGTGGAACAGAAGGTCTATTCAATTAATAAGCCAAGAGGGAATAAAAATGAGCGCAAGTGACAATGACACGTATTTAGGCGATGCAGGTGTAAATAACCAATTTGCTGATTTCGATGGCGGCGATGATTTGTTTATCGGTTTTGGTGGTAATGACTCGTTTGTTGGCGGTGGCGGTAATGATTATGTGATCGGCGGCGACGGTGATGATCGCCTAATTGGTGGTGCTGGAGATGATTTGTTAAAAGGTGGGATTGGTGATGATCTATTAAAAGGAGGTTTTGGAAACGATAAGCTTTTAGGTTTGTTGGGTGATAACAAGCTATTAGGAAACACTGGTGATGATATTCTTGTTGTAGGGGCTGGAGATAACATATTGGTAGGTGGGAGTGACAGTGACAAGTTTGTGTTCACGGATAAGTTTGGTGGCCATGGCGAAGCAAAGGTTATGGATTTCACCATTGGTGAAGATTCTTTGCACATTGTTAGCGACTCGGTTACAGCCTTCGGTGATTTAAGCTTTAGCTACGATGCAGTTGGGAATGCAGTGTTTACCGATGGGGCTGATCTAACAGTGAAACTTATTGGCGTGACTGAAACTGACATCAACACCTATGGTGCAGATCTGTTCGTAATCTAAACGACTGAAAATAACTCTGGATGGGACTTAGTTTGCGTGGCTCTGCCATGCTAAAGCGAACTAACCGGACACTCTAGAGCGATTTGAGGTTACCTTAAGCTAGGCGCTAGTATTTCTGGCGCCTACAATTTTCACGTTAAACGGAAGTAGTCGTGCAAAAAACGGTTTTCAAAGAAGTGAAACAAAAACTATGCACGCTTGCGGGCTTGCTGATCGTTTTTAGCCTTTTTATCAACTTATTGGTTCTCTCTATTCCGCTGTACATGCTTCAAGTGTACAACCGAGTGATATCCTCCTACTCAACCGATACTTTATTCTTGCTCACTGTCATCGTAATTGTCGCGCTGTTAACCATGTCCATCATCGACATTGCACGAGCACAAATGAGTAAATCTTTTGGTTATTGGATGGACACAAAACTCTCCGCTTTCATGCTCAAGCGCACGATTCAATATCAATCACATACTGGGAAGAGTTATACCTCGCAAACTCTGAGAGACATTCAGAACATCAAAAGCTTTTTGAGCAGTCAAGCACCTTATCCACTGTTGGATGCGCCCTGGACACCGCTGTTTATTTTATTTGTGTATTTATTGCACCCGATACTAGGTCACATCGCGTTACTTGGATCTATCGTATTGTTTAGCCTAGGTCTACTTAATGAGCTAATGACGCGTAAAACAATGCAAGAGAGCGAAGTCAGAGCGATTTCTCATATCAACAAAGCAGAATTAGCCACGCAAAACTCCAATTCAATTCTCGCAATGGGGATGATGAATGCATTTTTAGAGAAGTGGCAGTCGCGCGTGAGTGAAGTGAATGTGCTTGAAGAGCGAGTTGCAGGTAAGTTCATCTACATGGCTAACTTTTCTAAGTTTGTGCGTGGATCACTACAGATATTTTTACTGGGAGGTGGTGCATGGTTAGTTATCCAACATGAGATAACGGCAGGGGCGATGATCGCGAGCTCCATATTAATGAGTCGGGCATTATCGCCGATGGAGCAGGCGATAGGCACGTGGCGAAGTGCGATGTCTGCTAAAGGCGCCTATAAAAGGTTGAAAGAAATCGATGCGATCGTGCGCCAAGATGAATCAGATATGCCACTGCCTAAACCAAAAGGACACTATGAGCTTACCGGACTGGCCTATCGCCATCCTGGAGCAACCGAACCAGTGCTCTCATCGATCAACTTATCGATTCCTCCGGGTGTTGCTGTTGGGGTGATTGGCCCTTCTGGTACGGGTAAATCGACGTTTGCTCGGCTGTTATTAGGTACGGTTAAGCCATTAGCGGGTAAAGTGACTCTTGATGGAATGGAAGTCTCCGTATGGGCATCTGAAGATCGCGGCGTGCATTTTGGGTATCTCGCTCAAGAGGTGGAGTTATTTCCTGGCACAATTCGAGAGAACATCGCGCGCTTTAAAGAAGAAGACCCCGCTAAAGTCATCAAGGCGGCTCAACTAGCAGGATGTCATGAATTAATACTCAAGAAAAACAAAGGCTATGATTGCATTATTGGTGAAAATGGCCGTGGTTTATCTGGGGGGGAAAGGCAGAGAATCGCTCTTGCAAGAGCCGTTTATGGCGATCCTTCTATTGTGATTTTCGATGAAGCGAATGCCAACCTCGATGGTGAGGGAGAGGCTGCGTATCAACGTTTGATTGCCCATTTAAAAGCACAGAGTACAACGATTATCGTCATTGCCCACAATCCGAGTACGTTACGACAAATGGATAGGCTGTTGTATTTGGCTGACGGCCGAGTCAAGTTATACGGCGCTAAAGATGAAGTATTAAAACGTTTGATGGGCGAAGAAAGAACAGATATCCCAAGGGTAAGAAATGAGCAATCAACTGCCAACCGTTAATCAGAGTTCTACCGAGATCGTATATCGTTTTAGCCCCAAAGCGAGACTAAGCTTTCGAAAACCAATTTTACTCGGTGTGGTGACCTTAAGTGTTTTTCTTGGAGGTCTTGGCTACTGGGCTGCAACAGCCAAATTAGAAAGTGCAGCGATTGCTTATGGTGATTTGTCAGTTCTCACTAAGCGACAAGAAATTCAGCATTTAGAAGGCGGTATTATTGAAAAGCTATATGTACAGGAAGGGGATTTAGTCGAAAAAGGTCAGTTATTAATTCAACTTTCTAAGCGTCAAGCTATGGCTAAGTTGGACTCGTTAAGTGGTCGTTTTATCCATACTCTAGCAAAGGAAAACCGTTTAAGTGCGGAGCTTGATGAGCTTCCAACGATTGTATGGTCTGATGATCTTGAAAGCATTCCCCGTGTCGATATCGTACAAGAAGCACAACTGGTTCAAAACAAGATCTTTGAAGCGAGAAAGCGATTCTTTGATAGTAAACTGAGTATCATTGAGCAGAGTATTTCTGGAGCAAATTTAGAGCTTGAAAACCTTCAGCAAACCAAAGTGATTGAGACGGAACGGCTCAACTTTATTGCTGAAGAAATAGACAGCAACCAAGCCTTGGTGCAAAAAGGTTTCTCGGGAAAATCTACCTTACTTCAACTCAAGCGCCTAGCAGCGGAGGTGAGAAGTACCTTAAGCCAGTTAGACAGGCAATCGCTCACCGTTAGAAAAAGGTTAGATGAGAACCTAGCGCAAATTGAAGAGTTGAAGCTTGAAAGGCTGAATGAGATTGTAGAGGAACTACGAAACACCAAAACGGAAATTGTCGCAATTCGGGAAGAATATCGCTCCGCTCAAGATATTGTCGCAAGAACAACGATCAACGCACCTATTTCTGGTCGCGTAGTCAACATGCAAGTGTTTACCGAAAAAGGTGTGATTGGCTCGGGTGAAACGTTACTAGAACTGGTCCCGCAAGACGATAAGTTGTTAGTCGAGGCTCGTGTTAATCCTCAGGATATTGATTTAGTGAGTCCAGGCCAGCAAGCGCATGTTCGTCTGACCGCTCTGAATGCACGGACGTTGGCACCTTTAGACGGTACAGTGCTGACGATTTCTGCCGATAAGCTCTCGCAAGAAAACCAAGAAGATTTTTATCTCGCTAGAATTGCAATTTCACCGGAAGATGTGACAAAACATCGTTTAACCTCAGGCATGAATGCCGAAGTGCTGATTTTATCTGAGCCACGAACGCCATTGAGCTACCTAATAAAGCCAATTACAGAAAGCATGAATCGCGCCTTCAGAGAGGAGTAATTTCTAAGTGCTTTTTGAAGAGTATTGTCAAAGAGTATCGAATCCAATTACATATCATCATTAAATAAACAGTTTAAAGTCTAGGTTTTTTTCTTAAAGTCGTATGTTTGTAATTTTTAGTTTTTCTGATCTAGTGAAGAATATCAATATTTTACTAGCTAATTATTTTTAGGTTAACTGTGGTAGAAATGTCATATAGTACTCTATTCATTTTCATAGTTTGTATCTTAGAGCATTTTTGAAAACTTAGTGATAATTTATTTTTATATCCATAATTTTTTAGTATTAGTAACTTGGATGAATTATTTGATACTTTTTAAAAATAAACAATATGGAGTATTAAGTATTTCAGATAAAGTACATTAAACCTTGCTGTAAAATAAAAATGTATTATCATATCAGTAAATTTAAAATTTTTCTTTTTTACAATCTTATTTTATTGTTGGTAATGTGTTTTATTAAATAAATACGACGTTATATCGTCATTAATTATCATATAAAATCTTATAATATTGTATAGGGAAATTTAAAATATAAATACAGGAATTATCGTTCTTACAACTCAAAAAAATTAAAAAGCTTTAAATAGATTGCGTTGTTAATTTATATAGTTCACCCGGTGTAGTCAGCGACACGTAATTACGATTAGATATTAATTATTGAAGAAATAGGCTGAGAACTTACTGTCATGTTACAGGTGTACTGTAGTTCAAAGTATTGTCGCAAGGGAGATAGAAAAGTGTGGTATGGTAAATAGCGAAGATATTGTAATTTTTCTGAAAGTTAAAAAAGGAAACGAACTTTGGGATAAAAATTTAACTTGGCTTTGGTCGGTGGGATTTATCACCTGTTAGAACAACATAAAGCTCGAGTCTATACCCAATCGAAAGGTTATGTAGGTTGTGAAAGGTCACGGTAGGAATAATAGCTTAAATTACTTATCCGAATCCCATCTGAGGTTTCTATTAAAATCTTTTTGAATGATAGATTTAATGAATATATGGTGGTTTTATTCATGTGTACGATTCAAACAAATTATCATGTGCATTTTTTTACTTACCACTTTGTAGCCATACATTTATTTCTTTGTAAGACAAATCTGATAACTATTCTTTATATAACAATATATTTTATTTATTGTTACTATTTGCAATTGATTATTATATTTTAAATATAAATTACTTTGTGCCATTAGGCTGATAATAATGTTGTGTATTTATCATGAAAAACAGGGATTAATTTTGGTTTTTATTTTTATTATTTTAAATTCAACAGTGTTATTACGCTAAATATTATATTTTTATGGATTATACTTTCTTAAAAATGACTAATAAAAATTTATACAAGTTGGAAAGCATTACATCAATGTTTAAGATTAGTGTTATCTTGTTATTGATTGCTTTTTTTTACTCTGAAAATGCATTAGCTGCAGGCGAAATAGAAATATCCTTTAATCCAACATTCGGTCTGCCCTACGAAAATGGACAGGTCATTACATACTCGATTGAAGTTCGAAATACGACGATCAGCACGATCAGTGATGTCTCCGTAACGAATGCCATTTGGGATGTGATGTCTGGTTCGAATAGAGCGTTCAGTAGTGTCAAGATCACTGATACTCATACGCTAGGTACGAATGCAGGTACTTACTCCTCTAGCAATAGCAACCTGAATGTGACCGGCGCAAACTTATTACCGCTAGGGCGTATTACTTATCAAATTGAAGCGACGGTTGCTGATGATGCTGCTGAAGATATTGTTCTTGGCAACACCGAAGTAAAAGGAACGGTTTCCGGCACAGAGACGACTTTTACTAACCCAGATACAATTACTTTCCCTCCGGCTGAATACGATTATCTTCTCGAAGAATACGTTAGCCCGACCGAATACGATGTTGGCGGCACACTGACTTATTCTTTAACGGCAACCAATAATGGTGCTTATGCGGTTAAAGGATTAGATATTGAGCAAGAGTTTGCGTCTTTAACAGGACAAAAGTTAGATGGCACAACAGGGAATGCATTTAGCAGCGTGACCATTAGTGCCGTGGCTTCATCGGGGAGCGATGCGGGTACCTTTGCAACAACAGGAGATTTGTCAGTCACCGATGCGGAGATCTCTGTTGGTGGTTACATTACTTACACCATCAAAGCGACGGTTGCTGCGGACTTAGTTTCCGATATTGATACCCAAGCAAGCTCCACGACTCGTGCTGGTACGGTCGACGGCAACCCGCTATCAACGCCTCCATCTGAGCCTGAAATTGCACTGGAACACACGCTCAATTCAACATCGCCATACCTGATTAACGGTGAGGTGGATTTTGAGTTGAAGGTGAGTAACAACGGTGGTGCGATTGCTCATAATTATCATGTAAAACAAAATATTAGCGACCTAATTAGCCGCAATGGTTTAGCTAACAATTTATCCCCTTCTTACAACAACACCGATGTGGATGGTAACCCCTTCACGACCTGGGATATCACGGTTTCAAGCATTGGCAGTAACTCACTTTCTGACTACCAAGGCAGCGCACAAACGGATGTCGATTTTGACGATACCGTTTCTATCTATCCGGGCGAGTCGATCACCTACCAAATTAAAGCAACCCTTACCCCAATCACGATTGGTACCTTGCAAGGCTTTACTGCTTCTGTAACGGATGACTCAGGCTCGTTGGTCAAAAGCTCCAGTATTTCGGATACGGTTGATGCTGAAAAAGTGTTGAGTGTGACGGATTCTGATATCTCTATTTCGAAGACCACTTCTGCATCCGAATATGTACCAGGTGGTGAAATTGAGTACGAAATTACCGTTACAAATGGCTCATCAAAATATTTTGCCAACAACCTGTTAGTCCAAGATAACCTAACTTGTGTTAAGACTGAGCAAGCGGGTGGCGCAGGGGATGGCCAAGCTTTTGAACAGTGGAAAGTTGAGGTTATTTCGGGTGAGGACTCGATTGGCTCGGACCCAGGCACCTTTAGCTACGGCACTTGGACGTCGAATCCACTTTCGCTAACCCCAGATATCGCTCCAGGTAAAACCATCAAGTACAAGCTGACTGCGAAAACCAATGATACCAGCACTGGTCTTATTCTTGATGACGATCCAAGTTGTTCTAACGATAACGTCACTGAAGAAGGCTCGGGTGTTCAAACACCAGATGACAACTTGCGCGCAAGTAAAGATGTAGATAGTCGCTTTTACTCTTCAGGCCAGACTCTTACTTACACCATTACCGTGACGAACGATGGTGATGGTTTTGCAAACCAAGTTCAGGTGCTAGATGACCTGAACTCAGTGAAAACAACCGATATCAACGGCAAAGAAATCAATGCTTATTCGGATTGGACGATCACCGCTGAAGCATTTAAAGACGATGGCACACCAGCAACTGCTTCAAATACGGGGATGACCGGAGAAGTTAAACACCCTGACAATTTAAATGTCATCGCAACGCTTCAACCTCACTCCTATATCGAATACACCATCGTTGCTGACACTAACCCAATTGCAAATGGTCATATCTCAAACGAAGTCACGGTGGATGGCTCTGTTTATGCAGACCGAGGTTCTGATCCTCGTGATTTTGCGATTGAGCTAAACAAACGCGTTAAGACCAATACTGACTCAGGTTTTCATGGTGAGCAGACGGCTTATTCTAAGCTGGATACTGAGGTCACTTACCAAATCAGCCTGAAGAACGATAAAGAAAACGGTTATGCGACAAATGTGGCGGTAAAAGACGCCTTATCTTCGATCACCGCGAAGATATTGGAACCAGACACGACGTCAAAACAAGTCTTCAAGTCGTGGACGATCAGTGCTGAGATCATCTCGGATGATCCTCAACTTGATGGCAACCCTGCTTATACAGATGTCGGTACTTTTAGCGATAACACAGATCTAGACACCACAGCGCATATCCCGCCAAACGTTGAAGTGCTTTACACCATCGTGGCACAAATCGATCGCTCAAATGAAAACGAGATCATTTACTCTCGATTTGATAACACGGCAGAAATTAAAACGCCTGATTCAAGCATTCAAAATTCAGCTTCGGACACGGTAGTAGTTTATCCTCACGATCCGAAAGTTATTGTTGCCAAAACAACGCCAAACGATGATTTCAAGCCCGGCGATAAGGTGACGTTTAAAGTCACAATCGTCAATACTGGTCCAGGCTATGCCAACGAAGTGCATGTTACGGATGATATCCTCGGCCTAAATGCGTTCTCAGATTGGACAATTACAGCGTCGACAGACTCCAATAACTCACCCTTTAAAACAGGCAGTTATGAAGGTGAGAAGTCAGGTTTTCCAGATGGCGGCAACATCAATAGCTACATCGATATTGACCCTAAGATCAATGGCTCAGAAGGTTATGTCGTCTATACCATTAAAGCTACAGTTAAAAATGACTATGTAGAAGATGAGATCTCTAATACCGCAGAGATCTATGACCCATCGACGAACTTAAACCAATCCTCTTCTGCCGAAATTGGTGGTACATCGGGGGATTCTCTTAACGTTTCTATTCTGAAAACAGCGGACAAAGTACGTTTTGTCCCTGGCGATGACGTCACTTATGAGGTTCGTGTTTTGAACAACGGCGCGAATGTTGAAAATGGTCTTAAGGTCGTTGATTTACTGACAGACATTCGCTCTGTGTTGGCAAATGACAAAGACAATCAATATGAAAACTACCCAGATCAATCTCCATTCGAATACTGGCAGTTTGATTTCGATGACGGTGGCGGTTTTCAATCTCAAACTACAGAAGATTTTATTTACCCACCGGGTGATGCATCGAACACGATGACACTTGCTGCGGGCGAATTGCGTACTTTCCGAATTAAAGCTCGTGTTAAAGACAATGTCATTGGTTCTCAGGATTCAATGGGTAACTTAAATGACAAAATTGAGAATGATGCCTACGTATACCGTGACTTTGGCCAAGTGACTGAAGAATCACACGTTTCTCATCACGAGATGGAGCGCGCATACAACGGTGGTGATGTAGTCAGAAAGCTATTGGTTAATGGCGTGGAATCAAAATTCTACTCTCCGGGCGATACACTTACCTATCAAGTGACGGTTTCTTCTCAAACCGGTTATGTCAATGACCACGCAGTAAGTGAAAACATCACCGGTGTGACGACTCAGTTGTTGGATGGCTCTTTGGCTACGCCATTTGATAAAGGTTTCACAGTAGATGTTTCGAAGGACGATTCTAATGGTGGCGACGGTACAACAGATGGCACGTTAGATGGCACCGTTGCGGATAATCAAGACATCAACACAACGATCGATGTCGCAGGAAAAGACTCTGTTACCTTTGAAGTTGTTGGTGTAGTGCGAGAAGACGCGACTGGCACAATCACCATTGGTGGCATCACGGTTATTCCGAACAGCTACCATCTAGCGTTCTCCAAGACGGTAGATCAATCAAGCTATGAACCGGGACAACCTCTGGTTTACCGCTTAACGATCGAAAACGATGGTAAGGGCAACGCATACAACATTCCTGTCATCGACCGACTATCCAATATCATGGTCGATCTTGTCGATGGCACAAGCGGTAAAGCGTTTGACTCGGGTTGGACGGTTGTTCCAAGGATCGTCAGTGGCAGCTCCTCGGCTATTCTCGATCTGGATGGCAAGATTGCTGATAACGCAGACATCGATACTCATGCATCCATCCCTAAAGGCACAACCATTGAATACGTTGTCACAGCTAGGGTGAACAACAACTCCGTCGGTGAGATCTTGAACTTGCTTACTGTCGATGGTGATACCGTGAGTGCGGAGACCAAAGCGTCTGCTGAGAAGTACGACTTCTCTAAACATGTCACCAAAATCTACGATCAGGATGGCACTACCGAGTTAAGCGGTGGTTACACGCCGGGTGGTTACATCGAGTATGAAATCTCACTGAAGAACTTGAACAACGTTCACATCAATGAGATGCCAATCAAGGATGAAATCAGCAAGATTCAGACTGATTACTTCGATGGAAGCGGTAAAGGTCGTGCGTTTGATTCATGGACCATCGTGACCAGTACCGATTCGAGTGGCATCAGTGATGCAGGCTCTGTCAGCAATAACAGTGATATCGACACTAATTTCAACTTAGCCGCAAACGGATTCGCGACAGGTGGAACCTTTGTTACTTACACCATTAAAGCGAAGATCAGTGAGAAAGCCGTTGGCCAAATTCTCAACGTTGCGGTGGTAGACAACAGCCATAATTTACCGTCAGAACCCGTGAACATGCTGCCGGTGAGCATTGCTAAGTCGCATAAAGCGTACACTGATACATCACTAGCGACACACAAGACCACATACAACCATACGACAGACGGCGAAAAGATCGTTTACCACTTGCGTATTGAGAACAATGGTAAAGGTTTGGAGTACAACAAGTCACTGAAAGAGTTGTTCTCAAACGTCAAAGTACGTGTCGCGCAAAACGCAGCAGGCGAATCTGACTCACAAACGCTACAGGCATTTGGCCAATATGGTTGGACAGTGACCGCGACGACCTCGGGTGAAGCGACGACGCTAATTGATGGCTATACCGGCGGCGCAAATGCAGATATCGACATTCCTGTACTTTCAATTGCGCCGGGTGGTTGGATTGACTTTGTCATGGAGTCACAGATCCGCCAAGACGCGCTCGACCAGATTGTTGCGACTCCGAAATACAACGGCAGCAACTTCAATTCTGCGAAAGTCACGCCAGAGGGTAGTAACCTGTCGGTGAGTAAAGAAATTGTCTCTATCGATGGCAAATCTTATGTATCCGGTGACACTTACAAACCGGAAGATGAGGTCATCTACAAATTCACGGTGACCAACACCGAACCCGTGTGGCGTGATCAAACCGTTATCCAAGATATCGTCTCTAACGTTCGCGTTGAGGTGATTGGCGGGACGACGAAATCTGCGTTCTCAGAGACCAACATCTCCCATGCCTTTACTTCAACAGGTACAACGGGAACACAAGACACTTACATCGAATCTTATGATGCAACCGATGATCTTGACCTGTTAGTCGATATCGCTCCGGAAGAAGTCATTGAGTTTACGGTTACTGGTAAAGTTCGCCCAGATGCACTTGGTGATATCGATGGCAACACGGGTAAAGCAGGCAACCAAAGTGATACAACTGATGTAATTCCACCAGTTGTGCCTGTATTGAACTTCGAGAAGTCAGTGCTGAGTACTACCGCAGACAGTGGTACATGTACTTTCCCATCAACGACGGGTACAGATTGTCACTACAACCCGAACGGTCAAGTTCAGTATCAAGTTAGTGTGACCAACGTGGGCGACAGCATTACCAATGGCGCGACTATCGTTGATGAGCTAAACACCATTAATACATCAGATGGTAAGGCTGCATTCCAAGACTACAGTGTGGCAATCGTAAGTGCGCCTGATCCAGACCGATTCTCTATTACGGGTAACTACCAAGGAACCGTGCCACTGAATGCAGCGTTCGACTTGATGCCGGGTGATGCGGTTGTGTTTGAGATTGACGGCACGGTAGCGGCGGATGCGTCTGGCACAATCACAAATATTGCAAAAGTGAATGATGTTGATAGTAATGCGATTGTGTTGGATCCGGGTACTTCAAGCTTAACGGCAGAGAAGTCGACCAGCACACCAACTTACACACCGGGTTCCGAGATTCGTTATGAAATGCGCATTCGAAATGAAACGCTACTTAACGAAGAAATTGATGTTCGAGATTTGATCTCGACGTACAAGGTTGAAGTTGCTGATGGCTCTGAACAGACAGCACTTAAAGATTGGGCAGTAACAGCAAGTGTGGTGAGCGACGGTAACGCTTCTGGTTTCCGTGACATTACACCGCTCCAATCTATCGCAGCCAATACTGACATCGACGTTACCGTGAAAATGAATGGTAAAGTGGATGGCGGTGCAGAAAGTGAAATCCTAATCGAAGTCGTTGGTCATGTTCGTGATGATGCCGTTGGTGAGTTTACAAACCAACTACAAGGTAAGCTGAATTCAGGAACCAAGTACTTCACCTACAACCTCAAAGAAAAAGTTATCGTCCCAGAACCGGGAAGCCTTGCTGTGACTAAAGTAACCTCAATCACCCCTGCGATTTACCATCCGGGTGATACCATTGGTTACGACATTGAGGTGAAAAATACCGGTACAGGTTATGCGACCGATGTGTTGATTTCAGACCTTTGGAAGACAATTCGTGCTGAGAAAGCTGGCGCAACATTACCTGTGCGTGCGTTTGATTCTTGGTCAGCAAAATCTGTGAGCGTTGATGGTACCGATCCAACGTTGACTCAACCCATAGCGGGCTCTGAGGTGACTGGCGACAATGGTTATCAGATTCGTTACAACATTCACCCAGATCACACAGTGAAACTTCATGTTGAAGGTGTTGTAAAAGCGGACCTTGTTGGCGATATCACCAACGTAGTGGAAGTGAGCGATTCAAGCAGCTCTCAAACTGCGGATGCGACTTACGTGGCGGCAACTGCTGACCTCACGGTCGATAAAACAGTTGATAAGAGCCAATACGAATCAGGTGACAAGCTGACCTATACCATCAAGATCGAAAACACCACCGCCAACTGGGCGAGTGATGTGGAGATCAAAGATCTGGTCAACGACATCACTTCAACCAGTATTACGGGCGCGACAGTAAAAGCGTTTGAATCTGGCACCATCTTCTTCAATGCATCTTCACAGACGGGTGACACCAAGTTCCCATCGTCCACTGGTGAGTTTTTAGATGGCAGCTTGGACATCGGTCCAAATGATGTGGTGACCATTACGGCGGAAGGGGAGCTTGACCCAGAAGTGGTGGGCGATGTCACCAACCAAGTTGAAGTGACCTACAACGGTTCGACTAAAACCGCAGAAGCGACCAGCACGGCGAAGATCCCAGATTTAACCTTCACCAAAGAGCCAATGGTAGAGTTTTATAGCCCTAACCAAGCGGCAGGTTACATCCTGAAAATCGTCAACGAAGGCAACAGCTACGCGAATGACATCAACCTAAAAGATGAAATTGGTGCGCTAACCGTGAACACCATTGATGGCTCGGCGAACCAAGCCTTCCTGCAATGGGCGGTTCAGTATGTTACGGGCAGTTCACTGACCACAGTCGATGCTAACTCACTCGTTGTCGACAAGGATATTGATTACAACATCGACCTCGCACCGAACGACACCATCACCCTTTACGTTATTGGTCTAGTCAATACAGAAGCGACGGGCGACATTGTTAACACCGCAACGTTGAATCACAACAGTAAAGACGTGACGGCAACGGCAACGTTGAAACCGCGTCCGGGCGATATCATTCTAGAGAAAACCACCGATGAGCGTTACTACCAGCCGGGAGAGTTCTCTACATTCCGCGTCAAAGTGACCAACAACGGTTCTGGCTTTGCGGCCGATGTAAAAGTCGAGGACATCATTTCTTCACTCGAAGTGGAAACCTCGGGTGGAGCAATGGAGCCTGCATTGAATGATTGGACCATCGTGACCACTAAAGGCGACCCACGCACCAATATCGAAACGGTACCAGGACCAAACGGTGACATTTCTACCAACCTTGATATCGCGCCTGGCGACACGGTTGAATTTGCCATCACAGGTACAGTCAACAGCAGTGCGGTGGCTAACATCGTTAACACCGCGACAGCTGAGTTCGGCGGTGCGACCACCGATGCAACAGCAACGTTAGAAACCTTACCTGAAGAAGTTTGGATTGAGAAAACAGCAGAATCACCAATTTACATTCCGGGTGAGGAAGCGGTTTTCCATGTTCGTGTTTACAACGGTACCGATGGTTTCGATAACGACATTAAATTGGATGACATTCTATCGGGTATCAAAGCGACCAACATTTACGGTGTTAATGAGCGAGCGTTTGAAAGCTGGACGATTGAAACAACCAACACTGACAGCCGCACAACGATCACGCCAATGCCTATCGATAACCAAGACATTCGTTCAGTAATCGATATCGCGCCGCATGACATTGTTGAGTTCACCATTACGGCGAAAACCAACCCATTAGCGGCGAGTGAAATTACCAACACTGCCACCGCTGATTTGAATGGCACCACACAACAATCGAGCGCGACTATTCAGCCTCAATCGCAAGGTATCTCTATCGAGAAAACCGCTGACACTGAGTTCTACATTCCGGGCAAAGAAGCGACATTCCGCGTCAAAGTGAAGAACGAAGGTACGGTGCCAGCAACAGATGTCGAGGTGAAAGATGCCATTAGTGATCTTGAAGTGGTTCGTTTAGATGGCACGACAGTCAAAGCGTTCGATTCGTGGCGTATCGAAGTTAACAAGGGCAGTTCCGATACTGACATTACCAATATTCCAAGCGTAAATACGGACATCGATTCAACGCTGACCATTGCAGCGAATGATGAAGTGGAGTTCGTCATCACTGGTTTGGTGAATCAATACGCAACGGGCGAGATTGAGAACACAGCAAGTGCGTTGTTCCGCGGTGAAACTCAAGAAGCAAGCGCGATGCTATTGGCGATGCCAGAGTCGGTCAAGCTAGAGAAGACCGTCGATGATGAGTACTACCGTCCGGGTGAAAACGTCACTTACCACGTGGTGTTAAGTAATGAATCTGGATCGTTTACCGAAGAGATAGTGCTTAAGGATCTTATCTCAGAGTTGAAGGTAAATACGATTCATGACACCGAAGCGCCAGCGTTTACCAGTTGGAGCATGACAAGCTCATACAGTGATGACCGCACCATCGTGTTACCACAGATTCAAGGTGACAATCTGGACGTGAATAGCCGTGTGATTATTGCGCCAAACGATAAGTTGGACATTGAAATCACGGGTGTCGTCAACGCGGATGCGATGGGAGAAATCACCAACCACGCGTATGCCTACGACAAGTCAGAAAGTGATGTTCTGGCGGATGATTTCGCAACTATCAAACCACTGCCGATCATTTTGTCGGTGACCAAGGTGGCAGATAAAGCGGAATACACCAACGACGACGATGAAATTACCTTCACGATGACGGCGACCAACCGAGGCTCTGCAGATGCAGAAAGCGTCAACCTGTTGGATGAAATCGATAAGCTTATTGGTAACAACGGCAATCCATTGTTCACCACATGGAAAGCGACCATCACTGAGCTTAAGTCTGGTGTGGTGGTTTCTGTCGATTCAGATAGCAATGTCGATTCAAACCACACTATGAAGGCGTACCAAGGTAATGAATACGAAATCGTAGTGACAGGTGAGATCAACCAAGGCATTGATGACAACTTCACGAACGTCTTTACCGCGAAAGCATCGACAGGTGAAGTCGCGTCCGCCAACGTCACGATCAAGGTTAAGAAGCAAGCTTACAACGAAGGCATGCTGAAAGTGACCAAGGTAGCGAGCAAGTCAGAGGCGAGCGTCGGTGAAGTTGTTGAATACGAAGTCGTGATTACCAATGAAAACGACAACCCATTCACGGGTGTACGTTTGGTTGACCGCTATCCGGGCGGCTTTGCTTACATCCCAGACTCGACAGAGATGGTCAACAGTGGTCCTGATGGCGTATTTGATACCTCGGATGACATCCAAATCACCGTAGAGCCAACGAAGACCAATCAACTGTTCTTCGAAGTCGGCGACATGAATATTTACGGCAAGGGCGATTCGAAAACCGCTGATGCTGTTCGTATCCGTTACCTAATGCGTGTAAGCGTCGGTGCTACCTTTGGCGTTTACACCAACACAGCATGGGCCGAAGCGCCACCGGCAGAAAGCTTCTCGGCACAAAACACCACGACCAACTACGTTGTGAAGTCGAACCTCGCCAGTGCAACGGTTGAAGTCATGCCAGATAAGGTATTCGACACCGCTTCGATCATCGGCAAGGTGTTTGAAGACCACAACGGTGACGGTTTCCAAGCAGACGCAACGGCAGATGACATTTATATTGATGTAGACCTTGCCGCAGGCGATTACGTACTGGGCTCAACTTTCATTACTCAAGATGGCGTTGAAACCCAACTTAAAGATGTGAAGGTGAAACTCAAAGGCCAAGACGTTGTTATGTCGAGTGTGGACAAAGGCTATGAAGTCGATGAGCTGTTTGGTCTATCTCGTAACCGTACCCTCGAACACAGCAACAAAGTGGTGTTCCAGTTTAATACTCGAACTCGCCAAGGTTTCCCGTTCAAGGTGACAACGGATAACGGCACGCACATCGAGTTCGATAAGCAAGGTAACGCGATTACCAAGCACAAAGGAGATAAGAAAAAAGGTCTGTCGGCAGAGAACATCGACGTGGTGAGAAACCTCTACCGAGATGGGGATATGTACTTATGGGAAATCATTGTAGAGAACAAAGGACTTTACGAAGACGGTATCCCAGGCGTTCGACTGTTAACGGTCGAAGGCATCATCATCGAGATAGACCAATATGGTCGATACCACGTTCCAGATCAGTGGGTGTTGAATAAAAAAGGTAAGCAGTTCTTGGTCAAAGTCGACACAGACTCGCTACCGACAGGCATGAGGGTGGTCAGTGAGAACCCGAAAGTACGCCGAATCACACCAAACAAACTGACGAAATTTAACTTCAGTATTCAAAGCAGTGGGGATGATTAACCGTTCGCAGTACAGACGCAGGCTGGGCCAGACCCAGCCAACCACTCAAGCGGTTAAGCAGGATTATTATGATTAGATTTAGACAATCAAAACTGACAATGTGTATCGCGGCTGCGTTGCCAATACTTTCGTACGCGAAAGACACCAGCCAATTGGAGAAACTTGACAGTGACTCACTGGGTATTGAAGTAAAAGCTCACGAACAAACGGATAACTCGCGTATCTACCTAGACCAAGGTGCGATTTGGGTAAGCCGCGACATCATGCGATTTGACCCGGTACTTGACCTGAGCATTAGCAGCGATGTTGAAGTGAAAGATGGCAAGCCATTGCAAGAGATGAGCTTTGCTATCACAACCAACTTCAGCTACTACGTTGACCATTACCAACTGGAAGTCTTCCGTGGTGGTGACCGTGGCTTGGTTGACCCTTTAGCAGTGGTTGAAGGTCAGCAATTTGCCAACGATTTCAACATTGTTTGGGATGGCGCGACCGACCAAGAGTATCAATTTGAATCCAACACACAGCTGTTGTTCCGTTTAAAAGCCTTCGATAAAGACGGCAACATGGACGTGACGACGGTTGGTGTGATTGACCTTGTCGAGCCAGATTCTGAAGTCGATATCGACAAGAACGACGGTGAAGAAGAGCAAAGCCGCAAGCTTGGTAAAGCTCAGTTGATGCGTCACAACATTCCAACCTCTGCGGGTCTGGCAAGATTCATGGGTACGGGACTAAAAGGCGTCGATAAAGTCGTGATTGGCGAAGACGAGTTTGATGTGGAAGAGGGCGAGTTATACGCAGAACAGTACTTGCCAGCAGATGCGTATCTCTTCCCTACTCGTGTAGTATTCGACAGCGGTGAAGAGCGTCGCTACCAACTGTACGTGCGTATTCCTGATGAGTATTGGGTACAAGCAGGTCTTGCGGATTTCTACATCGGTAAAAACAAAGTGACGGGCAACTCCGCCGCATTAGCCGTCGACGAGCAATACCAAGATGACATCTATAACCAAGGACGCTTGGCGTACTTTGGTCAGGGTAAATTTGGCGACAAACTCAGAGTTACCACTCACTTTGATACTAAAGAGAGTGACGTGCGAGACATGTTTAAGAACCCGTTTGCCTCTGACTCATCCAGCGTATTCGACATTCTCGAAGACGACGATGAGATGTATTACGGCAACTATGGTGACAGTTCCAACATCTACAAAGTGGTAAATACCAAAGGTAAGGTTTACCTCAACGTTGAGTACGACAAATCCAATGTGTTGTGGGGTAACTACAACACTGGCATTACTGGCACCGACAACAACGATTACAACCGTAGCTTATACGGCTTTAAAGGTGACTACCGTACTCGTTCAACCACCAAGTTTGGTGAAGATCGTCTAAACATTGTTGGCTTTGCGGCTGAATCTGATTCACTCTTCGCTCACGATGAATTCCTAGGTACTGGTGGTTCGTTGTACTTCTTGCGTCATGGTGAAGTGGTACCGGGCAGTGACAAAGTGATGGTGAAAGTTGTCGACCCAGACAGCAGCATCACTGTGCAAGAAATGCCGCTGCAATCGGGGCGTGACTATGAAATCGACCCATACCAAGGCCGCATTATTCTGACCAGACCGCTGAACAACATCATTTCGGATAACTTTGGTGATGTGATAAACGACCAACCGAGTTCAGGATACAAAAACTATCTTGCGGTGGACTATGAATACGTCCCTCAAGGCAGTGACGCGCTTGACGCAATGACCGCTGGTGGTCGTGTGAAAGGTTGGGTGAACGACTACATCGGTGTGGGTGCAAACTACCAAACCGAAGAAAAAGACAACCAAGATTACGAAGCGTACGGCACGGACTTAACCTTGCGTGCATCTGAAGGGACGTACTTAAAAGCCGAATTCGGACACAGTAAAGGTCGTCAAACCGATTCCAACTACGTTTCTTTCGATGGCGGTTTAACCTTTACCCCAATTGGCAGCAACGCGGAAGATCGTGAAGGTGATATCTACCAAGTGAAAGGGGTGATGAACCTTTACGACTTAGCTCCTAACGTATTCTCTGCGGTGGGTAACGACGTTAAAGCTTGGTACAAATCCAAAGACGCAGGTTACAGTTTTGCTAGCCAAGATGATGACTTAGAGCAAGAGTCTTACGGTACCGAAATTCGTTTCCAAGCCACTGACCGAGTTGCTGTTAAGACGCGCTTTACCTCGGTTGAAGAGCGTGAATCCGATGGTGATTTGCGAACGGATACCCAGCAAGCGGAATTGGAAACCCAAGTTAAAGTCACCAAACACATCAAGATCTCGGCAGCGGGTAAACAAGTTGAAGAGCTAAACAACCAAGATGAAAAAGGCAAAGGCACGTTAGCGGGTCTGCGTGCTGACTACATCTGGGACAGCGACAACAACGTGTACATCAAAGGTCAGAAAACCGTAGGCCAAACAGACGAATACGACGAGAACGACAGCGTCACGCTCGGTGGTGAAACGCGAATTCTAGAAGACTTTGTGGTTGGCGCGGAATACACCACGGGTGATCGCGGCGATGCCGCAGAAGCGAGCGTGACGTATGACGTAACGGAAGATTACAGCACCTACTTAACCTACGTAGACGACACTTACGAAGGCAAAAACAACGTGATTGTCGGTCAACGTGCAGACCTGACTTCAACCGTCGATTTCTACCAAGAAAACCAATTTGTAGATGAGAACAACGGCAAAGGTCGTATTGACTCGTTTGGTTTTGGTTACGACATGAACGACGACATCGACATGGGGATTGGCTATCAAAAAGGCGAAATTGAAGACGACCAGAAGATCACCACAGAGCGCCAAGCCGTGAGTGTGAGCACATCCATCGATGTCGATGACGTATTGTTCAAGAACAAAGTCGAGTACCGTGTCGACAAGACCGATGATTCCGCAGACCCAGATAAAAAACGTGTCGACCAATGGGTGACGACTAACCGTTACACACATCATCTAACGGAAGAGTACACCTTGTTTGGTAAGTTCAACTACTCACGCTCAGAGAGCAAATCGAGCGATAAAGTGTTGGCTCGTTTTATTGAGTCGACCGCAGGTTTAGCATATCGCCCAATCTACAACGACCGTTTGAACGTACTTTCTCGTTATACGTATTTGGTGGACTTCGACCAACTTAACCGCGATGTGGATTACAAAGATGAAGAAAGCCACATCATCGAAATCGAAGGTATCTACTCGTTGGATGCAAACTGGGATTTAGGCGCGAAATACGCTTATAAGGACAAGCATGAAATCTTCACTCGTCAGTCAGGCGAAGACATTCCAGTCGACAGTAAAATTTCTCTCTACGGTTTGAGTGCCTCTTACCGTGTTATGAAAGATTGGGACGTGACTGGTGAGTACCACTGGAAGACGGACAGCACCTACGACGAGTTAGAGCAGGGAGCATTGGTTTCGGTTAACAAACATTTGAGCGACAACTTCAAAGTCGGCGTGGGTTACAACTTCTCAGGCTTTGATGGCAATCTAGCGAATGATGACGATTACGATGCATCAGGCGTGTTCATTAACCTAGTTGGTAAGTTATAAGAGGGCGATATGAAAACGACGATTCGTTTGTTAAGCGGCATGATCGCAGGGGCAATATTGGCAGGTTGTTCGGCGGATGCGTATGTAAGCCAAGAGAACCGAGAAAAGTTTGCCGATGTCAATGTCTCCAAGTTTCTGATCAGTGAATGTTTGGCACCGCAACGCGAAATCCATATTGCGGTAGCCGAGCATTTCGACTTCGATAAATCCATCATTCGTGAAGCCGATGCGGCAAGCCTAGGTGCGTTCATCCGTGATATTCAAGGCTTGAGCGGACGCATCACGATTGTTGGTCACACCGATTTTAAAGGCTCTGACGAATATAACGAGAAGCTGTCTATGCGACGCGCTGAATCGGTAGAAGCGTACCTTCAGCAGCAACTCGACCCAGAGCAATACGATTGGGAAGTGAAGCACTTTGGTGAGTCGCAGCCGCTAGCGTTGGGTAAATCGGATCAAGCTCGTGCTGAAAACCGTCGTGCTTACGTGATGTTTGAAGAGGCGAAGAAGTACGAAGAGATGCCTTTCTGTGAGCCGCCAAAACCAGAACGTAAGATCTACATGGCGATGACACCACACTTCGATTTCGATAAGTCGGAATTAAAACCGGAAGACCTTTCACAATTAGATGATTTCATCGCAAAACTGCAAGGTTTAGAAGGTAGCATTATGGTGGCTGGTCATACCGACCAAGTGGGTTCGCTCTCTTATAATGAACAATTGGCGGAGCGAAGAGCGCAAACCGTGGTGGCGTATCTCAAGACGAAACTCGATCCATCGCAGTTTGTGTGGGAAGTAAAAGCCTTTGGTGAGCTTCAACCTGTGATCAACGAAGAATCTCCAGAAGCCAATGCTTTAAACCGCCGTGCGTTTATCGTATTTAAAGAGAGTGAACTGGGGCTACCGACTGAATAATTTGGTAAGGTTGTCCTCTCGCAAGCTAGCTATCTGTTTTCTGAGCGATATTTAGCATGAAAGGTCAACCTATCTAAACCAAACAGGGAGTCGGGTAATGGAGAAAGTGCAGTTAGTCGTCGATTTTCTTCTCACTCATAAATTGATTTTTACCGCACTGATCTTTGCGATTATGTGGTTAATTCGTCGTGCAATTTTATCGATGATTCGTGGTGATCACGCTTTTCTCTCAGAAGATCAGCGTAGTTGGATGTCCAGAACTAAAAATGGCACCTTTGCTGTTACATTACTGATTTTATTTATTTTATGGCAATCAGAAATTAACGAGTTTGCTCTGAGTGTAACGGCGATTGCCGTTGCCATTGTAGTGGCATCCAAAGAAATCATTTTGTGTTTTACGGGTTCGATTCAAAGAGCAAGTTCGCGTTCTTTTCGCGTTGGAGACTGGATTGAGGTCGGGAAGTTGTGTGGTGAAGTGATTGAGCACAATATGATGGCGACGGTGATTCAAGAGATCGACCTGCATCACGGGCAATATCATTACACCGGCAAAACAGCGACATTGCCTAATAGTATGTTCTTTACCTATCCAGTAAAGAACCTCAACTTCATGAAGCGGTACGTTTACCACAACTTTTCTGTAGTGGTGAAAGACTTCGTCAATTTGTATCCACTGTTACCGATTTTAACTGATAAAATTGAAGAACATTGCAGTTACTTTGCTGATGTTGCACATCGTTACAATGCGATGATTGAAAAACATGCTGGTGTTGACCTTCCTGGTTCTGAGCCACATATGCATATTTCTAGCAACATTAATGGTGAACAAATTCTGCACGTGATGATTTTCTGCCCAACCGATAAAGCGAACCACTTAGAGCACTTAATTCGTAAGGACTTTATGGAACTTTATGAGCAACGTTTTCCTGTAGTGCGAGAAGAATAGAGCATCGTACTTCGCCTTTAATTTCAAACCCCGCTATCAAAATAGCGGGGTTTGTTTTTCTTAGCGTATTTTTAGGCTGTAACAATATTCCCAACTTAGCTGAATTTACTCTTCAGCATTAAAAATAGGAAGTAAGTGCTGCCTATAATAGCGACCAACGTGCCAGCTGCGACCTGACTTGGATAAATAGCGATTTGTCCTAGCCAATCTGCCCACAACATTAGGGTTGCGCCAATTAAGGCACCGACACACAGTTGCTCTTTCACTTTTCTTGCTCCTAACATCATCGCCATATGGGGAGCGACCAAGCCAACAAAAGATATTGGACCAACTGTAGCGGTAGAAAAGGCGCATAACAAAGCAACGATGGTGAGCATAAGCGTATTGGCTACGGTAGGGTTAAGCCCTCGTGCATTTGAGAATTGTCGCCCGATGGAAATTAGTGTTAGCCAACGAGAAATCGAGAATACAGCGGCAAGCAGAACTATTATGGCCAAACATAGCATCAGTGCGGTGTCGGCTGTGACTCGATAAATAGAACCAGTTAGCCACAATAAAATTTTGTAACTGTCACCTGAACCTTGAGCTAGCGAAAATTGAACAAGAGCTTCTAGTAGTGCCGTTAGTGCGATGCCGGACAACACGAAGTTAGATGGATTAAAATGGCTTCGTTTACCGATAATCAGCAATAACATCAATACGGACATACTTCCGAAAAAAGCGATACCCCAGCTAAATGCGGAGAGAAGCGACCCAGCGATGACTCCTGTCGTAATAATGGCAAACGTGGCTCCGGAAGACACACCGAGAATATCGGGACTTGCCAGAGGGTTATAAACAATGCGTTGCAAAATGATTCCGGCAACGGATAGCGCAATACCGACAGAAAGTGCGGTTAACATTCGCGGCCAACGCAATTGCCATTGGAACTCACCTGGCACAGACCATTGAATTCCGTTTATACCATGGGTAACGAATGAGTAAGCTAGAATCCCAACCAGACTGAATAGCGCAATGCTGCATACCGCGCGTTTAGAAAGCGCCGTTTTTCCTTGGCTCATTGAAAGGTTAAGTTGATCGGTTGCCGTCAGCTTTTTACGAGTAAACCAAATTAAAGCGGGAGCGCCAATAGCTGCAGCCGCTACGCCGCTAGGAATGGTTTCCTCTAACCATAAGCTCAGCGAGATAGCGGCAGAGTCTGTGATGATTAGTAGCATTGCGCCCAAAAGCATGCTGCTGATCAATTCGTCGCGCGGTGTTCTTGCCCCCATCGCTCTGGCAATATTGGGTGTCAGTAATCCGATGAAGCTGATAATGCCAACTGTGGTGATTGAGGCAGATACCAGCCAAATACCCATCACCATTAACGCACCAAACGCGGGTAATACCGCTAAGCCTCGGGCTGCTGCGCCTTCTTGTCCTAGTTTCATTAAGGTCAGAATACGTGGTGCGACGATCAAAATTACGATTGCGATAGCGCAGCGAGGCAATAACCACTCAAACCAATCCCAGCTGTATTGAGAAAGGTCTCCGGCTCCCCACATAAAAATATTCTGTGCGAACTGGGCGTTTAAAATAATAATGGCTGTGGCGATAGAACCAAGCAAGATATTGATAACCATCCCCGAAACGACCAACGGCAAACCTGTCATATTACGCACGCCTGCAATTGATACGATCAGGCCAAACGCCACTAAAGCCCCCACCATTGCGGCTAATGCAGAGTAATCGGCTACCCAATCGACGAACCAAATGTTTACCACGACTAATGCAAGCCAAGCACCAGAAGAGGTGCCAAGAGTCAACGGCGAGGTGAGGTTATTCTGCGTTAATTGCTGCATTAAGCTGCCGGTGAGACCAAGCATGGCACCAACAAGCAGGGTCATACTTAACCTAGGAAGCTGCGCTTGCGTAAAGAATACGTCACGAAACTCGGTTGCTACCTCTGGTTTTGTTAATAATTGCCATTGTTCGAAAAGTGATAAATTAGTATCAATTTGTAGGCTAAAGACGCTAAGTAACGTAATCAGCGCCAGATAACCAATATAATGTTTCGTTCTCATTGTTCTGGTGCCAACTCTATTAGACTGTCGGTAATCGCTTCAGCGGTGTATTGCAAAGACATGGCACCGCCATACGCCCACACTGCTCTGACTGAATTTACCCGCTGCTTTTTCACAAACGGCATCGCTTGCCAAAGTGGCGACTCTTTCAGTTTTCGTTCTTCTGGGAAAGGTTGTACGTAGAGAACGTAGCTGTTTTGAAGGCTCTGAAGCCGATTGATTCGATCTTGCTTTACTCCCCACGCACGTGGGTCCTCTTTAATTGGAGCCTGTAATCCCAGTTTTCTAACCACGTAGTCAGTGGTGGAGTTTTCGGTTGCAAGTAATACAGTATTCGGGGTTGAAAATCGCATCACAAGAACGCTGAGTGGAGCAGAGTAATAGTGGCGAATTCGCTGGCGCATCTGCGCAAATGAAGCATCTAATTCTGCCAGTTTCTGTTCAGCAAGTGCCTCTTTATTGAATAGCTTGCTGAGCGTACGAAAGTGACGAATGGCCGTTTCAGCTGCGGCCTCATTTTCAGAAAAATTAGGTAAATAGATTACCGGAGCAATTTGTTTGAGTAACGGAATCAAGTCTTGCTGTGGAGACGCAGCAAGGATGACATCTGGTTTCAAACTGGCTATTTTTTCTAAGTTGGGCTCTGCTCGGGTTCCAATATCTTCAATTGACTCTGGTGCAGTTGGATTGACGACCCATTGGCGGTAGCCTGGTAAATTTGGGGCTGCGATTGGTTCTACGTTTAGCGCCAAAACTTGTTCTAAGATGTCCCAGTTTAAGGCTACAACGCGTTGTGGCGCGTGCTCAAAACTATGCTCACCATATTCATCGGTAACGGTGATGACTGCATGTGCATTGGTCATAAAAAATGCGAGGAGAAAAGCAGATTGTGTAACCACAGTAAGTAAACGAGCTATTATGCGCATACAACAGCCACCTTTTGGCTCGCTAATGTGTTAGCCGGGCTTGGGTGTTCAATCAGCTTAATTGGTGACTCATATAGTTTAGAAAGGCGTGCCTCGTCTAACAACATGTCGGCGTTGCCTTCGAAGGCAATTTTACCTTTTTTGAGCGCAACAATGTGGGTGGCGTAGCGCAGTGCTAAGTTCAGATCGTGCAGGATCACGATAATGCCTACATTCTCGGTTCGATTCAGTTCTGCCAGCAGCGCCATTAGTTGAAACTGATGGTGAACATCGAGCGCCGAGGTTGGCTCATCGAGAATTAAAATTGGCGATTGTTGAGCCAGTAGCATAGACACCCAAGCACGTTGGCGCTCACCGCCCGATAAGTCATCCGCCAAAGCTTGAGCAAAAGGTGTAACCCCTGTTCGTTCCATAGCCTGCGTGATGATCTGTTTGTCTTCGGTTTTCCAACGACCAAGTGCCCCACGCCACGGAAAGCGACCTAAGCGCACTAGCTCTTCGACCGTTAAACCAGCTGAAGAGGGCAGCTTTTGTGGCAAATAGGCGATCTGTTTTGCCAACTCTTTGGTTTTAAGTGATGAAAGGGAAGTATCGTTTAGTGTTACCGTGCCTTTATATGGTGGCATTTGACCAGAAAGCAGGTTCACCAGTGTCGACTTACCTGAACCGTTATGGCCTAAAACGACCGTTAGCTCATTTGTTGGGATGTTAAGTTGTTCGATGCCGAGGATCTGACGTCCACCTCGCACGATCTCAATATTAGACAGTTGAAACATGGATGGCTCTTAGGAGAAAACTCCCCTCAATAGAGGGGAGTAGAAGTACAATTACCAGCGGTAGTTTGCGTTTAGCATAACAGAGCGAGACTGGCCGTAGTAACACCAGTAATCGCAACCTGAAACAAACTCTTTATCTAGGATGTTGTTCACGTTTAGCTGTGCTTGCCACTGTGAAGTGATGTCGTAAGTGACTGACGCATCCCAAAGAGTGACAGAAGGAACCGTTAGGTTCGAGCTCTTAGGGTTATCTTTTGACTCACCTACGTAGCGCACACCAGTACCGATATTGAGGCCTGGAATCAGGCTGTAGGCGCTGTAGTCTACCCATGCAGACGCTTGATGCTCAGGAATAAGTGCGGCTTGTTTTTTACCTTGGCCAAAGCTCTCATCTGTTTTCGCTTTAGTGTAGGTGTAGCTTGCCATCAGTTTTAGATCGTCGGTTAGCTGCGCCGTGCTTTCTAGCTCAATACCTTGAGATGTCACTTCACCTGTTTGTGTCGCAATCCATGTTGATGGGTTAGTGACCAACGCGTTCTTTTGCGTGATGTCGAACCATGCAAGGTTGATAAAGCCATCCATAAAGCTTGGCTCATACTTTACACCCACTTCTACTTGCTCGCCTTCCAGCGGTTTGTAAAGTTCATTGGTTGCCGCATCAATAGTGCTGATCACTTCAAACGACTGAGAGTAGTTTGCGTAAGGTGACAGGCCATTGTTTGCAAGGTACATCACACCCGCACTTAGAGAGAGCTGACCATCATCACGAGATTCACTTTGATCAACGGTAGCGCCTTTGCCAGAGTTTTCTGTTTTCACCCAGTCGTAACGAGCACCTATGTTACCAATCCACTGTTCATGCAGTTTCAATTGGTATTGTGAATAGAGACTTGCTTGAGATTTCTCAATCTCACGTTTCACGTTGTTGGCAGGATCAAGAGGGGTGAAGTTGCCGTAAACTGGGTTCCACGGGTTGATAGTGCCAAATGCATAGTTGTCTTGCTCGTCGCCATCGGTTTTGTGGAATTGCAGATCCATACCGATAAGCACTGTGTGCTCTGCGTTGTCTGTCATCCAGTTGCCGACAGCATTGTTATCGAACGTAATGCTCTGGTTTTTTCCGTCACGGAATACGATGCCTTGCGTTAACTCTTCTTTCGCTGGATCGTTGTTTGAGAACGCGTAAGAGCTGCGCAAGTACAACTCATTCGAACCGTAGTTGAGGTTTTGCGAGAGTGACCACATGTCATTGATGTCGTGCTCTAGTAAGTAACCTAGAGAAAACTGCGTGCGTTCGTATTTATCGTAGTTTGGCTGACCAAGGTTAGTCGAAGGATCGATTTTGCCAAAGTTAGAACCAATCAGAGTACCTGCTGCCGGGAAGAATGGGTTAGTTGGTACACCGTCATCATGAAGGTAAGTTGCCAAAACGGTCAGCATTGTACGGTCAGAAATGTCGAACTCGACACTTGGCGCTAGGTAGAAACGCTCGTTATTTGTGCCGTCCAGTTCACCATCTTGGCTTGTCATCAAGCCAACCAAACGATAGCGCACAGTGCCTGCGTCGTTTGCTTCGTCAGCAATGTCAAAACCTACGGATTGGTGTTGGTTGTTGCCAACTTCGACTTTTACTTCGCCTTGAGGCGTAAACGTTGGTTTTTTCTGAACAGCATTCACGATACCGCCTGGTGCCGATTCACCAAACAGAATAGCCGATGGACCTTTAACGACTTCTACACTTTCTAGGCCGTAAGGTTCGACCAACCATGTGTAGTAACCATCGCGGAATAGGCGGTTGCCGTTTAGGTAAGTCGCTGCATCAAATCCACGAACTTTGAACCAATCAGTGTCGTTGTCTGCGCCATAAGGCTGAGCGGTTACACCAGACGTGTAGCGTAATGCTTCATCTAGCTTTTTCGGTGCACGAACACGAAGTTCATCTTCAGAAATGATAGATACGCTGCGCGGCGTTTCTGCTGCCGGGGTTTCTACTTTAAGTGCTTGCGCGGTGACCGTTATGGTCTCCATGGCAATCACGTCATCTTGTACGACGTCTTCTTGAGCTTGTGCTGTGAATGCAACCACTGCTGTAGGTGCTAAAGCACAAACCAACGCGTTGCGGATAGCGATGGTCAGTGAGTTATTCTTTTGCATAAATCTATTCCCGATAATTATGATTAACGCTAAGCTTAATTGTAATTATTATCATTTGAGCTTTTGTTTCGGTATTTTACTGACTTTTGTATCAAAAGATAGTAAAACGTTCGCAAATTCATTCGCGGTACCTAAAGTCATTGTTATGTTCAATTGGTTTGAAAAACTGACCCAACCCTTTCCCCAGATGGAAACCGAAAAGCCACCGAAGACGCTATTTGGCTTTTGTCGTTTTTACACTCGTGGCTTTGAAGCCCCTTTACTCGTTATGGCTGTGTTCAGTGCGCTTATTGCCATTACAGAGGTGACGCTGTTGCGTTATATGGGCGAGCTCGTCGATATTCTCTCTAATCAAGATCGCGCAACATTCTGGCAAGACCAGGGTGATCGCATGCTAATGATGCTGTTCTTAGTGGCGGTTGTGATGCCAGCTCTCGGTTTTGTCCACTCAATGGTGATGCACCAAACGTTATTGGGTAACTACCCGATGTCTATCCGTTGGTTGATTCACCGTTACTTGCTAAAACAAGCGGTTGGATTTTTCCAGCGTGACTTTGCAGGCCGAGTTGCGACCAAAGTGATGCAAAGTGCGTTAGCGGTACGAGAAACGGTCATGAAGCTGGTGGATGTACTGGTTTATATCAGCGTTTATTTTCTTTCGATGCTCTGGATGATGGGCGAAGCCGATGGTTTGCTAATGTTGCCTATTGTGATTTGGATAGGAATGTACGCGGTTATCCAGTTCTACTTTATCCCTAAAATGAAACAAGTAGCGACAGAGCAAGCGGATGCTCGTTCTGTAATGACTGGGCGCATTGTCGATTCTTACACCAACATATCTACCGTAAAGCTATTCGCGCACTCGCAACGAGAGTTGGAATACGCAGAAAGCAGCATGAAGCAATTTTTGGTGACGGTTTACCGCCAAATGCGCATGGTGACTTGTTTACTGTTTAGTGTGGATGCCATCAACTATTTGCTGCTGATGTCTATTAGTGCCATTTCGGTTTATCTATGGCTAGATCACGCTGTAACAATTGGTGCTATTGCGATTGCCATCAGTATTGCGTTGCGCGTACAAGGTATGTCGAAGTGGATCATGTGGGAAGTTAGCGCACTGTTTGAAAACATCGGTACAGTAGTAGACGGTATTAATACGATTTCAAACGATGTTGAAGTGAAAGACGTACCAAATGCTAAGCCTTTGCAAATCTCTCAAGGTGAGATCTGCTTTGATCACGTAGGTTTTAACTACAGTGATGAGAAGGCAGTATTTGAGAACTTGAATCTGACTATCAAACCGGGCGAAAAAGTCGGCATTGTCGGTCGCTCTGGGGCAGGTAAATCCACGTTGGTCAACTTGTTGCTGCGCTTTTACGACGTAAATAGCGGTAAGATTTGTATTGATGGACAGGACATTTCTCAAGTTGAACAAGAGTCGCTTCGCCAACACATCGGTATGATCACGCAAGACACCTCTTTGCTGCATCGTTCAATTAAAGAGAACATTCTTTACGGTGATCCAGATGCTTCAATGGATGCCGTTATCGCAGCTGCTGAGAAAGCACATGCTCATGATTTCATTCAATCTCTACGAGACGAGCAAGGTAACGTTGGCTATGACGTTGAAGTGGGTGAACGCGGTGTGAAGCTGTCTGGTGGTCAGCGTCAACGTGTGGCGATTGCTCGCGTTCTGCTGAAAAACGCGCCAATTTTGATCATGGATGAAGCAACGTCTGCACTTGATTCAGAAGTAGAATCGGCAATTCAAGAAAACCTTGAAGTTCTGATGGAAGGAAAAACAGTGATTGCGATTGCTCACCGTTTATCAACGATTGCCGCGATGGATCGTTTGATTGTAATGGATGACGGCAAAATCATTGAGCAAGGCTCGCATTACGAGCTGCTGCAATTGGGTGGTGTTTACGCTCAGTTGTGGAAGCATCAAACCGGCGGATTTTTGTCTGAGCAAGGTGATGCTCAACTGCAAGTCATCTAATATGACGCTACACGAAAGAGGAGCAAATGCTCCTCTTTTTTGTGTCTGTCGTTTATACCGAGTAAGTAGGCGTTAATGGGCAACGTTAACTTGTGATTATTCATTGAGTTAGGCCAACTTAATGATGATTATGTTTATAACTCACTGTCGTTATTGAATTTTTTACGCTTTTTTTACGCGAACTCCGAATGGGCTTTTGCTAAAGTTTTCTACATCGAATTTTGGTTGATGTATTTTATGTTTGTTCAATGGCGAGATAACACCTTTCTCTTTTCTACTACCGTGATTGTTGGTGCGGTTGTCGTCTCATGGCTGTTAGACCAACTGTTTGGCTCTACAGCCGCAGTCCTGCTGATTTTACAGTTAGCGGTCGTGGTAGTGGCGTTTCAATGCAACTCGCGATTCGCTTATGCGGCGGCGGTGGTCGAAGCGTTGAGCTTCAACTTCTTTTTCACGACGCCTCGTTACTCTTTGCAGATGTTTCGTCCGGAAGACATTTTTAATTTAGTCGTGTTTATGGTGGTGGCTTTTATCACCAGCACCTTTGCGGATCTTTATCGTCGGCAGCAGGGAGAGTTAAAACAAACCAAGCTGCAAAACAGCATCCTGCTATCGGTGTCCCATGACCTACGCACGCCGCTAGCAACCATTATTGGAACACTGACCACACTCAACGAGTACATGCCCAAGCTCGATGACTTAGAGCGTAAAGAATTGCTCGACAGTGCGACTTCAGAAAGCCATCGCTTGCATCAATATATCGAGAACCTCTTACAGGCGACTAAGCTCCAGCACGGCACATTAAAAATTACCAAAAAAGATGAGCTGATTGCAGATATTGTGCGGGATGCGGTTTCTCGTTTGCCGAATTACACCGAGAAAGTGTCCATGAATATGGATGATTCCGTTGGTTATTTATCAGTAAGTCGTTCGCTCATCGAACAAGCGATTTTTAATGTGCTGGATAATGCCATGCGATTTTCACCAGAGAATGAATCTGTTGAGGTTTCACTTTCTAAGCAGGGTTTGTCGTGCGTGATTGATGTTCGGGACATGGGGATTGGCATCAAAGCTGAAGATGCGGAAAAAATATTCAACCTTTTCTATTCCGGCGCGAACAACAAATCGGCCGATTCAGGCACCGGAATGGGACTCGCGGTTGCCAAAGGCATCATCATCGCACACCAAGGAGAGATTCAATCTATGCCAGTATCAGAAGGGACGCTGATCCGCATTCTACTTCCACTCAATCAAGGAGCAGAGCAGGCGTGAGTTACAAAGTTTTAGTCGTGGACGATGAGCCTCGCATTCATACCTTTATTCGAATTTCGCTGTCTGCTGAAGGGTTTGATTACATTGGCGCGAGTACCATTGCAGAAGCCAAAGCGTGTTTCGAAGCACATTCGCCGCACGTCATTCTGCTAGATTTAGGCTTGCCCGACGGCGATGGGACGGAGTTTCTCACGACGCTTCGTCAGACGTATAAAACGCCAGTGCTAGTGCTGACAGCTCGCGATCAAGAAGAGGAAAAAATCCGCCTTTTAGAAGCGGGCGCGAATGATTACTTAAGCAAGCCTTTTGGCGTAAAAGAGCTCATCGCGCGCATCAAAGTGCTGGTTCGAGATTTGGTGGATGAGAAATCCATCGCTGATGAGCTGGTGGCTGGCCGAGTCAAAATCATCAAAAGCACCCACCAATTTTGGTTGGATCAGAGGGAAATTCCACTCACCAAGAAAGAATTTTCTTTCATTGAACAGTTGATTCTCAAGCCGGGAAAACTCATTGAGCAAACTCATTTGCTAGCGGTGATTTGGGGAAAAAGTCATGTCGAAGACACTCACTACTTACGCGTGTTAGTGAGTCAACTACGCAAAAAACTGAACGATAGTGCTGACGAACAGCGGCTATTAAAAACCGAGCCGGGGCTGGGTTATCGTTTAGTGCTTGAGACGTCCAAGTACCACTAAATTCCAAATTTAATCAACGTTAATGCCAAGGTTTAGTGCTGGTTATCGGCACTCGAACAGGATTCGTGTTGCCTATTTTTCGTGACGGAAAATCAGCCTAGCCCTTAGCGCATTAGCATTTTCTATACATAAAACACAGTTAGGGATTGATATGGCTCACTTTACAGTAATTGGTTTAGGGCGATTTGGCGTTGCCGCTAGCTTAGAACTTATTCATCTTGGACACACCGTAACGGGGGTGGATAGCGACCCGAAAATCGTCGAGAAATACGTCGAAGAGTTAACGCAAGCGGTCATATGTGACGCAACAGACGAAGGTGCACTCAGAGAGTTAGCGTTAGCGAACAGTGATGTGGTGTTGGTGGCGATTGGCGAAGACATGCAAGCCAGTTTGTTGTGTACGCTGGCGCTGAAAAATCTGGGTGTGAAATCTATTTGGGTCAAAGCGAGCACCAAAGCACACCACACCATCGTGTCTAAGCTTGGTGTACAACGCATTATTCATCCGGAAGAGGAGATGGGCGTAAGAGTCGCGCAGGCACTCAACTATCCGATGGTGAACAACTATTTGGAAATGGGGCATGGTTTGTATGTGGTGGAAATCCACGTTAAATCCAATCTGCACGATACGCCGCTTTCTAAGTTGATCAGCCGAGGCAGTTACAACATTCAGCCTATCTTGGTGAAGCGCGAAGAAGCCGTCTACACCAATATCAATGATGAGTTTGTGCTTAATGAGTTCGACACGCTGTTGCTTTGCGGTAGTCGCGCTGAGCTGAAATACGTCGCTCCAAGGTTGGTGTAACATGGTTTTGTGGCATCCCTCTGTTATCCCAATCGAGCGAAAACCCAAAGCGGGCAAAAAATTGTTGGGCGCACCGCCATTAATACTTAGCCTCAGCTTTGCGTGCTTGATCATGCTCGGCACGGTCTTACTCAAACTGCCGATTGCCACCACAGAGCCCATCACTTGGATTCAAAGCCTGTTTACTGCGACATCGGCCATTACGGTGACGGGATTAGTTGTGGTAGACACGGGCACGGCGTTTACGCCTTTTGGGCAAGTGGTTATTGCTTTCCTGATTCAATGTGGTGGCCTAGGTTTGATGACGTTTGCTATCGTGACCTTGCTGGCTCTGGGCGGAAAAATTGGCTTTTTGGAGCGAGCAGTCGCGAGAGAGGCGTTCAACCAGACTGATTCATCGACACTCATTGCCACCGCTAAATCTGTATTGATGTTCGCTCTGCTCGTTGAACTTATTGGTTTCACTATTTTGAGCGTTTATTGGAGTGAAGAGCTGGGCTGGGAAACCAGTTTGTTCCATGGTTTCTTCTACACCATCAGTGCGTTTAACAATGCAGGTTTTGCGTTGAGTGCCGATAGCTTAATGCCTTACGTGGACGACCCGGTCGTTAACTTCACCATTACCAGTTTGTTCATTATTGGTGGTTTAGGCTTCTCGGTTTGGATTGACTTAAAACGCAATCGCCGTTGGCATCGACTCACCGTTTACAGTCGAATGATGATCTTAGGCACGATGATCATTAACGTGGTGGCACTTATCGCGATTTATCTGATTGAATATGACAACCCCAACACGCTTGCCCCGTTGAGCGAAGCAGGGAAATGGTGGGCATCGTGGTTTCAAGCGGTGACGCCAAGAACGGCAGGGTTCAACACTTTAGCTATCGATCAGTTGGAAGATGCCACAACGGCGATCATTCTGGTGTTGATGTTTATCGGCGGTGGATCATTGAGTACGGCAAGTGGCATTAAAGTTGTGACATTTATGGTGTTAGTCTTGGCAACTTACAGCTATTTGCGTCGCGATGAAGCAACCTATGCCTTTCAACGCGAGATTCCCAAAGAGACCATCAGCAAGGCATTGGCGCTGACTCTGATCTCGGTGGGGGTGACTTGGTTTGCCATATTCACGCTGTTACTGACAGAGAAAGCGTCTATGTTAGATATTATGTTCGAAGCGGTCTCGGCACTGGGTACGGTTGGGTTATCGCGAGGCTTAACGGGCAGTTTGTCCGAACCAGGTGAGTTAGTGATCATCTTCATGATGTTTATGGGACGATTAGGGCCTCTTACATTAGCGTACTTCTTAGCCAGTCCAAGAAAGAAAAAAGCGCGTTACGCGAGTACTAAACTGGCAATAGGGTAGATGGGCTAACTCGTACAAAGTGAGCAAAAGGCTAGACAAAAGAGGAGTAACTGCTCCTCTTTTTGTGCTCGTTGTAGCCACGAAACTGTATACGGCAGTCTCTCTCACAACAATTTATGATTCATCTCTATTTTTTATCATTTATAAATTGTCGTTTTTGAGGTGTTGTCCAGAATGGCATTATCCACGTGCAACATAAGATTGCCGGGAATAAAAATAATTACAATACTGCCTTACTGGAAGATACATGAAAATCAAACCCCTCCCACCTTTAAATAGCCTCGTTGCGTTTGAAGCGTCGGCGCGGCACTTGAGTTTTACGTTAGCCGCTGACGAGCTAAACGTGACCCAAGGTGCTATCAGTCGCCAAATTAGACAATTAGAAGAATACTTAGGCAAGGCTATGTTCACGCGAGCCAATCGAAGCATTAATTTAACGCCTACAGGTCTTCAATATTATCAAGCTGTCAGCCAATCTTTGCTCGATATTGCTCAAATCACGGGTGAAGTGAAGAAATGGCAGGGCGAACAAAAGATCACGGTTGCGACGACAAATGCAATGGCAGCCTTGTGGTTGTTGCCTAAGGTTGCTCAATTTCAAAATGAACATGATGACATCGATATAAGGATATTGGCCTCAGATAATGTGTTGGACTTACGCCGATTAGATTGCGATCTCGCCTTGTTTTATTGTCGCACTCCACCTGCGGAAATGGATGTGACAACGCTATTTTCAGAAGAGGTATTCCCTGTGTGTAGCCCGCTTTATTTAGAGAAAATCGGCCAGCCTAGTGAGCCAGAAGAAATCTTCAATAAAACGTTACTCTATCTGGAAGAGTCTCAAAGAGATTGGGTGAATTGGGAGCAGTGGTTTGCAAGTGTGGGGTTGCCAAATATTTCGCCTCGTAATCGCATGAACATCAATAACTATCCAATGCTGTTACAAGCGGCAATTAATGGTCAGGGAATCGCGTTAGCCTGGGGGTCATTAGTGGACGACTATTTACAAAGCGGCGCTTTGGTTAGGCCAGTCGAACACGTGCTTTCAACACCTTCCAATTTTTCTATGCTTGAACCTAAAAATAGAGGTTTAATCCCAGCCGGCGTCAAACGTTTTAGAGAATGGCTTTTGCATCAGTTGCCAGATGAGGTAGGTGATCGAGGCTTAGCTTAAATCAATAAGCAGAGAAAATAACAGAGTTTGGTCATGTTAAAAAAGCGGGAATATCAGTTCCCGCTTTTTTAATTGATTGATGAAACGACGCACTAACTTAGTACTGGTCCCTGATTAAGTGTGGAATCATCTTTCAGCGAGGATCTTGAAGCGATAGGCTCGGAAGCCAAAGTTTTGCTTTCAACAAGCGGTTCAACAGGACCATCAAGTTTCTCTTGCTCTGGGTGAACATGCTCAGGAAGCATTGCCCATGGCTTAGGTTCGCGTCGAATACTATGGAACAGCGTTAAGCTCATCACCGCGATAAAAATCGCGATAGGGAAACCGGCAATAATGGAGGCTGTTTGCATTGCTTTTAACCCTCCTGCATATAGAAGCACTCCCGCAATGGCAGCGATCATGATTCCCCACAATACGCGTATAGACGTAGGAGGCTCACTGTGCCCAGCGGCATCGAGGGTACATAGAACCAAGGTACCCGAGTCTGCGGAGGTAATGAAATAAGTACCGAGCAATAGACACGCAAGCACGCTAAGGAGTTTACCAAACATACCTGTATCTAGATTGTCGAATAGCGTAAACAAAGCGCGTGTCGTATCGGCTTTAGTCGCTTCAAGAATCGGGCCGCCAGAGAAATCCGCAGGTGGTGTTTGTTTGGCTTCTTGTGCCGCAGTGACTTGCTCTTGATGAGCAACACGAGCGTCTTGCTCTACCTTCAACGCTGCACCACCAAATACTGAAATCCATAAAAACGTGATCAGCGTGGGTACGATGAGAGCACCGCCGATAAGTTCACGTATTGTGCGTCCTTTAGAGATACGAGCCACAAACATGCCAACGAAAGGTGCCCAAGTCATCCACCAAGGCCAGTAATAAGCCGTCCACCAGTTTTGCCAGCCAGAGTCATTCTGTGCATCGCTCCATAAGCTCATACCGACAATGTTTTGTGCATAAAGCCCCGTACTTTCGAGTAGCGTATTTAAGATATAGCGAGTTGGGCCAATGTAAAGTACGACTAGCACGAGTGCGAGTGAGAGCAGCATGTTCCATTCTGATAAACGGCGAATACCTTTTCCTACACCAGATAGCACCGACGCAACCGCACAAGTACAAAGGGAAACGATAATAAAGAGTTGAATCCCCAAACTAATATCTAGACCAAAGGCTTGATTCAAACCAGAGTTTATTTGGATAACTCCCATCCCCAAGGTTTGAGATATACCGAAAGCGGTCACCGCGACTGTTAGGATATCAACCGTGTGTCCGATAGGCCCATAAATACGATCACCAATCAAAGGGTACAAGATAGAGCGTAGGGTAAAAGGCAGATCTTTACGGTAGGAAAAGTAAGCTAATGCGAGTGCCACAATGATAAAGACAGACCAAGGATGTAGGCCCCAGTGAAAGAATGTCAGTTTCATTGATGTTGTTGCGGCTTCATTGGTCAGGCCTTGAGTAAATGGGTTGTCAGCGTAATGCCACATCGGTTCGGCGACCGACCAGAAAATCAAGCCTATCCCCATGCCTCCGGAAAAAAGCATGGATACCCAAGACAAATAACTAAACTCTGGTTTTTCGTCATCTTTACTCAAACGAATATGCCCATATCGACTAACCATAAGGTAAAGAAGAAAACCGACAACGAGTGAAACAAGTCCGATGTAAAACCACTTCATATTCTGCAGCAAAATGCCGGAAATCGTTTCGAAGTATTGGCCCGCTTGGTTGGCGAGAATGGCGCAGAAAAGTACAAAACCGATAACGACGATCTTTGATGCGATAGTCACAGTCGGATTGAGTCCTTTCAATATCCCAGATGTTGCTCTCATAGGCATCCCTCACAGTGCGTTTGTTTTAGCGTTATTGTTTGTTGCGTTATTGTTAATTTTTGAAAGAGAGTAGAGAGAGGGCTTTTGTGTTTCAACTGATTAATACTCATCGGTTAATGAGTATTAATCATGACAAGAAGATCATTGTTAATTAAAAGGTTATTTTTTTGTTCGAGATCAATGCATGAATGACAAAAACTCATCCAAGCCCGGCGAAAAAGTCGTTTGTTTGTTGCCGGGTTGTTAATCAAAATCATCTCCACTAACACAACACGATGTTGTACGCACTGGATGCAACTCGACTCTCGGAGATAAGAATATGAGTAATGTCAACCAAACCATTATTCCTGTTGAACTTGTTGATAATGTACTGAACCCAATCAGTGAAGCAACAGGAATGCCGAATCAGGCCTACACCAGCGAAGAGTATTTTACTTTTGAGCGTGATCAGGTGTTTGGTAACACTTGGGTATGCATTGGTTTTGCATCAGACCTGCTTAAAAATGGCTATGTGATGCCACTTGATTTCATGGATCTTCCACTACTCATGATGAGAAATCGTCAAGGTGAAGTCCAAGTCTTCCACAACGTATGTAGTCATCGTGGTATGAAGCTGGTGCATGAGGCAGGCGAAGTTCAAGGCATGATTCGCTGTCCTTACCATTCATGGACGTACGATCTTGACGGCAATCTAAAAGGCACACCACACATTGGTGGTATCGCAAAACACAAAGATGACCGATTTAAGTGTGAAAAACATGGCCTTAAGCCACTTCGTTCAGCCGTTTGGATGGACATGGTGTTCGTCAACTTATCGGGCAATGCAGAAAGCTTTGAAGAGCATATCGCGCCGCTAGAGCAACGTTGGCAGCAATTCTTAGGTGAAGAAGGATTAGGGCTTCTTCGCCGCGTGAACATGGGTGGCAACCTAGAGATAGAAGTGAAAAGTAACTGGAAGCTTGCCGTAGAAAACTACTGTGAAGCTTACCACTTACCTTGGGTGCATCCGAGTTTGAACAGTTATTCTCGCCTAGAGGATCACTACAACATCATGTTTGCAGAGCGTTTTGCTGGCCAAGGTAGTCTCGCATACAACCTCTCTGATACTGCAGGAACACACTTACCTAAATTTCCAAGCTGGCCAGAAGATAAACTGCGTCATGCAGAATATGTTGCACTCTTTCCAAACGTGTTGCTTGGTATTCAAGCCGATCATGCCTTTGCAATGATGATTGAACCAATCACTGCGAATAAAAGTGTTGAGCACCTACGTGTTTTCTATGTGGGTGATGAAGCAACGAAAGATGAGTTCGCTGCGTGCCGTACTGCTACCGTTGAGTCATGGCGAGTCGTATTCGGCGAAGATATTGGAGCGGTCGAGGGCATGCAGGAAGGTCGTTACTCACCTGGCTTTGGTGGTGGTGTGTTCTCACCAGAAATGGATGTGCCGACGCATTTCTTTCAAACCTGGTTGGCAAAGCAAGTGAAAGCGGCACTGGAGCAGTAATATGATGCATTACCTTAATTATATTGATGGTGAGTGGTGCGATTCAGAGCAAGCGCTGACCGTCATGAACCCTGGCACAGCCGAAGCGTATGCGACGGTTGCAGAAGCCACTATCACCGATGCAGATCGCGCAATGGCAGCGGCACGTCGAGTAGTCAATCAAGGCGTTCTTTCGGACGTTCGTCCAGCCGTCAGAACCGAGTGGATGTTAAAAGCCGCCGCGGCTATTCGTGAAATGGTTGATGAAGGTGGGTTAGTTGCCTGCCGTGAAAATGGGAAATCTTTGCAAGATGCCAAAGATGAGTTTTTAGAATCGGCACGTTACTTCGAATACTACGCTGGCATGGCCGACAAGCTGGAAGGCACGTCAATTCCGTTGGGTAAAGATTATGTCGATTTCACCCAATATGTGCCGTTTGGTGTGTCAGTGCAGATTGTGCCGTGGAATTTCCCAGTTTCTATTTGTGCACGCTCATTAGCACCTGCATTAGCTGCTGGTAACGCAGTGGTGATCAAATCGCCAGAGATTTCCCCACTCGCTATGACGTTGTTGATTAAAGCGATTGAAAAAGCGGGTTTCCCAAAAGGCGCGATTAACTTGCTATGTGGCAAAGGCTCCGTAGTTGGCAGCCACTTGGTGCAGCATCAAGACGTTGATCAAATTGTCTTTACAGGTTCTGTGCCGACCGGCCAACGCATACTGAAAGATTCAGCGCAACGCGCCACACCATCTGTGATGGAGCTGGGTGGTAAATCGGCCGCTATCGCACTGAAAGATGTGAGTCTCGAAACGCTTTTACAAAGCGTTCAAGTCGGTATTTTCTTTAACGCTGGTCAAGTTTGTTCGGCAATGTCTCGTTTGCTAATTCAAAAAGAGCGTTATGAAGAAGTAAAAGCGGCGGTAGTGAAAATGGCGCAAGACCTAACCATTGGTCAAGGTGAAAGCCAGCCGGATATAACACCGTTGGTATCGGCTGATCAACAAGCGCGCGTGCTTGAAATGATAGAACAAGCAAAAGCCGACGGCGCGAACATCCTAACGGGTGGATACGCCCCTGATTTGTCGGGTTACTTTGTGGCACCGACGGTGATTGAAGCCTCACCAGATATGCGTATTGCTCAAGAAGAAGTGTTTGGTCCTGTACTGGTAATTACACCGTTTGAAACCGAGCAAGAGGCCGTTGAAATCGCGAATTGCACCGATTTTGGCCTGGTTGCTGGTGTCTTTGGTGAAAGCCTAAACCAAACATTGCGTGTGGCGCAGCAACTGCGTGGTGGGCAAGTGTTCATCAATGAATGGTTTGCTGGTGGTATCGAAACACCATTTGGTGGCGTGGGCTTGTCCGGTTTTGGGCGAGAAAAAGGACAAGAAGCGATTTATAGCTATGTCCAGACACGCAATATTGCCATTCGTTTGCAGCAAGACAGCAACGTATAGGTACCGTGTAACTGTATTTTCATCACCTCGTACCGGCTTGGATTTCAGACCACAAGCTAGGGCGAGGTTGATGGAATCACAACAAATCTGACAACGGTTTGTAAACACGGAAATTCTGAACAAGGTAGTTGGAGTATAAGTGATGAGAAAGTGGCTCTGTATTATTTGCGGCTTAATCTATGATGAAGCACAAGGTTGGCCATCCGATGGCATTGCACCAGGAACAGCATGGGAAGATGTGCCGGATGATTGGTTATGCCCCGATTGTTTAGTGGGTAAGGCCGATTTTGAAATGATCGAAATCACCGACGATGCGCCAGTAGAAGAGGTCGTGGCAGTGTCTTCGGTATCGGTAGGATCGTCTGTTCAGCCAAATACGGCTCAGCCACTTCCATCTGAAGTCACTCAACCTATATTTTCAGCTGACCCTATCGTTATCATCGGCAGTGGCCACAGTGGTTACCAGTTGGCAGCGGCACTTAGAGCACAATCTGAAACGGTTCCGATCACTGTCTTTACCGCTGATGATGGCGCACTGTACAGCAAGCCTGCCTTGTCTAATGCACTGGTCATGAATAAAGACGGCGACGCGCTACAAAGTGAGAGCGCGTTGGAGTGGGAAAGCCGTCTCAACATCCGAGTTTACCCGCATACCCGTGTTGAACAGATCGATCGTGCCAATTCAACGTTACATACCTCCATCGGTAAATACGCCTACAGCCGCTTGGTACTGGCAACAGGTGCATCACCGATTGAAATCCCAATTGAGGGCGATCGCTCTTGGGTTATGAGTGTGAACGACTTAGTTGATTACCGCCGTTTCAGAACGGAGCTGCAAGACAAAAAGCGCATCGCGATCCTAGGTGATGGCTTAATTGGCTGTGAGTTCGCAAATGATCTGATCGAAAGCGGTTATGAAGTAACAGTTATCGGGTTGGGTCAATGGCCAATGGAGCGTTTGATCCCGCAACAGTTGGGTGAATCATTACAAAGCGCACTTGCCGATCGAGGCGTGCAATGGGCTCTACAAGACAGTATCACCAGAATCGAGCCAAGGTCCGAATCCAGTGCGGTTTTACATCTGAACAGTGGCAAGCAGATTGAAGCAGACCTAGTGCTAAGCGCGGTTGGACTCAAACCAAATGTTTCTCTGGCTGAGCGCGCGGGGCTTGAAGTTGGCCGGGGCATTAAAGTGAATCAATTCGGCCAGACGAGTGATGAGAATATTTACTCGCTAGGCGACTGTGTTGAAACGGAGCAAGGTTGGCAGCCCTATATTGCACCGATTAATCAAATGATCCCTTCTGTAGCGAAAAGCTTGCTAGGCGATGTCGCCCCTATCTCGTTAACACCAACTCCAGTGATTGTAAAAACGCCGATTCTTCCACTCACGATTTTCACGGTAGCCGCTGAAGAACAGGGACAATGGTACATCGAGACCCAAGCAGATGAATTGACCGCTGCGTTTTATTCACCAGAAGGAGCAATGCTCGGTTTTGCGTTGCTAGGAAGAAAAGTACAGTCATTACGCGGCCCTTGGCTAGATCAATTGTCATTGAAACTGTCAGCAGCGTAGCGGAGAAAGAAGATGATTCATTTACCCAATGATGACGTGACGTGTGGTTGGTACCATGCGTTGCCAAGTATTCCAGAAAAATCGGCGTTAAAAGGTAAACAAAGTGCTGACTATGCCGTGTTAGGTGCCGGTTTCGCAGGCTTAGCTATGGCAAGACGTTTAGCTGAACTTATGCCTAATGCACGAATTATACTGATTGATGCGCAACGTATCGGCCAAGGGGCTTCAGGAAGAAATTCGGGCTTTGTTATCGATTTGCCTCATAAGTTTTCACTTGAGCATCCCGACCCTGAGCACAAGCAAAAGTTATTATCACTCAACCGTTCTGCGATTGCTCAGCTAAACACTTTAGTGTCGAAGCACAGTATTTCTTGTCAGTGGTCAGCAAAGGGCAAATATCAAGGAGCCGTAGGGGCGCGCGGTGAAGCGTATCTCGATCACTTTGAGCACCTAATGAAAGACCTTGGCGAACCATACTTCCATGTTAATGGCAGTGAGCTGGCGAAAGTCTTGGGAACAAACTACTACAGCCGCGCAATTTACACGCCAGGTGGTTATTTAATGCAACCTGCTGCTTTGGTGCGTGGGCTAGGGGAAAGCCTTCCAGAGAACGTCGAGGTGTTAGAGAACTCGCCAATCCGCAAGCTCAGTAAAGAAAACGGTTGCTGGGTATTACATGGAGATAGTGGCTCTGTTGAAGCCCCTGAACTGCTGCTTGGGACCAGCATTTTTACTCGGGAGTTTGGTTATCTTAAAAACAGACTACTTCCAGTGATGACGTTTGCAAGCTGGACGCGTCCATTAACCGACGCAGAAATGCAGCGATACGGAGGAGAGTTGAATTGGGGCCTAACTCCAGCTGATCATGCGGGAACGACGTTACGTATGACCGCCGATCGACGTATTTTGATCCGCAATACTTACAAACACGTGCCGAAATATGGCTCAAGCATGAACGATAAAGTCAGAGAACAAATTCGCGACGATCATCGTCAGGTCTTTCTGGCGCGTTATCCCGAGCTGGCCGACGTACCATTTACTCACACATGGGGTGGGGTGTATGCCATCTCTCGTAACTTTACTAACTTTTTCGGTCAATTAGATGAAGGTGTTTATGCCAGCGCTTGTGACAATGGTGTTGGTGCTGCGTGGGGAACCATTTCTGGAACACTGTTAGCTGACTATGTCGTTGGTGCGACATCTAAATCATTGGATGACATACAGCAAGTGACAGGAATGCCTTGTTTGAATCCGCCAGAGCCTTTTTTAGGTTTGGGAGTAAAAACGCGTATCCAATTAGCAAAATGGCAAAGCCGGAGTGAATTATGAAGCAAGTCAAACTTGTTGATAGTAAAAGTCTAGATTTCAATGTTCGTGGTGATACGCCGGGAATGGCGTATGTTGCCAGGGCGTTAAGCCCAGAAATTTCACCAAACATTGGCGTAGGCTTTGCTAAATGGGAAGGCGCTAAAGTGGCTTGGACAGTGCTTTATGATGAAGTTATTTTCGTGATTGAAGGCTGTTTCGAGCTGACCGCAAATGGTGAAACACATTTTGTGCACCCAGGTCAGATGCTGTGGATACCGGAAGGAACTGAATTGGTTTATGGTGGGCATGCTCTGTTCGGCTATGTGGTTCATCCAGGAAACTGGAAAGAGTTACATGGTATTGAATGACTTTTATCATTTAGTAGTGTCTCGGAAAGGCAAAACAAAAATCCGATTTTTACCCATGAGTTTTCGTAAAAGAACTTAATCTCAATGGAGCAAGGGTTTCTTACTTGCTATGTTTCTTGGTCACGTTTCCAGACGTGTTAGACCTTTCTCAATTGCTATTTTATCTATCAAAAAGGGAAGCCTTGGCTTCCCTATAATGAGTCTTCTTTTGGCTTGGCTAAATCTTTTATTTTAGCTCAAATTTACCCTGCATGATTGCCCAGTGACCCGGGAATGAACAGAAGAATGAATAGTCACCGCCGGCTTTCATTTTCTCAGTACTGAACGTAATGCTGGTGCTTTCACCGCCACCAATTACTTTTGTGTGAGCGTAGACGCGATCATCATTTGGTTTTACGTAGTTATTTTCTGCTCCAGCTGCCATGCCGTCAGTACCGACTGCTTGTAGGTTGGCAGTGTCAGATATGACCACGTTGTGACCCATCGATTGCGCTGGCATCTTACCTGTGTGGTTCAGCGTCAGTTTTACCTCTTTACAAGTGGCTGGTACGCTCAATGTTTTAGTAGAAAACTGCATCATATCGTTAGCATCTAATGACACTTCACACTCGGCACTGGCTTGGGCACCAAAGCTCATTCCTACTAATGCGAAGGTTGTTGCTAATAAACGTAAAGACATATAACACTCTCCATTTTGTATTTTAGGCTGACTTGGATTGATCTTATCCAATAGTTCTCATTATCAGCCAATTTTCACTCCAAAAACGTGCTTCAATCGGTATATTGACGTTTTGTTGCAAGCTTGTACTGGTCAGTTCCGCTATTTGATCACTCAAATACCTTATTTCATGCGATTGCGTGAGTTAAATCAAAAGTCGTGATTAGCCAGAGTTAAGGTGAAATTAATCTCGCTAAACGGGTGGCAGAATCGTTTGGTTTTAAGGTATTGGAGAGGTTTCGAGAAAGAAGCTCAGCTAGATTGCTGAGCTTCTAGAGAACAGATGACAAGTAAACCTAGCGAGTTTGTTTTAACGTGTGCAGCACATCATGCAGTGAAGGTGCGACGGTATGGCCTAATTGTTTTATTTCGTTGCAAGGCTCAACCAAATCAGGAATTTGATAAGTGATCATGTTCGCTGCTACCGCAGCACGCACGCCATTATTTGAATCTTCAAAGGCGAGACATTTGGTTGGATCTACGCTTAGACGACTTGCTGCAAGCAGGTAGATCTCTGGATCAGGTTTGCCGTGTGACACTTCACAGCCCGTCGTTAAGTTGTCGAAATACTTGCTTAGGCCCGCTAACTCCAACTTCTTCTGTGCCACTTCTTTTGCTGTAGAAGTGGCGACTGCAATTGGCAACCCTTGGCCTTTCAACCACTCAAGCAGCTCAATCACCCCTTCTTTTACCGGTATCGCTTGGTGCTTAACCACAGCGTCGTAACGGTCGCGCCACTCTTGGTGTAAGCGGTCAAGATCATCCCCATAAGCTTTACGAAAAATCACTTCAATGCCCGCTGCATTGCGACCAATGATTGAAAGGTAAACATCTTTATAGAAGGGTAGGTTCTGGGCTTCACATGCTTCTTGGAAAATATGCATACAGACGCGCTCGGTATCAAGGAGCAAACCATCCATATCAAAAATAGCAGCTTGGTAGTTCATTACATTAAGACTTTTTGGTTGGGATGGCGCATTTTGACACAAGCAGACCGGTTTTTCTTCTAAAAATTAGAACTTGATTTTGATCCTATGAGTTCACATTGCCTCTGAACACACTATACATAGAGTCTATAAATTAGGTGTTAAATATAATGTTTTTAAAATTAGAAAAATTTCAGTTAAATAGATAAAACTCTATCTTAATATAAGCTAGAGTTTTATTAATATTCTATTGTTATTTTAACTATTGGATGATTTATTAATAGTTAAAATTAATAATAAAATAATACCAAGTCACGATTGTTTACGACTGCATGAGTGTACCAGCTCTTGACTTCAGATATTTGTTGCTCTGATAAGCCTCCGAAGTCAACGTTATCTTGGTGAATATCTTGATTTTTTATCATAAAAACAACAGGGAAATCGTCAGGGAATGGGAATTTTATAGGATAATCGGTATTAGTGAATGGAATATCGCAGAAATCGTTTACATCGCAAGGATACCAAGAGTTATTGGATAAGTAATAACCAGTTATCTTACATATAGCTTCAAGCAAGTAAGCATAGGCGTAACCCAAGTGACTGTATTTTATCTCTTCAGACAACATTTGCATAAGAAGCTCTTCAGCTCGGATGCTTTCGCCACTACTTTCCAGCATTTCATTAATCACCTTAAAGGAGTCTTGACACCTTTCCATTATGGCTTTTTCTAGCTCTGGATTACGCTCATTCTTTAGTACGTTAAAAACCTTTTCAGTATCTAATGAATATACTGTCGCCCCATATCCCATATTTTATTCTCCTCACGTTTATACAGTTAAATTCATTTAAGTGTTTTTTAGCGAAGGGATTATATTTTGATGTTTTTTGAAGGTAAAGTGTATATATAGAGGTTGTATTTATTATGATGAACTTTGAAAGTTTAAGTTCTTAAAATAAATACTATATATTTAATTTTATTAGATCTAGCTCATAAAAATACCTTAACTATTATTGTGTTTATTGTTAAGGGTTATTAAATCTGTGAGGTGGTTCAAGACAATAAAATTTAGAAGAAAATACCGTCAAACTTAGGTGGCTATTCTATCTGAGCACTCAGCCCACTAGTTATGGTGGGCTGAGTGCGCGGTTGGGCATCAGGCACATTATTTGGCGATGAATATGCCATATTAGGTGATATTCGTTAGTGTCTATTTTATCCCTAGACGTTTTGCTAAGCGGTGTAAATTACCGTTATCTAATTCAAGCTGACGTGCCGTTGCTGCCCAGTTGCCTTGGTTTTCTTCCAGAGCTCGAACAATCATCGCTTTTTGGAAGGCGTCTGTGGCAGGCTTTAATCCGCCTTCTGGTAGCTCAAGCCGAGATTTTTGTTCCGTTTTTTCAACGTTCTTGATGTTCTGATTCGGCGTTCTAATATCAAAATCTTGCTCAACTAACTCAATGTCCATGGCGTGGGTACGCGCTTTTGCCAAAACACCAGCACGTTTAATGACATGTTCTAGCTCTCGCACGTTGCCCGGCCATGAATAGTCTTTGAGTGCTTGTACTAAAGTGGGGGACAAACGAATGCTGTTCAATCCCAATTTGCTTCTTAAGCGTTCGGCAAAAAAGCCTGCGAGTAACACCACATCGTCTTCACGTTCACGAAGAGGTGGAACATGAAGCGGGAAGACGCTTAGGCGGTGATATAAGTCGGCTCGGAAGCGCCCAGCAGTCACTTCTTCATGCAATATACGGTTAGTTGCGGCGACAATGCGTGTGTTGACTCGAATATGGCGGTCATCACCCACACGTTGAATGTCGCCGTATTGTAGGGCTCGAAGTAACTTAGCTTGCAGTTCTAACGACAGTTCGCCGACTTCATCCAAAAACAGTGTGCCGCCGTCGGCTTGTTCGAACTTACCTTTACGATTGCTGATCGCGCCTGTGAATGCGCCTTTGATATGGCCGAACAACTCGCTTTCCGCGACTGATTCTGGCAGCGCCGCACAGTTGAGGTAAACCAAAGTATTGTTCGATCGGCTAGAACGATGGTGAATAGCGCTGGCAACTAACTCTTTACCTACGCCTGTTTCTCCCATGACCAACACAGACAATTCCGTATCCGCGACGGCATCAATCTGCTCTTGAAGATTCCTCATACCCTGAGAGTTGCCAATGATTTCGTTACTCAACGTGCGTTTCTCAGCGTAAGAGTCACGTGGCAGGCTCGCTTGAGTTTCTAGTTGCTCTAGCAGAAGTGCAGTGTGCAAGCCACCTGCTGCCAACGCGCTGACAAAACGTAACTCTTGGTTGCGTAGCCCATCAAATTGGTTGGGGTCGAAGGCGTCAATCGTAATGGCACCAATCAGTTGATCGTCGATCAGCAGAGGTAAACCAATGCAGGAATGGACATGCAGTTTGTCATCGTGGTTTGGAATCAAGCCATCGTATGGATCAGGTAAGTCGCTGTCGGAGGGAAAGCGCACGATATCGCCTGCTCGGGCAATGGCTTCTAATCTTGGGTGTTGCTCAATAGAGAAACGGCGTCCAAGGACCTCTTTCGCCAATCCATTGATCGCTAAAGGTTTAAAGTGCTGGTCTTCATACAAAAGAAGGGCTGAAGAGTCACACTTCAATACATCTCGAATCGCCGTTAATAACGTATCGAAGCGAGCCTGTTGAGTGAGCGCCGAGTTAAGGTCTTGCGTGATGTGTAGCCATTGCGCGATTAAAGAAGTCATAGCCAATACCGATTGTGTCAATATGACTATTGTAGTGTCTTAATGACAATTTTCAACTGTGTCCAAATGACACTTATCAAAGTTGGATTTTAATTAAGATATTGAAATATATAGTAATAAAAAGTTGGCATGCCCAGTGCAATACAAGAAGAAATTATTTTTGTTTATCCCGTCATTCAAGGTAGTAATTATGACAATTCACGTAAAAAACAACATCCACTGGGTAGGTCAACGCGATTGGGAAGTTCAAGACTTCCACGGCACAGAATACAAAATGACAAAAGGTACCAGCTACAACAGTTATCTAATTCGTGAAGAGAAAACCGTATTGATTGATACGGTCGATCATCGATTCAGTCAACAATTCATCCAAAATTTAGAAATGGAAATCGACCTTAAGTCTATCGACTTTATCGTGATAAACCATGCAGAAGAAGATCACTCAGGCGCATTGTCGGCATTAATGGAGAAGATTCCAAACACGCCAATTTACTGTACAGAAGCGGCGATTGATTCGATTGTGGGTCATCATCACCATCCTGAGTGGAACTTCAAAACCGTAAAAACGGGCGATAGCATTGATATTGGTAACGGTAAGCAATTGGTGTTCGTGGAAGCGCCGATGCTGCATTGGCCGGACAGCATGATGACCTACCTAACTGGCGATGCAGTGTTATTCAGTAACGACGCATTTGGTCAGCACTACTGCGATGAACGCTTATTCAATGATGAAGTGGATCAAAATGAGTTGATGGAACAGTGCTTGCGTTACTACTCAAACATCCTAACGCCATTCAGCAGCTTGGTAACTGCAAAAATCAAAGAAGTGCTGAGCTTTAATTTACCTGTCGACATGATCGCTACGTCACACGGTATTGTATGGCGCGATAATCCAGTTCAAATCATCGAGCAATACTTGGCGTGGGCAGACAATTATCAGGAAGATCGCATTACGATTTTCTACGATTCTATGTCAAACAACACTCGAATGATGGCTGATGCCATTGCGCAAGGCATTCACGATGTCGACCCTGGGGTCGCGGTCAAAGTCTTTAATGTCTCTAAGCATGATAAGAATGAAATTCTCGCCAATGTATTCCGCTCAAAAGGCATCTTGGTTGGTTCATCTACCATGAATAACGTCATGATGCCGAAGATCGCTGGCATGCTAGAAGAAATTACCGGTCTGCGCTTTAAAGCGAAAAAGGCCGCTGCATTCGGTAGCTACGGGTGGAATGGTGGCGCGGTGGATCGTATCCATGCTCGATTGACCGACGCAGGTTTTGAAACCGCAGTGAGCTTGAAAACCAAATGGCGACCAGATGGTAAAGCGATGCGTGAATGTCGCGAACATGGTCAGAACATCGCGAAATTGTGGGCAAAGCATGACCTGACAAGTCCCGTTATTTCGCCGGCGATTGCTGCGTCTGCACCACAAGTTCAATCACAACCCGCTGCGCCAGCGACAACACAGGCGGTAGTAGATGCTGCTCCTAGCAACCCTAGTACAGAGGCGCATCCTGCAGATTGTCAATGCATGGTTTGTACGGTTTGTAATTGGGTATACGACCCAGCTAAAGGCGAGCCTAATCAAGGCGTTGAACCGGGCACGGCATGGTCTGAAGTGCCAGATTACTTCTTGTGCCCAGAATGCCATTTGGGTAAAGACGTCTTTGTCGAATACAACGGGTAAGGGGGCGAATATGCAAGCACCTATTGTGATTATTGGTAGCGGCTTTGCGGCTTACCAATTGGTGAAAACAGTGCGTCGAATGGACGCACATATTCCGCTGCAAGTGTTTACTGCTGATGATGGCGCGGAATACAACAAGCCCGATTTGAGTCATGTATTCAGCAACAAGCAAACCGCCCGAGACTTGGTAGTTAAAAGTGGTGAGGCGTTTGCACAGGAACACAACATCGAACTGTTCGCCCATACCAAGGTTGAGCATGTCGACGTGCAAGCTCAGCAAGTGGTCGCCAACGGCCAAACCTATCCTTATTCCAAACTGGTGTTTGCGACAGGCGCGAAAGCCTTTGTGCCACCAATATCTGGCGATGCAGCACCTGAGGTGATAACGCTAAACTCGCTACAAGAATATCAATTAGCGGAAGAGCAAATTAGCCGTGCGAAACGAATTCTAGTAATGGGTGGTGGTTTGATCGGCGTCGAGATCGCCATGGATCTCGCAACCAGTGGTAAAGCAGTTACGGTGGTTGAGCCAAATCCCCGTTTGCTCGCTAACTTGATTCCTGAATTCGTCGCATTGCCGCTTGAAAATCAACTTAAGCAGCAAGGTATTCAACTTGCTTTGGAGACTGGAGTTGTCGCGATCAATCACTCGGATGATTCGCTGGTGGCAAGCTTGAGCAAAGGTAAAGCAATCGAAGCCGATGTAGTGATTTCAGCTGCGGGTTTACGTGCTAACACTTGGTTAGCGAAGGCTTGTGGGTTGAGTGTCAATAAAGGCATCGAGGTGGACGCTCGATTACAGACATCAGCAGCCAATGTGTTCGCATTAGGCGATTGTGCTGAGATCCAAGGTCGAATGATGCCGTACCTCCAACCGATCGTGCTAAGTGCCAATGCTTTGGGCAAACAACTACTGGGGCAAGAAGCAGAGTTGAAACTACCGCCTATGATGGTAAAGGTCAAAACGCCGAGCTACCCAATTCAATTGGCAGGCGATTTTAGTTCGGTGACGAACTGGAGCGTGCAGATTTCTCAAACTGGCATTGCCGCGAAAGCAGAAGATGAAAATAGCCGACTCATGTGCTTCGTCGTGACGGGAGAACAAGTTACGCAAGCATTTCCATTGCTTCGAGAGTTGTCTCAAGCCGCTCAGGCTTAACCGATTTTAACGAAAAGAATTGTAATTAGAGAGGGTATCATTATGTCGCATCTAAGAATTCCTAAAGACTGGACTGTTCAACGTTCAACGCCTTTCTTCACTAAAGACAATGTGCCACCAGCGCTACTGACTCATCACAATACCGCTGAGGGAGTGTTTGGACAGCTTTGCGTCATGGAAGGGCAAGTGACTTACTACGGCTTTGCTGATGAAAATGCCACAGAAGCAGAAGTAGTGGTGGTGATTAATGCAGGCCAGTTTGCTACAAGTCCACCGCAGTACTGGCACCGCATTGAGATGAGCGATGATGCTCAGTTCAACATCAATTTCTGGTCGAACAAGGACAAGAGTGGGCAAGCGATGTTCCATGCTAAGCAGTAGTGAACCTATGTAAGTGCTTTGACTGTTACGCTAATCGTCAAGTAAAGGGGTGTAGAAGGCGCAATAAACGGACTGCAATGCAGGATCATCGAGACCGAGGAAAGAGAAATCACGAGTAATGATTTCAATTCTTTAGTAGCATGTTACGAAACATTTCAGTCAGGTGAACTAAGGGAAGCGTGCAATGGAAAAACAACGAGTAGCATTTATTGGTCTGGGTGTGATGGGATACCCAATGGCTGGTTACCTAAGTAAAGCGGGCTTTGAAACCAAAGTATACAACCGCACAAAAGCGAAAGCCGACAAATGGGCTGAAGAATACCAAGGCGTAGCTTGTGAAACACCACGTGAAGCGGCGGAAGGCTGTGACATCGTTTTTACCTGTGTGGGTAATGATGATGACGTTCGTAGCGTTGTTTACGGTGAAGAGGGCATTCTGGTCGGCTTGAAAGCGGACGCAGTGCTAGTCGATCACACGACCACTTCTGCAGACCTAGCGGTTGAGCTGGCTGAAGCGTGTGTTAAGTACGGTAATCACTTTATTGATGCGCCAGTTTCTGGTGGTCAAGCGGGCGCAGAAAATGGTGTTCTAACCATCATGTGTGGTGGTGAACAAAGCATTTTTGACCGTGTGTCTCCGGCGATGGATGTGTACGCGAAGCAGATGACGCTACTGGGTGAAAACGGTCAGGGTCAACGCTGTAAGATGGTAAACCAAATCTGTATTGGAGGCGTTTTACAAGGTCTGAGTGAAGCTTTGTTGCTAGCACAAAAATCAGGCTTGGACATTGCTCAAGTTGTAGAAACACTTAAGCATGGCGCTGCAGGTTCTTGGCAGATGGAAAACCGCGCAAATACGATGGCTGAAGACAAGTTCGATTTTGGCTTCGCTATTGATTGGATGCGCAAAGACTTAGGTTTCTGTCTGCAAGAAGCTGAGCGAGTGGGTCTAGAACTTCCACTGACTAAGAAAGTGGATGAGCAATACGCAGACCTTCAACGTGATGGTTTAGGTCGCATGGATACATCAGTACTGATCAAAGCGGTAGCTAAAAATCAGTAGTTGATGAATCAGTAATAGATAAACAGTTCTTTGGTATCAAAGAGCTTAAAGAAATCTAAGTTAATCATAATGAATCACCTTGAGCATGTTTTGTGACTTGTGATTAAGGATTAGTGATTTGAAATCAGGAGGTACTGTAGAGTACCTCCTTTTTTTCGTCTTTAAATCACACAGTGTAATGATTGCAGCGTTCGCTTACTTGTTTAAGCCTAGTGCAATTTCAAGACCTTTGCCGTACGCTTCGTCCGCTTGGTATGCGTGTTGAACGTGGCGCTGTTGGATGAACTCTGGCACACCGTCCATTGCGCGAGCTGTGTTGTCGAACAGAGTTTGACGTTGCTCTTCGCTCATCAGACGGAATAGGTCACCCGCTTGGCTGAAGTAGTCTTCGTCTACACGGTGGTCGTAGTGATCAGCGTTGCCGTTGATGCGTAGAGGTGGCTCAGAGTAATCTGGTTGCTCTGCCCATTCTTGTTTGTAGTTTGGCTCGTAGCCTAGTGTTGAACCAAAGTTGCCATCAACGCGCATTGCACCATCGCGGTGGTAGCTGTGAACAGGGCAACGAGGCGCGTTCACTGGGATTTGATGATGGTTCACACCTAGACGGTAACGCTGAGCATCGCCGTAAGCGAACAGACGACCTTGTAGCATCTTATCTGGAGAGAAGCCGATACCAGGTACTACTGCAGCTGGGTTGAACGCTGATTGCTCAACTTCTGCGTAGAAGTTTTCTGGGTTACGGTTCAGTTCAAACTCACCAACTGGGATCAGTGGGTAGTCTTTTTGAGACCATACACGTGTTAGGTCGAATGGGTTGAAGTTGACTTCATCCGCTTCTAGCTCAGGCATGATCTGTACGTACATCTTCCATTTAGGGAAGTCTTGACGCTCAATCGCTTCGTAAAGGTCACGGTGATGGCTTTCGCGGTCTTTACCTACGATGGCTTCTGCTTCTTGGTCAGTTAGGTTTTTGATGCCTTGCTGAGTTTTGAAGTGGAATTTCACCCAGTAACGCTCGTTTTCTGCGTTGATGAAGCTGAATGTGTGGCTACCAAAACCATGCATATGACGGTAAGACGCTGGGATACCACGGTCACTCATTACGATAGTCACTTGGTGGAATGCTTCTGGTAGTGATGTCCAGAAATCCCAGTTGTTGGTAGAGCTACGCATGTTAGTGCGAGGGTCGCGTTTTACTGCGTGGTTTAGGTCTGGGAATTTTAGTGGGTCACGTAGGAAGAATACTGGTGTGTTGTTACCAACCAAGTCCCAGTTACCTTCTTCAGTGTAGAATTTTAGTGCGAAACCACGGATGTCGCGTTCTGCGTCTGCTGCACCGCGCTCACCAGCTACAGTAGTGAAGCGAGCGAATAGTTCTGTTTTTTTGCCGATGTCAGAGAAGATCTTAGCGCGAGTGTATTTTGTGATGTCGTGCGTTACTGTGAACGTACCGTAAGCACCAGAACCTTTTGCGTGCATACGACGCTCAGGGATCACTTCGCGGTCAAAGTGTGCCAATTTTTCAAGGAACCAAACGTCTTGTAATAGTTGAGGGCCACGAGGACCTGCAGTCATAACGTTTTGGTTATGTGCGACAGGGCAACCTGCTGCTGTAGTCAATTTCTTGTTTGTCATTTTTCTTCCCCCTCCAGGGTTCAATACCTTAGAAACTGTAGAGGAGGTTATTACGGAAAAGCTGGGGGAGAAAACTGATATTGCTTATCAATTCAATAGATGGTGACTATGGTCGAAACTATATTAGAATCAGAAATTTACTACATTAGCTTGATTGACATAACAATCGGCGTTCTCGAAAGCGATTTACTGGGGGGGAGCGCTATCCAGTTAGCGTGTCTGCGATGCTAGTAATATCGCCCCTTAAATGAAGTTTTACGTGTCATCAAAGGGGCGAAAGGGGGGAAGTAATTAAGAGTACTTCACTTCAAGTTGTTCAGCTTTTGCAAATGCTGGGTGTGTCGCGAGCTGTTTCCCATAACGTTCAATATTAGGGAAGTGATTAACTAAACCAAACTTTTGAACCAATTCGACAATGAAAGACATCATGATGTCTGCGCCAGTCAGACGCTCTTCTACTAGGTAAGTTTTGCCTTCTAAGGATTGCTCGAAGTAGCCTAGTACATTCATTGCTTCCTTGTCGGCATAGCCTGATAAAAACTGAGTTTCATTTGGCTCTTTGCTTACGAAGATTTTTAGCAACATAGGTAAAATTGCAGAGCTTTCTGCAAAGTGCATCCATTGCAAATATTCTGTGTGTGCTTTTGTACCACGCTCAGGAGCAAAGGCTCCGTCACTGTATTTCTCAATCAAATATTCGGTCATTGCACCTGACTCAATGATAATCTCGCCGTTATCTTCAAGAACAGGTGACTTTCCTAATGGGTGAACACTTTTTAGTTCTGGCGGTGCCATGAAGGTCACGGAATCACGGACATAGGGTACAATTTCGTAATTTACATCTAGCTCTTCAAGTAACCAAATGATGCGCTTTGAACGAGACTGATTGAGGTGGTGAAGTTTAATCATTTACATATCCCTTTTTATAATGGGTCGTTAATCTGTACTACAAGCTTGCCGAAATTCTTACCTTCCAACAGACCGATGAATGCTTCTGGCGCATTATCCAGTCCTTGTACTAGATGTTCGCGGTATTGGATCTTTCCTTCTGCCAACCATTGATTAATATCTTGCGCAAATTCACCGTAACGATGTCCGTAATCATCAAAAATGATGAAGCCTTGCACCTTGATTCGTTTGGTCAGGAGCTTACCCATTAGTAATGGAAGGTGGTCGGTACCTTCAGGCTGCTCTGTCGCGTTGTACTGAGAAATCAAACCACAAAGTGGGATACGCGCATTTGTATTCAGAAGTGGCATTACAGCCTCGAATACTTTGCCACCTACGTTTTCGAAGTAAACATCGATACCTTTGTCACAGGCATTTTTCAGTTGTTCTGCAAAGTCTTCAGCTTTGTGATCAATACACTCATCGAAACCAAGCACCTCTTTAGCGTAACGGCATTTTTCTTCTCCGCCTGCTATACCAACAACTCGGCAACCTTTGATTTTACCAATTTGACCAACTGTTGCGCCTACAGGCCCCGTAGCAGCTGCTACCACGATGGTTTCCCCTGGTTTTGGCTGACCAATGTCGAGTAAACCCATGTACGCGGTAAATCCTGGCATACCTGCAACGCCTAACGCGTAAGAAGGGTTTTGCGGTTCTTTACCAAGTTTAATGACCATCTCACCAGTTGAGATAGCGTAGTCTTGCCAGCCAACAGTGTAGGCAAGAACCCATTCACCCGCTTCGTAATCTGGGTGGTTTGATGTTTCTACCTGACAAACTGTACCACCGACCATTACGTCATCAATTGCAACAGGGTCAGCGTATGATTCGGCATCACTCATGCGACCACGCATGTATGGATCTAGAGATAAATAAACCGTTCTCAATAGCATTTCACCCTCTTTCGGAGTCGGTTTCGTTACCTCTTCTAAACGAAAGTTTTCTTGTGTCGGTGCACCATGGGGACGTGACGCGAGTACGATTCTGCGATTTGTTGCGTTAGTCATATCTATCTCACTTGTTGATTAGACCGGTCGTCTAGTATTTATTTCAAAATATCCCGCTTATTTAAAGCGGGAAGGTTTACTGTGTTAACACTGACGCTTTTTCTGACAGTGAAACGTGTGTAGGGTGTTCATTCTGCTTCCACGCCGCCTGTTATGGACAAGTGCGCGTATTCTGCAGTAAGTGTTGAGTATAGGTCAGACTTTGCGTCAATGCTGCCTGATCTTGATAAAGTTTGTTCAGCAAGCTAGCGCCATTCCAAAGGTAGTATATCTGCCTTGCTAATAACGCACTGTCACCATTGGGGATTGAGCCATCTTGAATGCCGATGTCTATGCAATCCGCTATCGCTTGAATGGTTTTGTCTGCTCCTTGGCGTAATGCCAAGCGCATTGACTCAGAGAGATCGGAGACTTCTGCACTTAACTTGACCAATAAACATTTGTTCGCATTACACACGTCGTCTTCTACTTTGACCATTTCTTCGAAATAGCTCATTAGGCGTTGGTAGCCACTCAGTTCAGTATTGGTAAAGCGTGCGTTTAAACGCTCAAAATACTTAGTAAAGTAGTCTTGAATCATCGCTTCACCAAATTGTTCTTTGGATTTGAAGTAATGATAAAACGAGCCTTTTGGCACTGCGGCCTTTTTTAATAGCTCTGAAAGACCAACACTCGTGAACCCTCGGTTTACGATCAACTCGTATCCGACGTCGAGAATATGTTGGCGTGTGTCATTCGTCTTTGCGTTCATGAAGTGTACTATAGAATGAATTAGACCAGTCGTCTAGTATTTGTTGTGGGTTATTTAATCAGCTCATACTCAATAACAAAGAGCGTGTCGGTATTTGGGTAGATTTCTCGAATTAACTGCTTGAGTTTTGGTAGTTCGATGGCTTCTTGTTCTGTATGAAACTCATTAATATCTTCAAAGTGAAGTGGTTCTACAGAACGTATCTTGATATCGCAGACTTTACGATCCGTTTCTAAGGTAAAAACTTCGACTTCTGTATTGGGAACGTAATGGCTTTCTGATTCATCTCGAATCGTTATCGTCTTTTTGCCTGACGTGATCAACGGGGTTAAGAATTCAAAAAAAGTAATCTTGGTTGGATGAGATGGCATGATGTACTCGTTAGTCTGGTTGTTTGGCGTAATTATATACCCAAATACCCCAGAGATTCCTGTCTTACTAGAACGATCGAGCGCGGATGAAACGAATTAACTTGGCACTAAAGTAACCTGAGATAACGCCTATCCAGTTGGTGCTGAGATCATCAAAACTAAATGATCGATTTGGAATAAAAAGTTGGCTTATTTCTTCCATTGAAACGATAGCCAACAGCAGTAGCAAAAGACGAATCCCAAAAATGTCGGTTTTATTCGAGCTCACCAGAGAAGGGAACGTGAAAACCGATAAAAAGCCGATCAATAAACTGAAAGTAAAGTGAAGCGTACTCGATCCGCCTAAGTAGGTTTCCATTTGCAGGTAAGCAGTATGGTGTAGGTCAGAGCTTTTCCACAAAGAGAGTGAAGCGGTTAGCATCAGGACTAAAACAAAACTCGTGCGTGCCAGTATTAAAGCCATAATTAACCTATTGGAAAGAAGCCTAAGTAACGTTTTACAAAGTACAGTGCAGCTAAATTCTGGATAGCCATGCCAATTGCCATTGCCCACGCTGCACCAATCACCCCAAACATTTGGCAAAGCGTAACAAGTAGGCAGATAGACACCGTACCGGAGGAAATTGTAATGTATTTCATGGTTCTCTCATGACCGCTCATTAATAATAAAAACCCTACTGAACCAGTCGCAACATTGACTAACTGCCCCAGAGAAAGGACGACTAATAGTGGCGCCGCGGCGAGAAACTCCTCACCAAAAAACTGCATTACAAACTCGGGGAAGAGGGTGCAAATAATTACGGGTACAATCGCTAAACCAACATTGGCTCGGCACGCCAAGCGGCTCAGGTTCTGCAGTTTGAGCATTTGACGCTCTTTGTAGAGAGAGGCAAACATCGGGGCGACCACAAAGTTAATGGTAATCAGCACAAAGCCAATCAGTAGTGATGTGCGTTGGGCTGCGGCTAACAAACCGATTTCCGCTGTTGAGATAAAAAAGCCCGCAATAACAAGGCTTCCCCATTGAAGAACATTCGTGAAGATACTGCCAACCCAGACTTGCTTGGCAGAAGAGACCATTTTTTTGTTTGGTACGAAAGCCGATGTTTGATATTGATCTGAGCCAAGCCAATTGGCACTAGATATGACCGCGACACCTATGCTCGCTAAAAGCAGTGCGGTCATTAGATTGTTGATATTTTGCTGACCGATATAGTCTAGGGCAAAGACAAAAATGACCATCAACATGCTTACCCCAAGCTGCAACGCAAACAGAGATGATACGACTTTTCTACATGCTTGAAGCACCCGACTGTTGGTTTGCGCAAGCACCAAGAAAGGTATGCAAAGCAAGCATAAAGTAATCGCATACATTGGTGATTGAGTCTGGTTTAGCTGTTCTGGAAACAGATTAAACCCTGCCAACAAAACGCCTATGGCGAGCAAGCAAAATGCCATACTTCGATAAAGTGCGGTTTTATAGTTTTGGCTTTGTTCAAGCTTCTCTTTGTTATTAAAAGCGATCGCATTGTAACGAACTAACGAGACATCAAAACCTAGCTGAGAAACGATGGCGAGTAGCGAGACTAGGTTGAATAAAAAGAAAAATTGACCGGCCGTCGAAGCGTCACTGGTCTTCGATACAATCAGAGTCAGTAAAAAAGCAAATAGCGCACTCAACACACGTGTGATTGCGGTTTTTAATCCAGTAGATAACAAGCTTTTTTTACCGCTGGGCATCAACAGTAATTTTTGTTGAACAGTGTGAAACATAGGGGCATTTAACCGTAAATATTATTGAGTGCGAGGCGCTGCTTTTCTTCACTGAAGGCATCGTTTAATTGTGCTGTATATTGGCGAAAATCGATCTCTTCATAATGATTGACACAATGCGCGATCTGCTTGGCCATTTCTTCAGGTGTGAGCGCTAAAAACGGGTAGTTGAGATCTTTGGTTGCGCCGATGGTCCGAATAACCATAGGAAGATGTAACTTGGATGCTTCTAGAATGGTTAACGGCATCCCTTCCCATGCTGCAGTGTGTAGATAAAGGTCTGAACCCTTGAGCTTTTCAACTACCTCATCGCGAGGCAGCATACCCGTTACATCCACATTTTCAGTACGTAATTTCTGTTCGAGTACGTGGTCACCGCCACCTATCCATGTGATCTCTATCGGGCGGTTAAGCGCATACCGATTAAGGAACTGCAATGTGTTGATAAGAAACTGAGGATCTTTTTGGGGCGCGACACGACCAAGTACAACGAGCTTCAGCGCTTCTTGCTTGTTTCGCTCTATACGATCTTCACTTTGATAAGACACGTAGTTGTTGAGCAATTCGGCACGTTTCGCACCAATGCTAATGGCTAGGTCACACTCTCGTTGGCTACAGCCTGCAACCACATCAATTTTGCTCAGTTTTACTTTCTCTAGTGCTTTATAGATCTGGCGTGCAAGCTCTGAGATATCTTCACGTTCGAAGGCATAACAGTGCGGTGTGTAAACCAAGCGTGCCTTGCCAAGCTTTAGAAATCGGCCGAGAAATCCTGCTTTACTCGAGTGCAAATGCACGACGTCGGGACCAAGTGATGCAATCATGTGGTTTGCATCGCGAATAAATTGAAGCAAGCCGCCTTCTACCCACTTTGTCTGTACGAAAATGTGGTGGTTGTTCTCATTGGTCAAGTCGTTTTCTCGGGCTCTGGCTAGCAAGAAATGCTGATAAGGCTCGTCTCTGGATGAGTGAACATAACTATAGAGGGCGGTTTGAACGCCACCTCCAAATGCTTCTGTAACATGGAGCACTTTCTTCATGATGATTTTGTCCCTGGTGTTTGCATCCATTTGTGTTTAAAAGCATCACGCTCTTGCTCTGAATAAACGTGGCGATACAAGGGAAGATCGTACATATAGAACAGTTTTGAGAAGTCGTAGTGATTCTTAAAGTGTTGGTGGATATTGGAGTACCACTTGTTTTTCGCTTCGTTGCTGTTTTTCAGTACGAAGTCTTGCAACTCAAGAAACTCACCGATTTCTTTATCAAGAGAACTGAGCTGTTCGCATTTGATTAGCATGACGTTGGCCTGATCGTTCTGGAATGTGAAGAAAGGTTGAGTGTTGTCCAGCTCTTGGCACATCACATCGATATTGAAATTACGCTTTAACTCGTTGTCGAACCAGTCCGCAAAATAGTTGAGATTGATATAGTTATCAAAGCAATGCTCGAGGTGCTGATACGTGACTTCCATATCTCGGTGAATTGCATCATTCTTTTTGCCTTCGATAAATTGCAAATGGAGGTCTTGAAAGAAACGAGAAAAGACAGTTGCGATTGGATCGCGGACCAGCGTAACGATTTTAATCTGCTCGCGTTTTTGTAAGATACGTTTTCGCTGCTTGAGCACTAAGCGATAGAGTGCGCGGTTTCGGAAGTCGAAGAATTTACTCACGTCTTTTTTATTGTGATACATGTGAAATTCTTCGTGATCATCAAAGGTGTGGATGTGATAGCTCGGGATATTTTTCTCCCCTAGCGTGTGCTCAATTGATGAGGAGCCAACTTTGCCCATTTGGTAAACTAAAACAAAATTATCAGCTTGGAGTTCTCGGTTCTTTTCAAATTGTCGAGAGATTGAATACTTCATCTATCCTATCCTTGATTATTCATATTCGTGGTGATGGTTTACCGGAAAAGTATGAGCAATGGCCCTTGAGTCGTTGCTAATGCTGATCATGACGGGTAATAAGAGTATTAAAATTATGGTGGTGTTTACCGCAACGAAAAACACCATGATGAGGGCGTATATCGCAAGTAATAGGCTTTTTCTGTTTTCATTAAGACTACGGAAGCAAAAGCGAATAAAAAGAAAATAACCACCAAACAGCAGACCGATACCAAGCAATCCGTATTCAATTGCGGTATCTAACACAAAGTTGTGGGTGTAGATCGCCAGCTCATCATAATTAAAGTAACTGATCATAAAGTTGGGTAACATTTTCGCGCCGACACCTAACACCGGGTGTTGAAATAAAATATCTAGCCCATTGGCAAGTAAAAGTTTTCTATGAAGATTCGATACCCAGCGGGCTTCACTTTGGTTGGCAAATAAGACGTCTTCTTGGGTTATTTCCAATGTGTCTGCTAGCGTTTCAAACCCAACGTAGAGTGTGGTTGTGACGGCAGTAAACACAATGAAGCTTAAGGCTAATAAAATCGTCCACGTGTACGTTTCGCTGAGCGATTTTCTCATTAAGTTTTTTACGAGCAGTTGGTCAAAGAAGAAAAGCAGACAAAAACCAAGTAGCGCTTTTCTTTCTTGTGACAACACCAGTAATACTAAAGCTACGAGCATCAAAAGGTGGAAAGCGCGAATTTTATCTCGATAAAGGTACAGTAGCGAGCACAGTACACCGAACCCGTATTTACTTACCCCGAGTAACTTAAACCCGCTTTGATAGCCCTGAGCAAAGTGCCATAAGGCAACGAGCGTACAGATGAAAAACAACAGATACGTGAAATAAACCATTACCCGTTCGTCATCAAACACGCCATAGGCGTACATTAGGCTCAGTAGGCACAAAATCGCTAACCATTGCACAGTTTCTATAACTAGCGGCATTAAAGGGACGCGATTTAGCAGACCATTTATGAACACATACCCAGTGAACAATACGAGGAACCCCATACAGGGATGCATGAGTTTTTCAGCTTTTCCTTCCAATACCACTAATGCAGTAAAACCAATGGACAAAAGGCTTGCGATGTCAGAAGGGGCTAGCGCTATTCCTCCAGCACGAAACTTCATAGGAATAAAGAACAATGTTAGTAAGCACGCAGCTATTATCGGAGTTTGGTTATTTATCGGTACAAAGTTCATCATAAATTTTGTAATAGCTGTTCCTAAAGTTATTCAAAGTAAACTGGTTACAACGTTCGACAAAAAAACAGGAAGCAGCTTCATAGGAGCTTTTACTACCCACTATGTGAAGTATTTTTGTTATTAAGTCATCGGATTGACCTTGTTTAAATAAATAAGTTTTATCTCCGATTACTTCATTTAGTCCGGGGACGTCCGAGCCTAGAACTGGTAACCCTTCAGCCATAGCCTCTACAGCCGCAAGACCAAAACCTTCTACTTTTGAAGATTGCACATACAGATCGAGACTAGATAAGAATCGAGGAATGTCAGATGTGATACCATACCAATGTATACGATGATCGCAGTTCAAATCTTTTGCTTTTTTTCTAAGAACTTGTTTTTTTTCTCCGTCTCCAGCTAGATGGAGGTGGTAGTTTTCTGGTAATTTAGCTATTGCACATATTAATGTATCGTGGTCCTTATAGTGATGAAGCCTACCAACCATTCCTATGTTTATAACTCCTTTTTTTTCTAGCGCCTTATATAATTTAGGTTGTCTAGAGAATCGATGAAGATCTACACCATTGAATATTACTTCATAGCGGTCTTTGTATGCTGGTATGAATTTAACTAATGCTTCTTGAACCTTGTGAGTGATGCAAATAGTTTTGTCATTGCTCATATAAAGAAGGTGCTCCATAAACTTAAATAATGGATAGTCCCTGCGTCGATTAGTTGTGTTATGTTCTGTTTGTATTTTCCTTTTTCCAAAGGAAAATAGAGCGAGGTATATAGAAGGAAATAAATGACTATGTACCAAATCTGGCCATTGGAGTATTTTCCATTTTTCAATTAGAGACAGTGACTTCCAAACATAGCACGTCACTTCACTTTCTTTCAGTTTTTCCTCGAAATCATTGTCTGGATTAAGAATGAGAACTCGTATTTTATATTGAGGCATATGCTGGACTACTAGATCTACAAGAAAGCGCTGTGCTCCACCATTGCTAGATAAGTCATTGATTATGTGTAGTATTTTCATTTAAATACTTTTCCTTGAGTGATAGGATTTCAGAGTTTGAAAAGAAACGTTGTGCTAATTTTGATGAGAACATTTCTTCAACGTACTCGGGTGTAGGTTGAAATTGCGTTTTGAATTCTTTCATTAGTGGCGAGTACCATTTGTTGTCTGATTGATTTTCATAAACAACATCCACGGGGTAACCTAAAAAGTCTTCAACTGCGGAGTTAGCCTTCGTTAGCTTGTCACTTCGAATGACCAACAGTGAGAAGTTATTGTTATGGTATGTTTGATAGCCTACTTCGTGATTAAAAGACTCGTTAAACACATCAATCCCTGTTAGTTGTTTGATCTCGTTGTCAAACCACTGCAGCGCATATTGATGATTCATGTGCTTATCAAATGCTTCTTGGAGTAATTGCGGTCGTTCGGTACGTATTGCGCTGTCATCCTTTAGATATTTGTCCGCCATCCAAAAAGGAAGTGCTTGAAAGAACATTGAGACATTTCGTCCGATCGGTTCACGCACCAGCGAGATAATTCGAACTTTTTTCTTACGCTTTAACATGCGGCTCATCGTTATGCGCTTTAGTCGTCGCTTTAACGCATTGATCTGAGGCTTATGCAATTGCGCTCTAACGGGGGATATTTGTTTTTGCGCATCGACGGTCATAAGGTCGTGCAAGTGAATCGAGTCAGGAATGGAATGCTCTAATGCACTCGAACCTACTTTGCCCATTTGATAGATCAATACCGGTTGTTCTTGGCTTTTCAAGGTTTGGTACCAAGATAGGTTTACGTTAGTAGGCGTATTTCTGGACATAAAGCGTCTCTCCTTCCTTGGCCTTGGCTTGTGTGATTAAGACGCCAAGAGATGGAACTGAGTGTTGTATTTGTTTAGATAACGCAAGGTTAACCAGTGATGATTTTGTTGATTCTGAGCGAATGACGGTGATCAGACCATTGGCATACTGACCAAGAATAAGTGCGTCACTCACTGACAGTAGGGGCGGCGTATCGATAATGATCCGGTCATACTTATTTTGAAAATGTTCGAGCAACTTTTTAAAGCGATCAGAAGCCAGTAATTCCTGTGGGTTTGGCGGAATTAGGCCGGCCGATAATACATCTAAGTTGGCTTCTTTTATATGTGTAACACAATCTTTGATTGGCGTATCCATCGTCAGGATATGCGTTAAGCCAGGGCTTGATTCAGCAATACCGAATCGCTTTGCGATGGAAGGTCGACGTAAATCGCAGTCGATGATCAACACCTTTTCCATTTTTGAAAACGACACCGCCATATTGATACTGGTCGATGTTTTTCCTTCTTCTGGAATAGCAGAGGTAAAGGGCAATATCTTTTGCTTCGTGTTGGTTAATCTGAGCAGAAGCGAGGTTCTGACCGAGCGGCAAGCTTCACTAAATAGCTTTTCTTCATCATCTAAATACGCGGTATAACTGACGCCGTTTTTACGCAAATTGCGTTTTTTGACCATAGGAATCACACCTAAACACGTAACACCAAGTTTTTCCTGCACATCGGCTGTGCTTCGGATAACTTCTCGCATCGTTTCTAAGATGATGACTAGAGCGCAAGCAATGGCAAAGCCAAAAAAGGTGGCAATCAGTACCAGTTTGATTCGTTGTGGTGCCACCGGGAATAGAGGAATGATGGCTTTATCAGTAAAGCGAGCAGTGACATTCTTGTAGTCGCTGGTGGCGTTGGTCTCTTTCTCACGATTTAAGAACGCTTCATAGAGTGCCTTATTAGATTCAACCTCGCGTTTTAACTGTTCGTAACGCGCTTTTTGTGACCCTAACGATTGGAAGTCTGACTTTTTGTTATCGAGCTCTGCTCGAAGCATGTCCTCTTGCGCTTTTGCAGCAAGAAGGTCTTGTTGCTTACTGAAGGAAATGTCACGGATGAGTTGCTGGGTTCTTGATTGAATTTCAGCAAGCTGTGCTTTCGCCTGAATCATTCGATCATGTTTAGGTCCGTAGCGCTGTGCCAGTTCAGAGAGATTTTTGGCTGCCTGTGCTTCCGACAATTTTAGATCGCGGATTTGCGCTTGATTAGCGAATTCATCAATTGACAACAAGCTGTCTAAACTTTGCGAAGATTTACGTCGTAACAGTTGGATTAACGTCTGCGCTTCAATACGCTTATTAACAGCGATATTCAGCTTGCGAGTGAGTTCTTCTAGCTCATTTGCGTAAATTTCATCAATACCGTTTATATCGATCAACCCTTCTTTTAACAAGAATTCTTGCAGCGCTTGCTCCGAGTTACGTAATCGCTCCTCCAATTTTTGAGAGTTATTTGTCAACCAAGTAGCCGCATTTTGTGTAACGACCAATTTGGCTTCAAAATTTGCGTCAATGTAGGCTTGGCCGACCGCGTTGGCGATTGTCGTCGCAAGCTTAGGATCGGTAGAACGAAAGCGAATTCTGACTAATTGGGTGTTACGTACTGGCTCAATATCGAGTTTACTTCTGAAAGCTTGAAGTGCCTGATAATAGGACTCTGAAAACTGGGCGGTTTCTTTTGGGCTTGGTGCCACATTCAGTAGGTCTTGAACAAAAGGAATCGACTTTATTTGGTCGATTTTTTTATTTAACCCCCCTGAGCTTGTGAATTCAGGTAATTGGGTGAGGTTCAGCTCTCTAATGACCTTATCTGCAATATGATTCGATTTTAAAATGGCGATTTGCGTTTGAAAGTACTCTTTTTTTGTCGTGTCGACGCCATATACTTCCTCGATTGAAAGGGCGCTTTTTTGCTCCTCTTGGATGAGTAGCGTAGCTGTAGCTTGGTATATCGATGCTTTGGAGTAGATATACCAAGTACAAGTTAATGAGAACAGAAGCGTGAATGCTGCGATGCTTAGCCAATTCTTTTTAATCGCTTTGAAGTGATGGCCAAAACGAATCAGTTCTACTTTGTTCATCTGGAGATTATTTGGATGAGTCCCGTTCATTTGATTCCCTGTCACTTAAAAGAAGCTCTGGTCAATAAATACAATGTCACCAGGTTCAACGTTGCGGTGCATACTGACTCCTTCCATCGTTTGACCTGTTTTATGCTTGGTGAGGTTAATGCCTTTGCGTGAGGCTCTGTCGGTCAAGCCACCTGCTAGAGCGATGGCCTTCTCTATGGTTAACCCTGGACGGTACTCAAATCCACCAGGTTTCCTGACTTCGCCATTAACGTAAAACAGACGAAAGTTATTGATGGTGACCATCACTTTTGGATTGATGAGATAATCGCCTTTTAAGCCCGTTTCTATTTCGTACTTGAGTTGTTTTGGTGTTTTTTTGATTGCTTTAATTCGGCCAAGGTAGGGGTAATCAAAGTAGCCATCTGACGTTATTAGAATATTTTTAATCGTAAGATCTTCTTCACCATAGACCTGCACGGAAATGGTATCGCCAGTATCGAGTAAGTAATCTTCCTCGTTTGAGTCAGCGTTGACCAAAGTGCTAAATAGCAACAACGCTACACTCATGAATTTGATGAATGCCTTCATTAATAATCCTTTTTACAGAGAAAACTGTGCGCTTAAAGTCCAAATATTTTGTTCGAAGCTATAATCCGATCGGCTAGAGTTTTTATCTTGGTATTGCCAATCGGCTTGCAGCTGTATCCAACGTTTGATCTGATAATCGATACCAAAAGATAGAGTGTACCGATCGTCGTTTCTGGAGATTCCCGTGTAATCATCTTGTTGATAAACAGCACCTAAGCGAGTTGCAAGGTAACTATTCCAATCGTGCTTCAGGTTCAGTCGGTAACGAGTTTGTAGGTTGTAATCGCCATCTTGATCGGGGTTAACCGCCGCTTGAGTGGTTTTCACGCTGACTAGAGTTTGTTCTTGAGGCAACCATTCAAAGCCGATATCCCAACTAAAGCCTTTAAATGTCTCTCGTTGAGCGCTGTCAAAATCTTTGATTTGATAACCGAGTCGAGCGATGCCTTTGGTTTTTCCTGTGACTTCCCATTCGGCACCGGTGTAATAGAAACTGGTGTTGTTATCTTTCGATGGCTGCGCAGAATTTCGGTGCTGATAATCGGTTACGATTTGGTTTGTTCCGACTAACCAATAGGTTCTTGGCGTCGCTCTTAAATAGAACTCCAAATGTGCATTGGGAGCTCGAAAATCGTTGTATTTAGTTTTAGCGTTTGGGCGCCCAGGCAAGCCTTCACGATAGTTTTGATAGGTTTTATCACTATAGCCTAAACCGAATTCGAGTCTGCCTTTGGCACCGTTAGATCCAAAGACATAATTGGTTTTTACATCGTTACGGTTGAACTCTATTGGTGAGTCGATTGCGCTACCATTACCTTCGGTAATATCTTCTCCTCGAACTTCATGCTGGGCGCGAAAACGGTAATCAACCACTAAACGATGACGATGATTAAATTCGAAAAAGTTGGAAAACTGAAAAGTGTGGTCGTCGAAGTCGTTGCGATCGTCAGATGAAAAGCCAGCTTTTAACTTATATAAAATATCTGCGCGATAGCGATTCCGTTCTATACGTGCTAATAAGCTTGGTTCTATACCCCAAATATTGACCGATTCTACATTGCCGGATTTTTCCGCTTTATTGATGTTGTCATCTCCCTCGTAGAAAGTTTTTACGAGGGGAATCAACTCTATACCAGACTCGGTTTGGTAAGCCATCGGTTCTGCGAGCAAGTCAGTAGAAAACAGACTCAATGCTATTGCCATTGTCAGTTTCTTCATAATCTCAACCTTAGTAAGCGTTAGCACCAGTGAAGCCTTTGAAAACGGTCATAAAGATGATTTTGATGTCCATCCAAACCGACCAGTGGTGGATGTAATCCAAATCAAATTCGACTCTCTTTTCCATTTTTTCTAAGGTGTCGGTTTCGCCGCGATAACCATTAATCTGCGCCCAGCCAGTAATGCCTGGTTTTACTTTGTGACGTAGCATGTATCGGTCAACAATCTGGCGATACTCTTCATTGTGCGCCACGGCATGAGGGCGTGGACCAACAATAGACATGGTCCCTTGCAGTACATTGATAAATTGAGGCAGTTCGTCCAAAGAGGTGCGACGTAGAAATCCGCCAAAAGGCGTAATACGAGGATCGTTCTTTGTCGCCTGTTTCACGTTGGAACCTTGATCCATGGTTGTCATTGAACGGAACTTCCAGACTCCAATCTTGCGTCCATCAAGACCGTAACGATGTTGTTTAAAGATGACAGGGCCTTTAGAAGTTGCCTTAATGCCAATCGCAATGACGAATAGAATAGGGGCGATTAAGACCAAAATAATGCTCGAAAACAAGATGTCTTCAAACCGTTTTACCCAAGAAGAAATTCCAGCAAAAGGTGTATCAAAGACACTTAGTGTTTGAACTTGGCCGATCTGCGCCCAACGAGAATGTAAAAGGTTATAAGTGAAGAAGTCGGGAATCAGATACGTATTTGCGGTGGTATCTGAGAATTGGTTAAGAAGTGACGCAATGCGCTCTTTTGCGTGCATTGGCATCGCGATATAGACGTAATCTACTTCCCCTTTTTTAGCTCGCTCAAGGGCGTGGTCAACAGCTCCTTTAATAGGATAATCAGAATTTGGCAGTCTGTCGGAAGATCGTTCGTCGTAAAAGCCATCAAAAAGCACGCCGTGTTCTGTGTGGTTTTGAATTTCGTTAGCTAGGGTAATGCCGTGAGGAGTTTGGCCGATGATGATCGCAGTGCGAGTGTTGAATCCTTTTTTTCTCAAATAGGCTAATCCGGTACGGAATGTTACTCGCCATGCTAAAAGCAGAGCGGGCGTAATCGCAAACCACAGCGCTAAAATTGTGTTATCAAATAAGGTATGGACTTCAGAAAAATACAGCACAATAAAGATAAGTGCAGAAGTCACCGCCCAAGCAACACAGACAATAAACATCTGCTCTTTAAACGAACTGGTTCGCCAAGAGCGATAAAGATTGCCGCTTTCTGCCATAAATAGAAAGGAGATGCCTCCAACGAAAGCCAATATGACGTAATCTTTCCCCATCGCAGTATTCATGTCTTTGAACACTAAAAGCAGCATAAAAGAGACGATGACAGCAAGATCTGAGATGCGATATAAAAAAGCGAACTCCATCTCATGAGAGCGGATAAGTCCTTTTTGTTTCATGACTCAGTTTCCCTTCTGACACGCTACCGCCCTTGGGTGTCTTCCCCAATTGCCGTGTCGTGAACGTTATTAGTAGTTAGTGCACAGAGCATTCTGTGGAATGCTGCTGAGTTTTTTGTCACGTGTAATTTCGTTGATAAGTGTAAAAATTTGCTTTGTTGAGGTAAGTGGAAATAAGAATGATATTTAGCCCTTTGGCTAAGTTTGGCGGGTTAGGAAAAAGCTGGTACTTACTTATGAGGAATGAGGAAAAGTATTAAAAATGAAGTATCAGTACAAAGACAATGGTTTATGTGAGGGTAGAAGAAACGGGTGATTTGATTCGTTCACGATTAATGATTTAGTATCGAATTGCTGATATTTATTAAGATAAAAAAATCCCTCTCACTTGAGAGGGATTTTTTTGAGTAAGGACGAATGAACTATTCGACTTCTACGCCGTTTTCTTTGTATAGGCGGCGGCATGCGCGACCATCACTGTGGAACAGGTGACAACGATGAGCTGGAATACCGATCTCGATTTTATCGCCAGTGTCGACTGCAAGCGTGTCCGGCTGACGGAAAATAACGTCGGCGTCCGCGCCTTCTAGATTTAGGTATACTTGAGTTTCGTTACCTAGCTTCTCAACAATCATCACTTCACCGTGAATACTTGCATCAGCTTCAGAAGCGGATAATAGGTGCTCAGGGCGAATGCCTAAAGACATTCGGTCGCCGCGGTTAACGGTTGTACCATCCACCGGAATCCAGAAAGATACGCCGTTAGATAGTTGAACTTTGACGCGCTCTGCTTCTACTTCATCAATGAATACGCTCATGAAGTTCATTTTCGGAGAACCGATAAAGCCAGCTACAAAGCGGTTTTGTGGGTAATGGTAAAGCTCAAGCGGCTTACCAACTTGCGATACATAACCGCCGTCTAGTACAACGATTTTATCTGCCATTGTCATCGCTTCTACCTGATCGTGCGTTACGTAGATCATGGTACAACCAAGTTGGCGCTGAAGTTTCGTGATTTGTGCACGCATGTTTACACGCAGTGCCGCATCCAAGTTTGATAGTGGCTCGTCTAGAAGGAATACATTTGGCTGCGATACCAATGTTCGGCCAATCGCCACACGTTGACGCTGTCCACCAGAAAGTGCTTTTGGTTGGCGCTCAAGCAAGTGGCCTAGTTGTAGGATTTCTGCTGCTTGTTCAACACGCTTGTCGATTTCTGCTTTGTCTGCTTTTGCTAGTTTCAAGCCAAATGACATGTTGTCATATAAGTTAAGGTGCGGGTAAAGAGCGTAAGACTGGAATACCATACCAACACCACGTTTGGATGGTTCGACGTCATTCATGCGCTGGTCACCAATATACAAATCACCTGAAGTAATGTCTTCAAGACCGGCAATACAACGTAAAAGGGTAGATTTACCACAACCTGATGGACCTACGAAAACAACAAATTCACCTTCGTTGATTGTTAGGTCTACGTTCTTAGAAATCAGTACGTCGCCATACGCTTTACAAACATTTTTTAACGTGACACTCGCCATGTAGCTCGTCCTCGATCAATTTTTTATTATTCACCGCTCATCATTATATGAATTATCTAGCGAGCAGTAACAGTAGGAATCGGTAAGTTCTTGCGGTTGGTAAGAAAAGTAGGGTAGCACTTCAATAAAATGTCCTGAATAGAAGTGCTACCCATCATAGCCAAGTACGAGTTTCTCTCCCCCACATTATTCGTATTGTCTCCCCCGTGAAATAATTACCACAAACAACACTAATAATGACATTCCACTCGTCTGGCAATGCAAAACCAGCAAATCTTTTTCCTAATACGTAGGCACTGCTGGGAAAGGGTTCTTACCATCCACTCTTGGATGACTGCAGTTTCTAAGATTGTGCGTAGTGCGACATCCTCCTAATAGAAATAATTGTAGGGGGAGTAGAAAGGGAGGAGTAAAAAAGGAGGAGGAAGAAAGCAGTTGGTCGGAAATCACATTATTGCACCACCTAAAGTTGAAACCGATCACAGGAACTATCCATTTTGTGATTTGAGTCTCTTACCCTTGGCGATTTAGATCACGAAAATACGTCATAATTGTAAGGGCGTAGGGATTAGGAGGATGAGACATATTGGATTATTTCAGATGATATATGTCGAAATACGGCTGAACCTCAATGGACTAGCCCTACATCAAAAATATAAAAAGGATACGAACATGAAAAAGTTAAGCGCTGTAGCACTAGGTACTCTTGTTGCTTTGGGTTCTTTTGGTGCTAATGCTGCCATCGAAGAAGGACAACTTACTATCTGGATCAACGGTGATAAAGGCTACAACGGCCTTGCTGAAGTTGGTAAGAAATTTGAAGAAGACACAGGCATTAAAGTGACTGTGGCTCACCCAGATGGCCTTCAAGACAAATTCCCTCAAACTGCAGCGACTGGCGACGGTCCTGATATCGTATTCTGGGCTCACGACCGTTTCGGTGGTTACGCAGAAGCTGGCCTGCTAGCAGAAATTAAACCTTCTAAGAATATTCAAGAAGGTATCGTTGATTTCGCTTGGGATGCAGTACGTTACGACGGCAAATTGATCGGCTATCCAGTTGCGGTTGAGTCTCTATCTCTAATCTACAACAAAGACCTAGTTCCAAACCCACCAAAGTCTTGGGAAGAGGTTGCAGCATTAGATGCAAAACTTAAAAAAGACGGCAAGTCTGCAATCATGTGGAACCTAAAAGAACCGTACTTCACTTGGCCACTAATGGCGGCTGATGGCGGCTACGCGTTCAAATACACTTCTGAAGGTTACGATGTTAAAGACGCTGGTATCGCGAAAGAAGGCGTTAAAGACGCAATGAGCTTCGTAAAAGGCTTAGTTGATAAAGGCGTAATCTCTGCGGATATGGATTACTCAGTGTCTGAGTCTGCGTTCAACCAAGGCAAAACAGCGATGACGATCAACGGTCCATGGTCTTGGGGCAACATTGAGAAGTCAGGCGTTAACTACGGCGTGACTACGCTACCTAAGTTCCAAGGTCAATCTTCTAAGCCATTCGTTGGTGTTCTAACAGCTGGTATCAGCACTGCGTCTCCAAACAAAGACCTAGCGGTTGAGTTCATTGAGAACTACCTACTAACAAACGATGGCCTACGTATGGTTAACAACGATAAGCCTCTAGGTGCGGTAGCGCTTAACTCGTTCCAACGTGAACTAGATTCAGATACTCGTATCGCTGCGACTATGGATAACGCGATGAACGGCGAAATCATGCCAAATATCCCTCAAATGAACGCATTCTGGGGTGCGGCTAAGAACGCAATCATCAACGTAGTTGACGGTCGTCAAACTGTCGATGCAGCTCTTGCAGATGCAGAAAAACAAATGACTAAATAATTAAGTAAGACCTTTTTAAGGAGGAGGCAACTCCTCCTTACTTTTCTATATTTATTCTATATTCGCTAGCAGGTTCCCTATGCAGTCAGTTCAAGGTACAAATGCTATGACAGCACCAGAAGCCAGCCTTCCGAGCAGCAAAAAAGTGTTCATGAAATGGTCACTTTTAGGCACAGTCGGCATCATCAATGGCTACGCAACAATCCTTATGTATTCTCGCGGTGAGATTGCGTTTGCACTACTTACGCTCATTCTTACCGCTTTAGCGTTGTTCATCTTTGGTAGTAAAAAGACGTACGCACACCGTTACATCTACCCTGGTATAGCAGGGATGATCCTTTTCATTCTTTTCCCTTTGGCGTACACCATAGGTTTGGCGTTTACCAACTATAGCGCGAAGAACCAACTCTCTTTTGATCGCGCTCAGAACGTACTTTTGGACCGAACTTACCAAAGTGGTGATAGCTACCCGTTCACTTTGTATAAAACGGAGCAAGGCCATCAACTTGTGGTTGAAAAAGATGGTGAGCTACTTGCAAGCCCGACTTTTCAGCTTGATAACCTTTCAGCATCGGAGTTTGATCTTTCACCAATTGAAGAAGTAACGGGTGAAAAAGAATCAATCAAGGCGATTGTTAAGAACCGCAGTGCGTTGAGCAGTGTCGATTTACATTTGCCAAGTGGTGATGATATCCGCATGAGTGGGCTGCGCAAATTTGCTGCAGTTGTACCTTTGTACACATTACAAGAAGATGGTGAAACGCTTTACAACAACCGGACTGAAGAAACGCTACGTCCAAATATGGAAGTAGGTTACTACCAGCCTGTCGATGAAAACGGTCAATTTGTTGGTAGCACAGTGTCACCAGGTTTCGTGGTGAACATTGGTACCCACAACTTTGAGCGTGTTTGGAAAGATGATGGTATCAAAGAGCCGTTTATCAGTATCTTTATCTGGACCATTGTTTTCTCTGCGCTAACCGTATTATTTACGCTTGTTATTGGTCTTGTCCTTGCCAGTGTGGTTCAGTGGGAAGCACTTAAAGGTCGCTCAGTTTACCGTTTGTTGCTAATCCTGCCTTATGCAGTTCCGGCGTTTATTTCTATCTTGATCTTTAAAGGTTTGTTTAACCAAAGCTTTGGTGAGATCAACATGTTGTTGGAAGGCTTATTCGGCATTAGCCCGGCTTGGTTCTCTGATCCGTTCATGGCGAAAACCATGATCTTAATTGTTAACACTTGGCTTGGTTTCCCTTACATGATGATTTTGTGTATGGGCTTACTAAAAGCGATTCCAGACGATTTATATGAAGCATCAGCAATTGATGGTGCGAACTTTGTCACGAACTTCACACGTATCACACTACCAATGATGTTGAAGCCGTTAACACCATTGTTGATCGCGAGTTTTGCATTTAACTTCAACAACTTCGTACTTATCCAGTTGTTGACTGGCGGTGGTCCAAACATGATTGGTACATCAGAGCCTGCGGGTTACACCGACCTGCTAGTAAGTTACACCTACCGAATCGCATTCGAAGGTGCTGGTGGTCAAGACTTCGGTCTAGCAAGTGCAGTAGCAACGCTTATCTTCCTATTGGTTGGCGCATTGGCACTTATCAACCTACGCGTAACTAAAGTAGCTCAGGACTAAGGAGAAATTACAATGGCAATGGTACAAGGTAAGTCATTAAAGTATCGTGTTTGGGCTACTCATATTGCAATGTGGGCATTCTTGGCACTGATTATTTTCCCTTTACTGATGATCATCGCGATTTCATTCCGTGAAGGTAACTTTGCAACGGGTAGCCTGATCCCAGACAACCCAACACTTGATCACTGGAAATTGGCATTAGGTTTCTCGGTGACTAATCCAGACGGTACAGTTACACCGCCACCATTCCCAGTAATGACATGGTTGTGGAACTCGGTAAAAGTGGGTGGTATTTCTGCAATCCTAATCGTGGCGCTATCAACCACATCGGCTTACGCGTTTGCTCGTATGAAGTTCAAAGGTAAGAACACCATTCTTAAAGCGATGATGATCTTCCAGATGTTCCCTGCGGTGTTGGCACTGGTTGCTCTGTACGCGTTGTTCGACAAACTGGGTCAGTACATTCCTTTCCTTGGTCTGAACACGCATGGCGGTCTGATCTTCGCTTACTTAGGCGGTATCGCACTGCACGTTTGGACCATTAAAGGCTACTTCGAAAGTATTGACTCGTCTCTAGAAGAAGCAGCGGCTCTTGATGGTGCTACACCATGGCAAGCATTCCGTTTGGTATTGCTGCCACTGTCTGTGCCAATCCTAGCGGTAGTCTTCATCTTGTCGTTCATCATGGTAATTGGTGAAGTTCCTGTAGCGTCACTACTGCTTTCTGATGTAGACTCGTACACACTTGCAGTGGGTATGCAGCAATACCTATATCCACAAAACTACTTGTGGGGTGACTTTGCCGCAGCTGCTGTACTTTCAGCAGTGCCAATCACTGCCGTATTCTTACTTGCGCAGCGCTGGTTGGTTGGTGGTCTAACCGCTGGTGGTGTGAAAGGATAATCTCTTGTGGTCTGAGATTGATAAGAATAACTAGAAAAGGGCGACCACATGGTCGCCCTTATACTTAGCACGGATATTACAATTTTGGTTTGGCCGCCGATCAGTAATATCTTGGCTTTTATTGGCGTTACGCATAGCTGGCTGTTAGCTTAGTTCCTTACGATTCAATCACTAACAGTTTTTGTAACCATAACCTGAGTTTAGACTCAGGTTTTTTTATGCCTGTTAAAGGCAATTGTGCAATAAGTAGATAGAGATTAGCGGCTTTGCAATGGATTACACAGGGCTTGAATAATGCCCTGCGTAGCACTTCACATAAATAACTAGAGCTTAGTAAAAAGCTAAATTGAGGTAGGGAAGGAAGAGATTAAAACTCTCGGCTGGAAGGTGCGCATCCAACGTATTGAAGCAGCGTGTACAAACTTTCTTGCTGCAGTGCGACGCGACGAAATAGATTAGCAAAGGTAACGTCACCGCCAAAGCAAGTTTGAATGTAATGATTAATTTCTGTTTCGTTATACCCCTCGACGTACATGGTTCTCACCCACTGGTACTCGACCGCTTTTAAATTGGTCAACGTCTCTTCACTTAAGGTCGTTTCTTTTAGTCTCAAGATCCAAACTCTATCCAACTCTAAAATAATGGATGGATTTAAGCAAAGCTAGGTGAAGGATTTATGACAGAGAAGGGCGAGCGTGAAACAAATGGCAAAACCATGATGTTGCTCCACACTCTGGGTCTAGGTAACGTTGAGGTACTTAATAGCGTTCTTAACGGATGCCAGTTACTTGAGATATTTAACGTGTGCTTCCATTTCTTCCCCAATCTCTTTACGCATGTTCATAAGACGGATAGCGGATTGCTCTAAGGCTTTGTCTTCATCTGACTCTGGAATCCATTTCGGTACATCGGTTGGTTTTCCGTTTTCATCTACAGCAACCATGATAACGATACAGTGAGTGGTGAGTCTGTTTTTCATTTGCTTTGGATCACTAGCTTGCACGTCAATCGCAATGTGCATTGAGCTTCGTCCGGTATAAATGACTTTCGCGCTAACTTCGACTAAGTTGCCGACATGAATCGGCGCAACAAACCGAATGCCGCCAGCATATGCGGTAATGCAATATTTACCACTCCACGCTGCAGAACAGGCGTACGCTGCCAAGTCGATCCATTTCATTACGGCGCCGCCGTGCACTTTTCCGCCAAAATTTACGTCGCTGGGTTCTGCTAAAAAGCGAAGGGTAATGTCTCTTTGACCACTGCTCATCTGTCTTTCCTTGATGGGTTATTGTTTTCCCAATTTAGCAGCAAGATGAATTTTCGGGAATAGCGAATGAAACAAAATATTAACTTTTATTCGAACGCTGGAAGTGACAAGCCACAGCGTAGTTCTGTGGCTTGGGGTGTAGATGTTAATTGGCGGTAGAGGCAATCTCAGAATTGGATAATGGTTTTCTCTGTCTTACTTTTATTTGCGACAAGATAACGCCAGAGATGACTAACAACCCACCAATAATGTGGTAAGCGTAAATTTTCTCACCAATTAGTGTTGAAGCAAGTATGACGGAAACCACAGGCATTAGGTTCATGAACATAGCACTTGAATCAGCACCAATTGAATCAATCGCTTTGACCCACATCAGCGGCGCGAAAATGGAAGCAGCAATACCAGCATAAGCGATTAATGGTAGCGCGTCTTGGCTTGGTAACAGTTGCTCACTAGAGAGCCAAAGTGGTGTGAGCATCAAAACAGAAAAGAAGCCCTGCATGTAAACCAGAGTCAAACTACTGAATGGCATTTTCCAGCGTTTTAGCAGAACACAATAAGCCGCGTATACCATGGCAGCAACGAGCATTAAGCTGTCACCTTGCGTTAAGTCTTGATGTAAAAAGTAAGTGATATCACCGTGACCAAGCATAAATGCCAAGCCGCCGAGCGAAATGACACCACCGACGATACTTAACATTGATATAGATTTACCGAGCAATGGGACACTTAAAAACACACTGATCAAAGGAACTAAAGAGGTGATCAGGGCCATATTAGAGGCCGTTGTTGTTAAACCGGCATAGTATCCAAGTGACTGGTTGAGAACCATACCAAGTAACGCAAGAAACGCCAACTTAGCTAAGTAAGGTCGAATAATGTGTCGTTGTTTGATGATTGCAGGCAGGCAAAATGGCGTTAGGAGTACCATTGCGACAAACCAACGGTAGAAACTCATCGCACTTGGTTCAATGGCGCTCGCAGCCATCTTGTTCACAATTGAGTTACCACCCCAAATCATAACGGTGAAAAACGGAAGTAAATAAATCATGAGAACCCTATAGCACAATTATTGATGGCGCTAGTCTGGCAGGTCTTTATAATAAAAAGTATCTCTTAAAAGACATCGTAAGCGATAGGAAGACAATTTTGAAAAAGAGCGCCAGAAATCTTCACCCCTCCTTATCAATCGATCGTGCGCCATCAGATGTATTTATGAATTTCGAAGCGTTTCTCTCTAATACAGAAACACGAATTCATAGCCACCCTTGGGGGCAAGTGCAACTGATCAGCGGTGGGATTCTGGAGATGGATGCAGAAGACACAAGATTTCTAGCACCTCCACATCTTGCTATTTGGGTTCCCGCCGGAGTTCGTCACACTAGCTACAACCGTAAGCCAATCGAATATTGTTCTTTGAACATTGCCCCTGAATTGACGGCGCATTTTCCAACCAAAACCAGTTTAATCAAAGTCACCCCCATCGTTTCTGCCATCATTGAGGACTTTCGTCAGCGTGACATTAACGTCGCGCAGAGCGATGAAGACAAACGCTTGGTGCGAGTGTTGTTGGATCAACTGGCGAAACAAGAAGTGGAACATCACTTTTTACCGACTACCGACAATAAGTATCTTGAACCGATTTTAAAAGCAGTAGAAGAATCGCCGACGGATGAGATCAGTTTGGCGGAATGGGCAGAGAAAGTGCACACCACTGAACGCACGTTAGCGAGGCATTGCCAGAGTGAGTTGGGCATGAGTTTTACTGAGTGGCGCTTACGTGTGCGATATTTACATTCTATGGAGTTGCTGCGTAAAGGGCAGACCGTAAAAGAAGTCGCTCTGACGTTAGGTTATAACCAAGCTAGCCCTTTTATCGCGATGTTCAAGAAATACTCCGGCATGACACCGGAGCAATACAAGAATCGATTGTTGTAAAAGTGTAGAGTCTATTTTAAAAAAATTGACAATGCGCTGTATGATGACCGACTCGAAAAGCTGATGGTATTGGAAAGACTTACGTCTATCTTGTGTCAGATTGAGTCAGAATTATAACCTTGAGAATTCGCTTTATTATTATTGCTTTACAACATGCCTGTAAGATTCTTTAGATGATACAATGTGCTAAAGTGACAAAAAACTCAATTGACACCGCTTAGATTTAAGTATTGATTGTTATTAGTTTCTTCAGCCGCCAATTTGTCCCTACTTTTCAAGGAAGTAGAGTTGTACTGTGCAACTATAACTCTTCTACCCTCAATCGTGAGTTCCAATGTGGGTGACCATATATTCTGATCGCGATGCGTCACAATAATCACGGTCGAGTTCAATGTTTGAATATGTTGAGCAATACTTTTTTCGGTTGCTTCGTCTAATGCTGCCGTCGCTTCGTCGAAAATGAGGATTGGCGCCTTTTTAATGAGAGCTCGCGCAATTGCGACTCTCTGTCTTTCACCTCCTGACAACCCTGAGCCTCTTTGTCCTACTGTTTGATGTATTCCTTTAGGAGATGAGTCAATAAGTTTGTCCAATTGTGCGTGTCTTGCAAAGCTCTCAACTTCATAATCACTTGCATTGGGATTACCTAACCGAATGTTATCCGCCAATGTGCCAGTAAAAATGACCGGTTCTTGAGCAACATAGGCTATATGCTGGGTGAGCACGTCATAAGGGATATTCTTTAGATCTATCCCTCCGAGCGAAATAAGACCTTGGTCAGGATCATCAAACCTTAGAAACAGGCCCAGTAAAGTGCTTTTGCCACTGCCACTGACTCCATTGATGACGACGGTATCACCTTGTTTGATCTCCGTGCTAGCATCTTCAAAGAGATCTAAATGGCCCACAAGGTTCAGTTCGAACTTATGGTTTTTGGGGGAGGTTGCAAATTGAGGATTAGGCTCAGGCAGAACAGGGACATTCGTTAACTGAGCGTAATTTTTAATTGAGGATTTTACGTCGTTAATCGCAAAGCCTGCCAACGCGAGTTCACCCAAAGGTGCAGCTGCACGGGTAATCAATATCAATAAAGCCAAGACTAATAAGGGTTGAGTAATCGGCTCTAAGACGAGATAGATGGCGATACCTGCAAGGGGTAAAATCGTTGCCAATCCTGATACTAAGGTTGCGATAGAAGCGTTACGATTAATAGTTGAATGAGCTTCTTCTTGTGCGTGCCAACTCTGTTCAATACGCTCGATTGAGCGCTCAGGCCCCGCTGTTGAGCGAAGTAACTCAAGGTGATCTATGAGCTCAAGTGTTGATTTAGTCGCTTGAAGCTCTGCGTCATGTCGGTCGCTATCTGAGCGACTTAGGTATCTTTGCGCCTTGTACTGAACGAGCAGTGCAACTAGTAACAGTACGGCACTGAGTAGTGCAATTTCACCTCCTCCAACGACCCCAATACCGATAATTAAAAATATGGGTAACATTGGAGCGTGTAAAAATGTTTGTAGCTGATGAGCAGGAATGGCCATAAAGCCAGGTATTCCTCGTTCTGCTAGTTGAGTGAGCTGAGTTCTATGCTGATCATTAAACCAAGCTAACTTTGCTTTACTGAGCGAATGACCTACTGATGAATAAAGATCCCCAGCCAGTTTCGCACCAGAGAGAAATCCAGAACGAGTTACAATAACGGTAACTATCACAGTTAGAACAGCAGCTATTATGACGTTCAATGGTGAAGCTTGTTCGACAATAGATATTGCAAGAAATGTGTAAGCCGTTGCCTCAAATAATGCAACTAGTCCCCAACCTATAGCGACTCGATATAGACGGTGCTTTGCACTTTGTGGAATTGTCGAATTGGAATAGAGGGTATTGTGAGCCGTCATACTTCTTCATCCTGTCGTTGAGCCTTTCTGTTGAGCATCAATGTAGTGTCTGCAAGTTTCGCGAGTTCTGAGTCGTGAGTAATTATGATCAATATCTTGTCTTGTGTTTTCGCAAACTTCGCGAGATTTCTGATCACAGTGAAGGCCGTATTTTTATCGAGAGCACTGGTTGGTTCATCCAGTAATAGAACGTTGGCTTGAGTTAGAAATGTGTTAGCTATTGCGACACGTTGTTGCTCGCCTCCTGAAAGCACGCTTGCATCAGAATTGAGGTCAATCTTTAATTGAGCTTGTTGCAAAGCTTGGTTCAGCTCGTCGTCACTTGAACTTGGCGTTGATAGTTTCAAATTCTGCCTAATGGTAGTTTTGAGTACACCGATATCTTGGGGTACATAGCGTATGGCGGAGTATCGGGATATCTCAGAGAGTTTAGACAGTTGATTGCCTCCTAAGGTAACGAAGCCTGAAAGAGGTGTTTCTTGACCTGCTAATAGACGTAGTAACGTACTTTTGCCTGCTCCGCTAGGCCCCATGATGGCTGTAAATGAACCCCGTGGGAAGTAGTGGGAGAAGTTATCAATAATATTAACAGTTCCATTAGCCACTACGATATTTGATGCTTGTAGTGATAGCGGTTTTTCTCCCGCGCTCAAACTGCCACTTTCTATTTGTGGTTGCTGTAAAAAGTCGCTGATGTTCTTTGCAGCATTCTTTCCTGCGTTAACGTAGTCCAATCCATGGCCAAGCTTCAGTGCGGGTGATACGACGGCCAAACCAAAAAAGAATAGCGACGCCATTGCCACGGGACTTAATTCATAGCCAATGGTATAGGCCATTGCGAAAGTCGAAACCGCTTGAAGTAATGCGGTAGCAATTGCTGCTGGAAGGGCAACGCTACCAACCCATTTCACTATGCCGTGAGTAAAGCGTCTTGTGGCATCATTATAGCTGTCGAGTGCTCCTGCTTGCGTGCCGTAAATTCGATTTACTCGGATACCTCTTGTGTAGTCGTTTACTGCGGTAACGATATCACCCATTATTGTCATGCGCTCTTTGCCATGTTTAGCGGCGAACCTAGGTAAAAAGAGTAGGTAGTACAATGATGCAATTAGACCAGGGAGCAGAGTAAGCATCGCTACCGGACCTGTGAGATTCAACATGATAAAAATAGAAGTTGCGGGTACGACAATGAATGTCACGAGTTCTGAAGGCAAATGCGCAACCATGTGGTGAAGCGTGCTGATGTCTTCGGAAACTATGCGACGCAGTTGATTATCACCATATTGAGAGATGGTCTTGCTTGGCAAGCGCGTCAAGTGCTGAGCAACTTGGCGACGTAATCGAGTGGAAAACTGCGACTCGGCATCATGAACTAACCACGAGCCCACTGATGAGGCAAGTGCGCTAGCCGCCCAAAGTCCTATGGCACCGTAAATCCATTGGTTTGCAAATTTATCGATAAGGTTTATCAAGCATAGCAGTGCACCAACTTTTGCCACAGCGGCAAGTGCTTCACAAAACGTTCCCAAAGCAAGCTTCTTAATCGATGGCTTTAAGGCTGGCATTAAGCTAGGCGTAACGTAATGTTGGCTGATTTTACTTATCATATTGTCACCTTATCTAGCCTATCAAGCGAAAATAAGGAGAACGTGGTAGAGCATATTGAGCTCTTATCGTTTTTCATATAAAGCCTATGGAAGTGGACGTTGATGGATTATGTTTTGAATTAACTTTGGCCGTAGGTGTTGCGAGCTCTTTGTCTGCTTGAATGTTGAAGATGAGTACTTCCTTTGATTTGTTGTGAATTTTCATGAACAGCCAAATGGGAGTAAGTCCCCCTTAGAAGGCAGGCTAAAGGGGAGGTGGAGGGATTAGAAATCCGCAGTAGCTGACAGCATCACTGTACGTGATGCGCCAAGAGCTAGGTCCGCATAGTGGGTGGTTGTCCAGTAATCTTTATCCAGTACATTGTTTACGCTAAGGCGCCAAACCACGCTTGTTTCAGCAATTTTTGAGTTGTAGCGTGCGCCAAGATCAAGAATAGTCTGTGCAGGTAATGCCTGAGTGTTTTGTGCATCAATGTATTGTTCAGACATATAGTTCGCTTGGCCGATAAGCGTGAGATCACGCATCGCAGGGAGGTTCCATTCTAATGCGAGTTTAGCTTGTAAATCGGGTAGCTTAGTTGCTTGTTTCCCCTCCTCTGTCACATCTGTTGCTTTTGTAATCTCTGCATCTGTATAGGCGATACCACCGATGAGTGTATAGTCCTTTGATAGTGTGCCGTAGAACCCCCATTCAATACCGCGATTGCGCTGTTCACCACCGAAAGAAAAAATGTTGGTATCCGGATCTTGGTACCCATTTGGCTTTTTAATCTCAAATAAACTGAACGTATGAGCAAAGCCGTCCAGGTCAAGCTTCACGCCTGCTTCAGTCTGTTTGGTTTTTTGGGGTTCAAAAGCCTCTCCTGCGTTTGCAGCGCTAGAGCCTGCTGTTTTCCCATTCGTTAAGCCTTCGGTGTAGTTACCATAAAGCGAAACTGAGCTCGAAACTTTGTATAATGCTGCAAGTGCGGGAGTGTAAGTACTTTCCTTAAACTTGGTGGTAGGAAGCGACATTCCGTTCATTATTATTCCAGATTCATAATCAATGCTCTGGTAACGCAAGCCGAGCGTGATTTGGTATTTCCCATCAACAAAAGATAACGTATCGGCAATGCCATAGCTGACCTGAGTTGAATCGATAGGTAAACCATAGTAGTTGTCGTAAACTGAATTTTCTGGTCCCCAAACAGGATCATAAATATTCGAGTTCCAAGGGGCTGGATTATTATTACCTGTTGGAGAATCATTTTTATCTTCTCTAAAGTAAGTACTATTCAGTACAAGGTGGTGTTCTACTGGGCCAGTGTCAAAGTTGCTACGAACACCTATCTCACCTGAAGTCCGTTTGTTCTCAAGCTTAACTGATCCGAGAGATACCTCTAGGTTACCCTCGTTATCGATGATTTTGATTCGTTGCGGTACATTTGAATGAAAATCTGTACGGCTACCACCCAATGCGCTGTATACAGTTACAGAGTCACTAACGCTTAGCTCCCCGCGAATCATCATCCCTTTATCTTCGCTATCATTGTAGGCCCAACTTGGCGTCAATAATGTGTCAGATGGAGGAGGTGATGGGATTTTGAGACCAGAAGCGATGCTTAACCCACGGTTTGCACCTTCAACTCGCTCTGTACTGTAGTAAAAATCTGCTTCAAGGAAAGCAATGTCATTACGCCAATCAAGGCTTAATGATGCAAGTTGAGTTTTGTTGCTTTGGTTGTTTATCGCGGTGTCTCCATCTTTAAATGCACCGTTGAAACGAATACCAAATTCTTCATTTGTACCAAAGCGACGTCCAATATCGATATGTCCTCCGAATTGAGTGTCCGATAAGTAGCTGCCGGTGAAAGATGTGATTGGTGTTTCTTGTGCTCTTTTTGTCACTAAGTTGATGGTGCCACCAACAGATCCATTCGGTGGCATACCGTTGAGCAAAGAAGCAGGACCTTTAAGTACATCAATACGTTGATACATTTCAGGAGAGGTTCGGTAATAAGGAGCGATACCATACAATCCATTAAGCATAACGTCGCTAATGTCTGAGTTGAAACCTCTTATTTTGAAACTTTCTTTGTTTAAGCCGGTTTCACCGCTGGTGAAAACAGAGGGATCAGAAGCTGAGATTACATCTGAGATATCGCGTGCTTGTTGGTCTTGAATGTGTTTTTCTGTGTATCCAATCGTATTGAAAGGCGTTTCCATGAAGTTTTTGTCGCCAAGCATTCCTATATTACTCGCGTGAGAAACTTTGCCAGCGGCATAAACTCTGTTTGCTTCACCATAAACTGTCATTGATTCATCTACGACTTCTTCAGCTTGAGCGATACTAATTGGTACGACAAAAGTACTAAATTGAAGTGAAATAAAGAGGGCGATATGACATGGGCTTGGTTTGTTTTTCTGTGAAGAGTCCATCGCTATCTGATGATAGTCATGAGTCATTATAGATTCCTTTTCTTTGTTTGGGCTAGCTCACATCCGTTCTGACGTCGATTGAGTGTTGAATTACTTAAGATCCAACTCATTGTTATTAGATTTAGCTTTGGTAACCTTTTAGGATGTCTTCAATTATGATTTTCAGAGATGTGATGCTTGCTGAAGTGATGTACCAAGCATCGGCATCAACAAAAACGACGTTGTCGTTTTTCCATGCTTTGGTTTGACGGAGTAGTGGGTTTGCTAAGTGTTCCGCATCAATGACAGGCTTTCCTTCCATTACTGCTGTTCGATCAATGATGTAAAGAATGTCTGGATCAGCTTGGCTAATGAACTCGCTAGAAATTGGCTGACCATGCAAACCTGTCTCCACTTTTTCACTCGCTGGTTTTACCCCCAGAACATCGAAAACGAAGCCATAACGAGACTCAACGCCAAATGAGCTGAAAGCACCATTGTTATGCATGACAACCAAAGCTTTTTCAGAACGCTCTTTCGTAACAGCGCGCACTTCTGCGACTTTTGCATCGATTTCGGCAACTTTCTGTTGGGCTAGCTCCTGCTTTTCAAAGATCTCACCAAGCTCTACAAGGTGTTTCTTAATGGTATCGACGTGATGGTCACGACTATTACGGTAGTTGATGTCAAAATGTAAAGTCGGAGCGAGTTGAGAGAGTTCTTCATACTGATTAGCATGTAGCGGAGTCATCAATACGAGATCTGGTTTTAGGGCATAGATCTTTTCCATATTAGGCTGAACTATCGCACCAAGATCCGCTATCTCAGGTGTGTCTTTGTATTTCGCTAGAAAGTGAGGAACAAAGTCTTTCACCATTCCTGAGATTGGAACATTTAGCTGATCTAAAAAGTCCACTTCGTTCATATCTAATGCTGCCACTCGTTGAGGGCGATGAGAAATAGTAGTTGCTCCGAGATTGTGTTCAATCACGATGAGCTTTTCTAATGGCTGAGTATCTTCAATTTTAGTTATTTCCGGCTCGCAACCTGATAAGGTTCCTAGAGCGCAGCAAGCAAGCGCGATACTCAAACGTAGGGGGCTCTTAAACATGGGGTATTTCCTTTTTGTCAGTGAGTTGTCTTTAAACAGGCGAGTAACAGTTTTCATATTTGGCTTCTTGTTCTTATCGTGATGGCTAGGAAATATCCCCCACAAAGGACATTCACCAAAATAGAGACGGTGGTTTTAAAGTTAAATAAGTGCTCTACCAGAAGTTGACCAGACAAGAACATGACAATTGCAATAGCACAAGCAACGAGCAATATGTGTCTGTAGTTCGGTGCGCTAGTAACGGAATAAGCAATATTGGCAATAAAAATTCCCATAAAAGCCGTTGGGCCAATCAAGCTCGTCGAAATTGCTACTAAAATGGCGATTACAGCAAAGAACTTTGGTACATATTGCTTATCATTTAGTCCTAATGACATCGCTTGGTCTCGACCTAGACCTATCACATCTAGCTCGCGTGACCATCTGTTAGCAAAGAGTACCAAAACGCTTAACGCAATACTGGAAAAAAGTAACGTAGAAGGTTTCGCTCGCTCAAACGAGGTATAGCTGAGCCCTTGAAGGATAGAGAATTCTCCAGGGCTTATTCTGAGCTGGATAAATTGAGCAAGAGTTGTCAGCACCATTGTCAAAACAAAGCCAATCAGCAGAACTTGGTGCATGTCATGTTTAAATCTATTGAGTACCCAAGATTGAATCGCTAAGGAATACAACAGAATGAGTATTGCAGAGACAGCGAAATTACCGACAACACCTAATGTAGCAATGCCAGAAGTGCCCCCTAGTAATAAGAGTAGGGTTTGCCAAACCAGATAAACCGACTCATATCCCATAATGGATGGCGTAAGAATACGATTACCAGCTAAAGCTTGGAAAATAACAGCAGAGATGGCCACGCAGCTGCCCCCAATAACTATGGCACCAAGTTTAATCAGCCTCTTAGGGATGACGTAATCAAAATCCCACCCAGAGCTTGTAAAGATAAAGGCGATAGACAGTATGCAAACGAGTATAATGCTCACTCGCATGTTTGAGTAATGTGATCTCATACTCGTGCTCCTTTCAAAAGAAACACAAGAAACATGACTCCCCCGATAGCACTGGCTGTTAATCCAATTGGGACTTCAAAAGGAAAGGCAACAACTCTGCCTATGACATCGCAAAAAATAAGTAACGAAGCGCCGCCTAGTGCAACGATTGGTAGGGTGTTTTTAAGGTGATCGCCATATTTTAGTGCGACTAGGTTAGGTATGACTAAACCGATAAAATGAATGGCACCTACGGTCACCACTGTTATAGCAACTGTCACGGAAACTAGCATTAGACCCAAGGCGGCAGTGAACGCAATATTAATTCCTAAGTTGGACGCAACATCTTCGCCCATTCCCATCACAGTAAACTTATGTGCATATAAGTAAGTCAGTAGGGTGATGGGTAAAATCAAGAAAATTATTTCATAGTGTTCTTGGACCACTTTGGAGAAATCTCCCATTAACCAACCGGACATACTCTGTAAGATGTTGTTTTGATAAGCATAAAACTCCGCTATAGCACTTAGTACACTACCAAACATAAGCCCAATCACAGGTATTAACGCAGAGTTACTGAATTTAATTTTTCGTACGATGGCAATGTAGATAAGGCCAGCGGCGAAGCAAAATAGTACGGCGAAGAGCATACGTTCAAGCTTGTCTGAGGATGGAAGCATGACGATAGATACCAAAATACCGAGCTTTGCCGCATCGATACCGCCTGTGGTGCCCGGCTCAACAAAACGATTTCTAACAATATGTTGAAGAATAACACCACATATTGCGAGACCAGATCCGGTAAGAATTAGTGCGATTAGCCTTGGTAATCTGCTAGCAGTAATCGGTAGCCAAGCTTTGTCATCCATGGTCAGCAATAACGACCAATCTAGTTGGTTTGCGCCGACGAAAATTGAAGTTAAGCACAGTATAAAAAACAGGCTTACTACGTGAATACTCATACAGAATCTGCCCCAAAATAAAGTGAGTTTCTCTTAACTTATGACTTGGGGATGGAATACGAATAATGAATATCTATTCGCATATAGGTTCTAAATTCCAACAAAACATAACCAAGTTATTTTTTATAAACATTAAGGTCACAATCCAGCCCTCAAAGTATCACTAGGCCATACCTAAAAATTCAACGTGCTGATTTGGCTTTAAAACTGGATTAACTAGCAAAAGAAAAGTGCCGCTTTCAATGCAAAGAGAAAGAGGTTCTCGATTTAAAATTAAAATACAAATGATAATTATTTTCATTATATCTTTGTTTTTTCGGTTAAGCAATGAGGTTTATATGTGTTTCTCTAAAAAGATCAATCGCGTATAAAAACAAGGCAATGGCTAATGCATGTGCTTTTGGGTAAGTGATTAAAAAATAAAGCCAAAGAGCATTAAGCTTTCTTATTGTTTAAGGATGTTTTTCGCTTCAGAAGCTCGTTGGTTGAGGTTTGATTTAAATGGTATGACGATAGTTTGTTCAGGAAGAGGAGTTAGTAGTGACGATGATGTCTAGATGTCATTTGTATTTTAGGATTTATTAGATACCGCATTAAAATAGCGTCATAAAGTCGTGATGCTTCGCATCTTCAGTGTTAGCGATGTTAATGCGGTAATTTCTAATAAACTAGCGGATTAATGTCTCAACTTGCTTTTGGAGCAAAGTAAAGCTGATTCACAATTCAAAGACATCGTCAGTTGCTTTATTGTTAACCTGTGTTATTCGAGCTTACTTAGTACGTAATTCAAACCACCAACTACGGCTGCAACTTGCGCATCGTTGCATTCTTCGTCGGTCACCGTTGGGCTGTCTGGGTACACTTCCGTTGTCGTGCCGTAAACGCAATTTGTTACGCCGCCACACAGGCCCAGTTTTACCATTGGGTAGTTGATAACGCCAAACTGTACGACGGGTGAACCAATGATTTCGCCGTTTTCATCTGCTGGTGCAATGTGAGTCACTTTTGCAACTGACTCAATGACCGCTTTTTGGAAGTCAGGCTGAGGGTTTTCACTATCTCCCACCGTGTAAAAGCCATCTGGGATCATACCTTCAATGTACTCAATACCATCACGAGCAGCTAAGGCTGGACGGAACTCAGTTTCGTCAGAATCTGTCGTTTCATGTAGATCAATGTGCATTAACACATCGCCTAAAGTTGCAACTAGCTTTATGAGGTTAGCGGATTCTTCGGCAGGACTATCCTTATAGAAAGAGCGGTTTGGATCAATCGCGTTTGGATTCCAGCGGTTGATCACCTCGTAACCCCAAGGGCTTACGCAGGGGGCAACGACAATATTGAAATGCTCTGCATAGCGCTCTGCTTCCGTTTCTACAAACTTTAATGCGCCATGTACACCGCTGGTTTCGTAACCGTGCACGCCGCCTGTGACCAACACAACAGGTTTAGTTGAATCCCAATTGCGTGTTTTGATACAAAACAGAGGGAAGCGTGCCTCGTTGTATGAGAGCGCACCATATTGTTCAACATCAAAATGCCCGCGTAGGGCATCGATTTTACTGACGACTTCATCTTGGTAGCTACGTTTTACTTCTTGCGTTGCTAACCAAGCTTTACGTTCTTCTTCGGTCCAAGGTTGGCCAGGAGTACCGATCGGGTAAATGTATCCACTTTTCATCTATACTTTTTCTTTTGACTGCTGAAAGGTATCACAAGACTAGACCCGTCTTATCTTTACGGCAATATAAAACACCATTTGGGGTGGTATTCTTTGCAAAATCATCACTTTGATGAGTGATTCATTGGTGTTACATTTTGTTACTTACTCAATTTCATATAAGAGACCAAAAATGGCTGGAGCAAGTTTACTCACACTGTTGGACGATATTGCCACGGTGCTTGATGATGTCGCCTTAATGTCAAAAATGGCGGCAAAGAAAACCGCAGGTGTGTTGGGAGATGATCTAGCGTTAAACGCTCAACAAGTGTCTGGTGTTGCATCTGAGCGAGAGATTCCAGTAGTTTGGGCGGTTGCAAAAGGCTCATTCAAAAATAAATTGATTTTAGTTCCTTCAGCTTTACTTATTAGCGCGATTATTCCATGGCTTATCATGCCATTATTGCTAATTGGCGGCTTATTTCTCTGCTTTGAAGGGGCAGAGAAAGTACTTGAGAAAGTGTTTCCTCACTCGCATCCGCACGAAGAAAAAGAGGAGCTAGTTAATACTGGCGAGTCGATAGAAGAGTATGAAAGGCGTAAAGTTTCTGGTGCAATTCGAACAGACTTTATCCTTTCCGCAGAAATCATCGTGATTGCGTTAGGTACCGTGACAGGAGCCAGTCTTGTTACGCAAATTTTAGTTGTCAGTTTAATTGCAGTAATTATGACGGTTGGAGTTTATGGACTAGTCGCTGGGATTGTGAAGCTAGATGATTTAGGCCTTTACCTTGAAAGTCGCTCAAACGGTAAAGGTTGGGTGGCGAAAGTCGGAGGGGCCTTGGTCGCTTTTGCACCAAAGTTGATGAAGTTGTTAACCATTGTAGGAACTGCTGCGATGTTTTTGGTGGGTGGGGGAATTGTGGTGCACAACGTGCCAGCCATTCATCACTTTGTAGAGCCGATTATTATGAACTTTAGTGGTCATTCGGTTGCTACAGCCATTTTGCCTATTTTATTGAACGGTATTATCGGCTTTGTGGCGGGGTTGGTTGTGGTTGCGGTATGGACGATGGTTGAAAAGCTTCGTGGTCAATAATCACATCTAAAACATGAGACGATAATAACAAGGGTCATGACTTCTTTTTACAAAAAGCATGACCCTGTTTTATGGGTGAAACGTCAGTAAAGTACTTACTTCACTTTCCACTCGATCTGTTCATTTGCTCGAATAGGCACAACGATATCATTGCCAAATGGCATCGTTTCTGGCACATCCCAAGCGGATTTTTCTAACGTTACTGTATCTGTGTTACGTGCAATGCCGTAAAAATCAGGACCGTTGAAGCTTGCGAAAGCTTCCAAGTTTTCCAACTTGCCTTCTTTTTCGAAGACTTCTGCATAAAGCTCTAGCGCAGCGTGTGCAGTGTAAGAACCAGCACAACCGCAAGCCGATTCTTTTGCCCCTTTCGCATGTGGCGCTGAGTCTGTACCTAGGAAAAACTTCTTGCTACCACTAGTTGCTGCTTCGATCAGCGCTTGCTGGTGGGTTCCGCGCTTAAGAATTGGCAAACAGTAGAAATGAGGTTTAATACCACCCACAAGCATGTGGTTACGGTTGAAAAGAAGGTGGTGGGCAGTGATGGTAGCCGCTACGTTGTCTGAGGCGTTGCTAACGAAGTTTGCTGCGTCGGCGGTGGTGATATGTTCTAGAACGATTTTAAGATTAGGGAAGTCATTGACGATAGGAGCGAGGACAGTATCAAGGAATTCTTTCTCTCGGTCGAAGATATCAATATCGTGATGTGTTACTTCGCCATGAACTAGAAGTAACATTCCGACTTCTTCCATTGCTTCTAAAACGTGATAAATGTTTTTCGCATTGGTCACACCGGAATCTGAGTTTGTTGTGGCGCCAGCAGGATAGAGCTTGGCAGCAACAATGTGTCCGGTTGCTTTAGCCTTACGTATTTCGTCTGGTGTCGTGTTATCTGTAAGGTAAAGCGCCATTAAAGGCTTAAACTGTTCGCCATGTTGCTCTTTGAGAATTCGGTCACGGTAGGCTAGGGCGAGCTCAGTTGTAGTAACAGGTGGGACGGTATTTGGCATAATCAGCGCACGGCCATTGTAGCGGCTGATGTCGCGAACGGTGTCTTTAAGAACTTCCCCATCGCGTAAGTGAACGTGCCAGTCGTCAGGACGAGTGATAGTCAGTGTTGTCATTAATTGCTCCCACCATTGAAAAGTTGTCTGATTGGAGCCTAAGCGCCGTATTTGCTTTTGAGCAAACGCTTGCGCTTAGGCGACAGGATGATAGAGGAATTGCCCTCATATTTCATCCCATTTTTCAATTTTATAAAGAGTGAGAGTGTAAGTGGTTACTTCATTGTTAACCAAAGCGCGTGGATCGTACCTGGTAGAAAGAAGAAACACGTCAATATTAGATTAATCAAAAAGTCTTTATTTAGACCTTTCTCCATAAACACCGCGACAGGCGGAAGAAAGATACATAACAAAATCAGAACCAGTTTTCTTGTATCCATAATTAAGCTCCAAATCGATAAATGGGAGTAGTGATAACTTGGGTGAATTATGTGTGTCGTATCACACTTTATCAAACGGTATTTGGTCAGAACGGTGTTAAAAAACGCGAATATTGAGTGTAGTAAATACTTGTCACTAAAACCAAATTTATAAGAATATGGTTTCGAGAAAGTTGCGATGGATGAAGAGGCAGTAGACTCTGCAACTTAATGTGATTTGAGTATACAATACCGCAACAAATAAAAAACACCCGTAGGAAGAAGGCCATGTCGCAACCCGTTTTATCCCAAATTAATGTTTTTCCGGTTAAGTCAGTTGGCGGATTATCGCTGTCGTCCGTATGGGTTGAGAAGCAAGGATTGAGCTTCGATCGTCGCTTTATGATTGCGAAAGCTGATGGCTCGATGATCACTGCGCGAAAGTATCCGCAAATGGTAACCATTAAGTCTGCCTTATTGTCCGATGGAGTGGTGTTTAGTAGTTTGGGTATGGAGCCACTTAAAATCCGTTACCAAGATTTCAAAATGCAGGAGACACCTGCAACGGTTTGGAAAGATACGTTTACTGCCTATACCACGACAGATGATGCAGATGACTGGTTTAGTCGTGTGCTGGGGCAGCGCGTTGAGTTGTTGTTTAGTGGTGAGCAATCGAATCGTGTCCGTGAAAAGCTAGGTCAAAACGTCAGTTTTGCTGATGGTTATCCGGTTTTAGTGATCAGCCAAGCTTCACTTGATGAGCTGAACCGAAGAAGTTCAGAGCTACACTCAATGGATCAGTTTCGTACTAACTTAGTTGTCTCTGATACTAAACCATTTGAAGAAGATTCATGGAAGCGCATACGAATCGGTGAGGTAGAGTTTGAGTCTCTCAAACCTTGCGAGCGCTGTATCCTGACTACGGTGAATACCCAAAGAGGCACATTCCGTGAGAGCAAAGAGCCGCTCAAAACCTTGCAACAGTTCCGTGCAAACGATGTCGGTGGTGTGTTCTTTGGCCAGAATCTTGTCGCGCGAAATGAAGGCATTATTCGTCAAGGCGATAAAGTTGAAGTATTGGAGTACAAAGAGCCGGAGTTTTACGTAGATAACTCGCCAGTGCGCATGAAGCTTACATGTGTTGAGCGTGAAGAAATTGCCCAAGACTTTGTGACCTTATGGTTAGAGCCAAACAAAGGTTCGTTGCCTAATTACTTGCCAGGACAACACCTGCCAATAGAGGTGAATATTGATGGTAAGAAAGTGGGTCGACGCTATACCTTATCATCCAGTCCTTCTCGCCCGGGTCGTTATGCTATTTCTGTAAAGCGTATCGCGGGTGGAAGAGTCTCTAACTCACTCTTGGACAACTTACAAGTCGGTGATGTTTTAGAGGCAGAACAACCTGACGGTCAGTTCCACCTTAAAACGCATGAAGCGCAGCCTCTGCTGTTACTCTCTGCGGGTAGCGGAGTAACACCAATGTTATCAATGGTGCGTTACTTAGCGGATCACAATCAGTTGGATAATGTGGTTTTCTACCATCAATGTCGCACCGAGAATGATATTCCTTGTCGCTCAGAGTTGGAGCAGTTAAAGCGTGAGCACCCAGGGCTAGAAGTAAAAGTCTGTTTAACGCAACCTGCTGTTGATTGGTTTGGTTTGAAAGGGCGTTTAAGTTTGTCACACATTAAGCAAATCAAAGATGTTGAACAGCGGCAGGTGTTTGTGTGTGGTCCTGATGGTTTTATGGAGAAAGCGAAAAATCTCCTGCTAAGAAAAGGGCTGCCAGAGGAAAACTACCATCAAGAAGCGTTTGGAGTTTCTTCTCTTACGTCAAAGCCAGAGAAAAGTCTCTCTATTGACTTTAATGGAACGAAAGTCGTAGGCAACAACCGAAAAACGTTGTTAGATCAGCTCGAAGATGCTGGGAAGGTCATCAGCAATAGCTGTCGTGCAGGCTTATGTGGTGCCTGTAAAGTTCAGCTTACGTCGGGTCAAGTACATCATCCGGACGTGCCCGCGTTGACTGATGAGGAACGTGCACTGGGAACCGTATTGGCGTGTTGTGCTGTGCCAGAGACGGACGTAACAGTAACCAACTAGGCGAGAGCAACTTTGTCCTTCGACAAAAACTGTTCCTAGACAAAAAAACGCTGCTATTTTTAGCAGCGTTTTGAGTTTTAAAGAGAGCTGAAAATATCGCTTAGTCGTAAATCGTCGGGATTGGCTGGCGTTTGTGCTGCGTTGCTTTGTAAATCGCTACCAGACGGTCACTAACTTGCTGTGGAACAGGTTTGCCCTCTAAGAAGTCGTCGATTTGCTCGTAAGTTAGGCTTAGGGCATCTTCATCTGCTTTTTGTGGAGCAAGCTCTTCTAAGTCTGCTGTTGGCACTTTCTTCACTAGTTGCTCAGGTGCACCCAATGTAGCAGCCACTTCACGAACTTGGCGCTTACTTAATCCGAACAATGGTGCCATGTCACAAGCGCCATCACCAAATTTAGTGTAGAAACCAGTGATGTTTTCTGCTGAGTGATCAGTACCAAGAACAAGGCCGCCTACGTAGCCCGCGATCTCGTATTGAGCAACCATGCGAGCACGCGCTTTTACATTGCCTTTTACGAAGTCGACTTTTGCTGCATCAGTTGGTAAAAGACCTGTACCTTCTAATGCAACGTGAGAAGCCGAATGAAGCCCATCAACACCTGCTTTGATGTTTACCGATACAGAATGGGTTGGCTGGATAAAAGACAGAGCGAGCTGAGCCTCATCTTCATCTTTTTGCTCCCCATAAGGCAGGCGAACTGCGATAAATTGGTAGCTGTTGTTGCCCGCTTCTTCGTTCAGTTGGTCTACAGCCAACTGAGCTAAACGACCGCATGTCGTTGAGTCAACGCCACCGCTGATGCCAAGAACAAGAGACTTACAGCCCGCTTCTTGCAATTTACGCTTAATAAAAGCGACACGGCGTTCAATTTCAAAATGCGGATCAATTGAAGGGAGTACGCGCATTTCGTCACGGATGGATTGTTCCATTTAGGGTTCCTTTTCCTGCAAATATTTCAGACTCTAAAGCACATTTGCTCAAATGGTGATAAACCATACAGTTGAGGCTCATTAAACGCGACTTTAGGGTCAAAAGCTGTAAAGATTAGTAGTATCATACCGAAATCATCAGATTAGAAAACTCTCTTCAACCAGGTAATCACCGGATATGAAAAAAATCGCCATTTTTGGTAGTGCATTTAACCCACCTAGTTTAGGGCATAAAAGTGTTATTGAGTCATTGAGCCACTTTGATCTTGTGCTACTTGAGCCAAGCATTGCACACGCTTGGGGCAAGAACATGCTTGATTACCCAACTCGGTGCAAAATGGTTGATGCGTTCATCAAGGATATGGGGCTTTCTAATGTTCAGCGTTCTGATGCAGAGCAAGCTTTATACCAACCTGGACAAAGTGTGACGACCTATGCGTTGTTAGAAAAAACTCAAGAAATCTACCCAACTGCCGATATAACTTTTGTCATTGGTCCTGATAATTTCTTCAAATTTGCTAAATTTAGTAGAGCTGAAGAGATTACGGAACGTTGGACTGTTATGGCATGTCCTGAAAAAGTAAAAGTCAGAAGCACAGATATTCGCAAAGCACTGGCCGAGGGTGAAGAGATCGGCGCCTATACAACACCTTCCGTCCGTGATTTATTGCTTAATAAGGGCTTATACAGAGAAACATTGTCTGGGAACTGAGAGGTCAGATTTTCATGGTCAGAGTCGTTTTATTTAGTGCATGTGCGCTGCTTGTGGTGACACAAGCTCATTCCGCGTGTAACTATTTTTCTGATCGTTCCGTGGTGTTTGAAGATAACACGCTTCCAATCTGTGAAGAAATTTTAGATTCCATCGGCGTGTTAAGTACTGAAGCATTGATTTGGTATGCAGCGGAAGCGAAGCTTGAAGGACCAACAGAAAACTATTGGGAGGAGTGGGCGATTAAGCCGGAAGACACCCCACTTCTAACTCAAAACTTAGAAAAGAATTACTTTGGTCTTGGTTTTTGGATGCCGGAAGAGCTTCGAGACGAAGAGAGTAAAATGGATACAGAAGAGTGGCTTCGTAGTCACGGGTTGATGTTCAGCGTCGGTTTTGGTGATAAATCCGACGGACAGCCAAGAATGCGGTTTGATTATCGTTGGCACGAATATTATGACGCTGACTGGATGATGCAGATAGAAGTACCTTTCTAGGCATCTCAAGCAAATGAAAAAAGGGCGTACATTATCAATGTACGCCCTTTTTGTTTTAATCTACTTTCTGTGTCCGTAATTCTACGTAATGCTGAACACGTAGCTTGTTGAAGAGCAGTTATAGCGCTTCTCCAAAGACTAAAAAGCAAAGCTGTTCATATTCTTCGGTGTTACCAGCAAAAAGAGAGTCAACAATTTGCTCTTCCTTCTTCCCAGACAGTTTCATTTTTCTTGCTTCACGTAGTGTTAGTACCAAGCAAAGCTCTTTAGAAATATTCATGTCACAGCCAGGAGTCCATTGATTGATGGTTCTCGTTAACGTTGAGTGCGCTAGTTTAGGAGACAGCGTCAATACTTCATGTCTTACTACTGTCAGTAGATCGGTTTGCAGATCCGAGCGTTCGGCAGTTGTTGCTAGCTTCTCGACGAGCGCTTTTAGTAGCGGTGAAGGCTTCACAAAGCCCGCCTGTTGTGAGAAGTCGTCATTTAAACGCACAGAAAAATCACAACGATATACACGAGAATTAGGTAAAAAGGTGAGGGAGCTCAAACATCCTTGAGGAATCCAAAAATATTGGCCTGGTTCAATGGCATACTCCTGCTTACCCAATTTAATGACGGCTAACCCTTCGATGACAGACAGTAGACTGTGCTTCAGTGCTTTTTTACGCGCAGCTACATCAAGGAAGGGGTATTTAGCGTCGTGAAATTCAATTGCGTAGTTCATTATGAGTACCAGTGTTTTTTGGCGCTAAGGGTAACGTTAAACCCATATGATTCCAACCTGCTGAGAGAATTTTTTAGCATGATAAATGGTGGCTTAACTGGTATGACCATGTTAAAAGTATGGGTTGAAATGCTGCTTGTCAGCAAAACTATGCGTAAAATGTGCCAGCTTTTTTTGATATGTAATGAACAATGACAGCCAATACCGATCCTTATATTGAAATTCGTCCTTACAACGACGAAGAAATTCCAGCAGCGCTGGATCGTCTAATCCAAGATGATGAATTTATCACTGCTATCCTAGAACATCGCTTTGCTAATAAAGCAGCATGGTTCAAAACGCTAATGAGCCCGATCCTGCGCATCTACCTGAAAGCCAAGTGGAGCAAGCTTGATTCTGTCGAAGCAATTCAGATTGAAGTGAAGAAGTATCTGAAAGATACATTGCATAAGACAACGGATGGCGTCACTTTTTCTGGTTTGGATAAGCTGGATAAAAACACGTCATACCTATTCGTTTCTAACCACCGTGATATTGCGATGGACCCTGCGCTCGTAAATTATGGCTTGTACCAAAGTGGGCACCGTACAGTTCGTATAGCGATTGGCGATAACCTGCTGAAGAAGCCATGTGCGACAGAATTGATGCGACTCAATAAGAGCTTCATCGTTAAGCGCTCTGCTAAAGCGCCTAGAGAAATGATGAAAGCATTGGGACAACTGTCAAGCTATATCAAACATTCGCTTGATACTGGCAATTCAATTTGGATTGCCCAAAAGGAAGGCCGTGCTAAAGATGGAAACGACTTTACTGATCCTGCGATTTTAAAAATGTTCCATGTTGAAGGTCGTAAACAAAAGATCAGCTTTGGTGAGTACACGCGTTCTCTGAAAATCGTTCCTGTCTCGATTGCCTATGAAAATGATCCATGTGACATTGCCAAAGCAAAAGAGCTGTACGAAAAAGCAGAAAATGGCCGCTATGAAAAAGGCGAATTTGAAGATATCGAAAGCATCATTCAAGGTATCGTTGGCTATAAAGGCCGTGTACATGTTGCGTTTGGTGATGTGATTGAGCAAGAGTTTGAAACGCCGGAATCTCTTGCTGGTGAAATCGACCGCCAAATTCACAACAACTACAAGTTGTACCCAATCAACTTGTTAGCTGCTGGGCATGAAGATTCGAGCATCATTACGGAAGCAGTTAAGCGTCATCTCGCGGATAAGTTGGATCAGCTACCTGAAGGCGCAAGATCTTATTTGGTGGCGAGCTATGCCAATCCTGTGAATAACCAAGAGTAACTTTCGTCACTGAACTCTGTTGATTCAGAATGCCTTAAAGCCTCGGCCTGCCGGGGCTTTTGTTTATCTGCTCTTTAAGGTGCGACGGCGCCACCAAGGGTTAAATTGCTAGGCCATTTGGTGATCCTGTTACCACCTAAATAGATATTCCCTTTCACCGTCATTGTGTCTGGAAATACTTTCAGCGCTGATCCTCCAATATAAAGATTACCATCAACCACCAATCCTTCAGGAAGTTCAGAAATGGGAGTGCGAATAACACTTAGATCACCTTTTACTCGAAGTTTAGCTGGAAGCGCTTTTAACGGTGTATCTGTCAGATTTAGGTAACCGCCTAGTTTGATGCCTTTAGGCCAGTTTTCGATCTTACTACCTAGTAGGTTTGCATAGCCTTTTATCTTTGTTCCTGAGCGAATAACTTTGAGTGCGCTGTTAGTTGCTTCCAGACTGCCTTCAACATCAAGCCCTTTAGGCAAGGTTTTGATAGGGGTTTGTGAGATGTTTAAGTTGCCCTTTACCACTAGGCCAGAGGGTAGTTGGGTGTAAGGCTTGTTTCTAAGATCAAGATTGCCGTAATTATCGATGTGACCAAACTTAGAATAGTAATCTAGCTCATATGCCAAAGGAGACGAGCAGAGTAGGATTGAAGTAAGGCATAGGGAAACAAAACGCATAGTCAAAGAGTTAGTTAAATACCGAGATCAACAGGTGCTTATCTTATACTTAAATAAACCTATTATGCATTTTTTGCTCACAGTTTTTGATTCATAACTTAAATATTCAAATTAGAGATACACGTTAAAAGTGTGCGCTTCTTTACTGAGCTAAGTAACTTCAAGCTTACTAAAATGAGATAAATTAAATGATTGAATGTGAAGCAGACCCATGTGTAGAGGTGAGAAAAATATCAGTAGATATTTGAATAATATGAGATTCTTCCAAGAACTTCACAAGGGTCCTTGTTAGTATTATTGAGGTTTGAGGGAGATTTTCATGAAGTTAAAAAGTGTATCTATTTTTACCGCTGGTGTTTTTGCAGTACTGCTGTCGGGTTCCGTTTTTGCTAAATCGTACAGTACACCAGAAAACAAAGCGCTAATAGTTGCTGACGGTAAGGTAGGTCAGCGTATCTGTTACTACGATGATAAAGCCTACACCACAGGGGCCGTGATTAATGTTGAAGGCGTATTACTGATGTGTACCGCTGAGAACGATTTTGAAACCAATGGCTCGTTAAAGTGGGTCGTGTTCAAAAAAGATAAATAAACGCGCCGAAGTTGTCTGTTTCATTTAGAGCGGTTTAAGATTAAGAGATTGGAAAAATAAAAAGCGAGCATCATGCTCGCTTTTTTCATTAACGCGCGAGTGAGCGAGTTTTTAACTCAAAGATAAGTTTTTCAGCACTTACTTCAAATTTGAATCGAGCCGTCGCTTGGTTCGATTCTTCGGTTATTTCTGAAACATTGTATTCAACATCAGCACATACTGATTTAGCGAGCTCGATGTATTTTTGTAGTTCAGACTCTAGCTCTGTTTTTGTCTGTGCGAAAACCGTTACGTCGGCAACTTCGTCACCTTCTTTGATGATAAAGCCAATCTCGCCAGCACAGCCGCAGGCCTCACATACTTGGTTTTTTTCTAATTCGACACTCATAACGAATCCTCTTGTAAATACTAAGGGTATTCTATCAGGTATTTGATCTGTATCTACAAAAATGACGACTTTTGCGTAAAAAAGGAACAGAATAGGCACTTGTTAAGTAAGGGTTAAAGATTGGATTACTAAATCATCAAGAACGTTAATGTGATATATATCAACATTTAAAATCAATTAACGAACATAGTGACGAGATTTTGCTCAGTCCAGTTGAACTAATGGTTAATTTATAAGACTATTTCTTGATTGATTATTTTTAATAATTATCATTCTTGGTCTTTGAATAGTTTCGATGAATAATTGGCGCAAGGTTTTGATGAGACTAACTTTTCGCCTTATTTTGAGTAGCATGTATTGACAAAAACATAACTGAAAATTACACATTACGCAGTGTAAAGACGTTATGGTTTGGAACTCGACATGATATTAAATAGTCGCAATACATATACCCAAAGCGCTTTAAAGTGCAGCGCTTAGCAACCTGATTTCTAGGTTTTCGCTAATCGAACCGCATCGGCGAGCCGGGTATAATGCTAAGAATGATTTCATTCTGGCCTCATTTAATAGTGAGTTAGATGGATTTACAAAGAGAAGAGCTTAAAATATGCCAAAGCGTAGTAAAGAAGATACCGAAATCACTATCCAAAAGATCATGGATGCCGTTATTGATCAGCTACTCAGATTAGGTTACGACAAAATGTCGTACACGACGCTAAGCCAGCAGACAGGTATATCGCGTACCGGTATTAGCCATCACTTCCCTAAGAAAACGGACTTCACCGCCGCACTGGATGGCCGTATCTTTAAAATGTTTATTGAACACTTAGAGTTTGATAAAGGATTAAATGCATTTTCACAAAGTTGGATTAAAGCGCTGGAAGATGCTGAGTTCCTCGCGATTTTACGACTGCTATTCCATCACATTGTCACCGCTGAAAATGCGCAAGAATTTGCTGCTAATGGTATTGACCGCTTATACAAAATGGTTGAAAGCCAGTTTGGTGCGGGTGGTGACAAAGAGCTTGAGTGGTTGATTGGTCGTTCATTGATCCAAATGAGCAAGTAATAGCGTTTAAAGCAACAAATTCTGCCAATATAAAAGCAAAGGCCCGCAACTCTCATATTGCGGGCCTTTGCGTATCAAAGTGTTTTCGAGACGGCTTTAGAGGAGATACGCTTTATGCTGCGGCATGCACTTGAGGGAAGTCTAGCGTCGGATGTTTTGTCACAATAGAGCGATAGCCATAAACTTGTTCAATGCGCTCTGACGTTAGTGCATTCCATGGCGTGTCATCACAAACTAGTTTCCCGTTATGCAAGAGTACAAGGCGGTCCGCGTACTGAGAGGCTAGATTCAAGTCATGTAACACCACAACCACCGCAGCGTTCTGTGCTTTTGCCGTTTCACGAGCAATTTTTAACGTGTTGTGTTGATGGGCGAGATCCAACGCTGAGGTAGGTTCATCAAGCATTAAGATTCGTTTTTCGCCAGATTGATGTAGTTGTGTCATCACTCGTGCTAGATGCAGTCGTTGCTTTTCTCCACCAGATAAAGACGGGTACAGGCTTTCTGCTAAATGCAATACGTCGGTTTGTTCCATGTAATGTAAAGCCAGTTTAGTGGTTTCTTTATTGGACAGTGATAGCGGTATTGCCCCCAGCTCTACGACTTCTCTGGCTAGAAATGGGAAGGTTAAGGTGCTGTGCTGCGGGAGCATTGCAATATGTTTGGCGCTTTTTTCAGGCTCCCAATCATGCTTTTGTTTACCGAAGTAGGTGATGTGATGATTCGAAGAGATCTCACCGCATAGAAGCTTGAGTAAAGTACTTTTACCTGCGCCATTGGGGCCGAGTAGGGCGGTCACTTCACCAGCTCGGATATCAATGTTGATGTCATCGAGCACCACACGGTTGCCATATGTCATCGAAATGTTTTTCCCCGATAAAACGATCTGGTTCATTACAAAATCTTCCCTTTTTGCTGGAACAATAAGTAGATGAAAAAGGGCGCGCCAATCAATGCGGTCACGATTCCAACTGGTAATTCAGCTGGTGCCACGGCAACACGAGCAAACATATCTGCGGCAGTAAGAAGCAGTGCTCCCATTAAGGCAGATATTGGTAATAGCGTTCGATGGTCAGGCCCAGCGAGCATGCGCCCTAAGTGAGGAATCACGAGCCCAATAAAGCCAATTGCACCACTGATGCTCACCGTAATACCAACACCCAGTGCAGAAAGTAAAATAAGCTGACGTTTGAGTTTTTGAACCGGAACTCCTAAGTGTCTTGCTTCTGATTCCCCTAACAACAGAGCATTCAGCGCCATCGACTTCTTCTGGAACCAGAGTAATAGGATGACGAGTGTTACAGCAGATAGAGCAATCCCTGACCAATTTGCACCAGCTAATGAGCCCATCGACCAAAGCGTCAAGTCTCGCAGCATCTGATCATCTGCGATAAAGTTCATGTAGCCAATCGCAGCACCCGAGAGCGCACTGATGGCAACGCCGGCTAACAACATAATTGTAACTGAGGTACCAAACTTACTTGTGCCGAGTTTATAAACGAGAATAGTCGTTAGTGCACCGCCAAGGAAAGCAAAAAGAGGCAAAGCCGCTAAGTTCATTAGTTGCGGATAGTTTTGGCTAAATTCAGCAAATACAACAATAGCGAATGCACCACCAAGAGCAGCGCCAGCAGACACACCAATGATACCTGGCTCGGCTAATGGGTTACGGAACAAGCCCTGCATAACCACACCACAAATTGCCAAAATGGCGCCGATGAACATACACAAAATGGTGCGAGGCAATCGGATTTCGTTAATGACCAACTGAATGTGAGGAGCGAGATCAGAACTGCCTCCCGTTAGGCTACGCAAACTGTCAGCAAAGCTAATGTTCATTGGGCCAACGGTAATAGAGGCGATAGCAATAAATGCTAAAAATCCACTAAGCACTGATAACGTCGTTGAAAGGGGGATACGTCTTAACAACATGTCATGTCTCTATGGGTAAAGCAGTGCATTCAAGCGTTTAGCTTCTGCAAGGCTTTTAAGGCCCAAACCACCTACCAGAGCATGGCCATCAATCGTTATGATGTCTTTGTTCTTTCCAGCGGGTGTTGCAGCAAGAAGCGGCATTGCTTTTAAAATTGCATCGGCACCACCCAACGTTTCATAGCTGCGACCACTAACAAGAATCACGTCAGGCTGCATCTCTACCATCGCTTCTGTGGATAGAGGCTTGTAAGACGAGAGTTGTGTAGCGGCTGGGTTTTGTCCGCCGGCGAGTTGAATAATTGCATCGGGTGTCGTTTGTGAGCCCGCAACATTTGCAGGTCGCCCTTCATGGATCAGCAGAAAGAGCACTTTCTTTTTCTTTGCTTGATCAGGCTGGTTTGCATTGAGTGCTTGTACTTGCGCCTGGACATCTTGCTTTAAGCTTTCAGCTTGAGCTTTGCGATCCATAAGGTTCGCAATTTGATCAATACGTTGATAAAGGCCCTCGACATTTGCATCAGTATTAACGATTTCTACCTCTACGCCAGCCGATTTCAATTGGCTCAATGTTGTTTTCGGCCCCATCTCATCAGAACCAATGACTTTTGTCGGACGTAAGGCGAGCAACCCCTCCGCTGAAAGACGACGATGGTAGCCCACTTTAGGCAGTTCCATTCCTTTTGGTAATTGACTGGTGACGTCGATAGCAACCAAGCTATCTTTAGCGTCGAGTTCAAGCAAGAGTTCAGTGACGGCGCTGCCTGCGCTAACAACGCGCTCTGAGGATGGCGTTTCATTGGCAAAAAGTTGACTACTCGCAAGTAGGGAAATGGCTGCCGTGACAACAGCATGAATAGTGATGCGTGTGTTCTTCATTTTGAAAGGATCTCTATCTTACTTATTTTTATGATGGCTCTTCAGTGAGTAACTGAGTTGCTTGAATTCCGTTTTCTTGTAAAAAGCCGAGAAGTTGTACTAGCGACTGAATATTCGCGGTTTTTTCTGCTCCAATTACAATCGGTTTATCGCTTGACTTACTCTCTTCTAACAGCGCGAGGGTAAAGTTGTCCCAATCGATATATGTCTTGCCGTTAATAGCCCAGTAAGGCTCGTCTTTAAGAATATTTACCGTGATGGATTGCTTATCGACATCTGCAACAGCCTGAGATTCTGTGCTCGGTAAATTGACGTCTAATGAATCGAGTTTGACCGCTGCGGTTAACATCAGGAAAACCATGACGATAAAAATAATGTCTAACAGCGGTGTTAAATCGGGGGTTAAACCGTTACGACTATTTTCTTGTGGTGTTTTAATCATTGACTTGCGGCCTCAATCTTCCCAGAAGAGCGCAGTGTTACTTTTGAGTGGTCTGGCGATACATGCTGTAACGAGATGCCTTCAAGCCATAAGTTGACGTAGTTTAAAGTGTGCTCAAGCTTGGCGATTACACGATCCGCCCACAAACCAATGATCTGCGCTCCTGAAATGGCAGGAAGTGCGATAATGAGACCCGCGGCAGTGGTGCGCATAGCAAGACCTAGGCCGTCAGCCAAATCATTCGGAGTGATATTCCCCGTTGAAACCGCGATGCCTTTAAACATGTCAATTAAGCCAAGTACCGTACCAAGCAAGCCAATTAAAGGGCTGATGACGCCAATCAGCGTCAGCAAACGAAGGCCGGAATGCAACTGATGGCGTTTTTCTTGCAGCCAAATACCTGCGGCATCTTCTCTTAAAGATTTCGAAAACGAATGATGAGCAAGCAACATCGCAACACCACGGTACAGAAGCGGCCGCTTATTCGACAACTCTTCAGCAAGTGCTTCAAGTTCGCTCCCATTTGTTGGGTCTAATCCTGTGAGCTTTTGGCGAATGGCTCGCTTTCCTACACCAAGGCTAATTAACACATGGAATAATCGCTCGGCGATGATCATCACGGTTAGAGCTGAGCAAATGATCAAAGGCCATGTCATCAGCCCAAATTGAGTTTGTAATTCTTGTAGTTGTTCCATTATCCATCCAACTTAAAACGAACAGGTACGTGTACTCGGTGAGCGACTTTTAGCCCACCTGAAATATGTGGTGTAAATTGCCACTGTTTGATCGCACGAAGTGCTGAGGCATCTAGCGACTCTGTGCCGGAAGACTCAATCAAAACCTGTTTAATCTGGTTACCATTCTCATCTAGCCATATCTCATACAAGGCTACACCTTCAATACCGCGTCTTTGTGCAGACCTTGGGTAACGGGGTTGTGTTGGTTGACTCACAAACGTTGGTTTGTCTACCAAGACAGGCTGAGACGTTGCCCCTTTGGATTGGCTCGCAGGTGCGGATTGTTGAGCTACCGTCTCTTTCTTCACTGGTTCCGTTTTTTTCTTTGGTTTCGCTTCGGGCTGAACCTTTTGCTTTGTTACGGTTTTGGTGGGCTCGACCGCTTTAGGTTTAGATTGTTTAACCGGTTCAGGTTTTTTCTCTACTACCTTCTTCTTAACAGCGTCTTTCTTGACGACCTGTTTTTTTACAATCTTCTTTTCTGGTTCAGGTTGGTCTTGAGGCTGCTGCTCTTTTGGTGGTGCTACATTTTCTGGTGTAGATTTTTCGACAGCTGGAGGAGCAGACACAAGATTTAGACTTACCGAACTTGCTGGGTTTCCAGCCGGCATCGCGAACACCTTTGTCTCTTGAGAAACAAAAAGAAGTGCGGCATGGATGGCAAGGGAAGCACCTCCTGCAATGACATATCTTTGTACGTTCACGGAATATCTCGGGAAACTATGAAAACTTGGGCAGATTATTACTTACAATGGAAATAAGATCAATTATCAATTGCATTATCATTACGCTCAAATTATGATTCTTGCAGAATTTTCAAGATCAGCTTCCATCCCTTACATGATGGGAGTTAAGCGAGTATATATGAGCGTCGATATCGATAAGCTTGATGAATCAGTGTTGGGCAGTGATAGTCCTGATCCATTGCGATTTGCTTTTGTTAAGAAGCATTCTGTACATGCCGGGGGAGCGAGCGTACCTGTGCCCTCGTCTCAACAACAGGCGATTTTTTCGAGTATTACGGCTAACTCAATTAAAGCGACCAATAAACGCTGTCTTTATATTCATGTTCCGTTTTGTCGCGTTCGTTGCACTTTTTGTAACTTCTTTCAAAATGCTGCAAGTCGCACACTGGTTGATGAGTACTTTGAAGCATTAATGCAGGAGCTTAGAGAGAAAGCGGCATTACCTTGGACACAAAATGGTATTTTTCACGCCGTATATATCGGGGGCGGAACGCCAACGGATTTATCTCCAGTACAGGTTCGTGTGTTAGGCCAGGCTATCCGAGACCACTTTCCTTTGGCTGCAGACTGCGAAATCACCTTAGAAGGTCGCATCAATCGTTTTTCTGATGAGTTGTATCAAGGCGCTTTAGAGGGTGGGTTTAATCGTTTCTCTTTTGGTGTGCAAAGTTTTAATACACAAGTGCGCCGCAGCGCAAAACGTTTAGATGATAGGGAAGATGTCCTCAAACGAGTGAGCGAGATCGCCAAAGAAGACAAAATTCCGGTCATTATCGATTTACTCTATGGCTTACCTTATCAAACCAAAGAAGTGTTAGAGCAAGATTTAAATGATTTCCTCTCGACTGGTGCACACGGACTGGATTTGTATCAGTTAGTGGTTGGTGGGTCCGCTCCCATGCTCAACCTCGTAGAAAAGGGAAAAATCCCGCCACCTGCGACCACACCAGAAAAAGCGGGAATGTATGAGCTCGGTGTGAACTTTATGGCCAAACACCATATGAAGCAACTGAGCGTGAACCATTGGGCAATCGATAACCGCGAGCGTAGTTTATACAATAGTTTAGCCAAGACTTATGCAGAGGTATTGCCAATTGGCTGTGGTGCTGGAGGTAATATCGGTGGCTACGGGATGATGCAACACCGCACACTAGAGACCTATATTAAAGCGGTCAAAGAAGGTCAAAGCACCATCGCGATGATGATGAAACAAAGCCCTCTAGAACCACTTTTTTCTGCACTCAAATCTGCGTTTGACCGTGGCATTGTTCAAGCAAATCAACTTCCATCATTTATGGGAGAGGACGCGTTCGGGTTTTTATTGCCTCTATTTAAAGTGTGGCAAGCGAAAGGCTTAGTACAGCTACATGAACGTAGCGCAGTCCTTACTCTTGCAGGCAGCTTCTGGGCAGTGTCATTGGCTCAAAGTTGTATTCAGGTACTCACATCAGAGATGAACGAAACCGTACCGAAAGCATCCAATAATTAATGAAAACAAATTGAACAAAAACGGAAGACACAATGGAATCAATCAAGCAACAAGTTGAAGTATTACTAGAGCAAGAACCACAATTATTGCCAGCTGCGATGGCAGAGCGTCTTGGCATTTCCGAGTTTGAGGTTGTTGCGGCTCTACCTCAGGAAATGGTGGCTATTGCACCAGGAGAGCAAGCGCAAAGCATCTTAGAAAGTTTGGTTGGTTTTGGCCCGGTGACGACCATCGTCCACTCTTTTGGTTCTATCTTTGAAGTTAAAGCGCCGTTTCCAAAAGGAAAAGTGGCGCGTGGCTATTACAATTTAATGGGTAGAGAAGGTGAACTGCACGGCCACCTTAAATTAGATAACGTTAAAAATGTCGCATTAGTCAGTAAACCGTTTATGGGTAGAGAGAGTCACTATTTTGGTTTTTTCTCAGAGTGCGGAAGCAATATTTTCAAGGTTTATTTAGGCCGTAACGAAAAGCGCGAGTTGATTGAAGAGCAAGTCACCGCATTTCGCGCCCTACAAGCCGAATTAAAAAAGTAATCACAAACATAATCGAGGCTTAACTCGAATACTAATTAGTAAAGTCAGGTATCAATATGGATCAACAAGTTAAACAAGAGCGTTTGCAAGGTCGTTTAGGGCCAGAGATCAAAGAGTTTCGTCAGGAGCGCCGTACACTTCAGCTTGCAACTGTCGATGCAGAAGGTCGCCCGAATGTAAGCTACGCGCCTTATGTCCAAAACCAGGAAGGTTATTTCGTTCTCATTTCTAAAATCGCTCGTCATGCCCGTAACCTTTTAGAAAATCCAAATGTTTCATTGATGATGATTGAAGATGAAGAGTCTTCAAAGCAGTTGTTTGCTCGTAAGCGCTTAACTTTTGATGCGGTAGCAAATGTAGTTGAGCGAGACACAGAGATGTGGCAACAAGTTGTTGGACAAATGAAAGAGCGTTTTGGTGAGATTATTGATGGTCTAAGCCAGCTAGAGGATTTCGTTTTGTTCAACTTAAAGCCAGAATCGGGGCTATTTGTTAAAGGTTTTGGTCAGGCGTATCAAGTGTCTGGTGATGATTTAGTAGATTTTGTTCACCTTCAAGAAGGTCACAAGAAAGTCGAAAGTGCCTGATTGTAAACCGATCATATGAATGTCGATCATTTGGCATAATGAACGTTTAAAGGGAGTTAGGTTATACTGACTCCCTTTTTATATTGGAACAAAAGCATGAAACCTGTAAGCAAGGAATTGAGCGAGATTTGCTATCCGTTTATTTACGAGGACAGTCCGGTTTGTGACTTTGAAATTACAGCAGATGAACTTTGTAGTCGTATTGGCCTTGTTCTCGCTATGGAGTTGGACGAGTTTAGCCGTGATATACTGACAAGAATACAGCCTAATGTTTATCATCTAAATGGTTCGGTTCGCGGAAAATTAGCGATTACAGAGACGGAAGTTGAAGAGTTAAAGGCCGATTATGCTTTGCTCAAGCAACGCATTGATGGTGGCTTCAAAGGCTTTGTTCTACCCGGAGGGCACCCGGCAGCCAGTCAATTGCATTTGTGCCGTTGCCAAGCTAAAAAAACGGTACGAGCATTAGTTGCCGTTGAACATACAGGTAAGAAGCAGCCCGCACCTATTTTGTTTCGTTACGCGAACTTATTAGCGAATGTACTTTACAGCCTAGCTTCTTATATTAATCATACTCATCAAGTCAAAGAGACGGAATTCGTTTCTCGTAGTTACGCGATGCCAAAGAAGTGAGCTGAGAAATTAGCGGATGTGAGCATCAGGGGTAGGACAAGCACTGCATTATATTCTCAAATCAACTCGTCCAATAAGAGTTAAGAAGTCATAGCTTTGGCTTCTAGCTCTTTTGCTCCGCGAAGCATCGCTTCGATTAGTTCTCCTGCATTGAATTTCTCAAGTGCCTCATGCGCGCCAACTTGGTGAGCTCTGTCTACACAGATTTCGCTCGATAACGATGTGTGTAAAATGCGGTATGAATGGTTCAGAGAGGAATTATTCTGAACTTCAAATGCTAACTCATAACCGTCTAATCCGGGCATTTCAATATCGCTGACCAGAATATCAATTGGGCGATGAGCCGCAGCGTCACTTTTCATCAGTTCCAATGCATCTAAACCATTTTTACAGATTTGATACCCAATATTGATGCTATCGAGTGCGTCACACAGCTGTTTACGAGCGATGGAAGAGTCATCCACCAATAGAATACTGAGTGCTTTTAGGCGTTCTCGCTCAATATCTGTCAGCATTGGTATCTTTGAATTCTCGTACTGCGGATAAATTTTGGAAAGTAGCAGTTCCACATCCAGCATTTGAACAGTTTTGTCCTCGTAGCGAGTAATTCCAGTCACGAAAATATTTTTTCCAGCGCTCGGAGGTGGCGTTTCAATAGCTTTCCAATCGCACTCAATAATCTTCTCTATACTACGAACCATAAAAGCAACCACGGTTCGCAAGCAATCTGTCACGATCAAGTAGCAGCTTTTATATTCTTCTTCACTTATAGGACGAAAGCCAACAGCCGCTGACATATCGATCACTGGTACTGTTAAGTTACGTATCGTAACGGTTCCAATGACGTGATGATGCGAGTAAGGGATCTTCGTCGTTGGCATGTATGGGACGATTTCACGGACTTTTAGCGTACCGATAGCGAAACTCTGTTGCAGGGTGAGCTTAAACATCAACATGCCCTGAGACTGATTCGCTTTGCTAACGACTTTTGCCATGAAAATAACCTTATAAATACCACCGAATTGTGTCTAATCTAATCTTATCAGACGAAGGCTTCAACCATCGGAGAGACAAATGTGAGCTTTTTAGACAATCTTTTAGAGAATAGTGATTAACTGAGCAAAACTTGTTTGTATTTTAAACTCATTATGTAGACGATTTTATATTCCTCGTGTATTTGGGCCTTTACCGCTGAGCTATTATTAAGAAATGTTTGGTCTGTTAAAAAGGATTGGGTACACTTGCGCGACCAGAATAGTGAGAGATAGATCAATGGCAAATACAGCAGCCGCATTACATATTCTTGTGAAGCACAAAGAGCAAGCGGAAGACATAATCAAGCAACTGAAAAAAGGCGCAAAGTTTCAGACATTAGCGAAGAAGTATTCAACTTGCCCGTCAGGCAAACGCGGTGGTGACCTTGGTGAATTCCGCCGTGGTCAAATGGTACCTCAATTCGACAAAGTGTGCTTTTCTGGCGAAGTGTTAACGCCGCATCTAGTTAAAACCAAGTTCGGTTGGCATGTTGTAAAGGTGCTTTACAGAACATAAGGCTTGGTATCGACCTAAACATTGTCAGATGAAACCCACAAGCATTAAATATCATCTGTACGGTCTCTTTTCACCAATCACTACCGTTATGACATGGCAGATACATTCTGATCTGCCATGCTCCACCAAACGCCAATCTTTCCAAACTAGAAACTCATTTATATGCAGTTAACTTGGCTTTTCTCATAAGTCGTTATCCTATTTCAAGCTTTGGTATGAGAATACGTTTGCTGGTTGTATCAATTATCAATGCTATTCCTTGCTGGCGAACTTTGGTTCATGTTCGGGCGCCATTCGCATATGATAGCGACCTTATAAAAATTAATCCTGTTCATAATTTAAGATGTCCCTGACTCATAAAGACTATTTTAAAATCGCATTTCCTTTCATCGTTTCTACTGTTACCCAGCCATTATTGGGGGCGGTGGACACCGCGGTGATCGGTAAACTCGGTGTGGCTGAGATGATTGGTGGTGTAGCGATAGGCACCGTCATCATGAATACCTTGTATTGGCTGTTTGGCTTCTTCCGCGTCAGTACTACCGGGCAAAGTGCAATCGCATTAGGTAAAAATAGCCCAGAGGATCAAGCGAGCAGCTTATTGCGTCCTTTCGTGCTTTCGCTCTGCCTTGGCTTGATTTTCATTGCGTTGCAGTCCGTGATTTGGATGGGGGCAGAGCTGATTATCTCCCCTGATGCCGTCGTGGCAGAAAACGCTAAGATTTACTTCGATATCATGATCTTTGGTGCGCCATTTGTACTGCTGAACTACACCGTGATTGGTTGGTTGATGGGGCAGGCGAAAGCCAAAGAAACCTTGTTCACGCAAGTGTTTGGTAACGTGCTGAACATCGTGCTGGATATCGTCTTTGTGTTGTACTTCGATATGGGCATTGCTGGCGTTGCGGTAGCGACACTTATCGCGCAAATTTCGACGTTTGTTATTGGTGCGGTACTGGTGCTGAAAACTTGTCGCTTCCCGCTGTTTGATTACATTCAAACAGCAAAAATGACGCGTAAAGATTTCAGAGTCATTGCGTCTTCCAATATGGATCTGCTGCTTCGTACTGTGTGTCTATTGGTGTTCTTCAACATGATGGCGCGTGTGGGCTCTCAGCTTGGTTCTGATGTGCTCGCGGCGAACGCAATCATGATGCAAGTGACCTTTATCGTCAGCTACATGTTCGACGGTGTAGCGAACGCGTCGAGCGTCTTTGCAGGTAAAGCAGTAGGGCAGAAGAATAAGACATTGCTTGATAACGTGATTAAGCTAAACACGCAATGGACCGCAGCGTTCGTTGTTGTCTTGACCTTGCTGCTAGCGCAGTTCAAACACCAAGTGGTGTCGTTATTTACCACTTTGCCAAATCTTGTTGAGCTGTATTTGGACATGAGCCCTTGGTTATTGGCATTCCCGTTGGTTGCTGGTTTTGGTCTTACGTTTTACGGCATCTTTACCGGTACAGGGACGACGCGACCAGTGCGTAACTCTACCTTTCTAACCATGGTGTTGTTCTTAGTGACTCAATTTATTGCGGTGCAATATTGGGGCAACCACGGTTTATGGCTGGCATTCACGTTGTTCTACGTTGGGCGCTTTGTCTTCTTGTTTCCATACCTCGGTCAAGTTAAACAAAAGTGTCTTTAATACACACTGTCACAAATGACCTAACTTAGATGTTCTTATCACAAGGGGGGGAGCTATCTGCCCTTGTTGATAAATCTGAAAAAGGTGATGAAATAACCTTTCCGACTGGTTTCCTTGCTTTAACCCGCATGATATTATTTGTGATGTTATATTATTACATTTAGTTTGATGCCGTGATTTCTCGACCAATACTCTCCGTTAATAATCTCAGCCTTACAGACTCAGAACGCACACTCTTCAAAGACATTTCTTTTGAGCTGTTTCAAGGTGAAGTTCTTGCCATTATGGGACCTTCCGGCATTGGTAAATCCATGTTGTCGAAAGCCGTCGCAGGTTTTTTGCCGTCTGATATTTGGGTAGACGGAAGTATCCAGCTTAACAGCAGTGAAGTCGCACAGACTGCCATGCTGCAACGCAGTCAATCGCAGCGTCCTGCGGTCATTTTCCAAGATGCACTTAAAGCACTGAATCCATTGGCCTCTGTCGAGCAACAACTGTGTTTGGCATTGACGGGCAACAAAACACGTTTGTCTTCAGCAAACCGAGAAACGGTGACGACCTTGCTGTCTCAACTCGGATTTACGGATCCAAAAGCAGCATTAGCGCAGCATCCAAGCCAGCTATCTGGTGGTCAACGTCAGCGTATTTGTATTGCGATCGCGTTGCTTGGTAGTGCCAACTTGATCATCGCGGATGAGCCCACCAGTGCGCTCGATCCAATCACCGAAGCGGAGATCCTTGAGTTGTTCCGCAGCAGTGTTCAGCAACGCAACATCAGTGGTTTGTTGATCACGCACGATCTATCTGCGGCTTTGGCGTGTGACAAAGTTTTGGTGATTGCGGACAACACCATGGTGGCTTATGGCGCACCATGGCAAGCCATTCAGCAAAGTTCGCATCCTTTCTGCCAACAACTTGCGCAACTGCTGCCTTAACCTCATCTCTGGAGCCTATTTTGACTAAGCACAACTTGAGCGGGCACACGCAGCCTAAATCGGCGGAAGTTCGCTTTGAGCAAGCCAGTGTTCACTATTACTCCAAACCAAGTTGGTTAGGGGGCAAACCGTTTAAAGCGCTCGAACAATTGGATCTTGCTATCGACACAAAGAACATTGCGATTGTTGGTCCTTCTGGTGCGGGTAAATCGACCTTGATTGAGCTTCTGTTCGGTCTTCGTAAGCCCACATCTGGTGAAGTGTATGTGTGTGGTTATCCGTTATCGCGTAGCTCGGCTAAGCAGCGACAAGAGTTGTGTCAGCACATTCAGCTGATCCCACAAGAGCCGCAATCGAGCTTGAATCCTTATTACACCGTTCGCCAGATTTTACTGGAACCTTTGAGCAACATTGGTTTGACGCAAGAGCTCAACGAGAGGGTGGAAAAGGTGTTGGCGGATGTCGGTTTGGATCTCACATTGTTGGATCGTAACCCGCAGCAATTATCAGTTGGGCAAGCCCAACGTGTGGCTATCGCCAGAGCTTTGATTGTTGAGCCTTGCGTATTGGTTGCCGATGAGCCAACCAGCAGCTTAGACCCCGTCAGTCGTAAACAGATTCTCGACTTGTTGGCAGGCATTCAAAAGAGTCGTCAGATGCGCCTGATTTTGGTGACACATGACCTCGATGCGGCACAAACCCTATGCGATGAAATCCTAGTGTTAGACAAAGGACGCGTTGTCGAGCACGGCACAGCACAGAACGTGACAAATAACCCATCGCACTTGATCACGAGAGCCTTGATGAGCGCTCAACACAAAAGTAATGAATTCACAAAAACCATTGGAGAGGTTTCTTATGCACCTTAGTACTCCCAAGTTAGCTTTGTCGCTGGCTTTAAGCGCATTGCTGACGGGTTGTTTTGACTCTGGCGAAAGCAAGCCAGAAGCGGAAAAAGCAGCTGCACCGCAAGCAACGGAAATTCGCGTTGCCATGATGCAACCACCACGCACAGGTTTATCGCCACTTTCAGATGACGCGTTCAAACTGTCACGTTGGAGCACGGCAGAAACGCTAGTGAACCTAAACGATCAGTCGGTAGCAGAACCTATGCTGGCAACAGAGTGGGAACAAGTTGACCCGATGACGTGGCAGTTTACGGTACGTAAAGGCGTGAAATTCCACGATGGTTCTGAGCTTGATGCCAACGCGGTCGTGAACTCTCTGCAAAAAGCATTAGATGCCGCACCTAAACCACGCATCTTGGACGGTATCGAATGGCAAGTTCGCGCATTGGACGACTTCACTGTTGAAATCAAAACGACCTTTAACGATCCACTGTTGCCAAGCCGTCTTTCTAGCCCACAGCTAGCGATCCTTTCTGGTGCTGCATATCAAGAAAACGGTCGTGTTGTGCCAATCAAAGCAGGTACGGGCCCATTCGTTCTGACAGAAATCAACGGGACAACCAGCGCAAAACTGAAGCGTTTTGACGGTTACTGGGGTGAAAAAGCAAAAGTAGACAGTATCTTTGCTGAATACGTACCAAACGGTTTTGCTCGTGCTGCAGCACTGCGTACTGGTGAGGCGGATGTAGTGGAAGCCGTTCCTGTTTCGCAAATCGCGATGATGGAATCTTCACAGCTGCACGAAGTCGCAATGCCGCGTACCAACACGCTTTACCTAAACAATAAATCAGATGTGTTTAGCCAGTTCGGCTTGCGTAAAGCAGCAGCTCAAGCGGTTAACCGTGAGCAAATCATCAAAACGGTTTACGAGAACCACGCCGATTCAGCGAAAGGTCTGTTAGGTCCAGCATTGGCATGGGCTCAACCAATTCGTGATGCGAACCCTCGTATGGAAACCATGGAAATGCGCCACGCGAACGGTGAGAAGATCACCATCGGTACATTTACCGACCGTGCTGAGTTGCCAGAAGTGGCGGTGCTGCTAAAGCAACAACTTGAAGCGGCTGGCTTTGTGGTTGAGCTAGATGTTCGTGAATACGCACAAATCGAAAACGATGCACTAGCAGGTAAGTTCGATGCGTTCTTGTTGTCACGTGCAACGGTGCTGGATTCTGGTGACCCAGTGGCGTACATGCAAAGTGACTTTAGCTGTAAAGGTTCTTACAACCTAGGTCAGTTCTGCTCTGAAGAAGTGGACGCAGCATTGAAACACGCTGATCGTCAGCCTTTGGGTGAGAAACGCCAACAAGCGATCATCGAAGCAGAAAGCAAAATCCTTGAGCAATACGCTGTGATTCCACTGCTTCACGAGCGTGTAATCCAAGGTGAGAGTGACCGCGTGAAGAATGCACAACGTGACCCACGTGAGCGTCGCCTGATCGACCAGTTTACTGAGGTGAACTAACTCGATGTCGTCTGTTGCCAACATGCGCTCTCGTTGGAGCGCTTGTGTGCCTGAATGGGTTACGCGTTTTTTGTCGCGCTTCCTGTCACTCGGGGTAGTGGTTGTGCTGGTGGGTTTGATGCCGGATATTGCAGGTATCGATCCAAGCCAATCAATCCTCCGTGCCCGTGCGGGTGCTCAACAATTGCTGACGGCGGAAGCTCTGCAAGCCATTCGAGAAGATCTTCAACTTGACCGCAGCGCTGCTGAGCGACTGTGGGATTGGTTGACGCTTGCCATGCAAGGTGACTTAGGTGTCTCTTGGGTGAGCGGGGCGTCCGTCATGGAGAGCGTTCAACAAACCGCAAAAACGTCACTATTACTGATGCTTACAGCGTTAGGTATAGCATTTGTAATGTGCATGGCGAGCGTGCTTTACACCGTGCGTCGTTGGCAACAGAATCGTTTAGACAAGCATCACGACACGCTCAGTTCGGTGTTGGTTTCATTGCCTGAATACGTGATTGCTTCGTTGCTGATCATGGTGTTTTCCATCTGGTTGGGTTGGTTCCCGCCTTATGGTTGGCAAGGTGTGCAAAACCTCTGGCTACCCAGCTTGGCAATGGCATTGCCTGCTGCTGGCTTGTTCGGGCGCTTGCTCAATGACAGCCTCAAGCGTGTACTAGGTGAGCCTTGGGTGATCACTTGGCTATCGGCGAACGTCAGTAAGTTTCAAATCTTACGCTTTGCCTTATGGCGTGCCGTTAGTAACTTGATTCCTCAAATCGCAATGACGGTGATTGGTTTAACCGGCGGCGCGGTTGCTGTGGAACAAGTGTTTTCCATTCCGGGCATCGGACGACTAATCTTAGGCGCTGCGAAGTCACAAGATCTGCCGATGCTGCAAGGAGGCTTGTTGGTGTTGCTGGTGTTCTCGATGTTGATCAGCAGTGCGAGCATCTTATTGCAACGCTGGTTACTCGGGCACAGTGTCACAAGTGGCAAGCTGATCAGCAGTCACAGCACGTTCCGTTTTACCCAAAGCACCACCAAACGCATCGTCAGTGCGACAATCTTTGCTTTGCTGATTGGTTGTGCTGGATGGGCGTTGATGCGCGATCCTTACACCATCCAATTTACCCGCCTTGAATCGCCAAGCTTAGCAGCACCGTTTGGTGCCGATGCGGTTGGACGAGATCTGCTTGCTCGCGTTGGCGGCGGTATGATGTCGACAATCAAAATGGGCATCATCGCGACGTTCCTAAGTTTGGTGATTGGCTTGCTGCTCGGTTTCGTGACTCGTTATAGCCAAGGCTTAATTGAGATCACCAAAGGTGTGCCATACATTGTGGCGGGTCTGCTGATTGCTGGTCTAACGGGGATGAACCCAAACAGCGCTTTGATTGCGATTGTTATGGTGTCATGGGCACCATTAGCAGCGCACTGTGCGAGCTTGTTGATGGAAGCCAAAGCGCAGCCTTACACGCATCTTGCGCCCATTTGGGGAACCAGTCAGTGGCGAGTACTCCGTTACTACTTGTTGCCTTATGTGCTGCCGCCATTGATTCGCCACGCGTTTCTACGTTTGCCATACATTACGCTCAGTCTGACGTCTCTGAGTTTTATCGGACTTGGCGTTAAGCCGCCAGAACCTGAGTGGGGCTTATTGATTGCAGAGAATCTGCCTTACATAGAGCGCTCACCATTAGGTGTCTTGCTGCCAATCTCAGGCTTAGTTTTGATGGCAATTGCAGTGAATTTGATTTTTGATGACAAGTGACGAGCAGCGATAAAGCGAAGTGAGCTTCCATATCCAGATGTAATCAGTAATTTGGTAATTTAGAAAACAAAAGGATGTGTTTTCTGCCAGAAAGTACACAGCACGGTCTATGTATATTGGAAGCACCTATAAATTAACGAGTATAAAAGTTACGCGAACTCAGATGTTTAGGTAGTGTTACTCTTTATACACACGTAATCCTTTATCCGTTAATTCTTGAGTGACCACTTCGGATAGGTTTCGATCGGTAATAATTCCGTCCAATTGCTCGATGTCTAGTGCATGAAAGCTCGCTATCTGACCGTATTTAGTTGAGTCTGAGATCAGATAATTGGTTTGTGCCGCCTTGATGATTGCTTTTTTAACGAGAACTTTATTTTCATTAGGTGTTGATAAGCCTTTCAAGCTCCAAGATGAAGTCGAAATAAAGGCGATATCAATATTTAGCCCATTCAAGAACTCTGCGACTTTTCCTCCAATGGTGGATTGGTTCTCGCGGTCAATTTTTCCCCCAGTGTGGTAAAGCTCACATTCACTGTGCGTCATAAGGAAAGCAGCAATAGAGAAGTCATTGGTGATCACTAAAAGATCATTACGATTTGCTATTTGATGGGCGATTTCTAGAGAGGTTGTTCCCGCATCCAAGTAAATCGTAGCGTCTTGACCAATTAACGTAGCCGCCAGCTTACCAATTTGAATTTTTTCATCCGCTTGTTGCTCGACCTTCGCATCATGGGAAAGTTCGGAATGTAGAGCTTGAGCGAGTTGCACTCCACCAGAAACAGAAACGACTTTACCTGAGGATTCAAGCTTCACGATATCACGACGAATGGTCATATGTGATACGCCAAGGTGGTCGGTTAAATCTGAAATGCTTAACACTTCTTGATGTGATAACAGGGATAATATGGTTCTTTGACGTTCTGCTGGGATCATAGTTTCACTTCTATATTCTTGTTTTTCAGTATCCTACCAATCTTTTCATTTGTTGTGAATATCTGTGAATTATGTTCTCAACGTTGTAAGAACAGCCTTCGCTTGTGTTAACTGCTCGGAATATCTCTGCCCATAAAGAGGTATATATCACGACATTGTTAATTTGTGTGAAAAAATGTGATTCAAAGCGAGGTCTTAGTATTAATCTTCACATATAATCACATCAACCAAACAAGAGTTAACAAAGTTTAATAGACCAGAAGGCATTGTTTTTATGAGTGAAGTTCAATCTGTAGGTGTTATCGGTTTAGGCTCTATGGGAATGGGCGCCGCAAAGTCATGTGTGCGTGCAGGCCTAGATGTCTATGGTTTCGATTTAAATTCTCAAGCGCTTGAAGAGTTAGGTTCATTCGGTGCAAAAGCTGTTTCTACAAATGCAGTTGAGTTTGCAGATAAGCTTGATTCGGTTCTAGTTCTTGTTGTGAACGCAGCTCAAGTTAACACGGTCTTGTTCAAAACCGGTCTTGCTAAAGTGCTTAAGCCGAATACGCCAGTAATGGTTTCAGCAACCATCTCAGCAGAAGACGCAAAACAAATTGAAGCGAAATTGGCAGAACACAACCTTGTGATGCTTGATGCACCGGTATCTGGTGGTGCTGCAAAAGCAGAATCAGGTGAGATGACTATTATGGCGTCGGGAGCGCAAAGCACATTTGATGCACTTGAACCAGTACTCAACGCAACGGCAGCTAAGGTCTACAACATCGGTGAAGCGATTGGCCTAGGCGCAACTGTGAAGATTATCCACCAATTGCTAGCAGGTGTTCATATCGCAGCTGGTGCTGAAGCAATGGCATTAGCGGCACGTGCAAACATTCCTCTTGACCTGATGTACGACGTGGTGACGAATGCAGCGGGTAACTCTTGGATGTTTGAGAACCGCATGAAGCATGTAGTTGATGGTGACTACTCCCCTAAATCTATGGTCGACATCTTTGTGAAAGATCTAAACCTCGTATCGGACACAGCAAAAGATCTCAAATTTCCACTTCCTCTATCAAGCACAGCACTAAACATGTTTTTGAGTGCAAGCAATGCTGGTTTTGGCCAGGAAGACGACAGTGCCGTTATCAAGATTTTTGATGGTATTGAGCTTCCAGGTGTAGAAAACAAACAGAAGTAAGCGCACGTAAAACGGAGAAAAAATGATGTTATTAGGCGTTATCGCAGACGACTTTACTGGCGCAACAGACATCGCAGGTTTTCTTGTAGAAAACGGCATGCGCACAGTTCAGCTTAACGATATTCCAAAAGAAGAGATTGATGTAAATGCAGATGCGGTCGTGATCAGTCTTAAATCTCGCTCCTGTCCTGTAGATGAGGCAATCGAGGATTCAGTAGCTGCGCTTAAGTGGCTGCAAGCAAATGGCTGTCAGCAGTTTTACTTCAAGTACTGCTCAACGTTTGACAGCACAGCAGAAGGTAACATTGGTCCTGTAACGGATGCACTGCTTGCAGAGCTAGGTGAAGCGTTCACCATTGTATGCCCATCATTACCAGTGAATGGTCGCACAGTTTACAACGGCCATCTATTTGTATTCCAAGACTTGCTAAGCGACTCAGGTATGCGTAATCACCCTGTGACACCAATGACTGATTCAAGCCTAGTTCGTATGATGGATGCTCAATCTCAAGGCAAATCTGGCCTGGTAAACTTCCAAATAATTGAACAAGGTCCAAAAGCGGTAATTGAGCGCTTTGAAGAGCTAAAAGTACAAGGTAACCGCTATGCAGTGGTTGATGCATTCAATGCAGAGCATCTTGTCACACTTGGCCAAGCGGCGAAGTCTCTAAAACTGGTAACTGGTGGTTCTGGTTTGGCTGCGGGTATTGCTAAGAACTGGATAGAGAACCTTGAAGATCAAAGTGATGCGAAGCAAGAGGGGAACCCTAAAAAGGCACCAACCGTTGTGTTATCTGGATCTTGTTCTGTCATGACCAACCAACAGGTCGCTGTTTACAAAGAAAAAGCGCCACACTTTGCTATTGATGTGAAGGCGTGTCTGACGGAAGAAGATTACTCAAATCAAGTGTTTGATTGGGTCATGACCAACATCGAAAGCGAGTTCGCACCACTGGTTTACGCAACCGCAGATGCAGCGGCGTTAAAAGCGATTCAACAAGAGTTTGGCGCGCATGCTTCAAGTCACGCGGTTGAACATTTCTTTAGCCAACTTGCAGTTAAACTTCAGCAGCACGGTGTGAAAAATTTCATCGTTGCGGGTGGGGAAACCTCAGGGGTTGTAACCCAAAGCCTAGCCGTAAAAGGTTTTCATATCGGTCCTCAAATCGCACCAGGTGTACCTTGGGTGAAGTCACTTGAAGGCGAGCTTTCTTTGGCTCTGAAATCGGGCAACTTCGGCGATGAACACTTCTTTGCCAAAGCACAGTCGTTTTTTGAATAGGTGAGGTTGTGATGAATAAAGAATTGATGACAGAACAACAACTGCGAGAGCAAATGGTCACTATGGCGCGCTCTATGTTTGAACGTGGCTATGCGACTGGCGGCGCTGGCAACCTTTCTCTAAAACTGCCTAATGGACACTTTCTGGCAACGCCAACTGGTTCTTCGTTCGGCCGCTTGATTGCTGAAGAGCTTTCGGTTGTGGATATTGATGGCAACCATATCTCTGGTGAAAAGCCATCAAAAGAAGTGGCTTTTCATCTGGCGATTTATCGAAATAACTCAAAGTGTAATGCGATTGTGCATCTGCATTCTACTTACTTGACGGCGCTTTCTTGTCTTGAAGGTTTAGATCGCGAGAATGCCATCAAAGCTTTCACACCTTACTTTGTAATGCGCATTGGCGAACTGCCAGTGATTCCGTACCTGCGCCCGGGCGACCCTCAGATTGCTGAAGAACTTGCGCAGCGGGCTAGTGACTACCGAGCTTTCCTCCTGGCGAACCATGGTCCAGTGATCACGGGTACGGACTTTGAAGATGCAGTGGATAACGCAGAAGAGCTAGAAGAGACAGCGAAGCTAGCGTTCATTCTTAAAGATAGCAACATCCGCTACTTAACGGATACTGAGATTCAAGACCTAAAAGGGAGAGGTAAGTAATGGCTAAATTCGCGGCAAATCTGACAATGTTATTCACAGAAGTTCCTTTTCTAGATCGTTTCGAAAAAGCACACCAAGCGGGCTTCAAAGCGGTGGAATACCTTTTTCCATACGCATTCGAAGCGCAAGAACTAGCAAGCAAGATACAGCAGTTTGGTTTTGAGCAAGCGTTATTCAACATGCCTCCAGGTGATTGGGATGCAGGTGAACGAGGTTTTGCAGCTATTCCGGGGCGTGAGGATGAATTTAAAACGAGCGTCGAGACTGCGTTGATGTACGCCAAGGCACTGAACTGTAAAAAGGTTCACGCTATGTCTGGCATTGTTGATTCACGCTTCACTCGTGACCAGCATATTGAAACCTTTATCTCAAACATTCGTTATGCAGCGGATAAGTTTGCCGAACATGGTGTTGAGCTGATGATTGAGCCACTCAACAATCGCGATGTACCGAACTACTTTGTTGCACATCAACGTGAAGCGGTGGAACTCATCAAACAAGTGGCTCGTCCAAACGTGAAATTGCAGCTCGATCTCTATCACGCACAAATTATGGACGGTGATCTGAGTACGTTGATTCGCGATGTGGCGCCATACACAGGCCATATTCAAATTGCTTCTGTGCCTGAAAGGCACGAACCATCGGAAGGCGAACTGAATTACCCACACCTATTCTATGTTTTGGATGACTCTGGTTACCAAGGCTGGATCGGTTGTGAATACAACCCAAGGCATAGCACGCAGCTGGGCCTTAGTTGGGTTAAACCATACCTATAACAATTTTAATTTCTATCCATAAATAACTTGAAACCAATTACAAAAACAAAGGGTCGTGACTATGAATATTATCATAACTGGAGGGGCGGGTTTTCTCGGAACCCTACTTGCCAAATCACTACTAAAAGAAAACAAAGCTGAAAGTATTACTATTGTCGACATTCAAAAGTCGCGCTTAGAGGGCATTGATGACCGAGTCGTTTCTTTAGTCATGGATATGACAAAGCGAGAAAATATAGACCAAGTTATTACTGCCGAAACGACACACATTTTTCATTTAGCGGCAATTGTATCGAGCCATGCTGAGCAAGATTTTGATTTAGGCGTAGCTGTAAATCTGACGACCACACAGTTATTGCTTGAGCGTTGCCGTAAAGTAAACCCTAATATTCGTTTTACGTTTGCTTCATCTTTAGCTGTATTTGGTGGTGATCTTCCGGAAACGATTACACCAATAACAGCACTTCATCCTCAGTCATCCTACGGGACGCAAAAAGCTATAGGTGAGTTATTGGTGAACGACTATGCCCGTAAAGGCTTTGTTAAAGCTGTATCCGTACGTTTACCGACTATTTGTATTCGCCCTGGGAAACCAAACCTTGCCGCTAGCTCTTTCGTAAGCGGAATTATTCGTGAGCCTTTGAATGCTCAAGAATCAAATTGTCCTGTAGACCCTACGCTAAAACTTTGGATATCGAGCCCGTCTAGAGTGGTGGACAATATTCAATATGCAGGGCTAATGCCTTATGAGCAGTTAAATAATCTGTCCTATAGAACGCTTAATTTACCTGGTATTCAAACTACACCAGCTGAGATGATTCAAACAATGGACACTCTAATGGGTAAACAACTTTCTAATTATATTACCTATGAGCATGATGCGGGTATTGATCGTATTGTGAGTAGTTGGCCACAAAAAATTGATTGTACTAAAGAACTGGAGCTTGGATTTAAAGCAGACAGTAATTTCAAGGATGTATTACAACAATTTATTTCTGTTAACAATATGGAGATTGTCTAATGTTACCAACCTCAGTAATTGGACTAATAGTAGCCGTATCAGTCCTTGTTTTTCTTGTATTACGTACAAAAGTACATGTGTTAATTGCGATGTTAATTGCGGCATGTATCGCAGGTATTATTGGTGGGTTAAGTGTTGACGACACGATTGCGACCGTTAGCAAAGGATTTGGTGGAACATTAGGCGGTATAGGGATTGTCATCGGTCTCGGCGTTATGATGGGGGCTATTTTAGAGGCTTCTGGAGCAGGAGAAAGTATTGCCTATAATTTTATAAAGTGGTTAGGAAAAAAGAAAGAAGAGGCCGCTCTTGCTGTAACTGGCTATATTGTTAGCATCCCAATCTTTGTGGATAGCGCGCTTATCATTCTTTATCCAATAGCGAAGTCTTTGTCAAAAACGTCCAATCGCTCGATTTTAACGCTTACGGTTGCTCTGGCGGGCGGCTTGGTCGTAGCGCATCACGCTATTCCGCCGACTCCAGGGCCTTTGGGAGTTGCTGGTATCTTTGGTGTCGATCTTGCCAGCATGTTAGGTTTTGGTTTGATGATCGCAGCGCCTTGTGTCATGGGTATTGTTTGGTATGCAAGATGGTTAGAAAAGCAGTTTCCTGAATTCATTCCAACCGAACATTTCTCGAAGTCTAGTGAGCAACTGATTAATGATCACAAAGAGTACATTGCAAGTAAAGAAGCGAAAGACCTACCATCTTTAAGTAAATCTATCGCTCCAATTATTATCCCAATTTTACTTATACTTGCGAAATCAGTGATGGGTTTATTAGAGGGGACTTTCGGTTTCGAAGGGCTGACTGCAACAACATTTGGTCAATTTATCGCTTTTATCGGCAGCCCTACTATTGCACTATCAATAGCGACGTTATTAGCGGTTTACACATTGGGTAATAACCTTACCAAAGAAGAAGCGAATGAAAAGATGGAACAAGGAATCTCCACTTGTGGCATCATTTTGTTAGTAACAGGAGCTGGTGGCGCGTTAGGTGCCGTATTGCGTGAAACGGGTGCGGGCGCAGAGATTGCTAACCAAGTTGCAGGGCTTCCTATTTCTGCGGTTATGATTCCATTTATTATTGCGACGTTAGTTCGTATTATTCAGGGCTCTGGTACAGTCTCCATGATAACCGCTGCTTCTATATCTGCCCCAGTTTTAGTGAATATTCCTGACGTTAACCTTTTATTCGCAGCGACGGCAGCTACGATGGGATCTCTATTTGCTGGCTACTTTAATGACTCGCTATTCCATATTGTTAATCGATTAATGGGGGTGACTGAGGTTAAGAAACAACTCATTATTTGGACTATTCCAACAACAATTGCTTGGGCTATTGGTGGTTCATTAGTCATGATTCTTAACTTATTCTTCGGATCTCATGGTTCAATCTTTGATCCTGTGTTACCACTTGCTGTACTTTTGGGGTGTGTTGCATTTACAAAATCTTACAGCGCTAAGCACGTCGAATTACAAGAGGTATAAAGGTTTACTTGTACTCTTCCATAAAGTAAAAACCTATCACAATATGTATTTTTATCAGATAGTTTAGAGTTTTTTAATAATATGAACGGCCCTATGTTTGGGCCGTTTTAGTTCTTATAAATAAACTATTTAACTTGAACCGATATAGGTTCCATTTTCAACTTAATCAATATGAAATGGAATTGTTATTTCCCGCTTAGTAAGCGATTACATATAAAGGATATATTCGAGTGTAACCCTAGTGACTTTACTCTAGCGAAGTAGGGTTACTTTATATAAGAGTCCAGTACTTTTAATACGACTTCCATATCTTTTTCACGTTGAGTTTTGTCTTCCTCAAGTACGACGTGTTCAAGTAAGTGACCTTTAATTACTTCTCGCATCAAACCATTTACTGCCCCCCGAATAGCGGCAATCTGCTGCAACACATCTTGGCATTCATGCTCTTCTTCCAGCATTTTTTTAAGTCCATTCACCTGACCCTGTATTTTACTGACTCGAGTGTTGAGCTTCTTTTGATCTCTGGTTGTATGCGACATGTCTTATCTTCTTTAAGTTACGGGCAGAGTTATTCTAACTGATAATGTAGCACTCAATTTATACTGGGGGGTAGTATTTAATACTAGGGGGGAGTATAGTTTGCGATAAATTAGAATCAACAACAGAGAACAACAATGGATTTTGTCGCGTTACTACAACAAGGTAATGGGTGGTTCTTTATTCCCAGTGCCATTTTGCTTGGCGCTTTGCATGGTTTAGAACCTGGGCACTCTAAAACGATGATGGCGGCGTTCATTGTCGCGGTGAAAGGAACGGTCAAACAAGCCGTGATGCTGGGTTTAGCTGCCACACTTTCTCACACTGTAATTGTATGGTTAATCGCTGTTGGCGGGATGTATATTAGCCAGAAATTCACCGCTGAAGCGGCTGAACCATGGATGCAACTTATGTCTGGGGTCATTATCGTGACAACCGGCGTATGGATGTTTTGGCGGACATGGAGCGATGAGCGAGCTTGGAACAAAGCTCAGGATCATGCTCGCGATTGGACGACGCAAGTTGTGGATACAGGACATGGGCATGTTTCGCTTTCGATTACAGAGGAAGGGGAGCATCACCGTTTCCAGTTGCGAACACTCAGCGGTAAACCTTTAACTGCTGAAGGTATCAAGGTTTCGGTATCGAGTGATGGTTATCAACCTGCTGATATTTATCACTTTATAGAGCGTGATGGATACTTGGAATCGGCGTCTTGCATTGAAGTCTCTAATGGACTTTCTGTCACTTTGATCATCGGGCACCATGATCATACCCATGACTTTGATGTACATTTCCGTCCTGGTTCTCATTTAGAAAGCGAAGATAAGGAATATCAAGATGCTCACGAGCGCGCTCACGCTTTAGACATTCAAAAGCGCTTTGAGAATCGAGACGTGACGAATGGGCAAATTCTGCTGTTTGGATTAACGGGCGGTTTGATTCCATGCCCTGCTGCGGTAACGGTTTTGCTTATCTGTTTGCAGCTTAAGGCAATGACTCTTGGTGCGACTTTAGTTGTGTCATTCAGTATTGGCTTAGCCTTGACTCTGGTTGCTGTTGGCGTTGTGGCAGCAGTGGGCGTGCAAAAAGCGACATCTAAATGGAGCGGTTTGAATGATGTTGCACGTCGAGCTCCTTACTTATCGGGCGTCTTGATCAGTGCAGTTGGTTTATACATGGGTATGCATGGATACATATCGCTGACGAGCTAAACTCTGTGGTAAAGATTTTTTTCCTTTCTTTTTTATGGGCAATGGCTTCATGCCTTGGTTTGCATATTTTGCTGCCGATTCTTGATTGAGAATTACTCGATCTGACATCGCTGCCATATCTACAAACCAAGTCATTCTCGCTTCACCAAACATCTCGTATTACAACCGCTGCGATTGTGGCTCTAATATCTGAACCTGAGATACTAAATGATAAAACGGGAGCACTGACCACAGCGCTCCCGACGGTCAAAACGCTAATTAGAAGTCTTTTCTTTAATGTTCGATACCAATTTGGTCGCATAGTTAAATTTAACTATGCAAACGTTTCCTTTTGCGTACTCGTCCCTTCGCCAAACCTCGTAGAAATGTGACGTTTTGAAGACTTTTTTTCCTTCTGTCTAAAGTAATCGGGAACCAAGCAGATACATAGTTATAAAGTTATGTCTTGCTCTGCCAAACAGACCCAAAATGCAGTTTGGTTGGTTTTGGAGAAGAAAGGCTTAGCGCTCGATTAATGAGCATCAATTGAATTGTATTGAGACAATTATAATGAAAAGAATCATCTTATTAGCAGTCTGCGCCATGTTTGGTATTGCTGTCGTGGCGAGTATGGCATCAACGTACCTAATTTCGAGTCAGAAAATCGATGACATCATCTTAAACAAATCCCAAGTTCAAGCTGAGTTTCTAGCGGGAAATGCGAGTTATATTTTGGAGAACTCAGCCAATCCAATGCAAGATTTACAATCGCTTGTTGAGGGGCTGAAACAACGTTCAGACGTGAGTTATGCCGTTGTAATTGACCGTAACGTAACGGCAGTAGCCCACAGTGATAAGCACAAGCTGAACAAAACCTATAACGATGAATATACTGTTGAAGGCGCGACGAGAGGTGTTCAACAGTACTCAAAGTGGTATGCCGATGTCCAGAAAGTATGGGTGTTTGACATCATGGCACCAATTTATGTGGATGGTCAGTTATACGGTACTTTTGATATTGGTATTCCTATTACCGAAGTGAGCCAAGCGACGAATGGAATTATTACTTACCAGTTGATCTCTATGGTGGCGATCTTCGTTATGTGTGTTTTGATTCTGTCACTTCTGCTAAATAAACTGATGAGACCGCTTTCTGCGCTTAAAGACGCTCTACAAGACATCTCAAAAGGAGACGGAGACTTAACCGTTCGTTTGCCAGCGAAAGGTAATGACGAAGTCGCGCAAATTTCTTCTGCTTTCAACGTTTTTGTTGGGAAAGTACATGAGATTATTACACAAGTTGTAAATACTGGTGTGGAGCTTAATAGTTCAGCTGTCGCTTTGCGTGGGCAATCTCAGCAAGCGCTCACAAGAGGGCAAGAGCAGAACGAGCAAACCATGCTGGTTGTCACATCCATGAACGAAATGATTGCGACGGTCAATGAAATTGCCTCCAATGCTGCCGGAGCGGCAAATGCTGCGAGTGCAGCAAGTAATGAAGCGCAAGATGGCTACACGACGCTAGAAAGAACCAAAACGGCGATGACTAATCTTGAAAACGAGATGAACAGCACTTCCAACATTATCGTGAGTCTTGCTGAAAATACTCAGTCGATTGGTAGTATTCTAGAGGTGATTAGAGGTATTTCGGAGCAAACCAATCTATTGGCTCTCAATGCGGCTATCGAAGCTGCACGCGCTGGTGATGCCGGCCGAGGTTTTGCAGTAGTCGCTGATGAAGTTCGCAACCTAGCGACTAAAACGGCTCATTCTACCGATGAAATTGACAATATGATTCACCAGCTACAAACTGAAGCTCAAAGTGCGGTGAATTCAATGAGTAATAGTAAGACTCTTATTGAAGAAGGAACGGCAGAAACTGAGTTAGCTCGACAGGCTTTAGAAGCAATAGCTGCACAAGTGACGACTATTTCAGATATCAATACTCAAGTAGCAACCGCAACAGAACAGCAATCAACGGTAGCAAACGAAATTAATATGAACATGGATACCGTCAGCCACTCAGTGAAAAGTGCGCTAACGGCGAGTGAGCAACTAGAAGAATCAAGTCAACAACTCGCGGAGCTATCGCGAACACTCGATCGTCACGTGGGAGCGTTTAGAATCTAAACGCCAACTGACCCTCTTTAATAAAAAGCCAGTAAATGTTAATTGCTGGCTTTTTTATTTGAAAAAATCGAGTCTCAAATCGCTTAGCGGTGTCTGTCCTTTCTAAACGATAAAACAAAATATGATAAATTAGTTGAGTAAAGCTTAGCTAAGCGTTAAGTTTCGCATTTTGCTTTAAATGTTCAACAAATATAGATATTTTCTTAGCTACATGTTTTCTAGACGAGTAAAAGGCGTAAAGCACTAAATCCTCAGGTTCGTACTCTAGAGTGACGATTTCTAGCTCACCATTTTTGATCTCATTTTGGCATGACTCAATTGGCAATATTGCGTATCCAAGCCCTGATAACGCGCCATATCTGGCGAGATGACCGCTGTTTACTTTGAATGAAGATTGCACAGTTTGAGTAATATGGCCCCCAACAGGGTTTCTGAATACCCATGGTGCACCATTTACTGCGGTAAGCGTCGTGATGCAGGGAACATGACTTAGATCCGTAATTTTGTAAGGGGTGGCGTATTTCTCAATTAGTTGAGGCGCGGCTAAAATGGCACTGGGCCAGCGTTTTATCTCTCTCGCCACCCAGTTACTGTCTGACAAAGTCCCTCTATGAAAACTCAAAATGACATCAAAGCTGTCAATAACATCATCTTTAGGGTTTAGCGTTGTATCGCAAGACAAAGAGATTGACGGGTATTGCGTGCAAAAGGTGACAACCGCTTTGGCCAGTACAGGTGTGTCTGGCATAAGAATTCGCAGTTTCCCTGTTACCGTGTGTGAGTGGCGCGTTACCGTTTCTAGTGCGGCGTTGAGTTGCTCCAATAACGGATGAGTGCTGCTATAGAGCTCTTCTCCAGCCTCGGTAGGCGTCATTCGCCTTGTTGTTCTATTGAACAACCTAATGTTTAACTTTTCTTCAAGCAGGGCAATGTGTCGGCTGATATTTGATGTTGGTATGTTCAAACACTCAGCGGCTCGCTTAAAGCTGTTGTTCTCATAAACACAGTGAAAACTTTTTAACCAGATTTGGTCAACGTTATCAAACATTTCATTATCCCACTTTATTGGATTATCAAGCCAGCATATCGCACTTTATCCCTGTACTAAGTTACATACAATTTTATTTACAAGTTTAAGCGAACAAACAACGAGATATCGCGCTAGAACGTAATCAATAGTGGTGAATTTATGAGCTGGTTAGAACGGTTATTTGAGAATAAAAATATAATAGGTTCGCGCAAAGCGTCTATCCCTGAGGGCGTTTGGACAAAGTGTCCTGAGTGTGAACAAATACTTTATCGTGCCGCGTTAAAAGAAAATTTGGAAGTATGCCCTAAATGCTCATATCACATGAGAATGGCTGCGCGTCAAAGGTTGATCTCTTTTCTGGACCATGGAACACAACAAGAGTTGGCAAGTGAGTTGGAGCCACAAGATATTTTGGGTTTTAAAGACTTAAAGCGATATAAAGAGCGAATTGCTTTAGCACAGAAAACGACTGGAGAAAAAGATGCGTTGGTGGTGATGGAGGGCAAGTTATTGGGGCTGCCTGTTGTTGCGTGTGCATTCGAATTCTCTTTCATGGCAGGCTCGATGGGCGCAGTGGTTGGCGAGAAGTTTGTCCGAGCAGTTGAAAGCGCAATTAATACAAAATCTGGGTTAGTATGTTTTTCCGCTTGCGGAGGGGCGCGCATGCAAGAGTCTTTGGTGGCACTCATGCAAATGTCAAAAACCAGCGCCGCGTTAAACCACTTATCTGAGCACAGATTACCCTATATCTCAGTATTGACGGACCAAACTTATGGTGGCGTCTCGGCGAGTTTAGCCATGTTAGGAGACATCAATATTGGTGAACCTAAAGCAAGTATTGGCTTTGCGGGAAGACGGGTCATTGAGCAAACGGTACGTGAAAAGCTACCAGACGAGTTTCAGCGAAGTGAATTTTTACTAGCGCATGGTGCGCTAGATATGATTGTCGATAGACGTGAAATGCGCGATCGCGTTGGCCGCTTACTGGCTAAGTTAACCAACGCGAGGGTGGTCTCAGAATAGGTTGTATTAAAGTTAGACTTAGTACTTGCGTTTATTGAGCCGTAATCATTACAAACCGTTCATTTTGCCCCCATCTTGGTTCCGCATTCATTAGGCTGAGATCCAACGCCGTTTGGTATGGGTCAACAGCAAAATGGTCGCTTACTAACCCCCAGAGCATCCAGTTGATTGCGGTTTCATTCTCGGTAAGCTCTTCGAGTGGCGCTTGGAGGAAAAAGTACTCATCTTCGCCATCGTAACCGAGCCGATCATAGATAATGTTGCGTAGCTCTCGATCCAAATCATGTTGGAGGTTGATTGAGTCGTACAGTTGCTCTTCTGTTGGGCCATTCTCATGGTGATAAACATTGCGTTTTGACTCTTTGTGTAAAGTACCTGCGCCAGTTTCAATGCTTACTTTCTTTTGCGAGTGTTGCTCAAGAACTTGAATGATTTCATCCTCTAGTTGATCGAGTTTACTCAGCAAAACTTGATTGTTTATGTCACCAGCGGGGGAGGCCATCGTTTGGAAGGCTTTCACTCTCTCGTAGACTGCTTTCCCGTGAGGAAGGGCTGCAAAACACTGTTCTTGGAGCGCTTCATTGGCTTGCCAAATGCCCGAGTAGAGCTCGTAATCATGTGTATATGGTGGAAGCTCTTCAGTATCTTCCCCTAATAATTCTCGCCAGCGCTTTTGCCACTGTTCTTCTTTTGCGTGTTTTACACGCGCGTATTGCTTAACCCAGCGGTTACGAAGTTTTACCCCAAAAATGGCAAGTCCCCATGGAGCGAGCAAATAAAAATAATAGTGAGAAGAGTTATCCCAAAAGTAACCGTAAACGTAAACACCAAAAGCAAGCACCCAAGTTCCAATAGTACAAGCAATAACCCCGGACATTATTGATGATTGGCGCTTTGTTTCTCTTAATGTATTACCTTCAGCACATAACCAAAAAATGCCGCCAAAAACAAAGGCAAACGTTGTCATGAAGTAGGCAATCCCCGCTCCCAAAAATCCCCAAAGTGACATGTATTATCCCTAGCCAAATATCTGCTTTATTCACTCATCAATGACTGGAGGAGTAAATGTGTTTGATTTGGCGGAGAATTTACCATTAATGCCAACCTTTTGATATGCACTCTATGACTTATTGGGAATGAGTCACAAATAAAAATAGATGGTATCAAGCATCAAAATTTAATTTATAACCTTTGATTGTCGTGAACTTTATCTGGAAGAGTTAAGGGGGGCGTTTAAGGGCAATTTTCCTCATAAAGTCGTTATTTAGAAAAAGGTAAATTAATGTTTTTATTGATAATTGTGAGTTTTTTGGAGTGGGATTGCTCCCATTTAATTAGAGTAAAAGACCTATTTTTGGGAGCGGTTTCATAAATTTTATGACACTGATTTCACTGTTTGAGCTGTAAAGAATATAAACCCCCACTCAATGTATGTTAATAATCAATGAGTGTTGTTATGTCTCATATCCGTTTTTTCCCGCGCCATCGTTTGGCGCTTGCTTGTATGCTAGCGAGTGTGTCTGGCTTCTCTTTTGCACAAAATCAGTGTGCGGTTGCTGATTTACAACAATCGCGAGATCTGGCTACTGCCGTTTCTGGTGCTGAGTATGATTGCTACCACGCTTGGTTTTCAGCACCTTCAGAAACGCTGAATGATATCTATAGTGAAGCGAGCCTAAGCCGTATCCAAGTCGCGCTGGATCAAGAAATTGCTCGCTATCGTGGTGAAGCAGATCAAGCTCGTATTCTAGAGAACCTAGGCGAATTTATTCGAGCGGCCTACTACGTTCGCTACAACGCTGGTACTGGTACACCTGAGTTTTCGCAAGCGTTGAGTCAGCGTTTTGCTCAGTCGACGAACCTATTCCTAAACAACCCTCATGCTTTGGATCAAGGTCGTGAACAAGTTGGTGCAATGAAGAGCCTGACTTTGATGGTTGATAACGTTAAGCAGTTGCCGCTGACCATGGATAGCATGATGGCCGCATTGATGCACTTTAATCGTGAAACCGCGCAGGACACGCAATGGGTCGATGGTTTAAACAACTTGTTCCGCTCTATGGCAGGCCATGCGGCGAACGATGCGTTCTACCGATACATGGCAAACAATACTCACCATATTGATACGTTGGTGAAATTCGCATCTGATAATGCTTGGGCATTAGATACGGATGCAAGCTTTATCGTTTTCAATGCATTACGTGAAACTGGTCGTTTGCTCGCGAGCCCAGATCAGGAGACCAAACGCAAAGCATTGGCAGTAATGCAACAGGTGATGCAGCGTTATCCACTGGGTAGTGAGCATGACAAACTATGGCTTGCTGCCGTTGAAATGATGAGCTACTACGCACCAGAAGGCCTAAATGGTCTGAATATTGAGCAAGCCAAGCAAGATTTAGCTGCACGTGTAATGCCAAATCGTTTTGAATGTCAGGGACCTGCCATTATTCGCTCTGAAGATCTGACTGATGCTCAAGCAGCGAAAGCGTGTGAAGTGCTAGCGGCAAAAGAAGCCGACTTCCATCGAGTTGCGAATACGGGTAATCAACCTGTCGCTGATGATTTGAATGATCGTGTTGAAGTGGCGGTATTCGCGAGTAACGCTAGTTACGTTGATTACTCTTCATTCCTATTTGGTAATACCACGGACAACGGTGGTCAGTACCTAGAAGGTGACCCTTCAAAAGCGGACAATAGTGCGCGTTTCGTCGCTTATCGCTACGCGAATGGTGAAGATCTCTCTATCTTGAACCTAGAACATGAATACACGCACTATTTAGATGCACGATTTAACCAATACGGTTCGTTCAGCGATAACTTGGCTCATGGTCATATTGTTTGGTGGCTAGAAGGTTTTGCTGAATATATGCATTACAAGCAAGGTTACCAAGCTGCGATTGAGCTGATTGCAGATGGTAAACTGAGCCTTTCCACTGTGTTTGATACCACGTACTCTCACGATACCAATCGTATCTATCGTTGGGGTTATCTAGCTGTTCGATTCATGTTAGAAAATCATCCACAAGACGTCGAAAGCTTGTTGGCATTGTCGCGCTCTGGCCAGTTCGAACAATGGGCACAGCAGGTGACGTCTTTAGGTCAACAATACGATGCTGAGTTTGAACGTTGGTTGGACACATTAAAAGTGGAACCTGAGCAACCTGGTACAGACCCAGAAGAACCAACAGAACCAACAAGCCCTGAAGCAAAAGTGACTGAATTGACGGCGAACCAAAGCCTTCAGCTCAGTGGCGAAGCATACAGCGAAAAACTGTTCTACGTTGATGTTCCAGCCAACACCGTTAACTTCAATGTATCTATTGAGGGTGCGGGTGATGCGGATCTTTACATGAGCTACAACAAAGTCGCGCATTACTATGATTTCGAAATGAGTCAATATGCTGATGGCAGCAATGAAGAGATTGTGTTTGAACCAGAGCAAGATGGTTACGTTAAAGCGGGTCGTTACTACATCAGCTTAACTGGACGTGATAGCTATGACTCAGTGAATCTTGTGGCTGCGTTAGAAGTGGAAGCGCAAACACCGCCAACCCAAGTGCAAGATGATTTAGCACCTGTGGTATTAGAGTCTGGTGAAGCCAAAATGCTTACCGTTCACAAGCAGCGTTATGCAGCAGTTTATGTGCCTGAAGGTGTTGAAGAGGTTCGTGTATGGCTAACGGCTCACTCTCAAACTGGTAATGTCGATCTATACGCGAGTAGGGAGCATTGGCCTACAGTAGAGCAGCACGAGTATGCGTCCAACTATGCAGGCAGCAATGAATACCTTGCGATTCCTGTTACTGAAGCAGGGTACGTGCACTTCGCTCTTCAGGCTCCAGAGCAAGGCGATGACGTTGAAATGCTAGTGCACTTCAACTAAAAAAATTCGATTAACTAAAGTCGAGATAAAACGTCGCTGATACAGCGACGTTTTTGTTTATATCGGACACGATTATAAACAAACAGCGGCGAATGCTAGTTAATCGGCTGATCTATCGAGTTATCAGTTGCCCTTTTTCTAAACGACTTTAAGTTTGTATTGCAATTTACCGAGTACATAAACTTTTTTAGCGACGCGTTCTGTGACCTAGCTTCTGATTTGTGCTTCCCAAATGGATACAATATATATGCACCCCGTGCAATAAAGTGAAAAGGGAAAGACATGAAAACGCTTATTTATGAAACGTTGATTAGCCTTGCTAACCAAGAACCAGAACAACATGCAAGAATCCGACAAAATCTCTATGAACAGTTGGATCTGCCGTTCGATAAGCAGCTGGCTTTGTATTCTTGTGCCCTTGGTCCTGCAAGTTCAGGCAAGTTGGAGAGCAGTCAAGGCATTAACAACGCGGTAGATTGCGCGGTTAAACTGCTTGAAACTCCTGAGCGCTAATTCACTCGTTGTTTTAATCACGGCCCGAACCCCAAGGGCCGTTTTTAATTGCGGTTAAATTGATTTCAACGTCGTTATTACTCTGCTCTTTCCGCTAGCACTTCTTTGAATGCAAACATGCCGTTTAATGCCGCGGGAAAACCTGCGTAGACGGACATCTGCAAAATGATCTCTTTAATCTCATCCTCGCTACAGCCTACATTCAGCGCTGCATTTAAGTGCACTTTTAGTTGCGGCGCGCAATTCCCCATTGCCGTTAGCGCGGCGACGGTTGCGATTTCTCTCGATTTTAGGTCTAAGCCCGGGCGAGCATAAATATCGCCAAACGGATACTCAATGGTGTACTGAGCTAAATCAGGACAAATATCTTGTAAGCTTTCGATGACATTATGACCAGCGTCGCCATCAATTTGAGAGAGTAGTTCTAATCCTTTGTTAAAGCGTGATTGTTCCATTGGTATGTTCCTAGTGAATAAATGTAAACACACCTTAATCGTTAGAGTTAACTCTAAGTCAACGAACTTTTCCGCTTTTATACAAGGCAATTTTTTCTTCTAGAGCCGATAAGTGCTTTTTCTGTTGCTCAATGTGGCGTTTGAGGTTTTCTTGGTGTTGTTCTAACAGGGCTTGACGTTGTGGTACAGATTGAGAGCCGACTTCCCTTAATTTGGCATACTCTAGAATCTCTTCAAGTGGCATTGCAGTTTCTTTTAAACGCTTAACAAAGCTTATCCAGTTTAGATCTTTCGAACTATACATTCGATGTCCACTCGCGTTTCTATGGACATGTTTAAGTAAACCGATTTTTTCATAGTATCGAAGTGTATGAGCAGATAGCCCGACGAGGTCAGAAAATTCTTTGATATTCATTATTATCCTCCAAGGTAGAGCATACCCCATAGAGATAAGCTAAGTTTCGCATTTTGAAGTCATTTCGGGACAGATACAAACAGAAATCTTTAGTCTTTTAACGCTAGGTATGGTGATTTACTGGATTTTTGAAACGCGCCAAACGTGATCCATCTGCCAGTTTCGTTTTATTAACAATTGATTACTCAACGGGTTGGCTTGGCTATTTTTATCCTTTGGGCCTATTTTAGGGCGTACATAGGTCTTATGTTCTATCTTTTTAAATTTAAGTTTTTGTTAATCAAAACAATGCCTTAGTTTTGTGTTGGTCTGTTCGGGTTGTATGTCGTGTGCCCGTTATTCACTCAGAACGATTTATCGCTGTGCAATGGATGAGTCGCTACGCCTTCGATTTCAGCCTTGAGTTAGTGCTAAAAGGGTGAGTGCCTCTGATGAATAGCTTTTATAATTTCGATTATTGAATTCACTCACAAAAAAATGCAAACAAGTAATCGTGAGTGGAAACGAGCAGGAGAACAACATGAGTGGCTCACAGGAAACACAATCATTCGGTGCAAACGTTATCTTACATGCGTTTGATTGGAAGTATGCTGACATTGCCCAACGAGCAAAAGAAATCCGCAAGCTTGGTTATGGCTCTGTGTTGGTTTCGCCACCAATGAAAAGCGCACACGATGAGCGCTGGTGGCAGCGTTATCAACCACAAGATTATCGTGTTATCGATAATGCCTTGGGTGATACCAAAGATTTTATTCATATGGTTCGTGAACTGGAGCAAGTTGGTGTGTGGGTTTATGCCGACGTAGTGTTTAACCATATGGCAAATGAGGCCCACCTTCGCAGAGACCTTCAGTACCCAAGACAAGAGGTCTTGGAGGAATACCAGAACAACAAGCAGAAATATCAGTCGCTAGCGTTGTTTGGCGATCTATCTCAACCACTTTTTGATGAAGAGGACTTTGTTGAAGCATTCGGCATTAAAGACTGGAAAGATAAGTGGCAGGTTCAAAATGGACGTATCACAGGTGGGCCAACCGACCCTGGCTTGCCAACTCTTCGTGTTTGTGACCATGTCGTTGAACAGCAGCGAGCGTACCTAACGGCGCTGAAAGCTATTGGTGTGAAAGGTTTTCGTATTGACGCTGCGAAACACATGACGTTAGAGCATCTTAAGCGTGTTTGGACAGACGACATCACGCGGGATGTGCATATATTTGGTGAAATTATTACCGATGGCGGTGCGACGGAAGAAGAGTATCAGCTGTTTCTTGAGCCGTATCTACAGGAAACTCGCCTAGGTGCGTACGATTTCCCTTTGTTCTCAACCATGTTTAAGGCGTTTGCTAAAAAGGGCAGCTTCAAGTCTCTGATTGATCCCTATTGTTTTGGTCAGGCTCTGTCCTCCGGTCGTGCGATTACATTTGCTATCACACATGATATTCCTAACAATGATGTCTTTCTTGATCTCATCATGGACGAGGAAAACGAATGGTTAGCTTATGCCTATATTCTAGGCCGAGATGGTGGTGTGCCGTTGATTTATACCGACTTAAACACCAGCGGTATTAAAGGTAAAAATGGTCAGCCAAGATGGCAAGGTGCATGGAGCGATCCGAGAATGGCAAAAATGATCCAGTTCCATAATATGACGCATGGCGAGCCGATGAGTGTTCTTGAAGGTAACGATGACATGCTCGTACTTAAGCGAGGTGACAAAGGTATTGTGGTGCTTAATAAATCACAGCGTCAACAGTCTTTGACATTAAAAATCGATGGTAATTGGGTTGATTTGATGACAGAACAAATCATTCCAACTGACGGTAAGTTAATCGTACCATCTAAGTCGTCAATGTTACTCGTCGCGAACTAGAAGATGTACACACCGAGGTTAGCAACTTCGGTGTGTATGTTTTTCATCGTCATTCACGTTCTGCTGAAGTTCAATAGAAACTCAAACTCTCTCGTTTTTGCTAGAAATTTATGAGCACTCGTTAACGCAACATTCTGCTTTTAAAAAACCAATTACGTCATCTAAGCACTGATACTCTGCAACACAAAAAAGGGTTCTACCCTCGCGGCGCTGGGTGAGAAGACCAGCTGAAGCAAGGCTCGAGATATGATGAGAGAGAGTGGATGCTGGAATGCCAAGCTTTTCTTGTACGCCGCCTACCGCGATACCTTTGTATCCCGCTTTGACGACTTCTTTGTAAATACTTAAACGAGTCGGATGCCCTAACTCTTTTAGTGCTTTAGCAACGGCTTCAAGCTCCATACTGACCTCTAAAGAATGACCACAGTAATTTTGTTTCGATAATAGGGAAAGTCTCGGTAAATGCCAACTATTACGATCTCAGAACAATTTAAATCAGATGAGATTCATACTGGCTCATGCCTTCATGACAACAATTGTCTGTTCTAATGAGACAGATCAATCTTCATTATTATTTCACGCCACGTTCAAAATCCCTCGTCTACACTCAATGTTGAGTTGTCAGTTGGCAGACCAAGGAGGCGGCCATGATTGCGGTTCATAGAGATTATTGTTTGTCTAACAGTTCGGAGTTACATGCCCACGTTAAAGTCAACCCTGTTGGTAAATTAGAAGTTGAGATTGTTGAACTTCAAGAGCGCCACACCACAGAGTTTGATGATTTGTCTTTTGAGAGTCGTGGGTGTGAAACTCGAATCTGTGGTAAAGAAGACACAACTCCGTGGCAGTTCAATCTTGCAGTTACTGATGCGTTAGAGCTTTCTCATTTAGTGGAAGAAGCAAACGAAGAGTATGAGATTTTAATGAATGATCTTATGTAATATCGAGAAGATCATTTTATCCTGCACGGCGTGTGGCTCTGTACTGAAAAAATAAAAACCTCCCAAGCGGGAGGTTTTTAATATGGAGTGCGTTATCGTTGGATAGGCTCTTCTCTTGGTGGTGTTAGCTCTTGGACGTTATCTTCATTAAAGTCATCGGCGTAACCTTTAGGTGGCGGTGTCCAACCTCGTTCTGACCGCGATAGTTTGTCATGACGATCTTTTTGCATCTCTTCCGCCATTTTCTCCTCTAACTGAATAAACAGTTGTCGGAAATTGTTGTCATAGCGTTCACCTTCAGAATCATCTTCCCAAGCTTTGTAGAGTATTTCTGACTTACGTGCTTCAACACGCTTATATGTCGCCTTCTGTTGTTCAACAAAGAAGGGGTGAATGCCAAGTGCTTTCATTGTGTGACCGCCCATCTCCAATGCAGAATGGTAGGTCTCTGATTCAATAATATCAGCTCCCGCTTGACGCAAAAGATAGCCATGTCCACGGTCAAAGGCACGTGCAATCACTGTTACTTTTGGGTACGTGTGCTTAACGTACTTCACCAGTTCTACACTCGATTCTTGGTTATCAATCGCCACAACCAACGCAGCGGCGTGCTCAATGCCGGCTGTATGTAGCATATCTGGTCGAGTCGCGTCGCCAAAATAGGCGCGAGTGCCAATCTGGCGCATGTTATCGACTTGGTCAGATTGATGGTCAAGTACCACGGTAGTCACGCCGTTTGATACCAATAGGCGATTCACTATTTGTCCAAAGCGGCCGATGCCGGCGATGATCACCGTGCCTGTTTCCTCAATCGTATCGCTTTCGCGTTCATTTGACTGGCTTTCAAAGCGCGGCAGAATCACTCTATCAAACAGAATAAACAAACCTGGTGTCAGGAACATCGAAATCGCAACCACTAACGCAAGAGTTTGTGAAAGTTCAGATGGGATGACGTGGTTTTGCACTGAAAAGCTTAGAAGCACAAAGCCGAATTCACCTGCTTGAGCCAAGCTTAGGGTAAACAGCCAGCGGTTGCTGCCTTTCACCCTAAATATCAGTGCAAGAATAAACAGCACCAAGGCTTTCAAAACCATCACGCCAATGGTCAATGCCATGACCAACCAGAAATCACCAAAAAGGACCGAGAAGTTGATCCCTGCGCCAACGGTAATAAAGAACAGACCTAACAATAGGCCTTTAAATGGTTCGATATTGGATTCTAACTCGTGGCGGAATTCACTGTTCGCCAATACAACGCCAGCCAAGAAGGTTCCTAAGGCAGGAGATAAGCCCACTAAACTCATCAGTGCAGCGATACCAATGACAAGCATGAGTGCAGTTGCGGTAAAGATTTCTCGCAAACCAGAGCTAGCCACATAATTGAGCAGAGGTCGACTTAAAAAGTGTCCACCAACGACGACGATTGCAATCGATGCTGTGATTACGATGCCGTATGCCCAGCCTGGCAACCCCGCAACGAGGCTTAATTCTTCATGGTGCGCTGCGGCTGTTTGAGCCGCGGACTGTGCCTGTTCAATTAATTCAGGTAAGGCCAATAGAGGAATGAACGCCAACATTGGTATCACTGCAATATCTTGAAAAAGCAACACGGAGAAAGCGTTTTGTCCACCTTCCGTCTTCGTTAATCCTTTTTCGCTAAAAGTTTGCAAAACAATCGCAGTAGAAGAGAGGGCGAAGATCAAACCTATGGCTAAGGCTATGGTCCAAGGCTGGTCAAAATACAAGGCAATACCCATAATCGCCGCGACGGTACCGCCGACTTGCAGACCTCCTAAACCCATTAAGCGATTGCGCATCGCCCACAACATTTTGGGTTCGAGCTCTAAACCAACGAGAAACAGCATCATCACCACGCCAAACTCGGCAAAGTGCTGGATTGTTGTTGTTTCTTCACCGACTAAACCGATAATTGGGCCAATGACCACACCTGCGATGAGATAGCCTAAAACGGACCCAAGTCCCAAACGCTTAGCAAGTGGGACTGCAATTACAGCAGCAATCAAATATACGAAGGCTTGTAAGAATATCCCTGTCATGAAGCCTCCTTAATGAGCTCTGGCAATGCGCTGTTAAGCTTGATTAATGACGCCGCAGCTTCAACATCCAACCTATCTTCGACTAAAGCTGTTAGCAGGCTCTTGTACCGCTCAACATGACGAGGGATTCGCCCTTCTTCATCTGCTGTACGTGCGCCAAACATCGCGAGAGGGGCAATGTAGTTCATGCCGGTCAGTGCGGACATTTGTTCAATAGGCGCAAGCAGTTGACGAATCGTAAAGTGGTTGTAGCCCTCTGCCTTATAAGCTTCTTCTTTGCCCCCTGCAGACAGCACACAAAGCATGGTCTTGCCTTGCAGTGCTGTGCCATCTGTACCGTAAGCAAAGCCATATTCCAAAACCAGATCTTGCCACTCTTTTAAAATCGCAGGCGTTGAATACCAATATAGTGGGAATTGGAAAATCACCACGTCATGCTCACGTAAGCGTTGCTGTTCACGGTCGATATTAATATCGAAACGAGGGTATTCGCCATAGAGATCAACACATGTCACGCCTTCAATTTTTTGAGCTTCTTTGAAAAGTGGAGTATTCACTTCTGAACGATGCTGGGAAGGATGAGCAAAGAGAATGAGTACTTTTTTATTTGCCATAGGGATCCTTGCTATCTAAATAACCATGCCCAGTAGGAGCGCGGGTTGGTTAGAAAATGTAACTCATAAATGATCGCCAAGCTAGTTTGGAAAACTGTTTAAGCTGTTTCAATATCAATAAAAAACCACCAAATAAATTGGTGGTTTTGGGAAGCGTTACGTTTTACTAATCATGAATAGGGACGACTAGAATATCCACCGGTGACTTGTTAATTAAGTGTCTGGAGTAAGAAATAATCTTGCTCCAGAAATCTTGGTGGTGACCACAAATCAGAAGATCCACTTCTTGCTCTTTAATGGTGACCTCTAATTTATCAGCCAAGTCGCCAGTACCTACGAAGAAATGTTTAAGTGGGTAATCCATGTAATCACTAAATGTTTTTAAACATTCCATTGAATGCTCATTCAACGGCCTTTGATCCGGGTTTTCTTTAATGTCTACAAGCTCACGATAGATTTCTCCGTGCGTACCATCAATATGAATAAAGGAGATATCGGAGTCGAGATAGTTTGCCATTGATACCGCTCTGTCGATAAGCACGGTGCTTTCATCTGACAGTTCGAGTGCAACAAGGATATGTTTGTATTTCATAACCACGCCCTTATGTGGATTATCTTTACCCTAAGCATAGTATGGCTTGGATAAAAATTGTGTTGCTAAGATCTCGAAATTGTTCAAAGACTTGTTAAAAAGTTAATGTGATATAACAACTTACTGTGAAACTTTCTTTTTGTTCACATTTGGTTAGAAAGCTTGCTTCTTGAACAAAAAAGCGGCTACACTCTGCGCATCATTTCTCTAGGAGATTACGCCAACATGAAGAACTAAACCTGTTATCCATATTTTTACTTATTTTTTGGATCTGCAGGGTTAGTAGGCGTAGCTCACTTTCCGATATTTCTTTGCAACAAGACGACTTTTTGATTTGACGTATATCGTCGAACTTTACATAGAGCTTAATGCGTTTGTGCAAGCGTTTTGTTGCAATTTCAAATCATAGCTACGGCTGTTGTCCCTGTCATACAGGAGGCAAATTATGCTAGTTTTACAAGCTTTTAATGTTAGCCATCAGTTTGATAATGGCGATACGCTATTCCAGTCTATTTCTTGTTCCATGACTAAACGACGTGTTGGTTTGGTTGGGCGCAATGGCATCGGCAAGTCGCTTTTGGCTTCCATTTTAGCGGGAGAAATTCAGCCTGCCAGCGGTGTTGTGACTGCTCCCTCTTCTTTCATGATGTATTGCCAGCAGCCGTCTGATCTGCTTTCAGGTCAGCAATCGATCGCCCAGTTTCTGGGCAAAGATGCGGTCTTACATGCTTTGAAGCAGATTGAACAAGGTGATGTTTCTGAGCATTGGTTCGAACTGGTTGGCGAACAGTGGGATATTGAACTGAAACTCAAACAGCAGCTTGCTGCGATGGGCTTGCCGCAAGACCCTGATTTCTCTTGTGCTCGGCTCAGTGGTGGTCAGTTGGCGCGTTTGCAGTTATGGCAGTTATTTGAAAACGAAACGGATCTTTTGATTCTCGATGAGCCATCCAATCACCTCGATACCGAGGCGAAACAATGGCTGATAGAGTCTATGACGCATTTCAGCGGTGCGATTTTACTCATCAGTCACGATCGTGAGCTGCTGCGAGAGATGGAGGAAATTTGGGAGCTATCGGGCCTAGGTTTACAGGCTTTTGGTGGAAATTACGATGTGTACGCCGAGAAAAAACGCACTGAACTGCAAGCGGTCGAGAGGCAGTTAGCGCAAGTCGATAAACAGAAAAAACGGTTAGCCGAGCAAGCCCAGAAAAATCGCGAAAAAGCAGACCAACGCGCCGCGCAAGGGAACAAACTGCGCAAAGACGGCAGTCAGCCCAAAATTTTGCTTGATGGAAAAAAGGATAGCGCGACCGCCAGCGCTTCAAATCGCAATAAGAATGAGCAACTCAGACAAGCGCATTTACAAGCCAAAGAACAGGCGTTGAAATCGCGACATGAGCAACTCAAGGCGCAAAAGCTTTATCTTACAGATAATCCGAACCGTTCGCGAAAAGTGTTGTCGATACAAGAAGGTATATTACCTTTTGGGAATTCTACGCCTATCACGTTGCAGATTTTTGCGAACGACAAAGTCCATCTCAAAGGGAGAAATGGCTGCGGAAAATCAACCTTGTTAAAGACGTTGCTTGGCGAGTTATCGTTGCAGAGTGGTGAGTTGCAAGTGAATACACCTTTGTACTATCTCGACCAACATTTTGGTGCAGTGAATCCAAATCTTTCGTTACTTGAGAACGTAATGGAGAGCTGCCAAGAGATGACGGAAAGTGAAGCGAGGACCTTATTGGCCGGGATCGGTTTTCGTCGAGATGCTGTGTTTCGATTGGGGCGCCTACTGAGCGGTGGCGAGAAGATGAAGCTCGCGATGCTGATAGTCAGCAACCAAAATTCTCAGCCTTTGCTGCTGCTTGATGAACCAGATAACCATCTCGACCTCGAGTCAAAAATAATGCTTAGTCAGGCGTTAAATGTATACAAAGGTGGATTTGTTCTGATCAGTCACGACCAAGATTTCGCTTCTGAGTCTGGGGTTTTGCGCCAAATCGAGCTGACTTAGACGAAAGAGAGTAAACGCCATCGTGGCTCTTCAGTATTGTTCCCAAGTTCTACACTTCCACTTACTAGTTTGTAGAACTGGAAGGAAATGAGGGAGTTAGGATGGCTTTCACAACTCGTTTAATGAAATTAGATTCATTTTGTCGATATATAGTAGAGTTCTGATGTATTGCACAAAAAGACAACAGAAAAATAAAAAGGAATTTCATGAAAAAGAACACCCTAGCACTCACAACGGCTCTCGCACTCGGAAGTGTGTTGTCGGTGGCGTATGCAAATGAAGCGGCGCAATCGTCGGTTGAACAGGTAACCCCGAAAACCATCACGTATCCAACCACACAAAAAGTGGATGTTGTCGATGACTACTTTGGTACAAAAGTGAGTGATCCTTATCGCTGGTTGGAAGACGATCTCAGCCCAGAAACCGCAGAATGGGTTAAGGCACAAAATGCAGTGACGTTTGATTATCTGGCGAAAATCCCTTACCGCGAGCAGATTGAAGAGCGCATTACTAAGCTCATGGATTACGAAAAACAAAGCCAGCCGTTCAAAGAGGGTAAGTTCACTTACTTCTACAAAAATGACGGGTTACAAAACCAAGACGTGCTTTATCGGCAGCTAGGTAATGGTGAAGCAGAAATTTTCCTCGATCCAAATACTTTTAGTGAAGATGGCACCACATCGTTAGCGGGAGTGAGCTTTTCACGAGATGGATCTTTGGTTGCATACAGCATTTCGGAAGGCGGTAGCGATTGGCGCAAAGTCATTGTGTTAGACACAGAAACCAAAAAGCCCGTCGGTGAAACGCTGGTGGATATTAAGTTCAGTGGCATCAGTTGGCTCGGCAATCAAGGCTTCTATTACTCAAGTTATGACAAGCCAAAAGGGAGTGAACTTTCCGCGAAGACAGACCAACACAAGCTCTACTTTCATAAACTAGGGACGAAACAAAGTGAAGACCAATTAATTTTCGGTGGTGTAAAGGACGAAAAGTATCGCTACGTTGGGGGTTACACGTCGGAAGATGAACGCTACTTGTTTATCTCAGCCAGCGTATCGACGTCGGGCAACAAACTGTTCTTCAAAGACCTGAGTAAGCCAAATAGCCCGCTGAAAACCATTTTAGATAACACCAGTTCTGATACTTGGGTGATAGACAACCAAGGCACGAAACTGTACTTGGTTACGAACCTTAATGCACCGAACAAACGCGTCGTGACGGTGGATGCAAGTCAGCCGCAGCCCAAAAACTGGAAAGATTTGATTCCTGAAACAAAGAACGTGTTACGTGTTTCTACCGCGGGTGGCAATTTGTTTGCGAGCTATATTGTTGATGCGATCTCGATGGTGAAGCAATACGACATGAACGGCAAACTCATCCGAGAAATCAAATTGCCTGATATTGGCAGCGCATACGGTTTCTCGGGGAAAAAAGAAGAAACCGAAGTCTACTACTCTTTCACCAACTACAAGATGCCAAGCACTACCTATCGTCTGAACATCAAAGATGGTGATAGCGAGGTGTACTACAAATCTAAAGCGCCATTTGACCCTGTTTTGTATGAATCTCGCCAGGTGTTTTACACCTCAAAAGACGGAACAAAAGTGCCGATGATCATCACCTATAAAAGAGGGACACCGATGGACGGCAGTGCACCAACCATCCTATATGGTTATGGCGGTTTCAACATTAGCCTCACGCCATCTTTTAGCCCGACACGTGCGGCTTGGTTAGAGCTTGGTGGTGTTTACGCGGTAGCGAACATTCGTGGTGGTGGGGAATATGGCAAAGAATGGCACAACGCTGGCATTCAAATGCAAAAGCAAAATGTGTTTGATGACTTTATTGCTGCGGCTGAATTCCTAATTGATGAAAAGGTAACGTCATCAAACAAGTTAGCCATTAACGGTGGATCGAATGGTGGCTTGTTAGTAGGGGCCGTTATGACGCAACGTCCAGAGCTGTTTAAAGTGGCGCTGCCAGCAGTCGGCGTACTGGATATGCTGCGTTACCATACTTTTACCGCAGGTGCTGGTTGGGCGTATGACTACGGCACGGCAGAGCAAAGTAAAGAGATGTTCCAATATCTGAAAAGTTATTCGCCGGTGCACAATGTAAAAGCAGGGGTGGAATACCCAGCAACATTGATTACAACCGGTGATCATGATGACCGTGTTGTTCCTGCTCACTCATACAAATTTGCTGCTGAGTTGCAATCGAAGCAAGCGGGTTCAAATCCGACCTTAATTCGCATCGAAACCAATGCAGGACATGGTGCAGGTACACCAACGCGTAAAATAATTGAGACAAATGCAGATATTTATAGTTTTGCACTGTTCAATATGGGAATAGAGAAACTGCAATAGTGCGAATTGTTTGCGTTTTAGTTATCGAAACGCATCGGCGCTTTATCGCTCGATAATAAAAGGGAATCACAGAGAGTGATTCCCTTTTTATTTATTATAGGCCTACTATTCTAATCTGATGCTAGGCTAATCAAACTAAGGTTTTTAAATTATTATAATGTTCTAATTAATCTGAAGAGTGTTGTACGATCGAAATGAAACATTGATCGCGATCACCTAAATCCATTGCACTCTCTATTTATATGGTAAAATTAATTAATCATTTGTTCTAATGATAATTGAATTTTCATAAGTTTTAATATTTCCTTCTTCATTGGTATTACCAAATTTCAAGTTATATAAGATATAAGTAGCGGTGATTGAACTTTTACGATGCTTTATTTTATTTTAATTAAAACGTCGAATGTTTCGTCATTATTGAATTTGCTTTGATAATTTATGTTATTCAAAGAGAGTTGTGTTGCTTGCTATTTATGATGACCTCATGACGTGAATAATTTTATAATCATTAAAATGGATACAGTTTTATGAATTTAGTGAAACCGTCTGTTGCCATTGTGGTTGCAGCCCTACAACTCGCGTCTTCTGCCTATGCGCAAACAAACAATAGCGAAGAACTACAAGATATGTCTGACCCACTTGCGGTATACACCCAAGCTGGCTTTGGTATTACTGATAAAGGCGCGAACATCAAAATCGGTCAAACTTACCAATCTAGCCAGCCTGGTACCATGGCGATGAACATCATTGAAATGAAAGGCATTGGTGGTGAGCTATTTGGCATTCGCGACAATGACGATCCAATATATGCCAACGTTGATGACAGCATTGACTCTTTCCGACTACGTAATTTCCAAGTAGAAGTCGCAAAAGGTCTAGGCCGTCAATTAGATGTAAACTACGACGTTGATAACGATAAATTAGATGCATCTTATAGCTTTATTCAAGGTCTACCTAAGTTTGGTATCTTGCAGCTATTTCCTTTAGCTGGTGCGGGTGTCACTATTGCTAATGATTTTAGTGGTGATGACAAAGGTTATGAAATTCCAGGTACTTTCACTGTTGTGGGTATGTACTCAAAAATTGAATTAACCGATAAAATCTGGATTAACTACAACCCAATGTATATGCATACGTTGTCAGGGTCTAGTCAATATAAAGATACTTATTACGCGGGTGAAGATAATATCTTGACTCATGAGTTTGCGTTGTCTTATCAAATTAATCCTCGCGCAAATATTCGTTACTTTGCAAACTGGAATGAGCACGTTAATTTCGGTGATGGTGATCACCGTATCGAATTTAACTACCAATTCTAACTCCCTCGTTTATTTCCAGAATAGAAAGTGTGTTTATCCATATATTTAAATATTTAGGCTAGGGCACTTTCTAAATAAAGTAGGTTTATCATGAAAGCCAAATATAAATTTGCGTTGGTATCTATTGCTATATCTTCTGCATTACTATCAGGATGCAAAACTGGCGATATCGCAACGAAAACAGCCCAAGCACCCTCTGTTGAAACCGTTACCCTAACCGAAACAAAAATCACTCCTTATCATACTTTTATCGGTCGAACTGAAGCGGTAAATGACGTTGATATTATGCCGCGAGTCGGTGGCGAATTAACCGCGATTCATTTTAAAGATGGCGATATGGTCGAAAAAGGCCAATTGTTGTTTGAAATCGACGACCGTCCTTACAAAGCGGCACTGGCGTATGCAAAAGCGTCGTTGCAAAAAGCAAAAGCGCAACTCGTTCAAACTACGCGTGATGCAGAACGTGTGAAGAAACTCATCAAAGATAAAAGCATCAGTGAGCAGCAATACGATGACGCCATTGCCGCGCAAGCCGCAGCGATTGCTTCGGTAGAAGAGGCGAAGGCGACGCTGGTTTCAGCAAGGCTCGATCTTGAATTTAGCTCTGTGCGTGCTCCTTTCTCTGGCCGCGTGGGTTTCAGCAACTTCCGAGTGGGTGACCGTATTTCGAAAATTCAACTCGTTCCTCTTGTTTCGATCACTCAAATCGACCCAATTCGCTTTGGCTTTGATGTGGATGAGAAGCTCTACCGCCGCGTAAGAAGTGCCATTGATGTGGCTCATCGTAACGATGACAAACTGGATGTTGATTTAACACTGACGCTTTCAGACGGTTCATTGTATCCGCTTGATGGCAAGATCTACGCCGTTGGCAACAAGATCGATTTAGAAACAGGCTCAATTCGAGCAGAAGCACAATTCGATAACCCAACTTACGCGCTTATGCCGGGTGAATATGGCAACTTGACCATCAAGCTGCGCAACAAAACCATTGATGGTTTGCTTATCCCATCGGCGGCTGTTCAGCAAGACCAAGCGGGTGACTACGTCATGGTGGTTGGTGATGATCACGTGGTGTCTCGTCGTAACGTTGAACTTGGTCAGACCTACGGTGTGAAACGTGCTGTGCTGACTGGCTTGGCGGCTAACGAAAAAGTCATCGTCAATGGTCTACAAAAAGTGCGTCCGGGTGCAACGGTGAAAGACGTTGAACTACAGAGTGAACAAGGCTGAGTGAGTACTGATGTTAAGTAAATTTTTCATTCACCGGCCGAAGTTTGCTTTGGTGATCTCACTGGCGATGACATTGATGGGTATGATCGCCCTGAAAGTCTTGCCAATTTCTGAGTATCCTCAAATCTCCCCAACGGTAATTACGGTGAGCACCATGTATCCGGGTGCAAACGCGGACGTGGTTAAAAAGACCGTAGCACAACCGATAGAAGCCAAAGTCAACGGCGTTGAAGACATGATTTACATGTCTTCTGTGATTGGTAACGATGGCTCATACACATTGCGTATTTACTTCCGAGTGGGCGCAGATGGCGATATGGCGCAGGTTCGTGTGAACAACTTGGTGGCACAGGCGACGTCGTCTCTACCACAAGAAGTAAACCAAATCGGTGTGACGGTTAAGAAGAAATCTTCCGACATGCTGGGCGTTATCACACTGCGTTCTCCGAAACAGTCTCACGACAGTATCTACCTTTCTAACTACGCGGATCTCAATATTGTCGAGCGTCTAAAACGTATCGAAGGTATGAGTGACATTACGCTGCTGGGTAAGAAAGACTACTCAATGCGTATTTGGTTGAACCCAAATAAACTGGCTACCTTGAAGCTTTCTGCTAGCGATGTTATTGGCGCAATTAAAACGCAAAATATCCAAGTGGCGGCGGGTAAGATCGGTGGTATGCCAGCTCCGGGTGACCAGCAATATCAATATGTTTTGCAAACCAAAGGTCGCCTTACTTCTGCGGAAGAGTTCGAGAACATCATCATCCGTGCGAGCAAGAAAGGTTCTTTGATTCGCTTGAAAGATGTGGCTCGTGTCGAAGTTGGCGCACAAGGCTACGAAGCTGATGGTCGTATGAATAACGAACCAGCCGCCGTTCTGGCCTTGTACCAGTTGCCGACAGCGAACGCGCTAGACGTGATGGAACGCGTGAAAGAGGCCATGAAAGAGTACGAGAAATCATTCCCAGATGATTTGGTCTACGACATCGCTTATGACTCTACCGAATACGTAGAGACATCGATTGATGAAGTGTACGAGACGCTGGTGATTGCGGTACTTCTTGTCACCTTCGTTGTGTACGTTTTCTTGCAGAACTGGCGAGCGACGATCATTCCAACCTTAGCGATTCCTGTTTCCATCATAGCGACGTTCGCAATCATGGGCGTGATGGGCATGACCATCAACACCATTTCGTTGTTTGGCTTGATCCTCGCCATCGGTATCGTGGTGGACGATGCGATCATCGTGGTAGAGAACGTGGAGCGGGTTATTCATGAAGAGCATTTAGACCCGATTCCGGCCACGATCCAAGCTATGAAAGAAGTGACGGGGCCAGTATTGGCAACAACGCTTATTTTGTTGGCGGTATTCGTACCGGTTGCGCTATTGCCGGGTATTTCCGGTCGAATGTTCAACCAGTTCGCAGTCACCATCTGTGTGTCGGTGCTGATCTCTGCGATCAACGCATTAACGTTAACGCCAGCGCTTTGTGCGTTGATGTTGAAATCAACTCACTCGCAACCTATTGCGCCTTTGCGTGCGTTTAATCGAGGTTTTGAAGCAATAACGCGCAAATACCAAGGTTTAGTTGGCTTCTTGAGCCGTCGTATTGTGCTGAGTATCGGTGTGTATGGCGCGCTTATTGCGGTGCTGGCGTTTGCGTTCATGACCGTACCTTCTTCTTTCGTACCGAACGAAGATAAAGGCGTGTTCATGGTCGAAATGCGGTTACCAGACGCAGCAGCATTGCAGCGTACTGCACCATTAATGAAGAAGTACGTTGATGAACTAAAACAGATGGAAGGTGTGGAGAACGTGGTTTCGGTTGCGGGCTTCTCGGTAATTAACATGGCGTCGATTCCAAACTCGGGCATGTTGATCATCAAACTGGATAACTGGAGCAAACGTAAAGACCCTGAGCTACACCAACGCGCATTGATGAATAAAGTTAACCAAATGCTGAACTCAACGCCAGATGCCGCTTCGTTCGTTTTCGCGACACCGGCAATCAAAGGTATGGGTGCGGTGGATGGTTTCAACCTTGTGCTGCAGGACAACTTGGGCCGTTCTCCACAAGAGTTGGCAAAAACAACCGCTGATTTTGTTGCCCAAATCAACCAACTGCCTGAAGTGGCACGTGCGTTCTCGATTTTCCGTGCGAATATTCCGCAACGTTACATCGATATTGATCGCGATAAAGCGATTTCGATGGGCGTACCGTTGAATGAAATCTTCAGCACACTGCAAGCACAGTTGGGCGGCGCCTACATTTCTGACTTCAACTTGTTTGGTCGTTCGTACCAAGTGAAAGTGCAAGCAGAAGAGCAATACCGTGACAATATCGACGACATCAACCATCTGTTTGTTCGCTCAAGCTCTGGAAAAATGGTGTCACTGGCAACGCTAGTGAAAGTGAAGCCGATCTTCGGCCCAGATACCTTGTCGAACTACAACATGTTCAGTTCTGCAACCGTGAACGGTGCGCCAGCGCCAGGTTACAGCTCGGGTGATGTTGTAAAAGCCATTGAAAAACTGGCTGCGGAATCTTTGCCAAGTGGTTACTCATACGAGTGGTCAGGCATGACTTACCAAGAGATGAAAGCAGGCAACATGGCGCCGATCGCGTTCGCATTGTCTTTGCTGTTCACATACTTGTTCTTGGTGGCTCAGTACGAAAGTTGGACCATTCCTGCAGCGGTAATGATGGCGGTTCCAGTCGCGATTCTCGGCGCAATGGGCACGCTACTGCTGGTGGGACAACCGTTCGACTTGTACGTGCAGATTGGTGTGGTCATCTTGATCGGTATGTCCGCCAAAGTGGCGATTCTTATCGTGGAATTTGCCAAAGTTCTGCGAGAAGAAAAGGGCTTATCCATCATTGATGCTGCCAAAGAAGCTGCTCGAATCCGTTTCCGTGCAGTACAGATGACCGCATTTGCCTTCATCTGGGGGGTATTCCCGTTGGTGATTGCATCGGGTGCCGGTGCGGCATCTCGTCACTCACTGGGCTTTGCAGTATTCGGCGGCATGATTCTCTCTACGTTTGTAGGCACGTTACTGACGCCAGTGTTCTTCGTGATGATGCAATCTCTGCGCGAGAAGTTTAAGCGAAAGAAACCCACTGAACTTGAGGTGAGCGAGCAATAACGCTGATTTCAACTGACTGACTCCACAACACCCCCACGCTGTGTGCGATTGGCCAATGCCTTTCATTGATATACAACCACCGTCGCAGCGTGGGTTCCCCAAACAATAATAGGTTTTAGCATGAAAAATCTTTCAAAAATCGTCGTAGCGAGCTCTCTACTGACGTGTGCTGCTGCGCAAGCGGGTGGGTTATACCTTTACGAAACAACTGCATCGGATATTGGTTTGGCATCCGCTGGTATGGCGGCTCGTGCGCAAGATGCCTCAGTAATGGCAGCAAACCCGGCTGGTCTGGCGAATGTTTCTGGTAAATCTTTCTCTGGTAACCTGATTGGCCTTTACGGTGACGCGCAACTAGACACGATGACTGGCGATGCGGGCAACGTGATTGGTTTTGTTCCTATGGCGTCGGCATTTTACAGCCAACAAGTAAACGACAAATGGACGCTGGGTATTGGTCTGTATGGCAACTACGGCCTTGGCCTCGAGTACGAAGGTCTTTTGGATAATCATTTAGATATTCCTACAGCAACGACGCAAGCCTTAACCATTCAACCTTCCGCTTCTTACCGCATCAATGATCACTGGTCTGTGGGTGCGGCGCTTGGTATTCAGTACGGTATGTATGAAGTGGAAACGAAGGGAGTCTTGAACTTCAATGACGAAGACCAAGATACTCAGGTCAACGGCCGAGTAGGTGTGCTTTATGAGGCAACATCAGGCACGCGTCTTGGTCTGTCTTACTCTTCTGAAGCCGAATTTGAATTCGACAAGAGTAACTCCATTGCTCCACAACAACTGATCTTCAGTGCTTACCACGAAGTGAATGATGACCTAGCGGTGATGTGGAACGTGAACTGGCAAGACTGGAGCGAATACACAACCACGCTGAACGTAGAGACACAAGACACTTACCAAATCGCATTAGGTACTCAGTACAAACTGAATGAAAAAATGATGTGGAATGCAGGTTTTGCATTCGATACCAGCATGTATGAAAGTCAATCAAACGGTGACATTACCGTTCCTACTGGCAAGGCGTACCGCATTGGTACAGGCATTGATTACAAATTGGATTCAGAAAACTCAATTGGTTTCGCGTTGGAAGCGATCTTGATGGAATCGTCGGAAACGCCACGCTTACAAGCTGGCTTTGATGAGCCTGCGCTGTACTTCATGAGCATGAGCTACAACTGGAAAAACTAATCATTCCTAATCGCTAAAACGCCTTCCTTACAGGCCATTCTACCCTAACTACCTGCACTGGATGCTGTCACGCCATCTAAGGTAGTTAGGGCGCTTTTGTCACATCCAGTGAGTGATGATTCAAAAAATATCTGCGCAGCTAAGTGCGGGTATTCAACATCTCAAAGGACTAAAAAATGAAAAACAAACTAGCGTTAGTGTGTACGACTTTGTTGGTCAGTACGCTGGCTCATGGTGCCGAGCATCGAGTAAAAGACAATAAAAACAAGTTGGCGGATGACCCAACAAAAGTCATCACGAAATTTGGCGCGTCTTACGCAAACAACTACGATTTTGATGATCAAAACATCTCATTCTCGGGCTCACTTGCGCTTGACCAAGCGCGCAAAATTAACCTGCGTATCAATGATGATGCGAGCGAGTGGCGTATTGGTGGCTCGTGGTTGTTTCCGGTCGGTATCGTGAACTTCAACTTCGGTAAAAATGAATACGTAAACGGCGCGGATCAAACCAACTACAGCGTTGGTACCTTTATGCCGCTAAGTTATTTCGGGATTGAGCCAGCAGGCTTCCAAATTTTCCCAATGGCAGGCTATACGTACAACACTGGTGATGTTCCTGTTTGTGACGGTGCAGAAAGTAGCCACTGTAGCGAGCCTAACTTTACGGGCACGCCAAGTGCAGAGAATGGCTTCAATATGATGAGCTCTTCAGGCAGTAGCGGTTACGTTGGTGCATTTGCGCTGAAATCGTTTACCAAAGAGCTGACGTTAATCAGCTTCGCAGCAGGCACTTACGGCTCAGAAAACAGTGAAGGAGAGAACTACAAAGGCTTCTTTGGTGGTATCGGCCTTGGTTACCTCGTGAGCAAACGCCACTCTTTTAACGTAATGACGTTTGTCATGGACAACAACACCTATTTGGATGAAGCAGACAAGCGCATCGTATTATCATATCAATATCAATTTGAATAAATAAAAACGCAGCCCAAATAGCTGCGTTTTTACTTTGATAGAATGAACTAGTGAATTGAGTTGTTTTCTTCGATCTTTTTCTGGTACTGGTGTTTTAATATATACATGCGCTTAACATCGCTGTAAGCGCCGTTAATAAAGTATTCTTCTACAAGGTGACCTTCTTCAATAAAGCCGCATTTTTTGTATAAGTGAATAGCGACTTCGTTATCCACTGCGACTAATAAGTAGATTTTACGTAGATTAAGAATTGAGAATGAGTAATCTAACGCACGATTAATCATCTCTGTCGCATAACCTCGGCCTTGATGCTCTGGGGCGATGATTATCTGAAATTCCGCGCTGCGGTGAATGTAGTTAATCTCGATCAGCTCAACTAAGCCAATTACGATGCCGTCTTCATCTTCGACGACAAAACGCCTTTCAGCGTCATCATGTATATGTTTTCGATAAAGTTCTTCGAGCTCGTCATAAGACTCGTAAGGTTCTTCGAACCAGTAGGCCATGATATTTCGGTTGTTATTCAGTTCATGAATAAAGCGCAAATCAGAACGCTCTAATGCACGCATTTTTAGGCCTTTCTTCATCATTTTTCTCCAATGAGGGCGGAGAATACCTCCGCACTTGATGCTAGAAAATATTACCGTATTTCACAAGAATCGCGCATCTTTTTTTGGAAAATATCCTGTGATTTTCAATGTGGAAACTTAGAGTTCACGACAAATATAAATTAATCTTTACGATAAAAAACTCGATTAGGTGCTTTGCCTAATATCGTATTAAATACCGCGCAACGACTTAGTGTCTTAATCTAAACAAACAAGGTATTCAATATGTTTTCAATCGGTGACGTAGTAGTAGCGACTAAAGGTATCGATCTTGGCGAAATGGTTGTTACAGGTTTAAGCAGTGGCGGTTTTTACACACATGTAAAAGCAGGCGAAAAAACACTAACTTACCCAGCTAAAGATCTTAAGAAAGCATAATTAAATTTGCTCATTCTTATTTTTAACTGGCTTAAAGTTCGTACTAGTTATTTTAAGCGGGTTAGAATCGATAAAAGGTAGCGCAATGAGTCGCTACCTTTTTTTATTTTTTCTACCTTTCTTCACCAATATGAAACTCAACGCGATTTCTTCCGGTTTCTTTTGCCTTGTAAAGTGCTAAGTCTGCGCGTTTAACAAGTGGTTCAAATGAGTCGTCGAGACGACAGACTTGAGTTACCCCAATACTCGCGGTGAAGCTCATATCACAACCTGAATGTTGAACGGTCGTCGTTTCTAGTGCATTACGAATCGTTTCTAATGTGTCTAGAGCTTGCTGTGATGAGCGACTTCTTAATACGATGGCAAACTCTTCACCACCAACTCTGGCAAGTAAGTCACAATCAAGTAGATGACTTTTAATAGTATTAACTGCATGGATCAGTGATTTATCGCCTGCGTCATGACCAAATCGGTCATTGAGGCTTTTAAAATTGTCGAGATCTAAAATAGCAACATGGAAGTCAATGCCCTGGGTTCGGTATTCATTTAGGCGGCTTTCGATTTGTCGCATGAACTCTCTGCGGTTTGGAATACCTGTTAGATCATCCGTCGTGGCGAGGTGCTCCATTTTCATAATCTGTATATGAAGGGCAATGTTCAAAGCAATCCAATTAGTGATGCACTGAAGCTGTGCCGCTTGTTCGTTTGTGTAAATGTGCGTTTGATGATGCGCAACATTAAGCGTTCCTAGGCAGACTTTACCGTGCATTAAAGGCGCGTCCATACACGTACCCATACCATTGGATGCGAGCATCACACAATCGATCTCATCAGATTGCGTAACATCGTCGCAGATCATCAGTTGTTGCTTTTTGAACACTCGGCCAACAAACGCTTGATGAATGGGCACTAAAAATTCAGCGGGAATCGCTTTACTACCAGAGAAAGAGTAGACCTTTAAATGATCATTGTTTTCATAAAGTGTGATACTCGCACGGTCAGAATTAAATATACGATTTATCCATTCTGCCACCGTATCAAGTACTTGCTGTAGTGTTTCCGATTGAGCTAAAAAGTGAACAAACCCTATCGGCATACATATCGGACTTTCCATGTTTTGCATCGATAAGTCATCAGGGTTAAAAGTTCTTTCAAGTCTCAATAGACATCTCCTTGGCAATGTTGCAAATACCAACAATAAATTACGTGAAGCTATTTTGTAGAAAATGTGCTTCTTGGTAAGAGTATGGTTCAATTATCGCCGTTTGTGTGCATTTGGTTGCTTAATGTGGGCGTTAACTCACCCTAAATAAGTAAATCTTATACCTATTTATAAGTAAGTCATTACTCAATAAGTGGTGTTTTTAAGATGGAAGTACAGAATGAGCCCTTCTGGAAGAGAAGGGCTAGAAAAGGATACAAATAGGGTCAGGTGAGTGGTGACTTAATTGTCTTTGTACTTTTGTAAAATCAACTGACTTATCTGCGCAACGAGTTGGTCCCTAGCTTGAAGTGAGAGCTCGGTTTCTGTGACATAAATACTAATGTAAACAGGTCGATGATTTTCCTTCCATATAATCGCGTTAATGCCACGCGAACCATGACCTCCCGCACCAGAACGGTCTGCAATAGACCAACCTGTTGGTAATACAGAACGCATTAACGAGTCTGAAACTTTGTTGTCTTGCATCCAGATTTTTAATTGTACACGAGACTCATAAGACAACGTTTCGCCTTCGACCAAAGTTCGTAGAGTGTTTAGTATGGCGTTAGGTGTGGTTGTGTCGCGGCTGTCGCCTGGTGTGGCTTCGTTCAAGCGAGGTTCTATTCTGTCTAGGCGCGTTGCTTTATCTCCAATTGTTCGCAGAAACATTGTTACGGCCTTAGGGCCGCCAATTTCATTTAATACCAAGTTGGCTGCAGTATTATCACTCATTAACATAGCGGCTTCACACGCGTGCTCTATGCGTGTGTTTTGGCCTGCGAGCTTATCCATCACTGGAGACCATACAACGATACTGCGCTCATCGACTTTTGCGGTCGCATTTTTACTTAGCTTACCGCTGTCCATATCACTTAGCATTTTGGCACAAGCTAGGGTTTTGAATGTGCTCATGAGTGGGAAGCGTTCATCGCCACGGTAATCCCAACGCTCGTCTGCTTGGGTATCCCAAACTGACACCCCAATTCTGCTTGAGGTTTGTTGTTCGAGGAGAGAAATGTCCTCATTCAGTTGGGACGCGTAACTTAGGGTTGAGCAAACCATTAGCCCAGCCAACAAAAATAACTTTTTCATGGATCGTGTTCTTCAGTTTTAGTTTTAGTTTTAGTTCGCACCGTAGCGATGTCACGTAAACTATAACGAGCCAATACTCTAAACAATGTTAAATCTATGTCTATTTTATGTAGGATTCTTCGCAATACGCTTAAACGGTCTCAATATGGGGAGAAGAGTGTTGCTATCAAGGCCCGTAGTTTGGCTTATATATTACGTCGGTGATTCGGTCATAAAAATATCTTAGCGTGAGACACTGGCTCAGAATTTCTTATCATGAGCTAACGAATAGTTTGATCCAGAGAAATAAAAGGAGCTGAATCATCAGCTCCTTTGTCTAGTTGGATAATTACTTACAGTTCAATCTTTTTAACCATGCCTGCTTCTGCATGGCCCGGAATGTTGCACGCGAACTCAATCTTGTTGTCACCGTGGAAATGCCACAACAACTGCTTCGCTTTGCCCGGTTCGACCGTCACAGAGTTGCCCGAGTCGTGCATGTGATCGCCACTCATTGTCTTCATCATTTCGCGATGTTCTAGCTGCTCTTTAGCCGAACCAATCGTAAACTCGTGGTTGATCTTACCTGTGTTCATCACCACAAATTGCACCACATCGTTTGGCTCAATCTTGACGTCTTTCTTGAACTTGATGGTCATGTCATCATCCAAGATAACGTGTACCACCTTGTCTGGCTTTGCCCCTTTCGCTGGCATACCTACTGCCGACATGCCCGGCATATCCATCATGTTTGAATGGTCCATTTTACTGTGGTCCATCTTCATGCTGCCGTGGTCCATGTTTTCATGCTTCATGTTGCCATGGTCCATGTTCGCGTGGTTCATGTTTGAATGATCCATTTGAGCAAACGCAGTCGTTGTTGTTAGGGCTAGAGCAAGAGTGATTAGTGTCTTTTTCATTTTTATATCCTTGTTTTAATTCATTAATAACTTGGTTGCTTCCCCCCAAACGGCATGTTTGAGGGGAAGGTAGGGATTAAGCGTTGTTGTTTACATCACTAGCTTGGTGATTAGTCGCATTGCTTTGGCGTAACTCACGTTGTTTCCACAGCTTGAAGATGGCTGGAAGCACCAACAGCGTCAGTAGCAGTGCCGATGCCATACCACCAATCATTGGTGCGGCGATACGTTGCATTACTTCTGATCCTGTACCTTCGCCGTACATGATCGGAATAAGGCCAATAATGACCGTCAGTACCGTCATCATTACTGGGCGAACACGCAGGCCTGCACCTTCACGAATGGCATCGGTTAGGTCTTTCGCCTCAAGCTTCTGTTGGCTCTCTTCCGCATCCAGCTTTTTGTAGTGCCATGCTTGGTTAAGGTAGACGAGCATGATGACCCCAATTTCAACCGCGACGCCTGCTAGGGCAATAAAGCCGACCCCGACGGCAATCGAGAAGTTGTAGTTGAGGATATGCATGAGCCACAAACCACCGACCATAGCGAGTGGTAGCGTAAGCATGATGATCATTACTTCGCCGACACGACGGAAGCTGAAGTAAAGCAGTAGCATAATGATGGCGATGGTGATTGGTACCACGACACTCAAGCGATCTTTCGCACGTTCCATGTATTCGTATTGACCAGACCAAGCCAGCGAGTAACCCGCAGGAAGCTCCAATTGATCAGCCACGACTTGCTGTGCTTCCACGACGTAAGAGCCAAGGTCACGACCATCGATATCGACAAACACCCAGCCGTTTGGACGCGCGTTTTCCGTCTTGATCATCGGAGGGCCGTCTTCGTAACGAATGTCCGCTACATCAGCCAGCGCAATACGAGCGCCATTTGGTGTCACCAATGGTAGGTTTTGCAGTTTAACCACTGAGTCGCGGTAGTCTTGTGGGTAACGAACGTTGATTGGGTAACGCTCCAAGCCTTCAATGGTTTCACCCACATTCATGCCACCCACCGCAGTGGAGATCACTTGTTGAACGTCTTTGATGCTTAAGCCATAACGCGCTGCGGCACGACGTTTAATGTCGATCGTGACATAACGACCACCTGCTACACGTTCTGCATAAACCGATGCCGTGCCTTGTACGTCGTTAAGAATTGGCTCCAACTGAGAACCGATCTTCTCAATCACTTTCAGATCAGGGCCCGCGATTTTAATGCCGATAGGGGTTTTGATGCCCGTTGCCAGCATGTCGATACGCGTTTTGATCGGCATTACCCAAGCGTTAGTAAGACCAGGGAACTGAACCAGCTTGTCGAACTCTTTGCGCAGTGACTCGGTTGTTACCCCTTCACGCCATTGGTCGCGTGGCTTCAACTGAATCACGGTTTCAATCATGGTGAGTGGCGCTGGATCGGTTGCGGTCTCAGCTCGGCCAATTTTGCCCCATACGGTTTTCACTTCTGGAACGGTTTTGATCAGCTTGTTGGTTTGTTGTAGAAGCTCACGTGCTTTACCAATTGAGATACCCGGATAGGTCGTTGGCATGTACATCAAGTCGCCTTCATCCAGCGGAGGGATGAACTCGCTACCCAGTTTACTGGTTGGGTAGTAAGCCGATGCCATTAGACCTAATGCGATAACAATCATGGTCTTAGGGTATTTTAAGCTGGTGTTCAACAGCGGACGGTACAACGCGACCAAGCCACGGTTAACTGGGTTTTTGTGTTCTGGTAACACCTTACCGCGAATGAAGTAGCCCATAAGCACAGGGACGAGTGTGATTGCCAAACCTGCTGCTGCTGCCATGGCGTACGTCTTAGTGAACGCAAGCGGCGAGAACATCTTGCCTTCCTGACCTTCTAAGGCAAACACCGGTACGAAGCTAAGAGTAATGATCAGCAACGAGAAGAACAGCGGTGCGCCAACCTCTTCTGCGGCTTTGCCAATTACTTGCCAGCGGTTCTTGTCGGTCAATGGCGTTCGTTCAATGTGCTTGTGAACGTTTTCAATCATTACTATTGCACCATCCACCATGGCACCGATGGCAATCGCAATACCGCCCAAGGACATGATGTTGGCGTTGATGCCTTGCCAATGCATTACGATAAACGCAGTGAGAATGCCAACTGGTAGACTCAGAGCGATAACCAATGAAGAACGAATGTGGAACAAGAACAGCGCACACACAATCGCAACGACGATGAACTCTTCTGTAAGCTTCTTCCAGAGGTTTTCTACCGCTGAATCGATAAGGGTAGAGCGGTCGTAGGTTGCAACAATTTCCACGCCTTCTGGCAGGCTGCGTTGTAGGTCTGCGAGCTTGTCTTTGACTTTCGCAATCACTTCACTGGCGTTTTCACCAAAGCGCATCACGATAACGCCACCGACCGCTTCACCTTCGCCATTCAGCTCTGAGATACCACGGCGCATTTGTGGACCAAGGTTAATGTCTGCGATATCACCTAATAGCAACGGCGTGCCTTTCTCGGTGACTTTTAGCGGCAGTGATTTAATGTCTTCAATGCTGGTTAAGTAACCCGTGGTACGAACCATGTGTTCGGCTTCGGCCACTTCGATAACGGACGCGCCGGTTTCTTGGTTACCGTTTTGGATTGCCATGTTCACTTGTTGCAAAGTGAGGTTGTACGCACGCAGCTTGGCAGGATCAATCTGCACTTGATACTGCTTCACCATACCGCCCACGGTCGCAACTTCAGAAACGCCATCAACGGTTTGCAATTCGTACTTCAAGAACCAATCTTGCAGGCTACGAAGATCGGCCAAATCATGTTTGCCAGTTTTGTCTTGTAATACGTAGCTGTAAACCCAGCCCACGCCCGTTGCATCAGGACCTAGGGTTGGTTTTGCGTTCGGTGGCAGCTTTGGTGCTACTTGGCTCAAGTACTCCAACACGCGTGAACGTGCCCAGTACATGTCGGTATCATCGTTGAAAATGATATAAACGTAAGAGTCACCAAAGAAAGAGTAGCCACGAACTGTCTCAGCACCTGGCACGGCAAGCATGGCGGTGGTGAGTGGGTAAGTAACTTGATCCTCGACGACTTGAGGAGCTTGACCCGGATAGCTTGTCTTGATGATCACTTGCACATCAGAAAGATCCGGAATCGCATCAACAGGCGTATTCTTTACACTGTAAAGTCCGCCTAATACAAGGGCTAAGGTCGCGACCAACACTAGGAATCGGTTGCTCAGTGACCAACGAATAATAGCATTGATCATAATTAACCCTCGACGGCTGTTGTTGCAGGAACTAGCTGTTTAAGAACGTAGTCAGATCCTTGTTTTTCAACTAGAAACCGAACTTTCTGTCCTTCTTCAAAACCCGATAGATCAACGTCTTCTCCCACAGAGAAGTTCATCTCACCTGCATCCCAGTTCCATTCTGCAACCGGTAGGTGGTTTAAGGTGATCATGCCAAAATCAGCCATCAGCATGCTAATGTCACCAGTTAGCCAAACTTCTGCTGCAATGACGCTGTTGTCTGCCTTATAGTCAACGATTTGGTACTGACCGGACTCCGTCTTTTGCATTTCAAATTCGATAGCCTGACCTTTTTTCAAGTCACCCATTTCAACGCCATCTGCGAAAGTGAAGTTCATTACCATGCCCGGCCAATCCCATTCTGGTACAGGTTGGTGGTTGATGGTCAGCATACGGTGATCTTTCATCACATCCGTGATCTCACCTTTGGCCCATGCCGTTTCTGCCGCTACTTCTACACCATTGATGCGAGACAGATCTGCCGACTGGCTTGATTCAGAGTCGAGCATGAAGTGAGATGACGTAACGATCTTGTCGCCTTGTTTAAGTCCTTGTAATACTTCGATTTGTTCGCCAGCTTCGCGGCCAACTTCAATTCGAGCAGAACGGTATTTGCCATCACCTTCCGCCAGAACAACGCGAGTCATACCGCCAGAGCGGATAACAGATGATTTGGGAATCGTTAATACTGCGTCGTCAGTGACAGGCTGCAAGGCAATATTGGCGAACATGTTTGGCTTCAATGCGCCATCTGGGTTAGGGAATTTAAGACGCACACGCAACGTACGTGTTTTCGGATCGAGGATTGGGTACACGTAATCCACGACACCTTGCCATTCATTGCCCGGAATCGCGTCAAGGGTCATCGTGGCTTGAGAGCCCGCTTTCATCCAGTGTGCTTGACGCTCAAAGACTTCTGCATCAACCCAAACATTGTCCAAAGGACCTGCACTGATCACCGCTTGAGCAGGGGATAAATAGCCACCTTCACGCACGTTTAAGCTCGCGATAACGCCATCAGCAGGCGCTTTGATTTCAATGGTTTGCGATGCTTTACCACTACGAGTAATGGATTTGATTTGAGCGCGGTCAACACCAAGCGTTACCAAGCGTTCGGTCGCGCCTTTTACAAGACCTTTGCGGCCAGTGCGGTACGCATTCAGCAATTCTTCTTGTGCTTTAACCAGTTCAGGAGAGTAGAGAGTGAAAAGCACATCGCCTTTCTTCACTTTCTCACCCACGGCATTGATGTAGAGTTTTTCTACCCAACCCGCCACACGAACGTTGGTTTGCCATAACAGACTTTCATCAAAGGCAATATAGCCAACCGTTTCGATGCGTGGTGATAGCTGTTGTAGTGTCGCGTTTGCGGTTTTAACCCCGAGGTTGTTCTCTACTGAAGGGTCAATAGTCACTGTACCCGGTGCGTCCTGTTCACCGGATAGGTCTTCTGCGTAAACCGGAATCAAATCCATGCCCATTGGGGACTTACCCGGCTTGTCGCGTTTGTAATTCGGATCCATTGGGGCAACCCAGTAAAGCGGATCATTAGAGCTTGCAGCAGATTCGCCACCCATAGCACTCATGTCGTGAGTCGAGCCCGTAAGAAAATGATTAGCACCAAACCCTAAAGCACCACCAACAATCAGCGCGATGGTTGCAATTTTAAATGTTTTCATTGTTTTACCTTATTTTCCCCTTCACATTTGACGCTACAGCGTTGTTGCCTGCTCTCGTTCACCCAAATCACATAGCAGATCCCTTAGTTTGTTAGGGAAAGTGCTCATGGGATTCTCTCGTTTGCCGCCTAGCTGTAGCCCCAACTGTCTTGGGGAATCACAAATTAATATGTCGAAATAGAGCGAGCTTCTGGTGAAGCGACTTGGTAGTCGAAACCACCGAGTAGGGTGGCTAAATTGCTGTTTGCGATGTTGAGATCGGTCAGCAGACGTTGTTGCTCTAATTGCAGAGCCAATTCGTCAGTCGTGGCAGAAATCACATCGTTAAACTGCGCTGTGTTGTTTTGATAACCCCGCTCAACGGCTTGAATGCGCGCTTTCGCTTGAGGCAATAAGGTGGATTGATAACGTTCTAAACGCTGGGTTAAGTTGCCGCGATCAACTAGCAAAGTGTTCACCTTGGCATTCATCTGCGTTAGTAAGGTGTCCTTTTGTGATTGTGCCGCGCCAACTTGGTATTGAGCGGCCGCGAGATTACGATCTTGGCGGTCACCCGTAAACAACGGAATGTCCATGGTGAGGTAAGCGCTAACCAAATCAGAGGCGGGCTCACCCATCATGTTGTCGGCTTGGCGGTAGGCGTACATTACTTCGACGCCAAATTGTGGGTTGTAGGCTTGCTCAGCAATTTCCACCTGCGTTTTATTGGCAGAAATGCTGACGTCGGCCATCTTAACCATCGGGTGTTGGCTGAGTTGCTGATAATGCTTGGTGGAACCCTGGCTGGCAGCAAGTTTGCTGTTCAGTGTGTCCCAATTAAGTTGATTGCTCGCGTGCAGAGCCTCTTCGTTCGCCAACCAATCTGACCCCAACCATTCGGAGAGTTGAGAGATAAGACGACGTTGCATTTGTGCATTGGCTTGCAGTTTCTCATCCAACTTGCTGACTTGAAGTTGGGCGTTGAGCAGATCTTGCGCTTCACTCTTACCAATCGAATAGTTGGTTTGAATAAAGCTTTCCATTTCCTTCATCAACTTGCGGTTCTCAAGCATGATTTGCTCCGCGCGTTGCTGGTAACCAAGTTCTAACCAAAGTTGAGTCATGCTGTTGGCTACCTCAAGCTCACGAGCATGGACTTGAAGCCCAAGGCCGTCAGCTTGTTGATTGGCTTTCTTCTGCTGTAAATCAAGCGTAGAGCCACGCTCAAATTGTTGCATTAAACCAACGGAGATGTTGGTCATTGGGTCTTCATCGAATTTGAAGCTGTCGACAGGTAAGCCACCAAAACCCACTTTCAGTTTTGGGTCCATCAAGGTCGCACTCGCGACACCCGTTTCACGCATGGCAGCAGATTGCGCTGAGTATTGCTTACGATTGCCATCGTTACTCAAAGCGACGTTGATCAGTTGGGCAAGCTTGGTCGTTGAATCTCGCTCACTTGATGCGGAATTTTGCGCTGCGTGCGTCTCTTTACCAGCGGCGTTAACCAAGGTTGGCACAGCGACCAGAGCCACCATAAAAATAGGTGCAGCTAAGCGGTATGGTTTGATATCCATAATCTAAATCCAGTGTTCGCCGGATCGATGGAGGTGCGGATTTTATTGCGGGAACAGTAAAGCCTTGTTACCTCATCGTTCAGGCGCATTAAAACAACCTGCGATACACGCGCAGGGTCGAATGCTAGGATGGATTTAGGCTATAGGAGGTCGGTACAGGTCGCGGCTGACGTGTACGACTGGGGAAGCAACTTCAGGAGTAATAGTTGCGCGATAGACGACGGGCATTGGGCTATTGATAGGATTCGGTAGGGGGACGAAAACTATCGTACACGCAGCAGTACAGCAGGTATGAACCATGCCGGAGCCCCCACCACAGTTCATGCTGGTTTCTCTTGCATCGCCATCTTCGGACATAGAAGCGTCAGTCATGGAGACGTCCATCATGCCAGGCATACCGCAGTGTTCGCTGTCACTCATCATAGAAGGATGGTGAGCCATGCCAGTAGACATCATTTGAATATTCATCAACGGCTCACTGTTCGCCACACTAGATACCAATAGTACTAGCGTCGTGAAGAGAGTTAACCAGATTGTATGCAGCGATTTTAAGTGCATACCTTTTCCCATGTGTTTGATGAAAATGATGAAAACCCTTCGATTCTAAAGGTTAACCTAAGGGTAAGGTCAATCATTTATTACTCTTATTATCAAAATAGTCCACCCCTTCAGTTTTCGCACTTTCGAGGGAGTAAAACGTTTGTTAAACACCGAGTGTTGAAAGTTAGCGAAAGAAGCCCTCGCTTTTTATGACACGTGAAAAATGTGGTTTATAAGTTTTACATCACACTAACTTGTCTTACAAATGATTATCCTTATAGAATGCATGGTTTTACTTGTGCAGATTTGGATTTGCTTTGCTGCGGGGGTTGCATGATAGAAATCGTCATCGATGGAAAATATAGAATTGTAGAAGAGGGTCTAACCCTTTTAGAAGCAGCAAAAGTGTGTGGGGTCGAGATCCCATCGCTGTGCGGAATGAACAAAAGTAATGAAAAAGTACCGTGTGACTTGTGTGTAGTTGAAGTCGAAAGTGGCGGTACTAAGCGTGCGTGTGAGCTCGAAGTTTACCGCGGCCTTAATGTGGTCACGCAATCAGAACAATTAAGCGAGCACCGCAGAAAAGCACTCAACCGCATCATGACGGACCATTACGCCGATTGTGAAGCGCCATGTAAAACCGCGTGTCCTGCGGGCGTGGATATCCAATCGTACCTTTATCACATCGCACAGAACGACCATCAAAAAGCGATTGAAGTGATTAAGCGTACGCTGCCTATGCCGTTATCGATTGGCCGCGTATGCCCTGCATTTTGTGAGAGCGAATGTCGCCGTTCGCTAGTCGATGAGCCAATCGCAATTCGTCAGCTAAAACGTCATGCCGCGGATGCAGATCTGTCTGCGCATGAAGCCTATGTGCCAGAAAAGAAACCAATTAAAGGGTTGAACATTGCCGTCGTCGGCAGTGGCCCTGGTGGTCTAACGGCTGGCTATTACTTATCGAACGAAGGCTACGACGTTACGGTTTTTGAATCCATGCCAAAAGCGGGCGGTTGGTTGCGTTATGGCATCCCAGAATACCGTTTGCCAAAAGACATTCTCGATAAAGAAATCGAACTGATGTGCCGTAATGGCATGCAAGTGCACACTAATCAAAAGCTGGGTGTGGATTTCACGCTTTCTCAATTGAGCGAAGAATACGACGCAGTGTGTTTGGCGGTCGGTGCGTCTCAAGCGGTTGAAATGCATTACACAGGCAGCGACCTTGAAGGTTGCTACTTAGGCGTTGATTACCTTAAAGATTACGTGACTGAGCAAAATTACGTTACGGGTCAGAAAGTCGCGGTGATCGGTGGTGGTAACACGGCAATTGACTGTGCTCGTACTGCGCGTCGTGCTGGTGCAGACACCACGTTGATTTATCGTCGTACCCGTGACGAAATGCCGGCAGAAGACTACGAGATTGTCGAAGCGGAACACGAAGGGGTGAAATTCCACTTCTTGACCAACCCTGCAGAAAACCTTGCCGATGAAACCGGACGCGTGAATGCGATTCGTCTAGAGCGCATGGCGTTGGGTGAGCCGGATGCATCTGGTCGTCGCAGCCCTAAACCAACTGGCGAGTTCTTTACCGAAGAGTTCGACACCGTGATTGCGGCAGTATCGCAAAAGCCAGATCTGAGCTTCCTCGAAGGCGAAGATTTGTCGATTCCACTTACGCGCTGGAATACTTCTGATGCAGATGAAAAGACCATGCACACTGGCACGGGCAACATCTTCAGTATTGGTGATTTCCGCCGCGGTCCTGCAACGGCAGTTGAAGCGGTGGGTGATGGTCGCGTTGCGGCAAAAGCCATTGACCTGTTTTTGAATGGCGATATGGCGGATATGCCAAAGGCGGCGTTCAACTCGCGCAAAGAGAAGAAACTCTCTCAAGTCGATCCGCTTCACTTCGAGAATATCCAAAAAGTCGCTCGCTCTATCATGCCAGAGCTGACTCCAACACAACGCGAGCAAAGCTTCGCTGAAGTGGAGTTGGGCTTTGATAACGAAGAAGCAATGAAGGAAGCCGCGCGCTGCCTTGAATGTGGCTGTCAGGCCAATACCGATTGTGCGCTACGTGACTACTCCACCGAATATGAAGCCGAGCAGAGCTTTGACTTCTCCTTGCAGATTAAATCGCATCAAGATTGGTTAGATCTTCGTGCGAAAGACTTGCGTCATAAGTACGAAGTTGACCGCAGCTCTGAGTTTATTGAGTTTGATGCTAACCGCTGTATTAGCTGTGGTCAGTGTATCCAAGCGTGTCGCGACAAAGCCGTGCACGGTGTACTGAACTTTGTGTGCGATAAACAAGGTCGTCCCGCATTACGTCCTGATGATCGTCCACACTTTGGAAGTAACAAGAATGGCTTAACCCTAATGGGCGATTCGAACTGCGTGCAATGTGGCGCGTGCGTTCAAGTGTGTCCAACGGGTGCGATGGTCGATAGTCGTGACCGTTCGCAAGGTCGTACTGAAGATCTGAAAGCGGTCGACACCATTTGTACATACTGTGGTGTGGGCTGTAAGTTGACTATGTTCGTGGACGAAGCAACCAATACGATTCGTTACGTGAAAGGCGGTGACTCGCCGGTGAATCAAGGCATGCTGTGTGTGAAAGGGCGCTTTGGTTTTGACTTCATTGGCAGTGAAGAGCGTCTTACCACGCCATTGATTCGTAAAGACGGTTGGTTGCAGCCTGCAAGTTGGGAAGAGGCGATTCAACTGATTGCAAGTAAGTTCTCTGGCATCAAGCAAGATTTTGGCAGCAACGCATTAGCGGGTTTCTCTTCAGCGAAAACCACCAACGAAGACAACTACGCGTTCCAAAAATTTGTCCGTCGTGAACTGGGCACCAATAACGTCGACCACTGTGCGCGTTTGTGCCACGCATCGAGTGTAACCGGTCTTGAGGCGTCACTGGGTAGTGGTGCAATGACCAACGACATTCCAAGCATTAAGCACTCGGATGTGATCTTTATTATTGGTTCGGATACCACATCGGCGCACCCGATCATCGCTTCACACATCAAACAAGCAATTCGTCACCACGGCGCTCGTTTGATTGTGGCTGACCCGAAACGTGTCGATATGGCAGAGCATGCTGAGTTGTACATGGCGCACCGTCCGGGTACGGATGTGATGCTCCTAAATGGCGTCATGCAGCAGATCATCAAGAACGGTTGGTACGATCAAGAGTACATCGAAGAACGTGTCGACGGCTTTGATACCTTGCTGCAAGAAGTAATGTCGCCAGCTTACAACCTCGATAAAGTGGAGTTGGTTACGGGCGTTAAAGCTGAAGACATTCAAGCAATGGCGCGTATGATTGGCACGGCAGATCGTACCGCTGTTTACTACTCAATGGGTATTACTCAGCACACGACAGGTCATGACAACGTGCGTTCTATCGCTAACCTGCAATTGCTGTGTGGCAACATCGGTATTGAAGGTGGTGGTATCAACCCGCTACGTGGTCAATCAAACGTGCAAGGCGCGTGTGATATGGGCGCGTTGCCAAACAGTTTCCCGGGCTACCAAAAGGTATACAACCCAATTGTGCGTCAGAAGTTTGCGATTGAATGGAACGCACCAAATCTGCCTTCTGAGCAAGGTCTAACCCTGACAGAAATCATTGATGCGGCTTGCCATCGTGACGTTCGTGGTATGTACATCATGGGTGAGAACCCAGTGTTGAGTGACCCGAACCAAGCGCATGTGATTGAAGGTTTAGAAACGCTCGACTTCTTGGTGGTTCAAGACATCTTCCTAACGGAGACTGCACAATACGCGGATGTGGTTCTGCCTTCTTGCTCGTTTGCTGAGAAAGCGGGTCACTTCACCAATACGGAGCGTCGTGTTCAACGCGTGAATCCGGTCGTAACGGCACCGGGTGAAGCGAAAGAAGATTGGTGGATTATCCAAGAGATCGCCAATGCAATGGGCAGTGATTGGGATTACCACTGCGTGTCTGATATCACTAATGAAATCGCACGAGTGACACCTCAATACGCGGGTCTTCGTTGGGATGCCATTACGCCAAACGGTGTGCAATGGCCGAGCAACAAGAACAACCCTGCGGGTACTCGCATCATGCACCAAACCCAGTTTACTCGTGGTAAAGGGCAAATGGTGGGTGTACCGTTCCGTTATGCGGCTGAGCTGCCAGATGAAGAGTACCCACTTGTGTTAACGACGGGTCGCGTACTTGAGCAGTTCCACACTGGCACCATGACGCGCAAAACCAAAGGGTTGGATAACCTTGCTGGCCCTCGCGCAATGGTTAGCGTGGAAGACGCAGAAGCACTTGGCATCAGTAATGGTCAGCGTCTGACAGTGTCTACACGTCGCGGCAGCATTGAGATTGATGCCTTTGTGACTAAGCGTATTCAAAAAGGTGTGGTGTTCATTCCATTCCACTTTGTTGAATCGCCGGTGAACCGTTTAACGACAACGGCGACTGACCCGCATGCGAAAATCCCTGAGTTCAAGGTCGCAGCGGTTAAAGTGGAAGTGAGCGAGAAAACAACGCAGACAGAGTCTCTCGAAGATAGTTACCAACACGTTTAAATTCGGTGAGTCGCGTTGTTGTGGTCACTGACAATTTGAGCCTAGTTGATGGGCGGATAATCTAATCTTGATTTCCGCTCTCACTACATTCACTCGGATTGTCTTTTTCTTCAAACTCCTTTTACTTTTCTGTTATCACCGCGCTCCGGTTAGTTTTCCCTTCTTACTTCTTACTGTCTCTATGGCGTATTTTTGTTCAAGCCCATGATGAGAGTGCAATAAAGTTTGTTGTTGAGCTTGTCATAGAATTGACTGTCTCTGACTGTCCTCTGTTATTTGGGCAAGTTCTATAACCTAAACTTTGCTCGCTTCCTATACTGAATTAACGAAGCAAGATTTTTATAACAACAAGAGGAAGCTTGTATGACAAGAACAACCTCATTTGCACTCGTTTTATTACTTATGTGCGCATACTTTGGTTACAACCGTTATTATGTATACCCCCAGCAGTTGGAAACACAGGCGAAGTCCATGCTAATACAAATGGCAAATCGCGAAGAGTGGGTCGATGTGTTTGAGATGATGAATCGCGTAGACGCGCACAAGGGCCATTTGGAACTTGTTGCTGACGTGACATCCTCTGATGGTCAGCGTGCGTACAGTGAAGGTATTATCACGTATACGGATCGCGAAGGCGTTGTCTGTAAACAGGTAGTGTTCAACTTTAAAATAAACTCTTTGAAAAACTACAATATTTCCGATTTACGAGATTGTTCCTACGGCGAGTACTATTAATATTGTCTGAGAGTTGAGCTCGATAGCACAGTGTATGAATACACAAACAAAAAATAGCCCTTCGTTGGGGCTATTTTTGTTTTTAAGGAATGAACGCAATATCGTGGGATTAGTCGAGTGATTTTTTGAAGCGAAATGAAGCGACAATAAGGCCGATAACGGTGAATCCAAGTAACCAAACTGTATCTCGCCATAGCTCCATTAGGTCTGCACCACGCAACACCACACCACGAATAATGCGCATAAAGTGAGTGGCAGGCAGGGCTTCTGATATCCATTGTGCCGCGACGGGCATTCCTTCATAAGGGAACATAAATCCGGACAGAAGAATCGACGGCAAAAGAATAAACACCGTCATTTGCATTGCTTGAAGCTGTGTCGTCGCAATGGTGGATATCACCAGACCTAAGGTTAAACTCGCGGCGATAAACAACAGCGTGCCAAACAATATCTGACTAATGGCGCCGTTTATCGGCACACCAAATATCCAGTGCCCCAAGCCTAAAATGATAAACACCTGTATCAGACCAACAAAGATGTAGGGAATGATCTTCGCCACCATGAGTTCGATGGAGTGGATTGGCGTAGTAATCAGTAACTCTAAATTGCCGCGTTCCCGCTCACGAACAATGGCTGCACTAGTGAACAAGATCATCGTCATAGTCAGAATCACGCCCAATAAACCGGGGACAATGTTCACCGCCGAGCGCCGACTCGGGTTGTAATACAGCGCAACTTCAAAGGTTTTGGTTGGGGCAGGGCGTATCTCAAAATCAAAATCCATTAACGGCATGGTTTGTAGCGAGAGAATCGCAGAGCTGATCATGGTGTCTGAACCATCCACAATCCACTGTCCAAGTTCTCGACCTTGCACCATACGTTGGGTTAAGTCGCTAGGCAGAATCAAAGCCGCTCGTACCAAGCCGTCTTGAATGGCTTGCTCGGCTTCTGGTGCGGTAGCGAAGGTTTCGACCACATCGACCACTTGTGTGACTTTGACGGACTCGGTAATCACGCGCCCGGCAGTACTGCCACTTTGATCGACGACGCCAACGGGAATGTTGCGAATATCGGTATTAATGGCAAAGCCGAACAGCAGGAGCTGAATCAACGGGATCATCACGACCATGCCAAAGGTAATGCGGTCACGTGAAAGCTGACGGATCTCTTTGATCATTACCGCTTTCATACGGGCAATAGATTTCATCATTGGCGACCTTCTCCCGTAACACTGACAAACACATCTTCCAAGCTCGGGCGAGCAATGTTCATCTCGCAGCCCTCAAGCTCTGGAAAGGTTTGGGTTAACCATTCGATCGGTTGTTCGATGTGCTGGTGGATCAAAATGCGTAAGCGAATGCCGAGCTGTGCGGCTGAGCGTACCTCTTCACGCTGAATGACTTTCTCTTTGAGCTCGCGTAAGTTATCCGCTTTGACTTCGACGATGTTAACGCCCATTTGCGCCATGAGTTCTTCTGGCTCACCATCGGCGCGGATTTCCCCGGCTTCCATAATAGCCAGACGATGACAGCGTTCTGCTTCGTCCATGTAGTGCGTAGTGACCAGAATCGTCGTGCCTTGGTCAGAGAGATCAAACAATTGCTCCCAGAAATCGCGTCGGTTTTCTGGGTCAACCGCAGACGTGGGTTCATCGAGAAACAACAGTTCTGGTTTGTGCATAGTGGCTGCGGCGAGAGACAAGCGCTGCTTTTGGCCGCCACTCATTCCGCCGACGCGCTGTTTACGCAGTTGGTCGAGACCGTAGGTGGCTAGTTGTTCTTCGATGCGAGCTTTCAGGGCCTTGGTTTCCATTCCAAAGATTTGTCCAATAAACTCAAGATTCTCTTGAACCGTCAGGTCATCATATAGGGAGAACTTTTGCGTCATGTAGCCAATCTTGAGGCGCAGAAGCTCAGATTGTTTTGGGATCTCTAGCCCGAGTACATCGACATTGCCCTCACTTGGGCTAAGCAAGCCAGTCAGCACACGAATGGTTGTTGATTTACCGCAGCCGTTGGGGCCAAGAAAACCATAAATACTGCCTTTGGGCACATTAAGCGTGATGTTGTTGATGGCGGTGAAGTCACCAAACTTTTTCACTACATTTTCAGCTTGAATCGCGTATTCGGTCATTGGCTTACTCCACCAAATCCACTTGCGCTGGTATACCTGAAGGCAAGGATTGTGCGGAGTCTTGTAGGTCGACTTCTGCTAGGTACATCAAACGCGAGCGTTCTTCCTCGGTAAGCGCGAAATAAGGCGTGAATGAAGGCTCAGTCGCTACCCAACGAACGGTGCCGCTATATGGTTGCTCAACGCCATCTACATGCACGTTAACCGTTTTACCCGGCACAAAGTTGACTCGATAATTGGCAGGAACATAAACACGGGCGTATGGGACGCGGCTCGCTTGAATTACGGCAACAATGCCATTCACAGGAACGCGTTCACCAAGGTTAAACGGTAGGTTATCTAACAAGCCATCTCGCGTGGCCGTAATGGTGAGTTCTGCCAGCTTTTGTTCTTGCAGTGCTACATCGGCTTTTGCAGCCATGAGTGCGGCTTTCGCTTGTTCAATATCTTCAGGGCGAGAGCCAGCGGTCAGTTTGCTGAACTCTTCTTGTGAGGAGTCTAGCTCTGCACGGGCAGAATCTCTGGCTGCTAAAGCGGTGTCTTTTTCTGATTGGCTGATGAGTTTTTTACGAACTAACTCCGCTTTACGTTGGTAGTTCTTTTGCGCTTCAATCAATTGAGCTTCCGCTCTGGCAACGCGAGCTTGCGCTGCGGCAATGTCTTCTGGTCGCTCACCATTGGTCAATTTCAAAAGATAGGCGTCAGCCTTGGCTTGTTCGGCAACGGCGTGAGCTAAAACGGCTTCTTGGTTCTTTGTATCGAGCTGAACCAGCACTTCTCCTTCGGTGACTTGGCTGCCTTCCTTAATGGGTAGGGCACGAATTATCTCGCTAGAGGTGGCAGTGAAGGTTACGCGGTCACGTTCTAGTGTGCCAAGGGCTTGCTGTCCGTCATCTTTGGAACAGGCAGTTAAAAGAGTCAGGGCTAGGGTGCCAAGAATGATTCGCTTCATCATGCGACGCTTCCTCTAAGAAGGTGAGCTCGAATTCGTATCAAGCTATAGAAGAGTATGGGACTGCATTCAGTGTAACGTGAGTCAGTTTTGTCCGGCTAGGAAGTTAATTCCCTCAATATTCATCAATTGATTAATTATTGAAGCTGGCTTTATCCTGCGGAAGCCGTGCTTTACTTGGCTCTTTTAAGTTGATTACATGAATATCATTTAAACAAAAATCTTGCCTTTCATGTAGAGCACGCCGTCGCCAGATACTCTTACTTGTTCGCCAGTAACTTCACAGTGCAAAATGCCTCCGCGCTGAGAAGCTTGGTAAGCGACCAGTGATGTTTTGCCTAACGCTTCTGCCCAAAACGGTGCTAACCCAGCGTGAATCGAGCCAGTTACGGGGTCTTCGTCACCACCATTTGCAGGCCAAAAGTAACGAGATACAAAGTCTTGTTGATCGCCTTTTGCGGTAACGACCACATCGTAAGGAGCGAGTGTCTTGAGGTGCTCTGAACGGTATTGAACCTCAAGTACCTCCTGTTGGCTGTCGACCACCACGAAATACGCTTGAGGGCTAAGCAGTACGCGTTCCACATCGCAACTTAAGCCTTCAATTAATGCTAGGGGAATCTCAGAAACGGCTTTTGGAGGACGAGCAGGGAACGTCATCTCGATCTTACCTTGCGCATTCTTCTCCACGGTGAGGGTTCCTACTTCCAGAGTATGAAATTCAATCGTGCCATTAATGCCAAGCTCATCAAACAGCACTAACGAAGAGGCCAGTGTGGCGTGTCCACAAAAGTCGATTTCAGTTATAGGAGAGAACCAACGAATCTCATATCGGTTTGCGCCAATGGATTTTAGAAAAGCCGTTTCCGACAAGTTGTTTTCTGTCGCGATATTTTGCATCAATTCTGGGGCTAGCCATTCCTCTAACGGTATCACCGCTGCTGAGTTGCCTTTGAATTGCGTATCGGTGAAGGCGTCCACCACGTTGATATCCAATTCCATTTTCCTTCCTTGTTCCGTGAGCGATTAATTAGCATAAACCAAGTGCAATTAAGAGAGTAAGAAATTTGTGTTAGAATCTTAAAGTGTCAAAATTATAGATTATTTTGTGTTTTTTGATACTTACTGACAAGGATTCGGACTGCTGGGTACTTACACTAGTGTTGAATTCATTGAAAGGAAGAAAAACATGAAAGCGATCTACAAATCAGTTTTGGCATTGAGTGTTTTTGCGGTCGGTTCTGCCCATGCATTTGAACTCGTGAGTAGAGATATTCAAGAAGGCCACCCGATGGCGAAGACATTTGAATACTCTGGTTGGGGATGTGATGGCGGGAATCAATCACCACAATTGATGTGGAAAGAAGCTCCAAAGGGCACAAAAAGTTTTGCGATCACCGTGTATGACCCCGACGCGCCAACAGGCAGTGGTTTTTGGCATTGGATAGCGTTTAATATTCCATCCACCGTTAGCGAACTGCCTCGAGGCATTGATATGAACAAGTTAGGCGGCAAAGAATCTCGTATTGACTACGGCACAACGGGGTTCGGCGGCGCGTGTCCTCCAAAGAATGATGGGATGCATCGTTACCAGTTTACGGTGTGGGCATTGCCAACTGAAGAACTGAATTTGGATGAAAACACGCCACCAGCCATTGTAGGGTTTACTTTGAATAGTGTTGCTTTGGGTAAAGCGACATTAACCACGACTTACACGCGATAATTGAATATAAGGGGAGAGAATGGGTCACCAATATCAGGTTACGCTGTTTCGTGCGGAGCAGCAGCAGAAGCTTCGTAATGTCAGGATTCACTCCCCAAGCCTTATTCAGATTGTTAAGGGGAGTAAACATCTTTTCTGGAAAGATGAAGTACTCGACATCCATCATCCAAATATCATGCTTTGTGAAGCAAATGCATCCCTAAATTTTGAAAATCTTCCTCTACAAGGGCGATTTCTTTCTCGAATGTTCAGTTTTCACTGTGTGCCTAGCGATGAAATGTTGGAGCTAAGCATGAGCAACGCATTAGGAAACTATGTACCCGTTGTTGAGACAGATAAAGCATTGCAAGCGACGTTAAATGCTTTGTTTTCGTTTGAGCGGGAAAGCTTAAGTGAAGCGACACAACGCTATTGGATTATGGGCCTATATCAGCAGCTAGCTGAGAGAGGGTTATTACATCGATTGTTCTCGAGTTCACATATCTCTTTTAGTCAGAAACTTAGTCGTTACTTATCGCGCTCTCCAGGGGAGGAGCATCCATTAGACATGGTCGCGGGGCATTTTGCTATGAGCCGAGCAACATTGATACGCAAATTGAAACAAGAAGGTACCCAGTATCGTGAAGTATTGGCAGAAGTGCGCTTAAATCACGCACTTTACTTGATGCAAAATGGCTCGTATAACGTTGCTATGCTCGCACAGTTGTGTGGTTATCAGTCAGAGGGGCGTTTTAGCCAACGCTTTAAAAGTAAGTTCGGCCTAACGCCCAGCGAGTATATTAAAACGGTAGTGAGTTAATGTTTTACCGCTTTTGTATTTTTTGTGCTTTTTAGGTTAGCCATAATATTTGGTTTTCATTCGCAATGCTACGTTCACCAAAGCAATCAATACAGGCACTTCGATCAGCGGGCCAATGACACCAGCAAAAGCTTGGTCTGAGTTTAGGCCAAACACCGCGATAGAAACCGCAATTGCCAATTCAAAGTTGTTGCCCGTTGCCGTGAAGGCAATCGACGCATTTTTGTCGTAGTCGATACCCATTTTCTTACCAACGAAGAAGCTGACAAAGAACATCAATACGAAGTAGATAGCCAGTGGAATTGCTACACGGAATACATCCATTGGCAGTTCAAGAATCATTTCACCTTTCAAGCTGAACATCAGTACGATGGTCGCAAGTAGGGCGATAAGCGTAATTGGTGAAATGCGTGGGATGAACACGTCGTTGTACCATTGTTCACCTTTCGCAGCGACCAGCCATTTACGGCTTAGGAAGCCCGCTAGGAATGGGATACCAAGGTAAATCAGAACGCTTTCCGCGATGTCCATCATCGAGATATCAACCACGAAACCTTCGTAACCAAAGACTGGTGGCAACACAGTGATGAACAACCATGCCATCACACTGTAAGTCACGATTTGGAAAGCGCTGTTTAGTGCAACTAGGGCTGCGCCGTATTCTTTGTTACCGCCACCGATATCGTTCCAGACAAGCACCATCGCAATACAACGAGCAAGACCGATCAGAATGATACCAACCATGTAACCCGGATGATCACCTAGGAAAGTCAATGCAAGGATGAACATCAAAATAGGGCCGACAATCCAGTTCATGACCAAAGACAGCGTGATCGCTTTTTTGTCTTTCGTCACAGTGCCTAGCAGGTTGTAGTTCACCTTTGCGAGTGGCGGGTACATCATCAAAATCAAACCAATCGCTAGCGGTACGTTTGTGCTACCAACTGACATTGACTCGTTCCACTCAGCAACTTGAGGGAATGCTGCGCCAATACCTACACCGATTGCCATTGCAACAAAAATCCACACCGTTAGGTAACGGTCCAAGAAGCTCATTTTGTCGCTGGCACTATTTAAAACTTGAGTAGTCATAGTGTTCTCTTATTCGTTTATCGTCGAAAGGCGATAGTTAAAGGTATAGTTTATCTCTGCACGCCTGAACAGCGTGCAAAGGGCATTAATCAAATAACTTGGAAAATCCTAGATTGAACTGATCAAACGCGTCGCGTTGAATGCGGTAACACACCTTAGGTGGGTTTGGCTCGGCGCTGATAAAGCCTGCTTGCTTTAGAATACGCAAGTGCTCGGAAACAGTAGATTGCGCAAGACCCAGTTCAGAAACCAAATCACTGTTCAAACAACCGCCCATGGTATCGAGCGTGTGCAGGATATGCAGAATGCGCAAACGTGCTGGATGCGACAAAGCTTTTGCTTGCGCTGCTAGAGTTTGTTCTTTCTCGAGCTGTTGTTGCGTTGTCTGAAAAACGACTTCGCACGTGTCCTTGCACTTATCACTCATTCGCTGGCCTTAATAGTTAATCGTCGAATTGCGATAAAGTGTACGCCTGCTCTGTGGAAGATGCAACAAATCGATGAAAAAATTAATCGTGAAATAACGATGGATAAAAAGTTGAAAAAATATATCTTTTAAAAACAGTGATATAATTAAAAATTAAGTAGGTTACTAAAAGTTAACTAATTGCACTATATTTCTAGGTTACCATAATAAACCACATCCGACGCACAATGGTTACTGCGTCATCTTGTGAACTTATTTAAAGGTAATCCCATGAGCAACGTACTGATCATCAATGCACACGAACCATCACCATATTCAGAAGGTCGTCTAAATGCTTCTCTTGTCGACAAAGCACAGACGCTTCTGCAAGCAAAAGGCCATGAAGTTCGCGTTGTGACAATGCAAGATGAGATCAACGTAGATGAGCAACTCGCACACTTTGAATGGGCTGATCGCGTGATCATCCAAAGCCCAATCAACTGGATGTCTGTGCCTTGGTCATTCAAAAAATACATGGACGACGTGTTTACTGCGGGTATGGGCGGCGCACTGTGTGCATTCGATGGCCGTAGCGCAGAAGAACCAAAGAAAAACTATGGTACAGGCGGTACTCAAACCAACAGCAAATACATGCTTTCACTGACATTCAACGCGCCAGAAGAATCGTTTGATGATGAGAGCGAATACCTATTCCAAGGTAAAGGCGTGGACGATTTGATGTTCCACATGCACGCTAACTTCCGCTTCTTTGGTATGTCAGCACTGCCTACATTTGCTTGTTACGACGTGATGAAGAACGCAGATATCGAAAACGATTTTGTTCGTTTCGAAGCGCACATTAACGAAAACTTCTAATCCTTTTAGAAAGATAGTGCGAACTGAATGATGAATTGAGATGGACTGCTACATGCGGTCCATTTTTATTTGTTTGCGGGGAGGTGACGTTTTTATTACTCTAAAGCACTAAATGTATCTAGCTTACTTTTCGTTACCTAGATTAGGTGCGTATCTTGAGGTGTATTGTGGAAAGCAGAATCAGTGTAGATAGCAAAGGTCGTAAGTCAGTGGCGAACGTATGTGCGGAGCCATGTGCTATCGAGAAAGGGATGCGTCTAATTGGTGGTAAATGGAAAGGTTCTTTGATTTATCATTTGAAAGACGGCCCAGTTCGTTTCAATGACTTAGCACGCATGCTAGGCGGTGCAAGTAAAAAGATGATCGATCAACGCCTTAAAGAGCTAGAAGCGGAAGGTATGGTGGTGCGCAAAGTGATCAGCGACCGCCCAATTGCAGTCAGCTATGAACTAACAGAGTTCGGCCGTACCGCACTTAAGATTCTCGATGATTTGCGAATTTGGTCTGAAAAGCATCAAATTGAGCTTCGTTAAGACCAAAGTAGTTAATCGCAAACGTTACTCTCTTTTGAAAGCTGATAACAACACATCGCCTTTTATGCTCAAGTAACTTAGATGTGCTTCATTCAAATCGTAATTTGTTTCGTAAAACAACGTACTCTTTAGAGTCAGGCATATCGAGGCTACTTGAGCATAATCGTACTTTTTAAGTTTTTGATTTTTAGTTATTATTTTATCATACTTAGTAAGTTGTAGAATAAATCACTCACTTCAGTTGAATTTAAAAAAGCACTATTTAATTCCAGTTTCTTTTCAAAATCGGAATATTTATCGAATTCCTCTTTCTCAACTAAACCTATTGGTGAGTTGTCGTTAACGTGGCTTTCATATTTTTTGATGGTATATAATTTAGACTTTTCGTCAAAATATTGAATTATCTTAATGTTAACGTCAGGTCTCTCCGTATTATACGTGATCGTAATTTTTTCATAATCTTTATTAATCGGAGTCGTAAGCCCTGTAGGGTAGATGATTTTAAACCCATTAATGTCATTCTTCTTCGTGCTTTTATAATGTTTTGAGTATGAAAAGTTTTCAATTGCACTTTTAGTGACGATAATTGACTCACCTTTCTTTAAACCGTATTCGGTACATTCATAATCGTCGACAACCGTAGAATTTCTTTTCTTTTCAATCAGGTAGGACATGGTTGCAGATGTCCCTCCGTGTTCCAGTTTTTGTTGGTTTACAGAACAATAGAAATGACCTTTGTCCACCGTCATTGCGTTGACTTGTTCCGGATTTGAAATGGTGGGATGTATATCTTTTGCTGGATCGTTGTCGCTTCCTCCTGAACCGCATCCAACTAATCCGATACAAACGGCCATATAAAGCAAAGAGATTTTATTCATACTGTATTTCTCAATTAAGATGTGTGATTGCAAATAACGATTAATTACATTTTTATAAAGTGAAATGTTTTTTATTTTAATTGAACGGTGTTTTATTGGTAATTTAATCGTTTGCTTTTATTTTGTCTCTTACGGTATCTATGTTTTCATTTATGGTATGAATTATTAGATTTGCACAATTGTGAGTTGCAATAGGATAATAATCGCTAGCCAACTACTTGTGTAGTTACCGTTATGATTTATATATCCGTTAAGTCTAAGTTTTTAGTCTTAATTTCATGTGTTTATCGTGAAAGTGACTTAGAAGTAAATACTTAACGTTGTTTGAGGGGAGTCTGGGCTTCACTGATCTTGTTTTTCATCAAGACGTTGTATAATGAACAAGGACTTTATTTCCAACTTGTTTATACATATCAGATCTCACGGATCTGATATGCATTCCAAGTTATTCTCACTAAGGCAAGAATCCTAGCTTATTTAAGGATAGAAAGTTTACTTGGGTGTAGAAGATATTAGTAATCCAATGTGCCACGGATAGGGTAGTTATTGTTTGGATCGCGAATCCATGCCAATCCGCGTGATAGCGCGCCAAGCTCAGGGCGAACAAACGGGTTGTTTGAAATATCCACCACGTGTAAGTCGCCGTGTTCATTCACCACAAACAGACCTGGTTCTGCGAAATTATGATCGGTTTCCTGTTCAGATCGAGGAATAGATACATACAAGCCTAGCGTTTTCATTTGTTCTTCGGTCAGGCCGTAAGCGATAGGGAAGCTGATTTCGAGTTTCTCTAGATGCCCCTCTAGCTGTGCTTTTGAGTCGCCAGAAACGGCAAGAATATCGACGCCAGCATCAGCGAAAGCCTGTTTGTAACTCTCAAGCTCGTTGAGGTACTTAGTACAAAGAGGGCAGTGTTTACCACGATAAACGAATACTGCTTGCCAAGTCGCATCACCTTGCGGCTGACCCAACGTTACGCTTGAACCATCTAGCAAAGTGGCTTGAAGATGAGGGAAGCTGTCGCCCGCTTTAAGTTTCACTGAAGTTGCCATATTGACTCCCGAATTGGTGGTGTATATCCATGAATGCCCCTTTCTCAACAAAGCGATTGGGGGATGAGACTTCAATGTAGACTCTGTTTTGCGGTGTTTCAACTAGTTAACTTTTAGTAACCTGCAATAAGGTAGTAGAGTGCAAAAGATGAAAAAGCAGAACTTAAGATACAACGAAGTGGGGGTGTAGTATCAGGAGCTAAGTTCTGCTTGAGGTTAGGCTATGACCACTGGAACATATCGTTAAGATAAACCAGAGTCATCACTTCTATTTTATTACTCGATTGAGCTAGGCGTTGCTGAAAAAAGTACGCCATCATTGGCTTCTTCATTTTTTCCTCCTTTAGCTGACGAGTAAATTATGTGTATAAAAGGGGATATAAAAAAGAGAGTGCTTTTGTTGGCTTTTTTCCTAATAACGTAAATATATGGGGCTTTAAAGCCGAATTTGGAGGTTAATTGTGGAAAAGGGGAACAGATAATTAGGAAGTTTTCTTATTTTATTACCGCCAACTTAAGTAAACTATTCCTATCCACAAACTTCACAGATCTAAGGTTGATTCAGTGTCTGATCTCAATTTGTTTCGCTATTACCAACGATTACTCTCGTTTAGCGTTGGTGATGAAACAAAAACCACGTTACAGGACATTGCCGACATCATGTTCACTTCTTCTCGGCATGCTCGTAGCCTGCTAACGCAGATGCAGCAGAAGGCGTGGTTGAGCTGGCACCCGAAAGCTGGGCGGAACCAACGATCGACTCTTATTCTGAATATGGAGTTAGACGTTTTAAAAGAGAGCTTGGCTCTTGAACGTATCAAGTTAGGCAAGTATGAAAAAGCACTGGCGATATTAGATGAAGACGAAATGGCATTTGGCCGTTTGTTAAAAACAACGTCTGGTGCTTCTGTGCAAGAAGGACAGCTCAATATTCAATTAACCTATAAGCGAATGTTTGAGCGTGTCGTTCCACATCAACTTCAGCGTAGCAGCGAACGTTTCTTATTAAGGCAAATCTATTGTTGCTTAGTTTCGAGTGATCACAATGGGAAAGTGCAACCAGAACTCGCACATCACTGGCGTTATGACGAAGACACCTACGAATGGACTTTCTACCTTCGTCCAGGTCTGACTTTTCATAATGGTAATTCCATTGATGCAGAAACAGTGGTTAGCTTGTTTGCAAAGTTGAGTTCACTACAGTATTACGAAAAAGAGTTGGCACATGTTGCTAACATTACTGCGCCAACGCCATTGAAAGTTGTTTTTAAGCTTAATCGAGCTGACTTGGGCTTTGCTGGACTTATTTCTGGTGTGAAATACGGCATTCAACCAGTAAGCCAAGTTAACGTAGCGAATAACAAGCTGGTGGTCGGAAGTGGCCCATTCTCTGTTGTCGAGCACAATGAAAGTCGTTTAAAACTGCAAGCATTTAATGGTTACTATGCATGTAGAGTTCTAACGGATTTGGTGACTATCTGGATTGTTAATGACGAGCAAATGGAGAACCCGTCATTGGCAGCAAATACGTTGCAAAGGGATGCTTCGCCCGAGGAGGATTTGTGTGGACACTATATGTCGACGCAAAACCGAGAAAACTCATCGGCGAGCAAGCGTAGTCGAATAGAAGATGGTTGCTTATTCGCCTTATTTAATCAGCACGCTAAGCACAAACTCTCTGTAGCGCAGCGCCGTTATATTAGTGAGCTAATTCAACCTGAGCGCTTGGCCGAAGTGATGCGCCGCGAGAATATTGTATTTGGGAGTATACCCGCTTATAACCTGCTACCAGGTTGGAAGCCAGTGCTCCGTCCGTTCAGTGAGCCGCTTAAGTTACCTAAACACATTACGATAGCCGGATATAACTATACCGCGTTGCGTCGCTGTGCGCGGGCTATTTCTAATCGTTTGGTGAGTGTTGGCAGTAAAGTAGAAATTGTTATGTATTCCTATCGTGAGCTGAACGAGAAAGCTAAGAATGGTGAGCTAAATGAGACGATGGTCGTGACGAACATAAACCTAGATGATAATCGTCATGCCTCAGCGTTCACGAACTTCTTCAGCAACGCTGTGCTATTCCACACTTTGGGAGAGAAGAACGCACAATGGTTAGATGAACAACTACAGAGAGTCAGATCTTTCGTTCCACTTGAGGGCTACCTTAATGCATTGGAGCCAATTGCATCGACGTTGATCAGCGAGTATTGGATTGCACCCATGTTCCACCATACACAAACTTTGCGTTTCCAAGGTGTTTTAGAAGACGTCGCTCTTACTAACTGGGGTTGGCCAGATATTCGCTCGGTGTGGTCTGCGGATTAACTGCCTTAGTTATATAGCAAAGCGCTGCTTCACGAATTCAATGAAGGCTCTGGTTTTCGCCGATTGATAGATGAGCTGCGGATACACCAAGTACACCGCGTTGTGCTGGTGGTAAGTTTCTTCCGATAGAACCTGCACTAGACGGCCGTGCTCAACGTCTTGTTCGACAAAGTAACTTGCTAACCGAGCAATGCCATTGCCAGACAGGGCTGATTCTTTGAGTAAGCGGTTTTCATTGCTTGAAAGCCAACCTTGGGTTTGAACTGTTCCCGTTTTTAACGGCCACTCTTTTTGATGCAATGTGGTTAAGCATTGATGCTGTTTTAAATCCGCTAACGTCTCCGGCGTACCTTCTTCTTGCAGATAATGAGGAGAGGCAACCAGCCAGTGGTGGTAGTCCAAAAGGTGATGAGCAATCATATTCTCTGGCGGCGTTCTTGTCGCTCGAAACGCAAAATCAACGCTGGTTTCCGTCAGATTAAACGCTTGATAGCTAGAAAGAATCTCGAACTCTACGTTTGGATGTAAAGCGCGAAACGCTACGCACAAATCATGCAGCACCGCTTCAGCAAACATCTTGGGAGCGGTAAGACGAATCAGACCGTCTATTTGTTCAGATCGCTGACTTAAACTCTTTTCCATTTCCACTACGCGGCGTTTGAGATCTTCCGCTTGTGCAAAGATCGATTCACCTTCTGCTGTTAGTCTCACGCTGCGTGTGGTTCGAACAATCAAAGGCGTTGCGAGTTCCGATTCCAAACGCTTGATTTGTTCCGACAGGTAACTTTTAGAAATGCCAAGTTGCTCCGCTGCTCTAGAAAAATTGAGTGTTTGAGCCACTTCAGCAAACAGCATCAGTTTTTCGATTCTCTTATAATCTGCCATCTTGATTGCTCGTCTTTATTGTTCGCTTTAATTGTTCGGTAGCGAGGATAATGAATTCGATTTTACGGTATTAAACTAATTTTTACGAACGGTAAGATGGTTAGAGTTAACTTAAGAAATTGAAGATGCAGAAATCGGAAAAGTGAGAATAACGATGAACAATCCAACACTACCGCTCGCCAAAACCTTACCTAACGTTAGCCGCTTGGTCTTCGGCTGTATGGGACTTGGAGGGGAGTGGAATCGCAACCCATTAACCGCCCAAGATGAAAACCAAGCTTATGCCGCTGTCGAGGCTGCATTAGAGGTTGGCATCAATCTCTTTGATCATGCGGATATCTACAAATTCGGTAAGGCAGAAGAAGTGTTTGGGTGCATCTTAGCCAATGACTCAACCTTACGAGAGCGAATTTATCTGCAATCCAAGTGCGGCATCCGTCTAGGAGATGAGCAAGGTGTTAAGCAGTATGACTTCTCTGCCAAATGGGTGACGGCTTCTGTTGAGGGCATTCTTGAGCGCCTTGGCGTGGAAAACCTTGATGTTTTGATGCTGCATCGTCCTGATCCTCTGGTTGAATTTGAAGAACTGGGCACAGCGCTCCAAGCACTGAAACAAGCTGGCAAAGTTAACCACTTCGGTGTTTCTAACATGAACAGTGCTCAAATTGATCTTCTTCAACAAGCAACGGGCGAAGTTATTGTGGCGAACCAGTTGGAAATGAGTCTGGCTAAGTCTGACTTCATAAAGCAAGGCATGGGGCTTCCTTCGTCTGCATCTGACTACGTTGTAGGAACACTGGAGCATGCCCGTAAGCACAATATCCAACTGCAAGCGTGGAGCAGTATGGCGCAAGGAAGATTCTCAGAGCGTGGCTTACATTCTGATGATCACAACACCAGACAGACGTCGGAGATGGTGATGGCGCTGGCAGCTGAATATGGCGTGCCGTCAGAGGCGATTGTTTTAGCCTTCTTGACGCGTCATCCAAACCAAATTCAGCCTGTTATTGGGACTGCAAACCCACAGCGTATTCGCGCTTGTGCTCAAGTAGAGAACGTCACGCTATCACGCAGCCATTGGTATGGATTGTTCGAGAAAACCCTTGGTCATGAGATCCCTTAGGAGAGAAAAATGAAATACGTACAAGTTCAAACTCTAATTCAAACGGCATTGGAAATTGCGACTGCTCGCAAGCAAAACATTGCGGTTGCCGTGGTTGATACACATGGAGAATTGCTCGGTTTTGCCCGAATGGATGATGTGAGTGTGCAAGCAGGTTTGTTGGCACAGAACAAAGCTTACACCTCGGCTAGAGACCGTCAGCCTAGCGGCAATCTGGGTGCTTGGGCTCGTGAGACGGGTAAGCAGTTGAGTTATTGGACTGACCCGAAGATCACAGGCTTTATGGGTGGTGTGCCTATAGAACAAGAGGGGAAAATCGTCGGTGCAATTGGTATCAGTGGTTTGGCTGAGCAAGATGATGAAGCACTTGCGATGGAAGTATTAAACGCGCGTTGAGTATAATGTTTATCAGTAGGTGTGATGCTTTGTCCAGCTTTGTACTCACTGTAGGGACTCAAGTTCACAGGCTTCGTCGAGTCACAATGCTATCTAATAGCCTGAAGTAAGCAGAAGTTGAAATCGCGAACTATGATTAATTTATTTGAAAGCTTTGAGGCCTAAATATGTTTCATAAGGTATTCGTTTCGCTATTTTTTGTTCTCCTCTCAGGCTGTGGTACGAGTGACAGCGCGTTAAAAGAGAGCGGTTATGATGAAGCTTATATTCAAGGCTTTCATGACGGTCGGCATAGTGGTATGCAAGAGGCAGGGAATGATTTTGAACACTATATTAAGGACGAAACAAGGTATCAAACCGACTCCGATTATCGACAAGGCTGGGATGCTGGTGAGGTAGAGGGTAACAAGTTACAAAAGCAGGCGACCGCGATAGGACAAGGCATGATTGATAATTCGTATGAAGAACGTGATGTCTTTGATCCTGATAAAGTGGCGAAAGATGCAATAAAAGGCGTTGATACATCGGAATTAAAAAGCCTAGAGTAACGGACTGATATAAAGAATAAAACTCGTCATTTGACGAGTTTTATTTTTGTCTAAACGATTCATGTTTCAACGCTCAACAGGGCATTCATCGTTTGAGTATGAGTAATGTGGTTAATCACCTTTCTTGTTCTTTTGTTCAAGGATTAACGATAACAGGCGAACGAGCAGGGACTGAGCTTCCGGTGAGAGCAATCGCGCCACGGCCGTTAAGTCATTTGCTGTGACATGCTGAACATCACGTACATCTAAGGCAATATCTAGGTCAGTCAAATGAAGCGAACGCAATATGGCACGATATTGTGAGAGTTTAAGATCGGACTCTCCGCGCTCGATCCTTTGATATGTTTTTACGCTCATTCCAGCGATGTTTGCCATTTGCTCACGGGAGAGGCCATTCGATTTTCGTCTTGCGATCAGTGCTTGAATTATAGGGTCTACCTGCATGTGCTCTCCTGAAAGGACAGTTTTGACCTAAACGGAGCAAGAAGTGGACCAGTTTAACCACCACATATTTACCTGCTTTGCAATCAGTATAAAAATAACTGTCTTATAAAAACGTAAATATTTTAGTCAGTTATTAACTCAATGGAAAAGTATCAATCATACAAATCAATAGAAACGAAAGCTTCTATTCGCAAAATGCAACGCATTTTAGATCATTTATTTAGTGAAATTGATCAGCAACATCGTGAGACTAAAGAGAATGTTGTGACACTGATTCAACAGTCACAACAGCGATTGATGAACTACAAAGAGCTTTACCTTCACAAAGAATCGATAAGTGAAGTAGAGTTGCGGATGGCGCATGAAAATATGAGTGAGACTGAGAAGCAGGTCGCCGATATGGGTATTCCAGTGTTAACTTATATCATTGGCGCGCTAGATAAAGCGTATTAACACAGTCGTAAAGTCGGGCGATACAAGATTTACGCAATTTCGATCAATTGATGACATCTAAAAGAAAGGATGCAAATGCTGGGGAACCACACCCAGCATTCGGACACTCATTTACCTATATTTTCGAACCGTAAATCAGTGTTTAGAGGTATGTGAACCGAACAGTGTCGGTACGCAGCGAATAATAGCGATATTGTCCGATCTAGGCTACGTCCTTGGAATCTAACACCTTCACTTAAACTGTAAATTAATCTGTACACCCAGCCAAATTGAGCCATTGAGCACGTTCTGCCTTCTCTTTAAGCGATAAAAGACTAATTAGTGACGAAAAAAACAACACATCTTAGGTAAAAGATAAGAGTTGTTAAAATATATCGCTATAAGATTGACCTTTTGCTTTTCAATCGTCCTGCTTATGCCTTACAATCTTTTCGAACCAAATCCATTCATAACGAATGGGGTTGATGAATTAAGATGAACAATTTTGCTTCGAACCCAAAGTTGCGCACATTTCATCAACGATGACATCGCCAAAAACGACTCTCAAGTGTTCATGTGCAAATGATTAACCACCTTTTGTTGCATGTTTTCTTAGCCATACAGGGCTCTTGTAACATAGTGCTCTTGTAACCAAATTTTGACTAAGTCGGAGCGTTTTGTTGTGTGCTTTAGCTAAAGCACAACTGGCGAGAAATTAACGGATTGAATTTAGAGGTATTAACCGTGAACCTAAAACTTGTCGGCAGCTCCCTGATCGTTGCAGGTACTGCTCTTGGCGCTGGTATGCTTGCTATACCAATGGTGCTTGCTCAATTTGGCCTCCTTTGGGGCACTCTTCTTATGTTGTTCATCTGGGCTGGAACGACTTATGCTGCGCTGCTCCTTCTTGAAGCCAGTTGCAAAGTAGGTGGTGGTGTGAGCATGAATGCAATTGCTCGCGAAACGCTTGGTAAAGGAGGCCAGTTGGTAACCAACAGCTTGCTTTACGCCCTGTTAGTTTGTCTATTAATGGCTTACATCATTGGTGCGGGTGATCTGGTACAAAAAGTAACAGCCTCAATTGGGCTTCCAACATCCACGATCGCAAGCCAAGTCGGTTTTACTCTTTTAGTTGGTATCATTGTTTCGGCAGGTACAGGGGTAGTAGATAAGCTTAATCGCGGTTTGTTCCTAGGCATGATCGTAGCGCTGATCCTGACACTTTTTGCGCTTGCACCAAGCGTCTCGTTTGAAGGACTTGATGAGGTTGTGAGCGACGATAAAATGGCACTTATCAAAACCAGTTCGGTGCTTTTCACCAGTTTCGGTTTTATGGTCGTGATCCCATCGCTTGTAACTTACAACAAAGAAGCGAGTAAAACACAGCTGCGTAATATGATTATCGTGGGCTCAACTATTCCGCTTGTTTGTTACCTATTATGGTTGTTAGCGGTTGTCGGCAATCTACCACCTCATGAGCTTGTTCAATACTCCAACGTAACAGAGTTGATCTCGGTACTAGGTCAGCAATACGAGGGCTTAGAGTTCATCCTATCCATGTTTACTGGTTTGGCACTGCTAACGTCGTTCTTAGGTGTTGCAATGGCGCTATATGATCAAAATGCAGACCTACTGAAAGCAAGTAAGCCAGTGATTTTTGTTACTACTTTTGTGCTACCACTATTAGGTGCTGTATTTGCGCCAGAACACTTCCTAGCTATTCTCAGCTACGCGGGGATTATTCTTGTGTTTCTCGCGGTCTTTGTCCCATTATCAATGACCATGAAAGTGCGCCGAGTGCCGGTAGAAGATGACAATATTTATGAAGCTGGTGGCGGCGCAATGGGAATGAGCATGATCTTCCTATTCGGCTGTTTCTTGCTGTTTGCCCAAGCAGTATAAAATCACGCTAGCTTATTTAAAAACTGAGCCGCTCGTAGTCAAACGGGCGGCTTTTTTGTATTCATAGCCGAACCCAGGCCACTCGAAGTCATCAGCATTTGTGATGTTTGACGTTTCTCTGATAATCACGGTTAGCGCTGACTTTTTAGTAAAACTCCTTAGCGAAAGGCTGACATGTACAGTGATTCACCCTTCTATTATATCGATGTTGATATGAATAAGAGGCTCTGTTGTGTTAAAGCAATTATCTTTTGCCATGGTTGGCGTTATGTTGTCTTTAGGTGTGTTGAGTACAGAAGCGGTGGCTGACCCGAAGCATAAGCATGGACATCGGTACGATCACCATCATGCTCATCACCACCATCATAAACACAAGCGCAAGCACAAGCATAAACACAAACATCGTGACGTTATTTATGTGGAGACCAGACGACCAAGGCGCAGTTACTATTACCATGACCGAATTCCTCGGAATAGTACCTACATAAAGATTGGAGATTTCACTTATCTAAAAGTGGACGACCGTTATTATCGCCGTTCTAATGATCGCTATATCCATGTCGAGTTCAATTAAACTTGAAAGGGCACATAGTCGGCGTTCTTGTAATGTTGAGCTTAATAGCAACAACATGGCACATGTAACATCGACCAATACTAGGGTTGAGGGTTAAAAACAAAAACAGCGAGCCGGTGCTCGCTGTTTTTGCTTAGATGAGTGTTAGACAGTAAATCTATTTAAGATTTGATCTTGTTTATGTACATCTTCTTGTTGCGCCTGCATCGCGTCGTTGGTTCGATTTGCCGATTCGGCGACTTGAGTCGATAGGTCTTTAATATTCACCGTATTGTTGTTGATCTCTTCAGCGACAAGGCTTTGCTCTTCCGCTGCTGAGGCAATTTGCAAGTTCATATCGGAAATACGCTGAATCGCGTCACGAATGCGTTGTAACGCACTATTTGCTAAACCCGCTTTTTCAACGGCCTCTATAGCACTACCTTTGCTTTGATGCATGGCATTTGCCACAGATGAAGCGCCAGATTGTAGTTGCTCAATCATAGTACGAATCTCTGTTGTCGACTCTTGAGTACGTTGTGCCAGTGTACGTACTTCATCTGCAACAACGGCGAAGCCTCGGCCAGATTCTCCCGCACGTGCAGCCTCGATTGCGGCATTCAACGCGAGTAAGTTTGTTTGGTCCGCAATATCGTTGATGACTTTTAGAATCGTTTCGATATTGGCGGTAGCAGATTCCAACACTTGTACTTCTTCGACTGCAAGGTCAATGCTATCGGAAAGCATGTTTATCGTTTGTGTCGATTCACCAACGATAGAAGACCCCTCAACCGTTGCTTGGTCGGCTTCTTTAGCTGCACTTGCCGCACCTTGCGCATTATTAGCAACCTCTGTCGCGGTGACAGACATCTCATGCATCGCGGTAGCAAGTTGTTCTAGCTCTTGCAGCTGAGTGTGAATTGCGCCTGCCGAGTCTTTTGCGCCCTCAGCGGTGATTTGAGTTCCGTTTAAAATTTGATCAGAAATACGTTTCGACTCAATGATTTGCTGTTGTAAGTTCTCCATGAACGTATTGAAGTTTGTGGCAAGCTCAGAAAACTCTTGGTCAGTATCTGTTTCGAGGCGTTGTGTAAGGTCGCCTTTCCCTGATGCTACATCTTTAATCGCATTGTTTAGCGTGTCCAAAGGACGCATGAGAGTGCGAATCAACAGAGTTAGGGCGATAATAGATGCAATCACGGCAATGATTGAATAAATAATAGCGTTGTTACGAAGCTCTCCTACGGCAGAATAGGCAACAGCTTCATCGATCACCGAACCTACGTACCAGTTCTCGCCAGGAATGTGAGTCAGGTTAACCATGTAGCGGTTGCCATCAATCTCAACATGTTGTGCTGATTGCGTAAGTTCGATTTGCGGGAGGTAGCTACCGACTTTCTCGCCGTTATACTTACTTTGAGGGTGAGCAATGGTTGTGCCATCAGCGGTGATCAGAAATAAGTAACCAGCATCAAACAGATTCACTTGGTTGACCAGATCAGAAAGGGTAGTTAATTCGAGGTCATAAAACATACCGGCTAAAAACTGGCCATTTTCTTTTACTGGCGTACCAACAGAGATGATAACGTTTTTCGAAGACGCATCGACGTACGGATCGGTTACGACCAAATCGCCTTTGCTCTTAGCTGCAATAAACCAAGGACGCTGACGTGGGTCGTAGTCTGGACCCGCATCCCAGCCGTCGTCATTTTCAATCACAAAGCCATTACTTTCATAACCAAAACCGATGGCAAGGAAGCTGCTTTTTGGCGTCGGTCTTTCAAGTATGTTTTGAACATAGCTATGTGAACTGGGATCAAGCTCAATCACTTCAGTAATGGAGCGAGCGAGATCCTTCTTTGCATTCATTTCTGATTGCACAGTGTTACCAACACTGGTCAATATCTCGTTTACACTTGAGTCGATTTGCTCCTGAGTTTGGGAGCGGATGGTCATAACTTGTTGTGTCGACAATAACGACACGGTAATTAGCAGCAAAAATGAAGAGGCTGTGACAACCTTATGTCTGAATTTCATGAGCTTTCCTCTGATTCTCCCGGTTGGTTCCACTTTGCTTTCGCCTCTTTTAAACCGAGCGAATTGGGCGTAAAGAGAAACCTATTGTGTTTGGTTATATTTTTATCGACATCTTTGTCAAAAACATGAACTCATTTGTCGTCTTTTTTAACTAAATTTAAACAAACCGACAATTTACGTTAAAACTTGTGAGTGTGATCATGTTTGCGAGCTCAATTAATGAAATCGTCATAATGAAAAGAATTGCTTAACAAACAGTGGCATTAACTGGCTTTACAGGTGAGGTGATGAAAATTTTGTTGGTGCTGACAGGTGTTTTGTTGAAGTTTTGTCTTTGTAAATTATGAGCTTTTTACTAAAAGCCTAATGTGGACGGAGTTTTAGGTATAAAAAAGGCCCCGACGATGCGGAGCCTTTGTTAATTGACGTCTCGATTTTAGAAAATAAGATGAGCAACGCCAGCAATCACAGGTAACGTGATTAACGTACGTAAAATGAAAATTACGAAGAGCTCTACAATGTTTACTGGAATTTTGCTGCCTAACAGTAGGGCACCTACTTCCGACATGTAGATAAGCTGAGTTACTGACATTGCTGCAATAACAAAACGTGTCATTTCGTTATCGATTGAGGCCGCTAAAATTGCTGGAATAAACATATCCGCAAAGCCAACAACGATTGTCTGTGATGCTGCAACAGCTTCAGGGACTTGCAGTAGCTCTAGGTATGGGATAAACGGTTGACCCAGAATTGCAAATACAGGTGTGTATTCTGCAATCACCAATGCAACGGTACCAAGACCCATCACTACAGGTAATACGCCAAATACCATGTCGACTGCGTTGTGTACGCCTTCTTTAAATACAGACTGAACCGATGTGACTTGACCAGCACGCTTAAGAGCTAGATCCATACCCCAAGAGAATGTGGTGTGGCCTTCTGGCACTGCATCTGCGTCTTTATCAGGGTTGCTGCCGTCAATGTAGCGATCTTTCTTCAGACTAAGCGGAGGCAGGCGAGGAATGACAATCGCAGCTACGATACCAGCTAGACAGATAGCGCCGTAGAAAGGCAAAAATAAGTGCTCTAGTTTTACCTGAGCGATAACAACTAAGCTAAACGTGATCGATACTGCTGAGAAAGTGGTCCCGACAACAGCCGCTTCACGCTGAGTATAGAACTTATTTTCGTATTGCTTGCTGGTTAGCAAGATACCAACACTTCCGTCGCCTAACCAAGATGCCATACAGTCAATTGCACTGCGGCCAGGTAGGTTGAATACCGGACGCATTATTTTACTGAGTAACGCACCAAATAGCTCCAGAAGACCGAAGTTCAAAAGAAGCGGAAGCAGTAAACCCGCGAAAATGAAAACGGCAAACAGAGTAGGTAGGAGACCAGTAAGAACAAGCCCGCCAGTGTTCTCTTCCCAAATTGCTTTTGGACCCACTTGGAAAAACGTCATTAACACGGCAGCGCCGCCGATTAAACGAACAACGAGCCAAAGTGGAGATGGGTTGAAGAGACCGTTTAAAAAACCATTACGTAAAATTGCAGCTGGCTTAAAAATTTTGCAAAGAACAGAAGCAACGGCCATGAAAGCGATGATACTGGTGACGATAGCAATCAAGGTATCGCCTAACACCGCTGGGATGACTTTTGCCATCACTGCAACGGGAATGGTTAGGCCGCCATCGTAAGAGATCGGAGCCATAAAGAGTAGAAGACCAATTAGGGAAGGGATGAAAAACATCCAAAAGTTGCCCTTAGGAGCTTCAGTAGCATTAGTGGTGTTATGCATAGTTGTCTCGTGTTACTACTAGTCAATACTTGCCATTTCCATGACATAAATATTCACTAAACATCCGTATTTAATCACAGTTTTGCGGAGGGTACCCGCAAACTGCATCCATTGCAATACTATTCATTAAATACATCTAGTTATTCAGCCGATTTGTCGGGTAATTGGTCAAATAACGTCTAAGTGTATGCGAATATGTTGCGTGTGTTAGAAAATTGTAGCACGAGAGGCGAATTGCGCAGTGAATTATGGGGCGCATTGTGACTGGAATAATAAAATGGTAAACAAATGTGATTTTGATCTGACTAACTTCTTAGCCAGAAATTCAGTTAGCCTTATCTATTCTAAGGTTTTTAGCAGTGTCAAAATGCCGTTCAGCGTTTCTTGTACCGTTGCAGTGTGAACCTATTGAGCCAAATCCGATTGAAGTATGTCGCTTCAATCGGATCGAAATTTTATGCTTTTTGTTGACGGCTAAGTATGTATAGGTAACTCCAGTAAATCAGAGCTGTAGAAAAAGCCAATATTGCTGGGAAAACCAGCGTATATAAACCATATACCGTAAATAGAGCCGCTCCCGCGACGCCGCCAAACAAAAAGCCAAAGAAAATGAATAGGAATAATTTTGCTTTACGTCGGTCAAATTGACGACCTCTCAAGCTCTCTCCAATCATAATCCCTAGATCGGTGATGATTCCGGTCATATGTGTGGTTCTGACTACTGCGCCGCTAAACGTGGTGATCATTGCGTTTTGTAATCCACATGCTGCTGATGCTAGATATTGGCCGTACAAATCCCCTTGCACCAAAAAGCCCAAGCTGAGTAAGAGCAAGCTTCCTTCTATGCACAGTGCAACACCATATCTTCGTCCTAGCTTTAACGCACTGCTTTCAATAAAAAAGCCGCTAAAGGCAGCGCCAATCAAAAAGCTAAATACGATGAAGAGCAGGTGAATGGAGCTATCCACACCTGTTAGCAAGCTGTTCCCTAGCTGAGTTACGGTTCCCGAAAGATGAGTTATCGCTTGGTGTTGAAAGCCGAGAAGACCAACGGCGTTGACGCAGCCCGCGAGAAGAGCTAGTAGAAACGCGCCATATTCCACCCAACGAGGAAGTCTGGAAATCACAATAAACCCCCACCAAATATTAGGAGCCGATTATAACGCTCACACCGAGTTACGAAACCCTTTACAGTAAAACTCGATTGATCATTCTCAAAAAAATCTCACTTATAGGGTGTTTGTCCGAGCCAAAGTAAATATGTGAACGTGGATTGCCCGCTAGCAGATGTGTTCCGTTGTGCATTCGAAACTCACCCACCCGTGTTTCATTTGTTCATAGACTGAAACGGTAGGTTGGTGGAACTCTTTATCGGTAAATAGACCGACGGGAATGATCATGATTTCTGGGTATGCAGCAACGAACAACCTCATTGTCGTGCCGCAGGATGGACAAAAGTCATACTGAACCTCACTGCCATCATCGCCAATTCGGGTATAGCTAGTGACTTCACCGTTTAAAGTGACGTGCTCTTTTTCAAAGCGAGCTTGTACCCCAAAAACACTGCCAGTTCGTTTTTGGCATTCGAAGCAATGGCAGACAGACGTGTGGGTGGGCTCTCCCTTACAACGGATCTCAACTAAACCGCAGGCGCACTCGCATGTATGAATGGTTTTTGTCATCGTGATTACCTATTTGTCCCAATACACCAATAGACCTAGAGCACAGAGCTTGTGTCACTAGCTCGTTATGAGCTCTGGACTTGAAACTATTTGGATATAATCAGTTTAGTTTAATTTTGAAACACTTGAAGAGGTGAAATCATTTGGGTATACAATGGTATACTCGCTTTTCGTTTATACCTTGAAACAAGGAAGCTTTCATGACTCACAAAAAAATCCTGCCGATACCACTTATTCTACTTATTCCAATCGTTTTATTAGTTGTGGTTGTGATCGCGGGTGTTTATCGTTTTAGTTTGTCTGATGACGAGATCATGGCTAAGTTTCCTCAAACAGAAGTAGAAACTAACGTTATTGTGCAAGAGACGCTTGGTATCACTGCACGTAATCCTTGGACGATCCAAGTCCCCGAGCAGGGTGCGGTCACTTTTCTTGATGAGTGGGATAAAGAAAACGGCTATTTGATAGGTGACTATGATGCAGGTGCGACGAAAGGTCAGGTACTTGTCCCAACTGCGTCGATTAGTCAGCGTGAGATTGAAGGTGTTTCATGGGTTGTTGCACCGATGATTGTAACGACACAAGGTAGCGGTTCGTTTAACTATGTTGGCTTGTTCAAGTTTGACCCCGTGCCGAGCCGAGTTGTACTTTTAGACAGTATTTTTGTTGGTGACCGCGTGAAATTTACTCAGCTCGAATGGAAAAGTGATACAACTATCACGCTTTCATATTTAGCGCACGGTGACGATCAAGCAATGGCAGACACGCCAAATCAATTCAATTCATCCACATTACAGCGTGTAGGGAATAACTTACATATGCAACAGTGATGAATTTTTTTTGAGTTCTGTAAAAATTCAGTATTTTCTGCGCTAGATCTCGAAATTTCCTAGTGATTTCTTATTCGGGAATGCATAAGCTATGAGCCTTGTTTGAAAGGAGATAGTAATTCCCGTGTCTACAAATGAAATTACAAGACGGTTGCCGAATCTGACAAGTCGTAGAGCGCTGCTGTTATACTCCTTGCCAGTTTTAGTTGCGATTGGTGTTTCTCACTCTCTCAAAGAGTCATCTTTAACCAAAACCATCGCATTGAACCTACCTGAATCTCAGGTCGTTGAAAAAATTCTTGATGCGACAACTGCCGAAGTTGTCACTCCCCCGAACTTCGAATATCAAATCCAAGCAGGTGACAACCTAAGCACTATTTTTAGTCAGCTCGGTTTCGGTTACAGCTCGTTAATGAAAGTAATGGAAACGGATTTGAACTACTTGGCACTTGATACACTTAAGCCGGGCAATACGCTCCGTTTCTGGCGTGATGATGCGACAGGCGAGTTAGCGAAAATGGAACTGCAATTTTCTATTGCAGATAAGGTGGTCTACAAGCTGAATAGTGATGGTAGCTATGACTTTACTGATATTTCCATTCCTGGCGTGTGGAGCCAAGAACCTTTAGTTGGCGTTATTCAAGGCAGTTTTTCTTCTTCTGCGAGTCGTTTAGGTTTAACGTCGGCGGAAGTGAGTCAAGTCGTAAGCTTACTCAAAGAACAACTTAACTTTGGACGTGATCTTCGTGCAGGTGATCGATTTGAAGTTGTTCGTCGCTCACAAAGCATCAATGGTGTACCAACAGGTAAGAACGAAATTGAGGCGATTAAGATTTATAATCGCGGCCGCGAGATCACCGCTTACCTTCATACTGATGGTCAATTCTACAATGCCAAAGGTGAAAGCTTACAGCGCGCATTCCAGCGTTACCCTGTAAGTAGCCGTTGGCGTATCAGTTCTGGCTTCAACCCTAATCGTTTACATCCAGTAACGGGGCGTGTTGCGCCGCACAACGGCACTGACTTTGCTGTACCAACCGGTACACCAGTCGTTTCTACTGGTGATGGTACAGTGATCATGACTCGTAAACACCCTTATGCGGGTAACTACGTGGTTGTTGAGCACGGCAGCAAATACAAAACCCGTTACTTACACCTAAGTAAGATTTTGGTGAAGAAAGGGCAAAAGGTTTCTCGAGGCCAGCGTATCGGTCTTTCTGGTAAAACAGGTCGAGTGACTGGGCCACACCTTCACTATGAGTTGATTGAATACGGCCGTCCAGTTAACGCTATGCGAGCAAATATCCCAATGGCGAGTTCTGTTCCTAAGAAAGAGATGGCTACTTTTGTCGCGAACAGAGATGAAATGGATAGACTATTACGCGATAAAGAGAAAGCAGTGCTGTAATAAAGTACTTCGCTTAAAAAACAAAAAGAGACTAAGCATAGCTTGGTCTCTTTTACTTTGTACATTAACTAGATTTGAATTCTATGACAGCAGTCTGTTCATTACGTTAGGCACTCCGCACTTCATGTTCATTTATCAGGTGTACGATTTCTTCAACACTGTGTGGACGAGAGTAAAAATAACCTTGGATGTAGTGGCAGCCCATTTCAATTAACTTTTGTAGTGCTCTATCGTCTTCTACGCCTTCGGCAATCAAATCCACATCAAGCAGCTCTGCCAATTGCGCTATCAAAAACACTACTTGTTCAGAGGTTGTATTTGAGAGCATGTTCTGCACAAAGGTAGCATCGATTTTGATGCTATCAATCGGATAATTGTGTATATAGTTCAAGCTTGAGTATCCCGTACCAAAATCATCCAGTGCGACTTTAAAACCCAAGTATCGCAACGAGTTAAGTACCATCTGTTCACGGCCACTTTGTGAGAGTAAGACGGTCTCGGTGAGCTCTATAACAAAGTCTTTTGCTTCGTGCTGATACTTTTCAACCATGTTGGTTAAGTGATTAATATAACGGTTGGAATCAACCAGCTCATACGCTGAGCAATTGATGGAGAGTTTGACTTTATAGCCTAGGTTCGCTTCGAGTTCTTGCTTTGCGATACACGCGAGTTCAATAATCCGTTCACCTAACTCGATAATCAGGCCTGATTGTTCGGCAGCTTCAATGAACTCTGCTGGAGAGATATTTCCATAGATATTGCTATTCCAACGAGTCAAAATTTCAAAGTAATTCCAGCGGTCGCTCGTGATATCGACGATCGGTTGAACCACTACATACAACTCATCGCTGTCTTGTATATCAGTACTTAGCTGGATTCGCATTGCCTCAATAAGCTGCGTCCTACGGTGGTATAACGCACTAAGGTGTGTGTCGTAATGCTGAATCCGTGTATCGCGGTGTTTTTTACAATCTTTGAGAGCGAGACTGGCATTCAAAATCAGCTCATCGCTGTTCAACATATGTACTGGGGCACGTGCAATACCAATACTAACGGTGAAAGAAATCCGGTTAGATTTGTCGCTGTAGCCGCTTTCAATTTTGTCGAGTACTTCCTGACACACGGCGACAGGATCTTCGTCGTACGTGATGAAGGCGAATTCATCTCCTGCAACACGGAACGCATTGTTTGGCGACGACAAGCTCTGTTGAATGGCGTTAGCTGTGAACTTAATGATTTGGTCGCCGATATAGTTTCCGTTGATATCATTGATCGATTTGAAATTATCGATATCAAGATACGCCAAACTGAATGGGCGAGTCGCCTGCTGCGTTAATGTCTCCAAGGTATCTGCTAAACAGCTACGGTTGAGCAGTCCAGTTAGGTTATCATGCGATACCTCATAGCTAAGCTGATTAAGAAGCTTATCTGAACGTTCACTGACCCACTTTTCACGTAAGCTATGAATAATGACATTGGCATAAAATCGGTGGAAGTCGAGGATATCTTGCGCTTCTTTCGCGTGGATGCTTCGGGTAAAGGTAGACAGTAAAATTCCCAGAACTTCGCCATTTTGTGTCTTCAATGGCAGGCCAATGTAAGCTTGAATGCCATCTTCTTGAAACATCTGATCTTCAGGAAAACGCTTGTATACCTGGTCTTGATAGAAAATATGTTCGCCAATGTCTTTCGCCACTTTTTCACAGGGGGTGCCTGAAAGGTGGTAGCTTAGGTTGTCTGTAATTTTTCCATTGCTGGCGAAGGAAATGGTATGAGCCGAATGCTGAAGATGCGCAACTTCTACAACGCAAGTGCAATGGCTCTGCAAGTGTTGATGAATATCTAGCGTGACTCGGTTTAGCTGAGCCGTGCCGTTTAGCTTCAATATCTCATCAATTTTGTGGAAACTGATTTGTACCTGACCCATTGAGCATTTCACCTAGCGTTGTTATTAACATATCGTGTAAGACACGACGAATTATTATTTGATATGCATCAAATAAACTATCGGTTACTAAGGCAGATTTTTCAAATTTTGTGAACGAACAAATCATTATTTTCATGTTTTTATGCTTGAACCTTTTAAAGGTATAGCGATAAAAACGCTAAGCTAGGCGCGCTTCTCCTCTTCTAATCGTGATTTGAGATAATCGAGGAATAGCTTAGTCCGGGTATGCTGATAATCCAGCTTTGGATAGTAGGCATATACAGTGGCTTTATCCGCTGTGATATCGGGCAGGATAGGGACTAACGCGCCGGATTTGAGATCATCTTTGATCATGACGTTGTTCGTCATCAGAATACCCATGCCTCTTTTGGCACCATGAAACAGCGCTTCTGGGTTAGTCGTGGCAAAGTTACCGGACAAGCTGATACGTTTACCTCGATTGGTTTTGATTTCTCGTGAGGGCTTTTCACCCCAAATCAGGACATTATGCTCTGTCAGATCCTCAACGCATTGTGGGGTGCCGTATTTTTTTAGGTAACTAGGCGCAGCGTAAAACTGGGCTTTATGTTCGAAAAGCGCAGTGGCTTTGAAACTCAGAGAGTTCAGTTGCTCTAATTCCCGGCTAATAAACAGGTCTAAGCTTAGCTCTGGCAATTGGCCTGGTAGCGTTGTCGTTAATTGAAGCGTGATGTCTGGATATTTATCAAGAAAATCATCAAGATAATGAACTAGAAACTTGGAACCAACGGCCAGCGTTGCCCCAATTTTTAATAGCCCCGCTGGTGATTGGTTGACTGAGCGAGTTTCATCTAATACCGATTGCCATGAATCAAGCTGACTTTTTGCTCGTTGATAAAACAGCGCACCAGCTTCAGTTTGGCTAATTGAGCGGGTCGTACGTTTGAGTAGTTGAACGCCAATTTTATCTTCTAGCCATTGAACTCGCTTACTGATAGCTGAGCTGGTGGTATTGAGTTTCCGCGCTGCTGCATTAAAGCTACCTTCTTCGACCACACGAATATAACTCTTCACGCTTTGAATCCAGTCCATTGTATCTCCTTGGGAATTAATTCCTTTCCAACTTAGCTGATTATCATCTTTGAGTATCAAATATACACTGTTTGCCATCAATCTGTCACAAAGTAGGAGGAACGTTTGCGTAAAACACCATTGTTATTAGCGATGATGATCATTGCCACAGGCCAAGTTGGCGTTAGTATTTATCTTCCTTCTTTGCCATTGATTGGTCATGACTTGAATTTGCCGCAACATTCGATTCAGAATCTCGTCACGCTATTTCTCGTTGGCTTCGGTATCTCTCAGCTTTTTTACGGCCCATTGTCTGATGCGATTGGTCGTCGGCCGGTGTTTATTCTGGGGCAAAGTGTATATCTAGTTGGTACGGTTATTTGCATCGCGTTTTCGGACAACATTGTTGCCCTTGAAGCGGGACGGTTACTGCAAGGCCTAGGAGCGGGCAGCGCTTCGGTACTTGGTCGGTCAGTACTGCGTGATAGTTATGACGGTATGCAATTAACCAAAGCGCTATCTTATATTTCAGTCACTGCTTCAGTGATGCCAATTATTGCTCCGCTGTTTGGTGGCTGGATTGCTTTTCACCTGAGTTGGCATGCTGTCTTCGTGTTTGTGCTGATTTACTTAATGGCAATTTTTACACTTGGTTTATTGGTGCTGCCAGAAACGCTGCCTTATCCGAAGAGAAAATTTAAAGTAGGCGAAGTAAGCGCGAACTATTTGCGTCTGTTAACGAATACACAAGTGATTGGTAGTGCGAGCTACAACTGGCTTAGTTATTTATCGGCTCTGGTTACGCTCTCCTTGTATCCATTTTTAATGCAACAAGAGTTAGGATTTACGGCGGCAGATTACGGCTCTTTGATGATCATACCATCAGTTGGTTTGCTGACGGGTAGCTTAGTGCTGAATTTGATCAATGCTCGTTACAAAGCTCAGCAAATCTTGCTGATGAGTTTCGCGATTGTTGCTGTTGCTGGCTTCATGTTGTTGGTTACCCCCTTCAGTGTATTTTCATTGCTGACGGCATTCACGTGTTTAAGTTTTGCTCAAGGAATGTCATTCCCGGTATCGATCAGTTTGCTACTTTCACCACATAAGCAACAGGCAGGCTCGGTTTCTGCGCTATCTGGTTCTATTCAAATGTGTTTAGCAGGTTTGTTTGGTGGGTACTTAGTAGACTCATGGGTTACGAATCAGCAGCAGCTTGGGGTGTTTTATTTGTTTATTGCGTTACTTTCTTGCTTTGTTCTTGTACTAAGCCAATTTCGTAAAGTGCCAGAAGGGACGGTTCAAGCAGAAACTTCCATCTGAATATACTTGCAACCAGAAGGTCGGCTTTCTAAAATGCGCAGCTAAATTAAGTCTGGCCTGTTGTGTATACTGAATGACTTGGTTTGAAAGGAAGAGGGCGAACCTTGATACTTCTCTCAAGCTTGGAATACATTTCTGCCCAATGGCTATCCGATCTCTAATCGTTAGGTGAAAGAATGCAACAAAACGAATTTGAAACACTGGTAAAAGAAATTACTCAGCAAGAAAGCATGCCAAAGGCACTTGAAATCTTGAAGGCGTGTGAGGAAGAAGAAGTTGCACAAGCGGCGCAATCCCTAACGGGTCAGTTTGGCCTTGCAGAAGTTGATGGTGAGAAACGTATTTACCATATTACCACTCAAGAAGATGAGTCCGGAGAAGAGCAAGAATACGTAGAGCACGTCATGAATGAAGGCGATCACTTGATCAAGTTTGCAGCGTGGTTCTTTGAAACATTCTTTGAAATCAAACAGAAAGATACGTACGTCGCAGCGGGTAAAACATACCAACAACCTAAGCGATAGACGCTCATTTCAAGAAATCCACGAAAACCAAACTGAAAGTTAATTACAAAATAAATGTGACTGGAGTCTTGTTTTTATCTAATTGTGGTGTAAAATTACTACATAGTTAAGTCAATACATTCAGGAGAAGGTCATGGGTAACGAACTTGGTGGTGCTTATATTGGCCAGATGATTGCAAAAGACGCGATGCACAAAGCGCTTTACGGTAAAGCGAAGAAGAAAAAAGCTTCTGTTTTTGCTCGTGTTATTAAAAAACTGGCGAAATAATTTAAAAAGCCCTGATTGAAAAATCAGGGCTTTTTGCTTTTCTCTGTTTTGTTGTTAGTAAGTAGCCAACATATTGCACAACATTGGCAAAACGCTACTCAAAGACTGATGACATTTAAATCTAGAATTACGCGGATTGGCTTGGTATCTCCACAACATTGTTAGGCACTTTATCTAGCCCCTTTGCTGATAACCACTTTTCTAAATCGTCAGCGCCTCCAATATATTTTCCATCTAACCAGATTTGCGGCACTGTTACCGGTGTTTTTTCGCCAATGATGGCTTTTACTTCAGGAATCATGCGGTATAAGGCGGCGCTGTCTTTAACTACATCATGGTACTCATACTGAACGCCAGCCTCGTCAAGTAATTGTTTGGTTTTGACACAGTAAGGGCAAGTTGCTTTACCATAAACAATGTTGCCTTTTAGCTCATCGCGTTTTACCCACTCAGCAATAACAGACTGTACAAGCACACCCCGATTCAATGCTTCTCCTTGGCTGATAACTTTCCCTTCGACAAGAAGAATGGGTGCATGCCAAGCACCAGCTTTTAATGGTTCCCACCAGTGCGATAACCAATCTTTTACTTCAAGTTCAACGGGCACATCGGCTAGTTCGTTTTCAAAAGTATCCTTTAAAATATCTTTGGTTAATGTACATTCACCACAAGGAATATTGACTTTGAATGGGCCCCAACTACCAGCCCAGCGATACAGTGTAATTTTGATTGGTTGACTCATATGGGTTCCTCATTTCCTTTCCTGAAAATATAGAACTTTTAAATTAGATTTTTCTTTCAACTAACTTTGTCTTTTTCGCTTCCCAATGCGTAATAAACGCAATAGATGCAATAATAATCGCAGCACCTAACCATAAACGACCAGGAGGCACCCAACCAAACACCAACCAACCAGCAACAACATTCAAAGGCAGTTTGGCGTGATCAAATGGTTGCACAAATGAGGCGTCTGCTACTGCATATGCTTTAACGATAGCCCATTGAGCGAGTGCTGTAAGTGCACCTGCGGCTAAAAGCACACCCCATATCGTCCACGTATCTGGCATAGTAAACGTCGGTATCGCTAACAAGATATTAAATGGCGTTATCAGCAGTAATAAATAGACGACCATGGTTGAAGGCGGATCGTTTACCGACATTTTTTTAACCATTAATGAATACGCTGCCCAGAAAAATGCGGCGCCAACAGGGAGCAGGGTCGCCCATGTAAATGAGTCTGCCCAAGGCTCAAGAATGATCATGGCACCAACAAACCCCGTCAATGTAGCGAGCCAGCGTGCAGTACCTACTTTCTCTTTGAGTAACAAGCCAGAACCAACTGTGGCAAATAACGGGGAGGTCATGAGAAGTGCAATACCTTGCCAAATTGGAACTGGGTAAGCGAGAGCCCATAACCAAAGTTGAATCCCGATAACAGAGAGAAAAATGCGGAATGCATGCCAGCCAAAGTGTTGGGTTCTTAAAGAACGTCTAATCCCAAGTGTACGTAGGTAGGGCAGAATAACAAATAAGGCGATTGCATATTGGAATAACGCAAATGTGGTGGAGGAGACACCAAAGTTGATGCTAGCAATTTGGGCGAAGCTGTTCACTATGGCGAATGCCAAGCCAGCTGTTAGCATCCAGGACGCACCTTGAACAGGATGATGATTCAATTGAAAAATTCCAGTTTGATAGAGGTGGCGGGATCATACGTCCTATTGTTTTTCGCGCCAATAAAAAAATGCCTCCCAGAGGGAGGCGACATTACCAATTCAAAGGACGTGCCTGTTATAACAGGTACAAAGAACGAGAAGCACAAACGCTGCCATGCATTTGCATAAATAATATTGCAGAACACGTGCCAACTTTTATATATTTGATTTTAAATGGTTTTTTGGTTTTTCTATGTTGTCGATTAGATGAAATGCACTAACTTAGTGATCAATCGCATTAAAAGAGGGCAGAAGTAGGCGTCGTTACGCTCGTCTTTCATTGCTGAGCGATGCTTGGATAGTGTGAAAACTTATCGAGTTGTGTTGGGTTAAATAAAAAATGGCCAGCAAAGGTGCTGGCCAAGTGGACTCGCTCTTAGGACAAGAGTGAATTAGAAATCGTAACGTACGCCTAGGCGCAGTGTATCTTCGCCTTCTGTTACTAGACCTGTTGTTGCATCTTTTGCTTCATCAAGTTGGTTGATGTAGTAAGACAGGTAAGTACGGAAGTTGCTGTTTAGTTTGTAGTAACCAACAAGCTCGATACCTTCAACGGTGTCGTACTTTGAACCGTTGTCTGGATCATTCTCTTGAGCTGTGTATAGAGCTGCAAGTGTCACTTTGCTTGCTACTTTGTAGCTTGCGACTAGCTCGTAAGCCGTAAAGTCTTCAGAGTCAGTCAGGGAACCTTGAGAATAAGTACCTGCTAGGTAAAGGTTGTCCATCGAGTAAGCGATACCACCTAGAATTTGATCTTCAGAGTTATCTTTATCTACATCGCCACCAGAGTATGCAAGACCAAAGTCGAGGCCCATTGGTAGTGAGTACATTCCAGAGATGCCGTATTTATCTTCGTTATCGCTAGAGTTTGCTTGGTAGGTTGCTTGAAGTTGTAGTGCATCAAACGCACCACGGTATGCGAAAACGCTGTCTTGCTTATCAGAAGACGAATCAATAACTTGCTGAACACCAGAGAATTCAGTGATATCCGTCATGTCAGAGATGATGACTGCAGCCATGTCTTGACGACCTACAGAGAAAGCACCGATATCAGAGTCGACGCCTGCATACATGTAGCGGTTTTTGAATTCACTCTTGCCCGTTTTTTGTTCGGCTTCGTAAACACCGAAAGCAGAAAGGCCGTTGCCGATGTCTGTTTTACCTTTTAGGTTAAGACGAGCACGGCTTTTATCTTCCATAGAACCTTCAACTTCAGCACCGTCTGAACCGATGAAGTCACCACGAAACTCAACGCGGCCGCCAACTTTTAATTCAGTACCGTCGTTTTTGTATACAGTTGCTGCGAATGATGGTGCTGATACCAATGCTGTAAGAATTGCAGTAGTTAGTGCTGCCTTTTTCATTTTCTTATTACCCTAGTTGTAATCGATGGGCTTTCTTGCCCGATGTGTTGATGACGCTAAGGTAAAGGCTGAAAATGAAAGATAGATTTCTGTTAAGTTATGGTTTGATTGCACTTTTATTGCTGGCGAGAATAAGTGCCCCTTCTCATACCACTTATAAAAAGAAAGGTTTATCTTTTTTGAGGTTTTTTCCTCTCCGCTGAAGACTGTGTTTTTTTCAAAAAGTTCCTGAATTGTTTCTTGACCCTAAATGTAAGTAAACATTTCAATTCGGCAGGGAAGTTTGGCCTAAAAATAGCGAATCATCAGCTATTTGTGAGCTAACTCTCTCTAAAGCATTTCTTATTGTAAGGTTTTTATTTCTCGATTTTTTGAAGGCTAAGTAAACGATTGCTTTTTAGGTTTTGTCTGAGATCTTTTCACTCGGTTGTCAGGAACTAATCAAATAAAGTATCGGCAGTTGTTACACAAAGGTAAAACTAATCTGGTGGAAACGATGCCTCGGATAGCCTTTGTATTCCTCTCTTTGTTCATCATTTCGTTTTTACGAAAGTGAACCAAAGCCGGGTCTAAAACTGACTAACCAACTAATAAGTAATGGATTTAGAAATGAATAAAAAATTATTAGCAGCGGCAATCGCGGCAGCAACCTTCGGTACTCAAGCAGTTGCAGTGGAACTATATAATAACGATGGCACAACATTTTCGATGGGCGGCCACGTTTCTGTTAATTTAAATGGATCAGAGCAAGGTGACACGGATGTGGGTACTAACTCTCCTCGTATCAATATCTCTGCGACACAGGATTTGGGTAATGGCTTCACCGCAGACGCACGTGGTGAATGGGCGCTAAACTACTTAGACGGTGGTGAAGAGTCGTTTAAAACTCGTCTAGGTTACTTAGGTATAACGCATGAGGTTTATGGTCGTGCAGTAGGTGGTACGCAATGGTCACCTTACTACGATGTCGCAGGTATTGCAGATATGCCAATCGCGTTTGCCAACGACTTCATCTATGACGATCATGGAAACCTTGGCACTGGCCGTGCGGATAAAATGCTTTCTTACCGTAAAGCCATCGAGCTGGGTGAAGCGGGTGTGATCAACTTTGGTCTTGGTTGGCAGGGTGCAAACGATGATTACACGCGCAACGATGCTGGAGTTATAACTGGCGGTGCTAAATACGATGACCGTGTGCAAGCTGCGCTTTCTTACTCAGTCATGGGCGCTAAAATCGGTTACTCTTACAATGGCGGCGATTTCCAGCACCCTGCATATGCAGGTAAGCACACGGCGGAATCACACGTTGTATCAGCATCTTACGGTGCGTACGGCCAAGGCCTATTCCTTGCTGCGGTTTATGGTTCAAACGAAAACATGAACTTCAGTGCAAAAGGCGACCGTTTAGAAGAAAGTGATGCGTACGAAGCGATCATCGCATACGCTCTAGCAAACAGCCTAAACTTGAGTGTTAACTATGAGATGGTGGAAGGTAAAGAGTTTAAGAGCTCTAAAACAGAAACTGCTCGTGAAGAAATGGCACTACAAGCAGAATACAACTTCACGCCTAAATTTGTTGGTTACGCGGGTTACCAGTTTGACCTAAATGACGACAATGGTCGTGAAACTGATGACAAATGGGCGTTAGGTGCTCGTTACTACCTATAATAGGGTTTAGCGAGAACTATTATTCAAGCTCATTGATCTAAAGCCAGCCTCGTGCTGGCTTTTTTGTCTATTTGTTTTACAAATACTTTGCTGTTTCAATTAGATGATACAAAACTCAAAACGGGGTGAATGTCTTATTTTTTACACTAGAGGTTGCTATTTAGTGTCGTTAAGTCAATAGGTTAGATTATGATGGGATTTTTGTTTTGCAGGGAAGAATGATGAGTGTTATTCAAGTTGAAGAAAAGAAAGTAGAAGTGGGTAAAGTGCTTTGTGTTGGACGAAATTACGTTGAACATATTCATGAGCTTAATAATGCAATGCCTGAGCAAATGGTGGTATTTAATAAACCCGCAACTTCCGTATCAACAACTCTGCGTTCATTCCATCAAGAGCCCCTTCATTATGAGGCTGAAATCTGCTTTTTGATCAAGGATGGACGTTATTCAGCGGTTGGTTTGGGATTGGATCTGACCAAGCGTGGTTTGCAATCCTCGCTTAAAAATCAGGGGTTGCCGTGGGAGCGTGCTAAGGCATTTGATGGCTCTGCTGTGTTTAGTCGGTTTGTCTCTTTGGATAACATTGATATCAACGATCTTAACCTTGAGCTCTTAATTAACTGTGTTCGTGTACAAAAAGGTCACGTTAACCAAATGCTCTACCCGCCGCTAACTATCCTGGATGAATTAACCAGTTACACAACACTTCAAGATGGCGATGTAGTGATGACTGGTACACCAAAGGGCGTTGGTGAGGTACATGAAGGTGACATCTTCCTTGGTCGATTAAAGTGTGGCGATGTCACCTTGTTGGAGATTGAGTGGTTGGCGGATTAAAGCCAAATTCGTAGAACGAGAAATACCACCATACTGATAACCGTCGTTAAAAGAACATTTTTAGTAAAATACGCGATTAAAGCAGCCAGTACGGCAGCCAGTAAAAATGGGTTTTGCACATTGACGCTGAGCTCCCCATCGGGAATGAAAACGATAGGTGCCCAGATCGCAGTCAGTACTGCTGGGCTAGCGTAATTGAGTACTTTTTGAGTGCGCGTCCCTAATCGCAATGGTAGCTTGGGTTCTAAAAACAAGTAGCGGCTGGTGAAAACAAGTACCGTCATCAGTAAAATAGCCAACATGATCATTAGCGTTTCTCCTTTACTTGTTCCACAAAGTAACCAGTAAGCATGGCTAAAATGCTTGAAATCATCAAACTTCCCTCAATTTGATAATAGGTTAGGGCAACCGAGCTCACCAAAGCCACAAGAACACTCGCGAGCACCGCTGCATTTTTAATAGTCGGAACTACAATTGCGATAAAAGTTGCGGCCACAGCAAATTCCAAACCCATTTCGTTCAGTTCAGGGATTAGACTTCCCGCAATAATGCCCGTCAATGTCGCGACATTCCAAAACAGGTAAAAACTCAGACCAGCCCCAAGTGCATACCAGCGATTAAATTGTTTATCGGAATGGTGGCCTACAATCGCAAACAGCTCGTCAGTAAGTAAGAAGCCGAGTGATAATCGCCATTTTAGAGGGAGCGGTGAAATTTTACTGCGCATCGATACACTGTAGAGGAAGTGTCGAGAGGTGATAAAAAACGTTGTCAGTAACATGGTCACTAGACCTGCTCCCGTTTTAATCATTCCCATCGCGACGAGCTGTGCAGAACCTGCGAACAAAATGGCGGATAGTGCTTGTCCTTCCAAAGGGTGAAGCCCAGTATCAATTGCGAATGAGCCTGCGAGTAAGCCCCAAGGGAGCACTGCGATACTCAGAGGCATCATCGCAAGTGTACCTTGCCAAAATAGCGTGGCTTTTGATTCTTTTTTTAACGGCAAAGTGTGGTCCATAGTTTCTTCTTATTTATTCCTAAATCAGATTACCAAGATAGCTCGGTAGTCGCATAACGCCTTGTACAATATTGCTGCTTTAGCTGTGACGGACGTATTGGCCGGGAGTGACGCCCATGGCTTTTTTAAAGTGTCGATGCAGATGGCTCTGATCATGGAAGCCGCATTCTTGTGCCACGTCTGAAATTTTTTGTCCCATTTTTAGTAGCTTCTTCGCCATACGTAAACGTTGCTGAATTTGATAGGCATGAGGCGGAAAGCCAAATTGCTTTTGAAATTCTCTCAGCAGATGAAAAGGGCTTAATCCAGACAGCTTCGCGAGTTCTTCTAGTGAGACGTCCGTTTGTGGAAAGTCTTCCAAAAATTCTCTGACGAGCTGCACTTGTCGCTGAGCTCTGGTTGATTCTTTCAGTGGTGCCCGATGAGTGCTGTGTTTACTGGCTAGCTTGATCAACGTGCCGTAAACTAAAGTTTCTCTCAATAAACGGTTGTCTGATTTTTCTAGTGTTTCAAATACCAATCGTAACTGACTAGCCAGTTCAGGATCGTAAACCACAGGTTGAGGGAAATAGGGCAGAGCTACGTTTGGTGAGCCAAGCTCTTGTCCTAAAGTTTGAAACTGCTGAGGTATGGGGTACATTGCTTTGTATTCCCAGCCGCCTTCCGAGGCTGAATGCCCGTTGTGTACTTCATCTGCATTAACAAGGATGATGCTATCCTGTGGCGCGATATGATTCCCGCCCGTCCTAAAAAATTGTTGTGCACCTTTTTCGATGACACCAATAGTGTAACCTTCGTGGCTATGGCGTGAAAAATTCTGCTTCTCATACTTTGCATCGAGAAGCTCTAAACCTCCGAGCTCTTGAGCTATCTTGAAGGTAGCGATTTCCTTATTCTTTTCTTTCATCTTTATCCGGTCTGCTCAAGAAAATCATTTTAGAAGTGTAACGGATCCATCGTGCTTATTTTTGTACAAAATTGCTATTCGATTTTGATAAACAGGCGAATTGATTGCTATTTTTCGGCTGAGCAAACTATGATTTTTATTTTTTGATTTATCTTGGCTATTTTGGGCTGGATGATGTCATTTTGTTGGTATAACATTCGCCGCCTTGTTGTAGAAAAGCGGTTCCATCATGATTGATTTATCTGTACTTCCTGTTTATCTCACCGCAGTTGTCGCCTTATTGCTCTTACCAGGGCCTGATATGTTGCTGATAGCGAGCTCAAGTATGAGTTACGGTAAGAAGGTCGGTCTTTTTGCTAGCTTAGGCAATGCGACGTCTGGTGTTATTCTTACTTTGCTTGCTGCGATGGGCGTATCTACCCTGATTGCCATGAGCCCAATAGCCCTTAAAGTCCTTCATCTATTAGGTGGCGCTTACTTGTTAAAAATGGGTTGGGACTGCTTACGAGCTGAGGCATCTTCGGCTCCAGAGCTTGATGGTCAAAACAAAATGGCATCAACTTATTATCAGCGTGCTTTGATGAGTAATTTGCTTAACCCTAAAGCCTTGGTCTTTTTTGTGATGTTTTTGCCTCAGTTTGTCTCAAGCAATATCACGGCATCTTCCGGTGAGCAGATGCTAGCGCTAGGGTTATTGTTGAACGTTCTTGGCTTGTCATTCAATTTATTACTTGTTGGGTTAGCAGGCACATTGGGCAAAGGGCTGCTCGAGAACGAAAAATTCCGCACGTATCAACATAAACTAATGGGGTTAGTGTTTGTTATTCTGGCGTTGTGGATGCTGAGTAGTTTCGCCTTGTAAAGTTATCATATTCCATCAGAAAGCCAGCAATTGCTGGCTTTTTGTTTTAGGATATTGGTGTTTCCTAGGGAGAGGGTATATGAAGCTTGAATTTTGTTTAAATCCAGATCAAACAGACCTTGATTTTGTTCGTGAAGGTATTCGATCTTATAACCGACTGCATTTACCTGAAGGGGAAGTGCATGCTGTAGGCTGTTTCGCAAAAGATGAGAATGGCAAGATCATGGGTGGCTTGACTGGCGAAATGTTTAAAAATACGGTATTTGTTGAGTTTTTGTGGGTAGACGCTGAAAGTCGAACCTCTGGTCTCGGTAGCCAATTAATGTCGATGCTAGAACAAAGAGTAAAGCCTCACGGGGTTACCCATGTTTATTTGGATACCTACAGCTTTCAAGCTCTTGAGTTCTATCTCAAATTAGGTTTTGAGAAAGTGGGGCAGTACTCAGGCTATCCTGTAGAGGGCATCCACAAGTACTTTCTACAAAAGGAAATTGCAGGCTAGGGAAAGCACGGGTTAGCTTGACTTGTTCTAGTTAAAATCAAAAAAGAGGCGCGAATTTGCGCCTCTTGTTGTATCAAATATCTATGTTTCTCTTTGACTTACAAACTTTGCTGGTGCGCGTCGATAAGTTCGTTCATCTTCGCTTCTGCTGCTTGCTGTGCTTGTTCATAGCTCATATCCGCAGGGAAGAGGTTGATGACTTCGTAGTAACATTTTAGTTTTGGCTCAGTACCAGAAGGACGAACAATCACGCGAGATTGATCTTCTAGGTGATAAATCAATACGTCACTTGCTGGTAAGTCAATGGATTCTTCAGAGCCGTCGTCAAACATGCGAACCGATGTTTTAAGATCTTCGGTTACTGCAACTTTTTTACCAGCAATCTCTGTTGGTGGATTTGCTCGGAGTTTGTCGCCGATTGGTGGAGAGTTCGGGTCGAGAGCGATGCTGCGTTGTGCGTTGAAGTAGAAACCGTGCTCGCGGTACAGCTCTTCCAGTTTATCCCACAGTGTTTTGCCTTGCGCTTTAAGCTTGCCTGTTAGCTGTGAAAACGCGACGATTGCAGATAAACCATCTTTATCCCACACCTTGTTACCCACGGTATAACCGAGCGCTTCCTCATAAGCAAACAAGAATGGGTTGGTTTCTGTCTCTTGTTCCATGGCAACGTTAGTAAGCCATTTAAAGCCAGTTAATGTTTGATAGTATTGTGCGCCATGCGCCTTAGCGATGCTGCTCAGCATTCTTGAGGATACGATGGTGTTGCCAACCAAAGCGTTAGGTTGCTGTTCCAACAAGTAATCGCCAAACAGTGAGCCCACCTGATCACCTGTTAGCATTTGATACTCGCCATCTGGGCGTTTAACTGCCACGGCAAAACGGTCTGCATCTGGATCGTTCGCGCAAGCGATATCGGCATCTACGGACTTACCTAATGCCATCACCATATCCATTGCACCGGCTTCTTCAGGGTTTGGGAAGTTGACGGTTGGGAAGCTTCCATCAGGTTCGCGCTGTTCCTTAACACTTGCCACTTTTTGGAAGCCTGCGTCGGCAAGTAGCGTTTCCGCCATATTCGCGCCAACGCCATGCATTGCGGTGTAAGCAATAGATATATCGGTATTGTTGTCAGGAGTAAGCAGCGCGTTTTCATTCATTGTCTTACGGTAAGTTTGGTAGTAGTCGTCTTCCAACCAAACTAACAAACCGTGCTGTTTTGCATCATCGAGAGACATTAAAGGTAATGGCTTCGTTGTTGCGTCATCAATTTTCGCTGCGATTCCAGAGTCGTGCGGAGGAATAATCTGTGCGCCATTCTCCCAATATACTTTAAAGCCATTGTATTCTGGTGGATTGTGACTGGCAGTAACAACAACAGCGGCCGCAGCATTCAATGTACGGACACCAAACGCAACAATTGGGGTTGCTGCAACGTCATACGTTAGGTAAACCTTGATACCAAGGGCCGTCAGTACGGATGCGGTATCATGCGCGAATTGTTTTGAATCGGGACGACCGTCGTAGCCAATAACGACACCACGACTCGCGGCATCTTTGACTTGCTCAAGCAAATAGTTCCCTAAACCAGTGGCGGTCTCTTGAATCACCAAGCGGTTCATTCGGTTTGGACCTGCGCCCACTTTGCCACGTAAGCCTGCAGTACCAAAGGCAAGGCGTGAGCCAAAGCGATCAGTAAGTTCTTGTTCATTGTTCGTATCGACGAGGTGTTGTAGCTCTTCACGAGTCTTAGGATCAGGGTCTCGTTCTAGCCATTGCGTAATTAGTGCTGTCATATCAGTCATTCCTTAGTAGGGGGAGCCTACTTTCTTGGACACTTCGTTTGGTAAGTATCTCAATGTTTTCTTTTAAATCAATGTAAATGGTTCTCAATTACATTTCAAAGAGGGCAATCGATAAACCGAATTAATTTTTCTTATCCGAACAAAATTTAATCATATTTAATTTCTTGAAGAACCTTGGAACTATAACTAGCCTTTTAACATAAATATAACAAACCGTGTCGAAATCGTAGTTTTTGTGATTTTTCGTAAAGTTGTTCGATATTTGCATCGGGACGCAAGGAAGCTCGCGTAGGCGTAGCGGCTGAGCAGAGGAGAGATCTTTTGAAAAGATTAACGACTACTCTAGCCTTATCACTGAATGTGATTTTAATCACATTTTCCTCTTTTGGTTGGTCAAAGGAAAATGACTACAACATGACAAAAGGGGTCACAGAGATAAGTGGGCAAGTGTATGAATTACATATGCTGATTTTCTATATCTGCTGTGTAATTGCTTTGATTGTTTTTGGTGTGATGTTCTATTCCATCTTCCGTCATCGCAAGTCAAAAGGAGCAGTTGCCGCACATTTCCATGAAAGTACAAAAGTGGAAATTATTTGGACGGTCATACCCATCATCATTCTTGTCGCTATGGCGATTCCCGCAACAAAAACTCTAGTAGCAATGGAAGACACAAGCCAATCGGATATCACGGTCAAGATCACAGGCTCGCAATGGAAATGGCATTACAGCTATTTTGGCGAAGATGTTGAGTTTTTTAGTTTGCTTGCCACCAGCCAAAAACAAATTGATGGAATCGAAGCTAAAGGCGCACATTACTTACTGGAAGTAGATAACCCTTTGGTGTTGCCTGTGAATCGCAAAGTGCGTTTTTTGATGACTTCTGATGATGTCATTCACTCTTGGTGGGTACCGGACTTTGCCGTCAAGAAAGACACCATTCCAGGTTTTATTAATGAAGCATGGACAAGAATTGATGAGCCAGGCGTATATCGCGGTCAGTGTGCGGAGCTATGTGGTCGTGCACATGGATTTATGCCAGTGGTGGTGCATGCGATGGAAGAAGAAAAGTTCGATGAATGGCTAGCGAGTAAGAAGGAAGAACTCGCACTTCAAAAAGCGGCGGCACAAGAAGCGCTCTCTCAAGACTTATCTATGGATGAATTGATGTCGCAAGGCGAATCGATATACACGGCGCGTTGCGCTGTGTGTCATCAGGCAAATGGTGAGGGGATTCCGGGTGCATTTCCCGCGATTAAAGGCAGTCCTATTGCAACCGGAGATGTTACAGAGCACATAGATATTATTGTCAACGGTCGCCCGGGCACCGCAATGCAGGCTTTTTCTAATCAGTTAAGTGACAAAGAAATTGGCGCGGTTATCACATATCAACGAAATGCATGGGGCAACGATACTGGCGATACAGTGCAAGCATCCGATGTGAATGCCTTTAAAGCACAAGGCAGTGCTAAGGAGGAAATATGAGTAAGCCAATTGATAAGGCAGTGAAGTCTGCGCCAGCAGAAGCCAGTGCGAACAGTACCATTGCGATTGATGATGGTCACGAGCATCATGCACCCCAGGGCATCACTCGTTGGTTGTATTCTACAAGCCATAAAGACATAGGCACCCTCTACCTTTGGTTTAGCTTTGCGATGTTTCTAACAGGTGGTGCGATGGCTATGATCATTCGTGCCGAACTGTTCCAGCCAGGGCTACAGCTAGTCGATCCGCAGTTTTTTAATCAAATGACCACGGTACACGGTTTAGTGATGGTATTTGGTGCGGTGATGCCAGCATTTACGGGGCTTGCTAACTGGATGATCCCGATGATGATCGGCGCTCCAGATATGGCGCTGCCGCGCATGAACAACTTGAGCTTTTGGATCTTACCTTTTGCATTTCTCATCTTGTTGAGCTCGTTGTTTTTACCTGGCGGCGGTCCTGATTTTGGTTGGACGTTTTATGCTCCGCTGTCCACGACTTATGGCCCGGATAGCACTGCGCTGTTTGTATTCTCTGTGCATATCATGGGTATCAGCTCCATTATGGGCGCGATCAACGTTATCGTGACGATCGTAAATATGCGAGCTCCGGGAATGACTTGGTTCAAGTTACCAATGTTTGTTTGGACTTGGTTAATTACCGCTTTCTTGCTAATCGCGGTTATGCCGGTATTAGCGGGTGCGGTGACCATGGTTCTTACTGACAAATATTTCGGGACTAGCTTCTTTGACGCAGCTGGTGGTGGTGACCCGGTAATGTTCCAACACATCTTTTGGTTCTTTGGTCACCCAGAAGTGTACATCATGATTTTACCGTCGTTTGGAATCATCTCCGCCATTCTGCCTGCTTTCAGTGGTAAGAAGCTGTTTGGTTATCATTCGATGGTTTACGCGACGTGCAGCATTGCATTGTTATCTTTCCTTGTGTGGGCGCACCACATGTTTACCACGGGGATGCCAGTTTTTGCTGAGCTCTTCTTCATGTATTGCACTATGCTGATTGCGGTACCAACGGGGGTTAAAGTCTTTAACTGGGTTGCCACCATGTGGCGTGGAGCTCTGACATTTGAAACGCCAATGTTGTTTGCCATTGCCTTTATTGTACTTTTTACTATTGGCGGCTTCTCGGGACTGATGTTGGCGATTGTGCCGGCGGATTTCCAATATCATGACACTTACTTCGTGGTTGCCCATTTCCATTATGTGTTGGTATCTGGTGCGGTATTCTCGATCATGGCAGCGGCATACTACTGGCTACCTAAGTGGACGGGCAATATGTACGACCACAAGCTGAGTTTATGGCATTTCTGGTGCTCAATTATTTCCGTCAATGTCCTGTTTTTCCCAATGCACTTCCTAGGCTTAGCAGGCATGCCAAGGCGCATACCGGATTACGCCATTCAGTTTGCTGATGTTAATCAAATAGTATCAATTGGTGGGTTTGCATTTGGGTTGTCACAACTGATCTTCTTATGGTTGGTGATCAAGTGTATTCGTGGCGGGGAGAAGGCTTCTGCAAAACCGTGGGAACGTGCGGAAGGCTTAGAGTGGACAGTGCCAAGCCCTGCGCCACATCATACGTTTACTACACCGCCTAAGATTGACTAGCAAAGAGTGGGGTGAGTGACATGAAACCGAATCCATCAAACAAGAAGCTCACAGTGAAGTTGCTTTTGGCGACCCTGTTAATGTTTGGCTTCGGCTATGCACTAGTCCCACTTTATGACGTGATGTGCGACGCACTGGGAATCAATGGAAAGACAAGTGAAGTAGCCGCCATTCAACCGACAGGTATGCAACCGGACATGAGCCGAACTGTTCGCGTGGAGTTTATGGCGCATGTCAGCCCAGATATGCCTTGGGAGTTTAGACCCAAAGTGATTTCGATGGATGTTCACCCAGGTGAAGTCGTGCAAACCGAATACCTTGCATTTAATGAAAGCGGGCAGAAGTTGGTGGGGCAAGCCGTTCCTTCTGTTTCTCCCGGGACTGGAGCTGCTTACTTCAATAAGATTGAGTGTTTTTGTTTTAACCAGCAGCCTCTGGATGGTAAACAGCAAGCTCAAATGCCGTTGATTTTTTATATCGAACCGGACTTGCCGGAGTCTATACACACGTTAACGCTGTCTTACACACTCTATAAACTTCCCCCTCCTACAGGCTCTTAGCCACTCAGGGAGAGAGATACAGACCAAGGTTGGTCAGTAAGGAGAGAAATTATGAGTAACAAGCCAGGAACATATTATGTTCCCGCTCAAAGTAGCTGGCCGATCATCGGTGCATTTGCTCTGTTTTTGGTTGCTGTTGGCGCGGGCATGACCGTCCAGGGGACACAAAGTGACGGTGCAGTGGGAACCATTGGTGGCATTGTGCTAGCGGTGGGCTTCTTGTTCTTGCTTTACATGTTGGCTGGTTGGTTTAGTAATGTGATTACTGAATCACTGAGTGGAAAATACAGCTCGCAAATTACTCGTTCTTTTCGCCAAGGAATGAGCTGGTTTATCTTTTCTGAAGTGATGTTTTTTGGTGCCTTTTTTGGTGCCTTGTTCTACGCCAGAATGATTTCTGTGCCTTGGTTAGGTGGGGCAGATAATAACTTCATGACTAACGAAGTCCTGTGGCCAACCTTCGAAGCGATGTGGCCACTAACACTGACACCGGGAGGAGAAACAACACAAGCTATGCCGTGGCAGGGCATACCCCTTACCAATACTATCTTGCTGCTATTGTCGTCTATTACGCTACATATGGCGCATATAAGCCTTGAACAAGACAAAAGAACGGCACTGATTGTTTGGTTAGAGATAACCATCGTACTTGCTGGCTTTTTTCTATATTACCAAGCGGTTGAGTATGTTCATGCTTATCAAGACATAGGGCTCACGTTGCAGTCCGGTATTTACGGTAACACGTTCTTCATGTTGACGGGGTTCCACGGTTTACACGTTTGTCTTGGGACTATCTTCTTGATCGTGCTGCTGTTCAGAATCGCTAAAGATCACTTTTCGCCAAAGAACCATTTTGCCTTTCAAGCGGGCAGCTGGTATTGGCATTTCGTGGATGTGGTTTGGTTATGTCTGTTTGTGTTTGTTTACGTACTTTAGGCGCAGTGTGAACTCTTCGTTCGACTAATAAGGGCGAGGGTTTGGTGCTAGCCAACCCGAGCTGAGCGCAATAAGCAAAAGGACGACCACCAAAGCGGAGAACATGACTCGACGGCCTAAGTAATGACTCATGGGTTTGTCTCTTTTTTCAGGATTATCTGGGTCTTCACGAACCATTTCGATAAGCGCTTTTGCGAGGTTGAAGATAATGAAAAGCAGCAAAAGGACAAGCGTCAGTTTGAATAGAAATACGGTGGACATGGCACCTCCGGTTTCATCATTGTTGTTATCAAGACAATTACGGCTATCGAAACGGTTTTGGGTTGCAGTTGGTTTAACTGTGGTTGTGTTTTCTCTTTTGGTCAAACTGGGTTTTTGGCAGTTTGAGAGAGGGCAAGAAAAACAAGCATTGGAACAAGCCATTCTCGCGCGTGCGGATAGTGCGTACCAAGCACTAAGCGTCGTTCTTGAAGACAACGACTGGCGAGAGGAAAGTATCCTCGGGAAAAAAGTGGAAGTTAATGTTGTTCCTCAGGCGTTTCCCGTAATTTTGTTAGACAACCAAACGCATCAAGGCAGTGTGGGATATTTAGCATTTCAGATTGTATTGACGAGCGATGAGCCTAGTACCTATGCGTTATTGGAGCTTGGTTTTGTCGAGGGAAGAGCAGATCGCTCAATGTTACCAACGGTCACCAAACTCGATAATTCGATTTTCATCACAGGACGCCTGTACCGAAAATCTACTAATCCACTGAGCTCAGAGTTAATGCCGGAAGTTGGCGATGTTATTCGCGTGCAAAACCTAAACATCGCGCAATTGAATCAGCTACTGAATATTGAACTTATGCCCGCAGTCTTGCAGCCAGACAATTTAACTCGTTGGCCCTATGACTTTCCTTGGAATCCATTGCCACTCAATAGTGCGAAACATTTTGGCTATTCGATTCAATGGTTTTCGATGGCAGGTGTTTTCTTATTACTGACTTTAATTGTTTTTGTTCGTTGGCAAAAAAAGTTGCGTCACATGGAGGTGAAGCATGACATCTAAAGTAACCAAAGGACGACTAATGTTGATTGCGCTGGTTTGTACGTTCGCGCTTCCCGCTGTCATTGCAAAAGTCATTCTCACACAAGGGTGGTATCAAAGCGGAGTGACCAATAGAGGCGAGTTAGTCGAACCATACACGACGTTAGAGCAACTTGGTCAAGAGTCACCTCTCAAAGACCATGGTTGGCAACTCGCTTATGTATTGCCTAACGAATGCACTGAACAGTGTAAACAGCAGCTTTACCTGCTTCAGCAAAGCCATGTTGCTTTAGGTAAGTATCAAGAGCGAGTAGTGCCAGTCGTTTGGCAGACTGAGCATTCAGATCCCATGGAAGTATCGATGTTAGCGATGCAAATGAATGAATTGGTTACCGCAAAAGTGAAACCTGGGCAAATGTTGATCGTTGATCCTCTTGGGCAACTGGTGATGTCTTACTCGCCGAAACCAAATGAGGACTTAGTCCTATTGAATAAAGGTATGTTGGCGGACTTACGCAAGCTCTTAAAACTGTCACGAGTCGGTTAGAGGAAGTGCATATGAAATTAATTCAGTTGGTTAGATTCAGTTTGCTCCTAACTTTCGTGGTGATCATGTTAGGGGCATATACTCGCCTTTCAGATGCAGGGTTAGGTTGCCCGGACTGGCCTGGTTGTTATGGGCACTTTTCTGTGCCGCATCAAGAAGAAGACGTCATACGTGCTAACCTGAACTTCCCCGAGCGGGCAGTAGAGCATGAGAAAGCATGGCTTGAGATGATTCATCGCTATTTTGCAGGAACGTTAGGTTTAGTCATTTTTGCGATGGCAGCGATATCAGTAAGGTCTGAGCGTGTAAATTCAACCATTCCAATGTTGCTAAGCGTATTGGTGATTGGGCAGGCACTTTTGGGAATGTGGACAGTTACTCTTAAATTAATGCCCGTCATCGTGATGCTTCACTTGCTCGGTGGTTTTGTTTTATTGGCGTCACAGGCGATTTTTTACTGCCAATTAAAAGCGCAAGACAATCTCTATTTCTCTCCATCTTCTAGCTCTCTGAGAGGCTTTTCATTGTTGGTTTTCCTGGTTGTTTTGGTGCAAGTGCTCCTTGGAGGATGGACTTCGTCAAATTATGCTGCGCTGATGTGTACCACACTGCCGATTTGTGAGGGAGACTGGATGAGCCATCTCTCATGGAAAGAAGCGTTTTCTTTCTGGCAAACTGGATTCGAGAATTATGAATTTGGTGTTTTGGAGTATCCGGCAAGAATGACTATACACGTCACTCATCGTATAGGCGCTATTGTTACCGCCACCGTGGTATTGGCTTATAGTATTGGGCTTATGAGGCAAGATTCTCATCATTCACAGAGAATCGGAGGGTGGTTGTTATTCACTCTGGTGTGCCAAATTATGCTGGGTGTAAGCAACGTAGTATTTCAACTTCCTATCTATGTCGCGGTGGCGCACAACCTTGGTGCCGCTGTTATGTTGAGTCTCGTTTGTGTTAGCCAGTTTTACTTGTGGCAGGGTAAAACGGCTTGGAATTACACCGCGAAAGGAGTTCGCTATGAGTAAAGAAATCGCGCTGTCGTTAAATGGGCGAAAGCGACTAAGTTCCGTTTATTTGAAGTTAACGAAACCTAAAGTGGTGGCGTTAATGTTGGTGACGGCAGTAGTAGGGATGAGCTTAGCCCCGGTTGATGATTTCCCCTGGTTGCAGGCGGTAGTTGGCCTAACCGGGATTGGTCTGATGGCAGGGTCTGCGGCAGCGTTTAATCATCTAATTGACCGCCGAATTGATGCGAGAATGGCACGTACACACAAAAGACCATTGCCATCGGGTGAGACTAAACCATCATCGGTGATAGCCTTCGCTACAGTTTTAGGTGTCTTAGGGTTTGTACTTCTATATGCGATGGTCAACCCGCTGACGGCATGGTTGACTTTGATGAGTTTGCTCGGCTATGCGATGGTATACACAATGTACCTCAAACGTGCTACGCCCCAAAATATCGTCATTGCAGGGATTGCCGGTGCGATGCCGCCTCTTCTCGGTTGGACTGCTGTAACAGGGCAATTACATGCGAATGCTTGGCTGCTCGTGATGATCATTTTTATCTGGACGCCACCACATTTTTGGGCTCTCGCTATTCATCGTGTCGAGGATTACCGCAAGGTAGATATTCCCATGCTGCCAGTGACACACGGCATTGAGTACACCAAAACTTCTATTCTGTTGTATACGGTGCTATTGACTTTGGTTTGTGTTCTACCGGTTTTGGTTGGCATGGTCGGCGTGGTGTATCTTTTTGCTTCGCTACTACTCAATGTTGGCTTTATGTACCATGCATGGAAGCTAAAATATGCACCAGAGCAAAATACCGCGATGGAGACGTTTAAATTCTCTATCTATCATCTTTTGGCGTTGTTCATTGCATTGCTTTCGGATCACTATATTGGTTTTTAACCTCTCTTAAAACAGAAAACGCCGCGTGGTTCGCGGCGTTTTTGGTTTTGATACTTTGGCTTTAAGACAAAGCTTTCTAGATTTATTGAATTTCTAGCAGTTCAACATCAAAGATCAAAACACTTGCTGGTGGAATTGGGCCAGAGCCACTCTTACCATAGCCAAGCGTGCTTGGTACGAAAAGGCGGATTTTCTCACCTTCTACCATGTATTGTAGACCTTCTTGCCAGCCTTTAATGACTTGGTTAAGACCAAATGAAATCGGCTCACCACGATTAACAGAGCTATCGAATACCGTGCCATCAATCAAGGTGCCGTGGTAGTGTACTTTTACTTTACTTGTTGCAGTTGGGTGAACCTCACCTTCGCCTTTTTCAAGAACCATGTATTGAAGGCCACTTTCTGTTGTGATGACGCCTTCTTTTTTCGCACTTTCTAGTAAGAATGCTTGGCCTTTGGCAAAGTTTTCATCTGCTACTTTATGGTTTGTCCAAGTACGGTAAATGAAAAAGCCCGCCAAAATAAAAATAATAAGAGGAAACAAAAATTTAGACACGTAATCTCCTTGTCTATTTAGGTTGTTTTAGCAAAAATTTGATGGTTTCTGCCATGGCTTCAACGCTGTCATGACCACCAGTAATCACTTGATATTTTCCGTTTACGATAAAGGCTGGAACGGAGTTAATTTGGCCGCGAGTCGTGATCGCTTCTGCCTTAGTGATGTACTCAAACAGCGTTTTTTGCTGTGCTTCATCTAAATGGTAAGGGCTGATAAGGTTGCGAGACTCAAAGGCTTTCTCTACGGCGATTTGGCGTTCCTCAGCCGTTGCATCGGCACCCATTTGCACAGCAGTAAAAAGATCCGCCATAAACGCTTTATCTGGTGTTGATTCAAGCTGCATTACGGCAGTATAGAAGATGATGGCGCTCACTTGTGCACTTTCATTGAACGTTACATGCATTTTTTCAACGCTTTGATCGGTCAATGATTCAATTTGAGGGACAAACTCTTCCATTGAGCGGCAGTGGCCACAAGTTAAAGAGAATGCTTCAGTCAGGGGAGCTAAATCATATTCTTCAAGGGATACTGGCAAAACTTCGTATTGTTTGCCTTGCTGAGGCTGACTCTTGCCGCTATCGCATGCCGACAAAGCCATTAAGGCAACAACAACAGCAAAGCCTTTCGATATGGTTTTTAACATAGTAGTGCTCTAAATGAGAAATTTGCGTTAGTTTATCGGTTAACGATAGTGACTAAAACCATTAAATAACAATAAAGTGAGACCATTGGTAACAGACTTTGCCTGACGTATGGGCTGTAAGGGTAGGGTATTTTAGTGTTGCTTTTTATTTGAGAGATGATTTTGCATTGACTCCAGTGGCATGAACGCTGCATAGACAAACCAATCGGTGGACAAAAGCGCTAAAGATTCGGCGTGTTTTGTCGACACAATGAACAAGAGTTTTTCTACGTTGGTAATGGTATGAAGCATTGGTTTTTAATTGTTTGTGGCATTCTGGCCGGGTGCAGTAGCCTCGATCAAGATATGGTCCCAGGTGGGAACATTTTAGATACAGCTCCTAAATCAAACACTGAGCTGAGACACCCAGAGTGGGGATACCCGAGCGCATCCAATGTGGCTTCTTCCTCTCGTTCATATCAAACGGCGAGGGCGTCAGTAAAAAAGTCGCAAAACGTGACCTCTCTGGAAATGTTCCTGAGCAGGCATAACATTCCTCACGAGACGCTCAGTGGTGGCCACCTGATGATACGTTTGAAAGAGCAAGTGCATTTTCAAACGGGCTCAGCAAGGTTATCTGCTCAATCTCAAGACTGGATCCGAAACATTGGTCACTATCTGGCGGGAAGAACTGATGTTGATGTCGTGATTGATGGTCATGCGGATAGTACGGGAGCTGAAAGCTTCAACGACACGCTATCTGAAAAGCGAGCTCGTGAAGTAGAAAAACAACTATTGGCGACGAGTATTCCACGTCAACGAGTGTTTTCTAGAGGTTTCGGAGAGTATGTACCGAAGTGCAGCAATGCGACAGCAAGTGGTAAAGCTTGCAATCGGCGCGTAGAGCTAACATTGATCGTGGATGAATAACGCAGACGTTGGGCGGTAATCTTCGTTGTGTTGTTCTCGCATACTCGTTATTTGCTTAGTGGAGTTTAAGTTCGGAGTTGAGCAAGAAGACTGAATAAGGAAAGCTCGCACGGCAACATCTAGCTAGAAAAAATAGAAAAGAGGCACCGTTAGGTGCCTCTTTTACATCCGCCAATGTTCATAGGGGGAACTTAGGCAAATTCTTTTTCAACGTAAGCGACGATGTCAGATGACTCGTATAACCACTGTGTCTCGCCATCTTTTTCGATACGAAGACAAGGGACTTTAACTCGCCCACCACCTTGCTCTAGTTCAGCTCGATGAGTCGGGTTATTTTTTGCATCACGTAGCTCAATGTTCACCGATTGACGCTTCATTGCACGGCGGACCTTTACGCAAAAAGGGCAGGCTTCAAATTGGTAAAGTGCGTATTGTTTCGCTTTTTCATCAATACGTTGCTGTTCTTCTGCGGTGCGCTTAATACCACGAGGTGAGAACACCGCGTTCAGCAATAAGATAACCTTGCCTAAAATCCAACGGATAAACTTCATAATGATCCCTTGATGTTCATTGGGTAATTGTCCTTTAAGAATGCAATCATGATGCTTGTTGCACTGAGCGTGAAGTCTATCAGTTGTTTGAAATGGATAAAACCATGTATTTTATGCGGAAAATAGACGTTTAAACCAACCCCAAAAGCCACTTGCTGAAGCCGGACGGGCTTCTTTACCTTGATAAAAACTTTGCATGAGTTCGGTTCTGAATCCATCAACGTCCATGCGTTTCATGACAAGCTCGTGCTGCAATGTATTTTGAGTCTGCTCGGCATGATCGTGCGCCAAGCTGAAATCCATATTTAAATAGCCTTGCGTGTATAACCAAAGGTGGGTGACTAAGATTAGGTCTTCAGCAGATTGGTTAGTAAACTTATCCGCGTGCTCATTACCCAAGGAGTCAGTCAGAACTTGCTGCATACGCTGGGTAGAGTGAGCATGTTGCTCGTAGTTAGCACTTGCTTCAATATGTGATTTGGTCAAAAGGCCAAGCAGGTGAAGAGTAGGTGCTGTTGTGGGTTTGTTCTCACAAACTTTTGTAAATAGTTGTGACTGTTCTTTTAACCAACGTCGCTTTGCTGCTTTATGTTCTTTAACAAAGGGGATTTCTTCAAATCCCATCTCTTGACTCAGTTCACTAAGAGACGTCATGGTTTTTTAGTTCCTTCACCGTTACTTCGATATGTTGACCATTGATATCAACAAAAATTGAGCTGCCAGTAATCATAACAGAAAGGCTAGTACCTCGGTCAAGGTGCTGACAAATCAAGTCGATAGCGTCATAGTCAAAGCTCTCTACGTTGACGGGAAGCATTGAGAACTTTCCTGACATTTTGTCCCACCAGACAGCCGCTTTGGTGTTATAAGTGTAAACTTTTACATGCTTTGCTAGGCGAGAAGCTTTCTTAATTCTGTCTGGTTCTGGTTCGCCAATTTCAATCCAGTGAGTAATGCTTTGATCATCGCCAACATGCCATAAATCAGGCTCTTCAATCGTAGAGAGTCCTTTTGTAAACTCCAGATTGCTTTGAGCATTTAAACAGTAAGCTAGAATGCGAGCCAACATTCGTTGCGGCTTTTCAGAAGGATGAAGGGCGATAGTTAGATTTTTAGAATCGTAATAGTCATTATTCATATCGGAAATGGCGATACGAAATTTGTAAATGGTTGGTTTAAGAGCCATAGATTTATATCGTTTTGTTGGCAAAATAAGTTTTAGGCAAAAAAATAGCCAGCTTTAAAAGCTGGCTATCGTATCAAATTCTTTAAGAATTAAAGTACTTTGATTTGCTCTGCTTGAGGGCCTTTTTGACCTTGAGAGATAACAAATTCTACTTTCTGGCCTTCAACTAGAGTACGGAAGCCGTCACCAGTGATTGCAGAGAAGTGAGCAAATACGTCAGGACCGTTTTCTTGTTGAATGAAACCGAAGCCTTTAGTTTCGTTGAACCACTTAACTGTGCCAGTAGCTGTGTTAGACATGTCTATTTCCTAAATATCTAAATAATGTAATCTTTCGCCTCAACGGCGCTTATAGCGTGGAAAAATAAATTGCTATTGCGTACCACAGGACGACGGGTTACAAGTAATCCAACGAAATGTGAAAACAAAGAACTTTCTTTCTAGCCGTGTTTGAGTCTAGGTTAATTCCACGAAGAGTCAACATATATTAGTGCTTTATGGACAAATATTTGTATTTAGTCACTATTTAACCAGCATGTTTTTGATTAAATTTCAAATAAATGACGGTGATGTGAAGTTTTTTAGCATAAAATTCAACTAAATCTATAAATTTGACTTATTTATATAATTATTGTCCAATCTGGTTCGACCATTAAGGAGGATTTATGGCAAAGCGTAAAATCAGTCCTCAACCGAGTGGCTCACAACATGAGACCGACTTCGGCAGAGGTGAAATCAAAGACAACGCGTTAAAAGCGGTTGTTACCAGTCAGCTGTTCCAAACACGAGTCGTTAAAGCGAAAAAAGGTAAAGGTAGCTTCAGCCGTAAAATGAAGCATAGAGGCAAAGAGCCCTATTCAAAGTTCTCCCCAAGGTGGATTTTGAATAGGGCTTTTTTATTGGTACTAGGTGTTTGCAAAACTGATGATATTCAATTTTTTAGTACCAGATAAGTTTTCCTAATTTATCATGTACTGCTTCAACTGCTTCAACTGCTTCAACTGCTTCAACTGCTTCAACTGCTTCAACTGCTTCAACTGCTTCAGCGAGCTAGGCGTTGAAAGTACCAATTAAGTACTAAAACTTACTAAGTTAGATTCATATCAATAAGCGTCACTTCCTGTCTTATGCAACTCTACTATATCTTTAGTCTAATCAAACAGCCGAGATTATGGTTTAAAAAGACTGGTGAGAAGTAGGTATGTCATCGACGAGTTATGGTACTTATGGTTGCAAATGTAAAAAAGCGTGTGCTTCTTTATTACTACTGTGGCTGTCCATTTGTCCGATGGCGCATGCGCACAAATCAGAGTCTCATTCTTTAATTGTTGCTAACTCCAAAGCGTGGAAGCCGTTCTCTTACCTTAGCCCAGATGGTGAACCTAAAGGTATTTTAATCGACTTTTGGAAAGAGTACGCGGCGAACAACCAAATCGACGTTCAGTTTCTCCTTTTGGATTGGGATGCTTCTTTGCAAGCCGTAAAAGAGGGTAAGGCTGACTTTCACGGAGGACTTGTCTACTCGCCCGAAAGAGCGAAGTATATGGACTTTGGCGCCGTCATAATGCCTATCCAAACCAAATTGTACGTAAATAAAGATGTACTTTCGGTTGATATCAGGAGTGTTTTAACTGGAGAAATGACGCTGCCAATTGGCGTTGTTAAAGGAAGTTACGAGTCTGAGTTTGTTCAGACGAATTACCCGAATGTACCTATCGCAGAATACATTAACAATGATTCGATGATACAAGCCGCCGTCGATAAAAAGGTGCTGTACTTCGTTGCAGACCTGCAAGTTGCTAACTTTTATATGGCAACCACGCCGGGAGCGGGTATGTTTGTCCCGACAATTAGCTTATATAGTAAAGATCTTCGGATTGCAGCAGGAATGCACAGTGCAACTTCCATTTTAGAGGTATCACGAGCGTTTGAAAAAGTCATCGATACGGATCGTGAGCGGATCCTCACCCGTTGGAGTGTGGTGAAAACGGTTTATCCACTTTATCTTTTCCCTATTGCTATTTTCATTATGGCGGTCGCAACGCTTTATCATATTTTTGCTCTCAAACGTATGGTTGCTCTTCGGACAAGGCAATTAACGATTGCCAATCAGCAATTGCTGGAGATGACGTTGACGGATTCTCTCACAAAGCTATACAACCGTAGACACCTGATTGAGCAATTGGCGCTACTGAATCATTTGAAGCGAAACTTAACGGTGATGGTGTTTGATATTGATGATTTTAAATCAATCAATGATCGATATGGCCACCTTGCTGGAGACCGAGCAATAGTTGCCATCGCAGAAGCCGCTAAGTCGATGACTGATGACCGAATGACATTGGCGAGAATTGGAGGAGAAGAGTTCGCACTCGTTACGTCTTCTCTGTCAGAGCGAGAAGCGCTCAATTTTGCCAATATGCTTTGTAAAGCCGTTTACGATCAGCCTGTTATACTGGGCGGACAAGCAATTCATTTGAGTATCAGTTTGGGCTGTGCTTACTATCCTGAGTTTACCCACATCGTGAGCTTGCAAGATGCTGACGAGTTGATGTATCAAGGTAAGTCTGAAGGAAAGAATCGTGCAGTTTTCCAAGTTATAACAGACTGTCAGCTTCAACCTGCGCTTCGTCAAGTGAATTAGGTCTCGCTAATTCAACTGATACTTCAAACCATCCTCAAGCCTCAAAGGTTTAGTCAGAGTAACGTGGTAAGCGTTGACGATTACGTTGCGTTGTTTTCTTTGAGGCCAATTTGCGTACAAATATTCGCACTTTCATATATATAACCCCCGCCTGCTCACGTTTTTATCATAGAAGCAGTAATTGTTTTAAAGTGATAAGTGATTTCTTGGTAAAGATCAGAACCCCTGTCTACACTCAGTGTAAAGTAATGCATATAAAGCATGATGCATACAGTGTTGTACAAAAACAATTAAAGAAGATAAGAAATAAGTTGGCTTGAGAAGGACGGGGAATGAACAACGAATGCTTTGCTAGGTTCCGAGCTGTCACGGATGAACTGTCAATGAAAGAATCGTTGTCAGTTGGGAAAGACCCTTATGCTCACTATCTCAAAGATATTGTGGGCATTGATTTGTTGTCTCGTGAAGAGGAGTTGCATTACGCCAAACTTAATCGAGCTGGTGATGAAGAAGCGCGCGAAATGTTGATTGAGTCTAATCTTCGACTTGTTGTGAAAATCGCAAAAGGTTACCTCAAACGGCCAGGCAATAACTTTACTCTGCTCGATTTGATAGAAGAAGGTAACATTGGTTTGATAAAAGCGGTCGATAAGTTCGATCCTGAGCCAGGCTACCGTTTTTCTACTTATGCGGTATGGTGGATTCGCGAGAATATAGAAGCGGCATTAATGAACAATGGCCGCACGGTACGTTTACCTGCTCATGTGTGCAAAGAGATAAATAGCCTGGCTTTAAAAAAGCTCGATGCGTCAAAAAGTGAGAGCAAGGAGTTGTCTATTTCTGAACTCTCACGCTGCTCAGGGGTGAAAGCAGAGCGTATAGATGAACTTGTTGCTCTTAGTGGTTTTATTGATGTATCTACCACTGCGGACCTACATCGTGTTCCATTTGTTCTTGAACTGTGTGAAAGTGAGTATACGCCAGATCCACAACAAGACTGTGAAAACCAGTGCTTTACTCAAGCTATTGAAAATATTATTAAAACCTTGCCAACTAAGTTGCAGAAAGTCTTAATCCATCGATTCGGATTATTTGACCAGAGAGTGAAAACCTTGTCGGAAATAGGCCTGTTGTTAAACGTGTCTAACGAGCGTGTTCGTCAGATGCAGATAGAGGCGGTTGAACGCGTGCAGAAACGTCTCCGATTCGATGGTTGGGTTTAAGGTTTTTGGCCCCTTTTCCTAGCCGATTAATTTACTGGCTTGCTACTCTGTTCTTCCGTAAGTAACAGCAGCAGCTGTGCTTTAGCTGCTGACTCCAATCTCCATACACTCAATAATCGGTTAAGTGCTGCGCGATAAGCACGACTTTTGAGTAAAAAAGCGAGCGTACTTGTGTAGTTGTTTACGACTTGCGCTTGTGTCTCGACTAATGCGGTTTTGTTTTCGATGTCGATGTGTTGAAGGTTAAAGTCAGGAAGAAACGCACACTCATACCATACCTCTACAATTTCACGAATTTCGAGTTCTTCTTCAGGCACGTCGAAGTCTTGTAACTGGTAGTTTTCTGGTATCGTTGATAAATAAACCACATCCAATTTGTCTGCAACAAATGTATACATCGGATTCCTTAGTGTACGCGCTTACAGAGTAAATAGTCTCATCGTTTACATTTTTGTCAATGACCGTGCTCAAGTATGAATGATGAACCACACCACATTCCGAACTTAACTTAGACTTTTTAAGTACTTATCGGTTAACCCGAAATACTTCAGGTTGCCATCTGGCTCCAAGACTAAGCTCATATTGGATGTAGAGATCATGCCCGGATCATTCGTTGAGAAAATAACGGTCTTATTGAGTAGTTTGTCGCTAAATAACCGCTTGAAGTAGTGGGAGTTTTCTTGCTCTGCACCATTAAATGGCTCGTCAATGATAATCAAAGATTGTTCGCAGCTACCTAGCCCTAATGCGAGCCGCAGTCTTTGTTGAATACCATTTGGTAAACTTTTACAGATATCAACGCTCAATTGAGTGTCCAGGCCTTGTGGCAACCATGTATCGAGCTCAAAGAAACTCACCATTTCACGCATTTTTTCTGTTGGGATTAACCCATTATGCAAGATGAAGTTAGTTTCCAAGGAGCCTTCAAAAATATGCAGGTTAAACGGGATGTAGTTAATCGAGGTTCGATAGCGGTAACTGTTGAACTGTTTGATGTTATAACCGTCCACCGAAACTGAGCCTTGATAGCGTTCCTCTAGCCCAGCGATAATAGAGATGAGCGTCGTTTTACCGCAACCTGTTGGTCCACAAATCACGACTTTTGCGCCCGGTGGAATTTTAAAACCAAGATTAGTTAAGCCTGTTGCCGCACCACTATAACGATGGCTCACACCAGAGCCGACGATACTACCTTGAAAGAGGCGAATAGGGGGGCTTTTCTCTAACGTTAGCTTATCGTCATTCATCGCCATAAGGTTGTTGATTTGCGCAGAAGACGCCTTAATGGATTGGAACTTAGAAATAGAGTTGTAGATGCCCATAATAGGCCCCAACGCCTTCCAGACTAAAATTACAGTAGCAAGCATTGCACCTGCATCGGAGGTGCCGTCCATCACGCCGATAACGGCCGCGACGATACTTGCGGTACCAATAACCTGAATCAAACTCCCGCCTGCTGCCTGAACCCTGCTATTAGTCACTGAAACATGTTCTGCATCGTTTGTGCTTTGTAAATGTGATGCGCTAAAGCGGGACTGGATAACACGCAACAATGGCAAGCCTTGGATGGTTTTTATACCACGAAGAATCTCATTCCATTGGTAAGAAACCATGGCGTTGGCGCGAGAGCTCTTGGACGTGGCTTGCGAGTAGATGTAACGAGAATAAACACAGAACACCAACATTAGAATCAACCCCGCCATAACGACTAGCGCTGCGGTACCAGACATAAGAGCAATGGCAATAATGAATACGATAACAAACGGCATGTCGAAGTAGCTTAATGTTGACTCTGCGGTTACCAAACGGCGGAAAGTGTCGATGTCTTTCAAACGTGCTAACTGAGAAGAGACACCAGCGGTAGATGTCATCGAATAAGGAAGCCACAACAGTTTGGATATTACGTTTTGAGAAATATGCACCGCCAAATCCTTCCCTGATGTGGCGATGATGTTGACCCGCATTTTCTTGAAAAAGTATTCCGAAAACCCAACAATCACGGCAAACAACGTGAGCCAATAGAGCGTGGCTTGCGAGCTAGACGTCAAGGCGAAGTTGTACACACTCATGATAAAGAAGGGTTGGAGTGCGCCCAAGATGCTGATGACAAAGCTGAGAATAATCAAGCTTTTGAGTTCATTGTTGTAGCGATAAAACGCGTATTTAATCCAGTTACTGCGGTCTTGAGATTCAGGTGGCGGCTCTCGGAACAAGCGCGAGTATTCGCTGATCGAGACCAACAAACATGGCTTTTTGCAGAGCGGGTATTCAATGGTGTTGTTATTGGTGTAATCAAACAGGATCAGTTTGCCGTCTTTAGTGCCCAAGAAAATCGCAGTGAGATTCTCTATCTCGATAAAACAAGGATGAGGGTGCCCCTCGATGTGCTCCAGTGTTTTTAGTTTGGTGACGTCACAACGGTAACCAAGGCGTTCAATGGTGGCGATAAAACTGTCGCTGTCTTTTGGTTTAGGGATAAAAGCGTCGCTGAGGATAGAAGGTGTGCCTTCCCATTCAAGCGCTATGAGGGTGTAAGCTAACCCACGAATCAAAGGTGACTGATTGTATCGCTCGTCATAACTGCGAGCCTCAAAGTCCAACAAGCGCTGAGGGACATTATTAAAATCAACCAAAATACTCATTGGTCACCTCCGGTAAGTTTGACGCGTTTGAGGCGATGATTGAGTTTGTCCATCTTATTGCTGACGATGATTAGGATTTTGTCGTTGGCGCGATAGGCGGTACTGGTCAAAACCAATCGAGCAAAGTCGTCGTCATAAACACAGTCGATGTCGTCGAAGATCAACACACGTTTGTTCGCGAGTAAGGCACGCACCAACAACAGGGCATAAGCGACTTGGCGCGAGAATGGGTTGCGTAAATGCCCCTTAAGCTCAGTGTAAAAACCTGCGGGAAGGGCATCGATTTGTGCTTTGATGTTCATGGTTTCGCAAAGCGCAAATGCGGTGTTGTTTAGGCTCGGGCGGAAACAAGTCAGGTTGTCGATGATGGTCCCTTCGACGAACGAGCTGGTTTTGTCGACCATCAGTACGCTATTGCGCCAGACGTTGTAATTAACGTCATCAAGCGGTGTCTCGTTGATTTGGATATCGAGCTTGGCGTCGGTGTTTTGTCGCGTAATGCAATTCGCGAGGTGGGTTTTGCCTGCGCCGCTTTTCCCTGTTAGCAAGTAAGCCTGACCACGATCAAACTCGATGCGTTGCTTTTCCGAATACTTCACCGAGATGCGCTCGACTTCCGTCGTGTTATTTTGTTGTTCTACTGATGCAGCAAGCTCAAGCAGCTCGGCGATACGTTGAATATGAAGCTTGTTCAACTCCCAGCGGCTCACCGTGCGCATCACTTGCTGGTATGGCGCGAAGTAACGGTTGGTAAGCATGATGATAGCAGCCATGATGCCTTGACTCGATTGCATGTTGATAACGGCCGTTGCCAAAACCACCACCACACAAGCGATGGAGAGCTGTTGTATGAGCGACAAGATCAGGCTGAAGTTTGATTCGATTTGCTCGTATTTGATGTTCTCGACTTCACGTTCTTCCACCATTTGTGTCATCAAGCTCTCAACGCGATATTCCATATTGCGCGCTTTGATATCGAGTGGGCTAGAGATGATCTCGATGATTTTCGAGGTGGTTAAGCCTTCGATGTCGGATTTGTTTTCTAGGCTGTTGATTTTTTGCTTAGACAGGCTGAGTGCGAACACGGCCAAAACGATGGAGGCAAGTAAGATGGTCACCCCAGCCCAGATGTTGATCAGACCGATAATCAGAATGGTCAGTATGCTGACTGCAAGGTTGATCAATGCCCGTACAGATTCTCCGCCAAAGAAGGATTTAATCTCTGGAATGGTAGCAATACGCTCTAGGTATTCACCGGGTTCTAGGCGACGAAACTTCGATATCTCAGCCAAACAGATGGATTGAAACACCTTGTTGGTTAGGTTGGTTTCGAACTGCTTCATGATCACCGACGAAATCTTCTCTTCCTGATTCTTTAAGTGATAGTCGAGGAAGATGGTGATCAAGATAATGGCAAACAGAAGAAACAGCGTGTCTTTAGCTTGGTTAGGTAAAACACGGTCAAAGATAATCAGAATCGAAAAGGGCAACACTAAACCAAACAGTGTTGAGATGACCGTTGAGAAAGTCAGATAACACTTGTCAGCAAAGTTAATCCTTTGGGAAAAATGCTCAGTTTGCATTGCGACCTCCTTTCTTAATCGATGGTTTGGAGAGAAGGTGTTTTGGAACTAAGTCTTGATTGCTTCTGCCTTCGATATCACTCATCAACTGCATGATGTTTTCGATGGATTGCACCGACAGCATGCCTTTGATTTGCTCAAGATTGATCGATTCAATGATGTAGTCATAGCGCGCGCTCTCGTAATCACGTAGTGCGCTAAACAGTTTACTTTCCGCTGCCAGTAAGTCGGTAATGGTTCGCGTACCAAGCTGGTAAGCGCGTTGAATGCCTTTGTAGGAAGCGTAGTTGGCTCGGATGATGTTCTCGTAACTGCTAATAGCACGGGAGAAGTCATTAATGTTGAGCACCGAGGTGTTAACGCTATTGCGAGTCGTGAACAACGAATCTTGGTAAAGTAGCTCCGTTCGCTCGATAGCCGTCGACGATTTTTGATAACCGTAGTAATCCGAACCACCGGAGAAAATCGGCACATTCAAGTTCAAGCCGACGCTGGTGGAGTTACTGTCCCCTGTCGCGGTTGGGTCGGTTCGGTCATAGTTGTTCGCATCATCGTAACGGTAACTGGCAGAGAGCGATACAGTCGGCACAAAGTTTGAACCGCTTTCTTTCAAGCCTCTTCGGCTTCGCTCTACGGTTTTCTTCGCAACCAATAAATCGTTATTGAGCTTCAAAGCTTGTTCAAGAATCGCACGTTGTTCGGACTCGCTGATTTCTGCCAAGGGCACGCTTTCGTAGATGTCCTGCGATGGGGTGACTGGGTATTGAACTTGAATCTCTAAACCGTTCAAAATCACACGTCGGTCTTTCTCTAAGGTTCTTAAGCGATTGGCAATGCCTTCTTTCTGAGCAATCACCTCATACAACTCGCTCGCCGCAGTGTTGCCAAGCTCCACGTTGCGACGCATTTGGCGCTCACGTGTTTCAGAAGATTTAAGCTCGACTTTGGTGGCTTTGATTTGCGCGTTGTTTTTCAGGTACTCGAAATATTGCGTCGCGATTTCAGAAATGGTGCTCTGGATTTTGTTCTCGTGCTTGATTTCTTCAATGTTGAAATCCAGCTTCGCGGTGCCGTATTTGAAGATGTCGCCAAGGTTAAACACCGATTGGGATAAAGACACGCTGTAGCTGTTTGAGTTGTAGCTAGAACGCGTATCTGGTGTTCCCGTTAATATGGTCTCGTTTTCATTCCATGTAGTATCAGCGGCACCGTTTAAAGAAGGCAGGAACTTAGAACGGCTGATGTCGATGTTGTATTCGTTTTCTTCCACGCCTTTGTCACTAGCGCGCAGAGATAAATTGTTTTCCAAGCCGAGTTTGACCGCCTCAAGCAAGGTGGTCGCCATTGCCGAAGGAGCATTGCTCAATGTAAGCGCTGCCAATACGCAGCTAGTTAAGTTTCTGTACCGCCACATACTTGTTGATCACCTTGATGATTTCGTCGTTTTTATAAGGTTTGCTGATCACGTAATCCATTCCAGCTTCGATACAAGCTTGGTGTTCATTACTGCTGGTCAATGCTGTCGCACCTATAATGGTGCAAGGGTTTTGTCCGCTCTCTTGTTCGTATTGTCGAATGCGTTTGGTTGCTTCAATACCGCCCATGCCCGGCATGATGCAGTCCATAAAAATGATGTCCGAGCGCTGATTCATGAAGTGCTGAACAGCGTCTGCGCCATCGCCAACGGTATCGGCTTCGTATTCTTGCTTGCTCAAAATACGTTTGAGTAGAATCTGTTGAACACGGTCATCCTCCACAATCAGGAATGAGCTGTTCTCCATCTGATCTTCAGAGGCTTCCGCTTCCATGATTGCTAATAGGTTAGGGATGAACTCATACGGAATCGCGGGGGAGTTCAGAATCTTGTCGACAAAGGTATGACTCTCTTGTGCTTGCTGAGTGCTAGTGACTGAAAGCAACAACTTCGTGTTCGGGTGATTGCGCAGTTGCGATTTCACCGTTTTGCTCAGTGAGGGCAGCTTGTTTGGCTCGAACGTGTCGGTCAGCATGATGGCATCGTATTCGCCAAAGGTTTTTGCAGCAGAGAAGAGTTCGTTCGGCGTTCGAATTGGCGTGATCTCCAAGCCCAAGTTGACTAACATTTTGTTCATTACATCAATGCGCAGCTGAGAGTTGGCACACAGCAACAAACGCTTATTGTCGAAGCGAGTTTTCTCGGTGTGGAAGCTTTTGGCTTTCAAATCGAGCTGAATTTGAAAACGTTCCTGATTGCCCGATTGATACCAATGGCTCTCGTAATAGCCATAATCTTTCAGTACGCTTTTAGCCAAATCGTCTTTGGTTGCAGTGTGCTGTTTATGGTCGCTCCAGTGTAGGGTATTGAGCTTGGCAAACGGCACATCCAGTGTGGTTAAGAAGTTTAGATTGATGGTCAAGCGGGTATTTTCAATGTCTGTCGCCGCACCTGATTCAATGGTGACAAACAGTTTCTTGTCGGCTTTGAGTTGGATGGCATTTGATAGCTGTAGGAACAACACCCAGAATAAGCTGGTAGATTGTCCTTCAACACGGTTTGGTAAGTTATCTGAGATAAAGCAGTCTAGCTCACCTTCATTTCGCTGCACTTTTGAACTGATGTGAATCATCAATTCAGACAGTACATTCAGCAGTGAAAACTCTTTCGATTTGCTCTCGGTCCCTTGTGAAATGAGTCGGTTGTAGTTCTCTGCCAATTCAGACAGGGTATTGGCAGCCGAGGTTATATCTTGCGCCATCAACACTCCGCTCTCATCGGTCTCTTGAACGAGATATTGCACGCCGCCGTTAATGGTGTTGGTGATGCCACGAATCTCGTAACCAATCAGAGCATAGAGCTGCTTGTAGAGATCGTTATTGCGTTTTTGCTCTTCGAGTTTGCTGAAAATCAGTTTTAGGTGTGAGTAGATCTGACGCTGCTTAGGATTGATGCTCACTTCATTCAGCAACTCTTCCAACCTTTGTAAATCCAGTAGTTTGAGTTCTTGATAAAGCTCATCGAATTCTTGGTCAATGTCACGCTCATTCGAGCTGGATTTTTTCAGTTTAAGGATTGCCACCAAGTTCGATAGCACTGCGATACCAACCAGTACGACAACGACCACAAACAACCAAATGAAGAACTCGTTTTTCTCCATCATTAGGTCACTCGCATGGTTGTTAAATATGGTCCGGTAGTTGTCGTCCATTTGTAGGTAGTTATTGGTGAGCGAGAGGTACAGTGCCAACACATCGTCGCGTGTTTTTTGGCTGTCTGAGAAGCGATTGATTGCCAGTTCAAGCTGCGTGTATTCGGTCGCGCCCACCAAGCTAAACTCGGTTTTGTTGAGTGACGCGAGCGACTTAAATTGGTCAATTTCGTCTTTCAGAACCTCAAAATCAAGCTCTGTTGTACTGCAATAACGCGCGCTTAAACAGCGTTGAAGCGTTTGAATATCAAACTCGATAGTTTGGTTGAGCTGTTGAGCTTGAACCAACAGAGGCGCGTTTTGCACTTTCTCGACTGAATCCACTTTTTCCCAAGAGATATACAAATAAAAGGCGAGGGCAGCCAGCATCAAGCTGAAAGCGATGCTTAGGCGCATAACAGGAACGGAAATATTGTAAGAAGGTTTGCTACTCATCCATCACCTCTCATCGAATGCGTCTTCGATAGCCGACATAACCGGCTTCGCTGCGTATTCGATCACCCGGCGTGAACCTGTTTTCACGTCTGCGGTAAACTCCATATAAGGGGACAGCTTGTATTGTGTGCCTCCGCGCTCTAGATAGTTTTGACTGATTTGGATTTCCGCGAGATAGAATTCAGCGTCTTCTTCTTCATAAGAAGAACGGCTGATCGATGCAATTCGACCTTCCAAAAATCCGTATTTGGCAAAGTTGTAGGTATCCATCTTCACTTTGACCGCTTGTCCGATTTCTACAAAACCCATGTCTTTACGCGGGATCTTCGCCTCTCCGTGAAGGGCGTTATTGATCGGTGCAATGTCCGCGATGCTTTCACCTGGCGGTATCACAGCGGAGCGGAAATTGAAGTGCACTTTATCTACTACACCGTCAATAGGGGCGTAAACCACGAGGCGATCCACTTTATCTGAGTGTTGAGGACGTAATATACGTTTCAACTTTAAGTCCTTGTTTGCTTGAATGATTTGTGCTTGATACTCGGCATTACGATTCTCCACCAAGTCTCGGTACTGCTTCTCTAGTTTGTCGAGTTGGAAGCGCTCATTCATGACCGACTCATCAAGGTTTTCAATCTCACGCACCATGTTTGACTCTTGAACCTGCATATTCAGAACATCGACGTAAGACGCCATTTCCTCTTTGTACAAGGTGTTCTTAATATTGAGCTGCTTGCGTATTAAGGAGAGCTGGTTCTCGGAGCTTTTACGGCGCTTGAGCATTGAATCAATAAGCGAATTCTTATGTTGGATATCGTGAGTGATCAACTCTTCATTGGAACGGTTTTTAGAAAATTCTTGCTGCCAGGTATTCATGTTGACTTGCACTAATTCTGGGTACTTTTCGATGTAGGCAGAAAAATCGGGTTCCACCATATCGCGCAGGCTTTCGTAACGAATCTTGTCTAGCTCAAGCTGAATGATCTCTGTGTTTACCGTATCAAGTTGAGTGTTTCTATCCAGAGAGCGAAGGCGTGCAATAGGTTGACCTTCATAAACCACTTCGCCTTTGCGCACTAGCATTTCTTCTAGAATACCGCCTTCAAGGTGTTGCACTTTTTCGATGTCAGATTCGAGCAATAGCTCACCGCGCACCGACACCACAATGTCGATACGAGCCTGAGATGCCACGGCGATAGCCACCATGGAAAGCAAAAAGATAACCAGCAAGGTTTTGTGTACGCTGGTCATTGCACTGGCTAGCACGATTGTATCGTCTGCTGTTACCTTCGAAGCTTCGTTGTTCGAAACGAGTGCCTTTTTGAGGTGATGTTCTATTTGCTTATTACTCATGAGCCACCCCTACGATTCACTACCTGTGCGGCTATCGATTGAATTTTCGATTTTTAACAGCTGGCTAATTTGTTTGTTTACGTTGTTAAGCTCGGTTTTAACGTCCTCGATCAATTCATTAGGAGCAGGGAAATGGTGTTTGTTTAAGTGTTCAAGCTTTGCCAATTTTGGTGGTAAGTCGTCATCACATAACAAGACGAAAATGGTCTTTAGCCTTTTTGAATAACATCTGAGTGCTTCAAAACGGTTTTGTTTATGCAGCATCTCAATATCAATCCCTGCATCACTGAAATCTTGGTAAAAATCGCCTAATAGCAATTGCAGCCCCTTATGGCTGTTGTCGACTGAGCGCAACAGATTTGTCATATTTATCATTATCCCACCGCACTAATTGCTTTAATGACAACAAGTAAGGATCTTTATACTGGGTTTTCAAATTTTTTTGTTTTTATGGAACTCGAAAGGTATGAAAAAAGTTGTATAAAAAAGTTGGTTTCTAAAAATGGTGTCCTTTACTGCCTCTAAATACGATCAGTTAGCTAAAAGCAACGGAGGCTGTAATGGCAGGCGACACTAATCAAGAAAAAGACAATGAAAAGCTTAACGATGCGGTAGAGCAAACAGAAACGAAGGATACGGGGACAAAAGAAGAAAAACAGCAGTCGACCGTCTCTTCGACTGTAGCGACTGGTGCTGAAAGTGCAGATGCTGTTGATGAAGCCAATCGTGCGATGGAAGAAAATCCTAGTGGCGCGGGTACGGAAGAAGAAGCAGTGAGCTCGGGTGGCGCAGTTCAAGAAGAGGATACTGAAAGTAGCAGCGACTCTGACGCTGCACAATCCAATGTTGTTGATAGTGTAGCTTCTAGCGGAGAATCAGGTGACGAGGCTCTGGGCAGCGGTGGTTCGGATTCTGGGGCGGGTGCCCAAGCGGTCGGTGGTGGTGATGCCTCTGGCTCTGAAGGTGGTTCGGACGCAGAAGGCAATGAAGCGCAAGGACAAGCGGTACAAACTTCATCTGCGCCAAGTGCTTCTTCAGACTCTGAAGGTTCTCAAGGTGGTGACGAGCTAGATTCAGAAACCACTGAAGAGAGCTTCGCGGTGGATGTACAAGACACCAGCGAAGAAACCACGACGCAAGTAGAAGACGATTTCGACTCCGAAACTACGAGCGAGACGTTCCAAATTAAAGTCGAAGGTGAAAATGACGCGCCAGAAGTAGGGCAAGATCTGGCATACATCATGGATGAAGATGGCACTATTACCTTCACTCAAGAACAACTTCTCGGGTACGCGAGTGATGTTGATGGCGATGATCTTGCCGCATTTAACGTGCAAGTGGGTGCTAATGCATCCGTTGTGGATAATGGTGATGGCACTTATACCGTCACACCTGAAGCTGATTTTAATGGTGAACTCGACTTAACGTTTGATATCAGTGATGGTCAAGAAACCATTTCTAGTTCGATTGATTTAACTGTTCGTCCAATCAATGACGCACCAGTGCCTGAAGATAAAACCTTTGAGATTGAAGAGGATGGCACTCTGATCTTCACCGATGCTGACCTGCTTGCTGGCGCAACGGATATTGAAGGCGATAACCTCACAGTTGAAGGTGTAAGTTACGATGGTGGCGACGGCATCCTGACCGATAACGGTAATGGGACTTACACTTTCGCGCCAAATGAAAACTTCAATGGCGATGTGAACTTCAGCTTTGATGTGTCCGACGGTACAGATACGGTTTCTGCCAACATTGATGTAAGCGTCACACCAGTCGATGACGCACCAGTATCTGGCAATCTTGCTTACTCGGTGGATGAAGATGGCTCGATTCGTTTGAGCCAAGAGCAGTTGTTGTCGCAAGCTTCCGATGTGGAAGGCGATGCACTGACGGCGTCTAACCTTTCGGTAGATGGCAATGCGACGGTGACTCAAAATGACGATGGTAGCTTCACCATCACGCCGGACGCAGATTTCAACGGTGATATCGACATCAGCTTCGATATTTCCGATGGCACGAATACCGTTCAAGCAACCGCTGATCTAACCGTTAACCCAATAAACGATTTGCCGGTTCCTCAAGACCAGCAGTTCAGCGTGGAAGAAGATGGCACGCTGATCTTTACGGACGCAGACCTGCTTACTGGCGCAACGGATATTGAAGGCGATAACCTAACAGTTGAAGGTGTGAGCTACGACGGTAGCGATGGCATCCTGACCGACAACGGCAATGGGACTTACACTTTTGCGCCAAATGAAAATTTCAATGGTGATGTGAACTTCAGCTTTGATGTATCCGATGGCACAGATACGGTTTCTGCCAACATTGATGTAAGCGTCACACCAGTCGATGATGCGCCAGTGTCTGGCAATCTTGCTTACTCGGTGGACGAAGATGGCTCGATTCGTTTGAGCCAAGAGCAGTTGTTGTCGCAAGCTTCCGATGTGGAAGGCGATGCACTGACGGCTTCTAACCTTTCGGTAGATGGCAACGCGACGGTGACTCAAAATGACGATGGTAGCTTCACCATCACGCCGGACGCAGATTTCAACGGTGATATCGACATTAGCTTTGATATCTCAGATGGCACGAATACCGTTCAAGCAACCGCTGACCTAACCGTTAATCCAATCAACGATCTGCCTGTTCCTCAAGATCAACAATTCAGTGTGGAAGAGGACGGCACACTGCAATTTACTGATGCGGATCTGCTTGCAGGTGCTACCGACATTGAAGGCGATGACCTTTCTGTAACGGGAATCAGCTATGAAGGCACCGACGGCGTTCTAACTGACAATGGCGATGGCACGTATAGCTTTGCGCCAAATGAGAACTTCAACGGTGATTTAAACTTCAGCTTCGACGTGTCTGATGGCACAGATACAGTTTCAGCGAATGTAGATGTGAGCGTTACGCCGGTGAATGATCCTCCGGTGGCTGGTTCAACGTCTTACACGGTTCACGAAGATAACTCTATTACCATTTCTGACGCGCAACTGTTGGCAAACTCTTCGGATTTAGAAGGGGATGTCTCGATTGATAGCGTGAGCTACTCTGGCAGCGATGGTGTGTTGCAAATCAATGGAGACGGTACGTACACCTTCTCTCCAAATGAAAACTTTAATGGTGAAGTGACGCTTGATGTTGTCGTCGCTGATGAAGAAGGCTCAACGGATGTCACCACTGCTGGCATTACGGTGCTGGAAGTGAATGATCCACCAGTCGCAGGACCAACTTCTTACACCATTGATGAAGATTCTGTTCTGACCTTTAGTGAGTCGCAAGTGCTGCTGAATGCCTCTGATGTGGAAGGCGACGTAGAGCTTGTTGGTATTAGATACGATGGTCCGGATGGCATTTTCACCGTTAACGATGATGGTACGTGCAGCTTCGCGCCAAACGAGAACTTTAACGGACAAGTTCAACTTGATGTGACCATTCGAGATGAGGATGGGGCAGAAGTTGATACCGTCATCAATGTGAATGTATTGCCAATCAATGATGCGCCAGTATCGGGTGATTTGGCTTACAGCGTTGATGAAGACGGTGCGATTACACTCAGCCAAGAGCAGCTTCTTTCTCAAGCGTCTGATATTGAGGGCGATGACCTGACTGCTAGCGATTTGACTGTCGATGGAAACGCAACCGTTACAGCGAACGATGATGGCAGCTTCACGATTACGCCAGATGCGGACTTTAATGGTGACATTGATATCCAATTCAACATTACGGACGGCACAGACACTATCCAAGCAACGGCGGATCTAACGGTTAATCCGGTTAACGATCTTCCTGTTCCTCAAGACCAGCAGTTTAGTGTTGAAGAAGACGGCACGCTTCAGTTTACTGACGCAGACTTGCTTGCTGGCGCGACCGACATCGATGGCGATAACTTAACGGTTGATGGCATTAGCTACACAGGCAGCGATGGTGTGCTGACTGACCACGGTGATGGTACTTACACCTTTGCACCAAACGAAAACTTCAACGGTGATGTCAGCTTTAGCTTTGGTGTTTCTGACGGCACTGAGACCGTACCAGCAAATGTGGACGTGAGCGTCACTCCAGTCAATGATCCTCCGGTTGCGGGTGCAACGTCTTACATGGTTGATGAAGACAACGCGATTACCATTTCTGACGAGCAGCTTCTGGCTAACTCTTCGGATGTGGAAGGCGCAGTGTCCATCGATAGCGTGACCTATTCAGGCACCGATGGCGTATTCCAAGACAACGGTGACGGCACTTACACCTTCATGCCAAATGAGAACTTCAGCGGTGATATCAGCCTTGATGTGATTGTGGCGGATGAGCAAGGTGCGATTGACGAAACGACCGCAGGCATTACGGTCATTGAAGTGAATGATCCTCCCGTTGCGGGTCCAACGTCTTACACGATTGATGAAGATTCAGTACTGACATTCAGTGAGTCACAAATTCTTGCCAACGCATCTGATATCGAGGGTGATGTAGAGCTTGTTGGCATCAGCTATGAAGGTTCGGATGGTATCTTTACCGTCAATGGCGATGGTACTTGCAGCTTTGCGCCAAACGAGAACTTCAATGGTCAAGTTCAGTTGGATGTGACCATTCAAGATGAGAATGGGGCAACCGTTGATACGCACATCAATGTCGATGTATTGCCAATCAACGATCCACCAGTATCGGGTGATTTGGCTTACACCATCAACGAAGACAGCTCAATCACGCTAAGCCAAGAGCAGTTGCTTGCCAAAGCGGGCGATATTGATAGCGAGAACCTTGAAGCCATCAATCTATCGACAGATGACAACGCGACAATTCAATACAACGATGATGGCAGTTACACCATCACACCGGATGAAAACTACAACGGCGACCTAGATCTGACCTTCGATATCATTGATAACGATGGTGGCTCGGTACAAGTTGGTCTGGATATTACGGTTAATCCTGTGAATGACTTGCCACAAGCGCAAGATCAACAGTTCACGGTAGAAGAAGATGGCACCTTGCTGTTCACGGATGCAGACCTATTGGAAGGCGCATCGGATATTGATGGCGATGATCTGTCTATCGAAAACGTTCTCTACACCGGTGTGGATGGTGTACTTACCGACAATGGTGATGGCACTTATAGCTTTGCGCCGAATGAGAACTTCAACGGTGATGTTCAGTTCACATTCGATGTGTCTGACGGCACAGGTTCAACACCGGCATTCATTGATGTCAGTGTGACTCCAGTGAACGATCCTCCGGTGGCAGGTTCTACGTCTTACACGGTTCAAGAAGATGGTCAAATCACCATTAGTGACGAGCAGTTGTTAGCCAACTCTTCTGATGTGGAAGGCGATGTAGCCTTGGCGAATGTTAGCTACTCTGGTAACGACGGTAGCTTCGTGGACAATGGCGACGGCACATATACCTTTACGCCAAATGAGAACTTTGACGGTAACATTTCGCTCGACGTTACGGTCATCGACCAAGATGGTGCAACGGATACAACAACCGCAGGCATCGATGTTATCGCGGTGAACGATGCACCAGAAACGTCAGGCATTCAAGCTGAGGTGGATGAAGATAACGCCATTACCATCACGCAAGAACAGTTGCTTGCGAATGCGACAGATATTGAAGGAGATGACCTTGTTGCCAGCAATCTACAAACCAATGACCCGGATGCGACGATCGTAGCCAACGATGATGGTTCATTCACCATTACGCATACGGAAAACTTCAATGGTGAGTTGGACTTCACTTACAACATCAGCGATGGCGAAAATGATGTTCTGACCACGTTGGATCTGACCGTTAATCCTGTCAACGATGCGCCAGAAGCGGGCGACGAGATCTTTATTCAAGCGGAAGAAGACCAAACAGTGGGTGTTTCTCTGCGTGAAGAGCCTGCTTTACGTCTCGACCAAGCGCCTGAAAACGGCATCATTGAAGCGAATCTAAATGACGAATGGGTACAGCTAGAAGTCGGGCAGGAGGTGCCTGCAGACACGGAAGTGCGCTTCATTCCAAATGATGATGCGTTGGCGAACGGTACGCATACCACTCAAATCGGTACCTTTGATGACAATGCAAGTGTTGATGATTGGGGTGATGAAATTGACCCATATACTCGCCAGTTCACTGATGGTGATTTGACCGTCACGGTGCAGAGTAATGATGATCCGCTTGGTGCGTGGAATGGTAACACACACATTGGGCATGGTATTGGCGATACTGACCGCCAAGGCTTGAGTGGTGATGAAAAACTAACTGTGACCGTTGAAGGTCAAGACATCAACGAAATCAGCTTCCACCTAGATGGTCTAGGCGGCTGGTTTATGGAAGAGTCTCGCCACTTTACCGAAGTCGAAATTCGCGCATTCAACTCTGATGGTGACTTGATCGACTCGATGACTTACCACAAAGAAGATCGTGGTAGCTATGAGACGGATTACACCCTAACGGTGAACGAGCCGGTATCTTACTTTGAGCTAGGTACGATTCAAGGTAACGGTACTTACGTGGTTCAAAACATGACGGTATCGCAAACTTGTCATGATGAAGCGGTGTTCACTTCTATTGGCGTGGACGGCACGGAAATCACTGAAACGGTAGAACTGAATATCCGTGAAGGTGACAGTGAAATCGAACTGACGGCTGATCTGCCAAATGTGACCATTGATACCGAAGGTTCTACGCAGTTTGCCTCTGTGGTTATCACAGAAGAACAGCTTTTAGCACAAGCGAGTGATATCGATAGCGATGTTCTTGATATTCAAAACCTTGAGCTGGTGGGGGATAACGCGGAGCACGCTACGTTAACCGACAACGGCGATGGTACATGGACAGTTATACCAGATGAGAACTTCTACGGTGAGATTGAGCTTGGTTACCAAGTTACAGATGGTGAACTCACTGACGACAACATCATCAACATCAACTTCGAAGCAGTAAACGATGCGCCAATTGTTTCTGGTCCGATTGTGTTGTCGACTGATGAGGATGTGGGCATTACGTTTAGCGCGGACGATCTGCTTGCGAATGCAAGTGATGTGGAAGGCGATGTGCTGTCTATCTCTGATATCTCTTACAGCGGTGATAACGGTGAGCTTGTCGACAATGGCGACGGTACTTACACATTTATGCCGAATGAAAACTTCAATGGTGAAGTCGACATCGACTACAAAGTCTTCGATGGCACCGATGAAGTCGATACCCATCTAGATCTGACCGTTATTCCGGTTAATGATGTGCCAGTTCCTGGTGCGCCGCTGCATACTCAAATGCTAGAAAACGGCACCATCATCATCGAAGCAAAAGACCTACTATCAGGTGCGACCGATGTGGATGGCGACATTCTGCATATCGAGAATCTACTGCTTGTTGACCAGTCACAAGGTACGTTGACAGACAACGGCGACAACACCTTTACCTTCGAGCCAACTTCGAACTTCTACGGTGAAGTGAACTTGACCTTCGACATCAGCGATGGTCAAGCAAGTGCACCAAGCACCGCGAAGATCGATGTTGAGATCGTCAACGAAGGTCCAGAGGTTAGCGGTCCAGTTGATGCGGTCGTTGATGAAGATGGCTCAATTACCATCACTCAAGAAGACTTGTTAGCGAACGCGACGGACGTGGATGGTGACAACCTTGAAGCGGTGAACCTGTCGACCAACGATCCTAATGCAACCATCGTTGAGAACGCTGATGGTAGCTTCACGATTACACCGAGCGAAAACTTCTTTGGTGAAATCGAATTTACTTATGACGTAACTGACGCGATTGAAACCGTCGCTGCGGATCTAAACCTCACCGTTAACCCAGTGAACGACCTGCCAGATGTACCTGATTTGTCCTTCACTACAGAAGATGGCGAGGCTATCACGATTACTGAAGCAGAGCTGCTGGCTCAAGCGACGGACATCGAAGGCGATGATTTATCTGTTGTGAACGTGACGAGTTTAAGCGACACGGTTCAAGTGACAGACAATGGCGATGGCACTTACACGTTAACGCCAGAGCAGGGCTTCTTTGGTAATGTTGACCTCACGTTTGATGTGAGCGATGGCACCGATGTGGTGGCGGCAAACATCGACTTGAAAGTTGAGTTCGTCAACGACGCACCAGAAGCAGCACCAATCGTGGCAGACGTGGACGAGGATGGCTCTATCCTCGTGACGCAAGAAATGCTGCTTGAAAACGCCAGCGATCAAGATGGTGATGACCTATACGCAACGGCACTAGAAACCAATGATCCGAATGCCTCTATCGTGGATAACGGTGACGGCACCTTTACTGTTACGCCTTCACAGCACTTCAATGGAGACATCGAGTTTACTTATGAAGTGAGCGATGGTGAATTGAGTGTTGCCAATGAAATGACATTGACGGTGAACCCAGTCAATGACATTCCAATTGTTGCGCCTGGCATGTACCACATTGAAGAGGATGGCAGCATCCTGTTCACGCAAGAAGATCTGCTAAGTGGTGCGATTGATATTGATGGTGATGACCTCACCGTTACCAGCATTAACTACTCGGGGGATGAAGGTACTGTAACGGACAACGGTGACGGTACATTTAGCTTCGTACCAGAAGAGCACTTCAGTGGTGACTTGCAATTCAGCTTTACGGTTTCTGACGGTACTGATGAAGTTGAGCAAGACATTAATGTCCATATCGAAGCCGTGGCAGATGCGCCAGACCTAGTCATCACTGATGGCGATGGTCGAAACGTGGATGACCAAGCGATCTTGGTTGAGCCAGGCGGTATTGTTGAAGTGAACATCGCTGCAGCATTGGTTGACCAAGATTTGTCAGAAACACTGACTGTGACAGTGGATGGTGTTCCAGAAGGTTCGGTGATCAGCTACGACAACGAAGGGGTACTTAACGATCAAGACAACGGTATCACCAGTTTCAACGATACTGAAATCACGGTTACGTTTGAAGGTGAAACCGCGGGTTACCAAAACACAGCGGGTTACTACAAAGTCGATGAAAATGGCAACATCACTGGCGTTGAAGTGGTGTACGAAAACGCTTCTCAAGTTGGCGGTGGCGGTGACCTCGTTCCGGGACAAGATCAGTTCAGCTTCCAAATCTCGGAAGGGGAAAGCTTCAACCTATTCTTGATTCCTAACGGTCATAACTTCAATGACTTTGCATCCATGCAAGATGGTCAGTACGAGTTCCGTGCGGCAGATGGCTCTCCTGCGAACATGGATACAGTTGACCCGCAACTCGTGTTTGTTGGTGCTGATGGTTCTGAAACCGTGATTCAAAGCCAATTCGGTGATGCAGTCTTCCATGGTGGTTCAAGCTCAGAGCTCAACCAAGATGGCATTGAACATACCCGAACTACCGTGAACGAAGACGGTGAACTGGTTTACGGCTTTGAAGATCTTTACGGTGGCGGCGATGCCGATTACACCGACTTCAACTTCACTATTGATGTCGGTGAAGTGAACAGCCAGATCTACAGCGGTGAAGTAACAGTAGGACCAGATGGTTCTGTAACGCTTCCAACCACAGCAATTGAACAAGAGCTACAGATTCAATTGCCAGAAGACTTTAACCAACAGCTAGAAATCAATGTAACGGCAACGGCAACAGAGCTATCAAATAATGATTCTGAAACCGTTTCTCAAACCATCTACGTCAATGCAACAGGTGCCCATATTGAACATGCACCTGAAGCATTGCCTGTTTCAGCGATGGTTGAAGAAGATGGTTCAATCCTAATTACGCAAGAAGATTTGCTTGCTAATGCGCGTGACTTGGATGGAGACCAACTGACAGCGCTGAATTTGGCAACGGATGATGAAAACATCACCATCACAGACAATGGCGACGGTACTTACACCTTAACGCCAGATGCGGACTTTAATGGTGATATCACCTTTACGTTTGATGTGTCTGACGGCGATGATGTTGTCTCAACCAACCTTGAGTTATTGGTGTCACCAGTTAATGATGCGCCTGAACCACAAGATCAAGCGTTCACTGTTGGTGAAGATGGTGTGCTGACCTTTACTGATGCGGATCTGCTAACAGGCGCTACCGACATTGAAGGGGATGACCTATCTGTTGAGGGCGTCACTTACACAGGCGCAGACGGTGTTCTTACTGACAATGGCGATGGTACATATAGCTTCGCACCGAATGAGAACTTCAATGGTGATGTGAACTTCACCTTCGATGTTTCCGATGGCACGGACACCGTGACTGCGAATATCGATGTGACAGTCACACCAGAGAACGATCCACCAGTGGCAGGTAGCACATCTTACACAGTGCATGAAGACAACTCGATCACCATTAGTAACGAACAGCTGTTGGCTAACTCGTCTGATATAGAAGGCGAAGTGGCGATTGATAGCGTGAGCTACAGCGGCACAGATGGTGTGTTCCAAGACAATGGTGACGGTACGTACACCTTCTCGCCAAACGAGAACTTCAATGGCGAAGTGAGCCTAGATGTTGTCGTGGTCGATGAAGACGGTGCGACGGACTCAACCACCGCTGGCATTACTGTTCTTGAGGTGAACGATCCACCAATCGCAGGTGCGACTAGCTACTCAGTGAACGAAGACGAAGTCATCACCATTAGCTCTGAACAGCTATTGGCGAACGCTTCTGATGTTGAAGGTGAAGTTGCGATTGATAGCGTCAGCTACAGCGGCTCCGACGGTATCTTTACCGATAACGGTGACGGTACATTCAGCTTCGCACCAAACGCCAACTTCGATGGCGATGTCAGCCTAGATGTTGTGGTTGTTGATGAAGACGGTGCAACTGCGGCAACTAACGCAAACATCGATGTATTGCCAATCAACGATGCGCCAGTATCGGGCAACTTGGCTTACAGTGTCGATGAAGACAATTCAATTACGCTAAGCCAAGAACAGCTTCTTGCTCAAGCATCGGATGTAGAAGGCGACGCGCTAACCGCATCTAACCTAGTGGTTGACGGTGATGCAACGGTCACGGCAAACGATGATGGCAGCTTCACCATCACGCCTGATGCGAACTTCAATGGTGACATTGATATCACGTTCGACATCAACGACGGCACCGACACTATTGTTGCAACGGCTGACCTAACGGTTAATCCAGTTAACGACCTACCACAACCAGAAGATCAAGCGTTCACCATTGGTGAAGATGGCGTCTTGCTGTTCACTGATGAAGATCTGCTTGATGGCGCAACGGATATCGATGGCGATGACCTATCGGTAGAAAGTGTGTCTTACACTGGCGCAGATGGTGTTCTAACCGACAATGGTGATGGCACTTACAGCTTCGCGCCAAACGAAAACTTCAATGGCGACGTGAACTTTACCTTCGATGTTTCCGATGGCACGGATACCGTGACCGCGAATATCGATGTGACAGTCACGCCAGAGAACGATCCACCGGTGGCAGGCAGCACGTCTTACACAGTGCATGAAGACAACTCGATCACCATTAGTGACGAGCAGTTACTGGCGAATTCATCTGACGTCGAAGGAGATGTAGCGGTTGATAGCGTCAGCTACAGCGGCACAGATGGTGTGTTCCAAGACAATGGTGACGGTACGTACACCTTCTCGCCAAACGAGAACTTCAATGGCGAAGTGAGCCTAGATGTTGTCGTGGTCGATGAAGACGGTGCGACGGATTCAACTACCGCAGGTATTACAGTACTTGAGGTGAACGATCCACCAATCGCAGGCGCGACTAGCTACTCAGTAAACGAAGACGAAGTTATCACCATTAGCTCTGAACAGCTGTTGGCGAACGCTTCTGACGTTGAAGGTGAAGTTGCGATTGATAGCGTGAGCTACAGCGGTTCCGACGGTATCTTTACTGACAACGGTGACGGTACATTCAGCTTCGCACCAAACGCCAACTTCGATGGCAATGTTAGCCTAGATGTTGTGGTTGTTGATGAAGACGGTGCAACTGCGGCAACTGATGCAAACATCGATGTATTGCCAATCAACGATGCGCCAGTATCGAGCAACTTGGCTTACAGTGTCGATGAAGACAATTCAATTACGCTAAGCCAAGAGCAGCTTCTTGCTCAAGCATCGGATGTAGAAGGCGACGCGCTAACCGCGACTAACCTAGTGGTTGACGGTGATGCAACTGTCACGGCAAACGATGATGGCAGCTTCACCATTACGCCTGATGCGAACTTTAATGGTGATATTGATATCACGTTCGATATCAACGATGGCAGCGATACTATTGTTGCAACGGCTGACCTAACCGTTAACCCAGTTAATGACTTGCCGCAGCCAGAAGATCAAGCGTTCACCATTGGTGAAGATGGCGTGTTGACCTTCACTGATCAAGACCTGCTTGATGGTGCAACGGACATTGATGGCGATGACTTATCTGTTGAGGGCGTCACTTACACAGGTGCGGACGGTGTCCTAACTGACAATGGCGATGGCACATACAGCTTCGCTCCAAACGAAAACTTCAATGGCGACGTGAACTTCACCTTCGATGTTTCCGATGGCACGGATACCGTGACCGCGAATATCGATGTGACAGTCACACCAGAGAACGATCCACCGGTGGCAGGTAGCACGTCTTACACAGTGCATGAAGACAATTCGATCACCATCAGTAACGAGCAGTTATTGGCTAACTCATCTGATGTCGAAGGCGAAGTAGCAATCGACAGCGTGAGCTACAGTGGCGCAGATGGCGTGTTCCAGGACAATGGTGACGGCACTTACACCTTCTCGCCAAACGAGAACTTCAATGGTGAAGTGAGCCTAGATGTTGTCGTGGTAGATGAAGACGGTGCGACGGACTCAACCACCGCTGGCATTACTGTTCTTGAGGTGAACGACCCACCAATCGCAGGCGCGACCAGCTACTCAGTAAACGAAGATGAAGTCATCACCATTAGCTCTGAGCAGCTATTGGCGAATGCTTCTGATGTTGAAGGTGAGGTGGCGATTGATAGCGTCAGCTACAGCGGCTCCGACGGTATCTTTACTGACAACGGCGATGGCACATTCAGCTTCGCGCCAAACGAAAACTTCAACGGTGATGTCAGCCTTGATGTGGTTGTGACTGATGAAGATGGTGCAACGGTAGCAACCAATGCAAGCATCGATGTATTGCCAATCAATGATGCTCCGGTATCAGGTGATTTGGCTTACAGCGTGGATGAAGATGGTTCTATCACTCTCAGCCAAGAGCAACTTCTTGCTCAAGCCGGCGACGTGGATGGTGATGACCTAACCGCATCGAACCTGACAGTTGATGGCAATGCGACCGTTGTTGCGAATGACGATGGTAGCTTCACTATCACACCAGATGCGGACTTCAATGACGACATTGATCTGAGCTTCGACATTACGGACGGTGATGCAACCATTCAAGCGACTGCCGATCTGACTGTGAACCCAGTGAATGACCTACCAACGGTTGGTCAGCCACAGTTCGTCACGCAAGAGGATACCAGCTTCACCTTCACTGAAGAGCAACTGCTGCAAAATGCAGGTGATATCGATGGTGATAACTTAACGGTTGAAAACGTTGCCTCTGACAGCGGTACCTTGGTTGATAACGGTGACGGCACTTACACCTTCGCACCAAACGAAAACTTCGACGGCAACGTGAACGTGACGTTTGATGTCAACGATGGCACTGCAACGGTTCCTGCAGAAGCGAACATTGATGTTCAATCTGTGGTTGATATGCCAGAGTTGTCGATTGCTTCGGACTTGGTAATTGCCTCTGATAACTTCGAGTCTGGCTCGAACGGTTGGAACGCGAATACTGAAAGTTCACAAGGTTTCGAAACAGGCGACATGCTGGGTCGTATTGGCGGCACTGGCGGTGATGAAGCGGTCAGCAAAACTTACGATATCCCAAGCGATGTCAATGAAGTGAATATCTCGTTTAGCTTCTACGAAATCGATTCTTGGGATGGCGAGTCGTTCCAAATCTTTGTCGGCGGCGAACAGCTAACCACCTTGGAGAACTCCGCGTTCCGTACTCAAGATGGTACGACAACGCTTTACGACTCAGATGGTAATGAAGTGGGTGAAGTGATCCACGGAGCCTCTCAACGTGAAGGCTTCAGTGGTTGGAACGACCAAGCACACCAAGTGAACTTAACCGTTCCGGTGGAAGACGGTCAGCTTCAGTTAGGCTTTGGTTCTACGCTAAACCAAAGTATTCCTGACGAGTCATTCGGCATCGACAACATTGAAATCACGGTAGCGGACGCGGATTACCAAATCATTGGTACCGAAGATACACCAGTGCCGCTTGATATCGATGCAGCATTGACCGATACCGATGGTTCAGAAAACCTCGCTATCTTGATTGAAGATGTGCCAGAAGGCAGCTCATTATCAGCGGGTGTTGATAATGGTGATGGTACTTGGTCACTACAACCAGGCGAGCTAGAAGGACTAGAGTTTATCCCTTCTGCGGACTTCAACGGCGATGTGACGTTAACCGTGAATGCAACCTCTACAGATGTTGATACCGGAACCACAGCGACAGCGACGCAAGATGTGACGATTCATATCTCGCCAACCAATGATGCACCAGAAGTGACGGGTGATATCAGCGCAGTCACTGCCGAAGACAATAGCATTACGCTAACTCAAGAGCAGTTACTGGAGCACGCTGTTGATATCGATGGCGATGACTTAAGTGCGATCAACCTAAGCACCAATGATGAAAATGCAACGGTTGAAATGAACGAGGATGGCAGCTTCACCATTACTCCGAGCGAGAACTTCTACGGTGACATTGAGTTTAGTTACGATGTCACGGATGGCGAAGAAGTGGTTGCGGCTGGTCTCGACTTAACGGTAACGCCAGTCAATGACGCACCAGAGCCACAAGATCAAGCGTTCACTGTGGGTGAGGACGGTCTTCTTACCTTCACCGATGCTGACTTGTTAACAGGCGCGACGGATGTAGAAGGTGACAACCTAACAGTTGAAGGCGTGACTTACACAGGTGCAGACGGTGTTCTCACCGACAATGGTGACGGCACTTACAGCTTCGCACCGAATGAGAACTTCAATGGCGATGTGAACTTCACTTTCGATGTTTCCGATGGCGCGGATACCGTGACGGCAAATATCGATGTAACAGTTACGCCAGAGAACGATCCACCAGTTGCGGGCAGCACGTCTTACACAGTGCATGAAGACAACTCGATCACCATTAGTGATGAGCAACTACTGGCTAATTCGTCTGATATCGAGGGTGATGTTGCGATCAGCAGCGTGAGCTACAGCGGTAGCGACGGTGTGCTAGAAATTAATGGCGATGGTACTTACACCTTCTCACCAAACGAAAACTTTACAGGCGATGTTAGCCTTGATGTTGTAGTGGTTGACGAGGACGGCGCGGTTGATACAACAACAGCGGGAATTACCGTTCTTGAGGTGAACGATCCACCAATCGCAGGCACAACCAGTTACACCATTGATGAAGATGAAGTCATCACCATCAGTGCAGAACAGTTGTTGGCAAACTCTTCCGATATTGAAGGTGAGGTAGCACTAGATAGCGTGAGCTACAGTGGCAGCGAAGGTATCTTTACCGACAATGGTGATGGTACGTTCAGCTTTGCACCAAATCAAAACTTCAATGGTGAAGTGAATCTTGATGTTGTAGTCGTGGACGAAGATGGTGCGACCGCTTCGACGACGGCAAACATTGATGTTCTGCCTATCAATGATGCTCCAGTATCGGGTGATTTGGCTTACAGTGTCGACGAAGACAACTCAATCACGCTAAGCCAAGAACAATTGTTGGCTCAAGCATCGGATGTAGAAGCTGATGCACTAACCGCTTCCAACCTAGTGGTTGATGGTGATGCGACGGTTACGGCTAATGACGATGGTAGCTTTACTATCACGCCTGACGCGAACTTCAATGGCGACATTGATATCACGTTCGATATCAACGATGGCAGCGATACTATCGTTGCAACGGCTGACCTAACGGTTAACCCAGTTAATGACTTACCGCAGCCAGAAGATCAAGCGTTCACCATTGGTGAAGATGGCGTGTTGACCTTTACTGATCAAGACCTGTTGGATGGTGCAACCGATATCGATGGCGATGACCTATCGGTAGAAGGTGTCACATACACTGGCGCGGACGGTGTTCTTACTGACAATGGCGATGGCACATACAGCTTCGCACCGAACGAAAACTTCAATGGCGACGTAAACTTTACCTTCGATGTTTCCGATGGCACGGACACCGTGACCGCGAATATCGATGTGAGTGTGACGCCAGAGAATGATCCACCAGTGGCAGGCAGCACGTCTTACACAGTGCATGAAGATAACTCGATCACCATCAGTGATGAACAGCTACTAGCGAACTCATCGGATATTGAAGGTGATGTATCGATTGATAGCGTGAGCTATAGCGGTAACGATGGTGTGCTGGAAATCAACGGTGATGGCACGTACACCTTCTCGCCAAACGAGAACTTCAATGGCGAAGTGAGCCTAGATGTTGTTGTAATCGACGAAGATGGCGCGACGGATTCAACTACCGCAGGTATCACGGTACTTGAGGTGAACGATCCGCCAATCGCAGGCACAACCAGTTACACCATTGATGAAGATGAAGTCATCACCATCAGTGCAGAACAGTTGTTGGCAAACTCTTCCGATATTGAAGGTGAGGTAGCACTAGATAGCGTGAGCTACAGTGGCAGCGAAGGTATCTTTACCGACAATGGTGATGGTACGTTCAGCTTTGCACCAAACCAAAACTTCAATGGTGAAGTGAACCTTGATGTTGTAGTCGTGGACGAAGATGGTGCGACCGCTTCGACGACGGCAAACATTGATGTTCTGCCAATCAATGATGCTCCAGTATCGGGTGACTTGGCTTACAGTGTCGACGAAGACAACTCAATCACGCTAAGCCAAGAACAATTGTTGGCACAAGCAACGGATGTAGAAGGTGATGCACTAACCGCTTCTAACCTAGTGGTTGACGGTGATGCGACGGTTACGGCTAATGACGATGGTAGCTTTACCATTACGCCTGACGCGAACTTTAATGGCGACATTGATATCACGTTCGATATCAACGATGGCAGCGATACTATCGTTGCAACGGCGGACCTAACGGTTAACCCAGTTAATGACTTGCCGCAGCCAGAAGATCAAGCGTTCACTATTGGTGAAGATTGTGTGTTGACCTTCACTGACCAAGATCTGCTTGATGGCGCAACGGATATTGATGGTGATGACCTATCGGTAGAAGGTGTCAATTACACTGGTGCCGATGGTGTCCTAACCGATAACGGTGATGGTACCTACAGCTTTGCTCCAAACGAGAACTTCAATGGTGATGTGAACTTTACCTTCGATGTTTCTGATGGCACGGATACCGTGACCGCAAATATCGACGTAAGCGTGACGCCAGAGAACGATCCACCGGTTGCAGGCAGCACGTCTTACACGGTGCATGAAGACAATTCGATCACCATCAGTAACGAGCAGTTATTGGCTAACTCATCTGACGTCGAAGGCGAAGTCGCGATTGATAGTGTCAGCTACAGCGGCGCAGATGGCGTGTTCCAAGACAATGGTGATGGTACGTACACCTTCTCTCCAAACGAGAACTTCAATGGCGAGGTCAGCCTAGACGTTGTAGTTGTCGATGAAGAGGGTGCGACAGACTCAACCACTGCGGGTATTACCGTTCTTGAGGTGAACGATCCACCAATCGCAGGTGCGACAAGTTACTCTGTCAATGAAGACGAAGTCATTATCTTCACGGAAGAGCAACTGCTAGCGCAATCAAGCGATGTGGAAGGCGACGTGAGCCTAGAAAGCGTCTCTTACAGTGGTAACGACGGCATTCTAACGGCGAATGACGATGGCACTTACAGCTTCGCACCAAATGAAAACTTCAACGGTGGCGTAAGCCTAGACGTAGTCGTCGCTGATGAAGACGGTGCAACTGCGACAACCAACGCGAACATTGATGTATTGCCAGTCAACGATGCTCCGGTATCTGGCGACTTGGCTTACAGCGTCGATGAAGACGGTTCAATCACATTGAGTCAAGAGCAGTTACTGGCTCAAGCGGGTGACGTAGACAGCGATAATCTAGAAGCAGTGAACTTAACCGCGGTAGCCAATGCAACCGTTGTTGAGAACCAAGATGGTAGCTTTACGATTACGCCTGATGCGAACTTCAATGGCGATATCGACCTAAGCTTCGACTTGATTGATAACGATGGTGCGAGCGTGGAAGTGGGCGTCGACCTAACGGTGAACCCAATTAACGATGCGCCGCAATCAACGCCAGTGAATATTGCTGGCACCGAAGATACCACCATTCTTATCACGCAGGACATGTTGCTTGTTAACGCGACAGACATCGATAACACCTACGACGAACTGTCTGCTGTCGACTTAGTGATTGATGAGCAATACGGTGACTTGCTAGACAACGGTGATGGTACTTGGTCATTCACTCCGGCTGAGAACTTCAATGGTGATGTGCCAATGTCGTTCGGCGTCAGCGATGGTGATTTAGTTACGCCGGTTGAAGGCAATCTAAACGTCGAAGCGGTTAACGATGCACCAGAAGCGCCAACCATCCAGATGCAAGGCGAAGAAGATGTGGTCATGGTGATTGACCCAGCTTACATCGCTGATCAAGTTACGGATCTTGATGGTGACGAAATCAGCGTAGAAAGCATCACGGTTCGTGCTCCTGCAAACGCGACATTAACCCAACAACCAGATGGTATGTACCACTTGGTGACCACTCAAGACTTCAATGGTTTGGTGGAACTGGGCTACACCGCGACGGATGGTGAAGAAGTGGTTGAAGGCTCGTTGAATGTGGATGTCATTCCAGTCAACGATGCTCCATTCAATGTGGGTAATGCCTTTATGGCAACCGACGAGGATGGCGCATTCACCTTCGACGCTGGCGACTTGATGAACTTGTTCGGCGATATCGACACTGAAAACCTAGTCGTATCACGCATTATCACCGCAGAAGGTGAAGATGGTGGTGAGGTAACGGACAACGGTGACGGTACTTGGACATTCACACCGACTGGCGATTTTGCAGGGGTTTCTGACTTGCAAGTTGTGGTAAGTGACGGTGAGTTTGAGACGGTACTTGATGTACCAGTGTTTGTTCGCCCTGTTGCCGATGGCGCAGTCATCACAACCGACCATGATGGTCCGTTAGTCTTCGGTGAGGACGAAACAGGTCACCTAGGCTTGAATGTCGGTCTGATCGACGATTCAGAAACGCTAAGTAACCTAGTGATGACTGGTTTCCCTGTTGGCTTCGAAGTTACGGATGGTGTGAACACCGTTACCATCACGGAACCGGGTCAATACATCGACTTGAACGAGTGGGATATCTCAGACCTGCAAATGACGCCTCCGGCTGACTTTAATGGCGAGTTCTTCGTAACCGTGACCGCAACAACGGTGGATTATGGTGACGAGCCAGAAGAGTTCGAAGATGGCATCGATTCAGGTGACTTCGAAACCTTAGCGGGTGAGCCAGTTGTACTAACCGCAGATGACCTAATCGGATTGGCAGAGAATGTGGACGCTGACGCGGGTGATGAAGTGAAATTCGTTCACCTAGCTGATCGCAGCCAAGGTGAAATTGTCGATAACGGTGATGGCACATGGACATTCAATCCAGCACCAGGCTTTACGGGTGAAGCGGATATCGCTTACGTGATTGATAAAGACGGTGTGCTTCATGATGAGCAAACAGGCGTGGTCGTGAAAGAAGACGCACCACAAGAGAATGCTTCACCAGAAATCGACAGCATTTCTACCACAGAAATGGCAGCGGATGGCACCTTGTCGTTCACCAATGATGACATGCTATCGACCTTGAGCGATGCAGAAGGCGACAGCTTGAGCATTGAGTCAGTGAGCCTAATGGAAGGTCAAGGTGTGATAGAGACCGATAACCAAGGTAACTACCAATTCACACCAGCAGAAGGCTACACCGGAGATGTTCAAGTTGGCTTCATTGCAACTGACGGTGAAAACCGCATTGAGAGCTTCTTCAATGTCGACATCCAAGGTGAAGGTGAAACCACAACCAGCGAAGGCTACGCACTGGCTGATGATGGTTCACTAACACTAACGGAAGCGCAGTTGATTGATGAACTTGGCATTAGCCCTTCTGCAGAAGTGTTGGATGTCGCCGATGCAAACGATGCTGGTTTCTTTGCGAAATCAGGTGATGAAGAGTGGACATACTGGCCGAACGATGACTTCGATGGCAATTTGGCTATGGATGTTCAGGTCAACGACAATGGTGAAGTATTGACTCAGAATCTGAGCATCCAAGTTGCGGACGATTCAGCGCAAAGCGACGAGCCACAAATCCAAACTGCTCAAGCATCAGCAGAGCAGCAAGTTGGCGAAGCGCAACGGCCTGAAGAGCAAGCAGCAAACGGTGCAGACAGTGAAGAGGAGAGCGCAGCTGATGTGACTGCAGCACCAGGCGATACTATTTCTATCTCGGTTCCAGATGAGGTCAGTGGTAACGAATCGGTGGATTATGCAGAAATGTCCGGTCTACCTGATGGTGCATCGGTAAGCAACGCACTGGATAATGGCGATGGTAGCTTCACATTAAGTGGCAACCTCAACCAACCAGTATCAGTTGACCTACCAGAAGGTTACGAAGGTACGAGCGAAATCCAATTCCAAGGTTACGACGAATTGGGCAGCGCAGTAGAAGGTGCGAGTGGCACAGTTGAAGTTGAAGTCGATGATCAATACACCATGCAAGGTTCTGCTCAAGATCAGCAACCAGACATGGCGGGTATGGAATCTGGCGGCAGCGACTGGACAAGTGCGGGAGGTCAAGAGCAAGGTGTCGACTTCACGGATGACTCTGGCAGCTTCGACTCGGATACTCAAACGGGTACTGACCAAGGCAACGATTTAGATCAAAGCTCAATGTAACCAGTCCTAGACAAGGGCAGTGTCATTGCTGCCCGAACCAAAGCCATGCAGAGCCTACTTTGCATGGCTTTTTTGTTGGGCTTCTTTCTATGAGCTGTAGAAAAAAACTTGGAAATTGAAAAAAGTATTCTTAGCTAGTTTATACCCAAGTAACCTCGAGATGTTAGGTTCAGCGAGAATGGCTTGGTTTGTAGACGCGGCGGCGATTTAAAGGTCTAGTGGGTCTAAATCAAGAATCGACAACAAAGTATACAAACCAAGACAGCTCGCCCTTCGGGAGCGTGTCATTGACTCGGTTTCTGTGTCAAACAACTTGGAAAGAGCTGACTATTACGCTGCGTTGTTTTCCTTGACCCCGAATCAATGACAACGCTCTGAATCCTGCATCTTGAAGTCACTTGGGTATAAGAGTCATTTACAAGGAGGAGCGACATGTACCGTTATGTCAGTTCGCCAAAAGCATCGAAGTACATAGTGCCACCACCACAGCATCGAGAGTTGTCGAGTATCGATGTGCCGGAGTCAGAGCTTGAGATGCGTGAAATTCTGAACAATTGGTTTGCTGATGGATTGGCGCCCATCATTCAGAATGAAGACAATTACATCTCTGCTAATGAGCAACAGCGCTTTGAGCAGCTCAGCCGTACGGTGGGCGTGCTACTGCGTAATAAAGATTACTACTTTGCCACCAAGCGGATTCTCTCGTTGTGGGAGCAAGACTGCTTAGAAACCACTTACGTTAATTATCTGATTTTACGTAGTGAGCGCATACCATACTTCGAATAAGTCCCATTTCTTGGCTTGAAATAGTGGTTTACATGGTTTTCTTAGTAACTTTTGATACCCGTATTTAACATTTTTGTAAACATCGTTATATTTAAGGCTCATCGTTGTCAGGAGTTTATGGATGAACCTTACGATATCAGGGAAGTTGCAGCTCAGTTTTGTGCTGCTAGCCGTACTTTTTATGGCATCAGCGGTATTCACGTATCGCAACGTCACTACCGTAGAGCAATACGCCTCTTCGTTACTTAAATCCGATTTACCGACCGTCGACACCAGTCGCGGTATCCAACAGTCCGTTCAAGCGTCGCTGTCCTCGATTCGAGCCTACATGTTGCTAGGTGGCGATGAAGAGGCGAGTGCACGTCTGAGTTAGGACGTACGCAATATCATGGCATCTACAGACGAGTCACTTCCGACGTTGCAGGCGTTGATCTCTGAACAGGATTTTCAAGCGATCCAAAGCCAGTGGGACGCGGTAAAAGTCTCTTTGAACAAGCTGATTGAACTTAGCCACAGTGATGAGAACTTACCCGCACACAACCTCTTTATTAACGAAGCGGCACCCATTGCAGAAGTGGCACTTGACCAGCTTCAAAGCTTAATCAATGAAGAGTCGGGAAATCCATTTGGTGGAGACAGAAAGCGTTTGTTTAAAGTCTACGCCGACAGTTATACCTCCCTTGCCAATGCACTGTCTGCTTTGCGAGATTTCCTGTTGTACGGGCAGCAAGAGCATTTGGACAAATACCACGACTTGATTAAGTACCACAATCAGTCCGTGGCGGAAATCGACAGCAAACTCGACAGACTTACCGATAACGACCAATCACTGTGGTCACTGTTTAAAGAAATGCAGCAACTGTACTTTCCTTTAGCAGAGCAGGTGATTGCATTGCGTCAATCGCCAGAATGGAACGAATCAAACTTGTTAATGGCGAATGAACTGTTGCCAGCAGCGGATGCACTAGACCAAAGTTTAGAAACGATTGTATTGGCTCAGCAAAGTCGTGCTGATCAAAGTGGACAGGGTATTAATCAGTCGATCAAGAACGTACTGACCACTATGTTGATTGCAGCAGCATTAGTTTTGTTTGCCGCAGTAGCGATTTCAAAATACATGGGCAACACCATTGGTCGCCGAGTGAAAAACTTATCGGAGCGTGCAAAGACGATCGCTTCAGGAGACGTTTCTCAGCCTCCGCTCACTGTTGTTGGGAAAGATGAATTGGCAGACCTTACCGATTCGATTAACCGCATGAACCAATCGTTAGCGAGCATCGTCGCAGGGGTGAGTGAGAAAGCGCACCAAGTGGATACCAGCATGGGGGCTTTGTTGGAATCGGCGCAAGTCACCTCATCGAATGTGGAACAGCAACAGACCAGCATTGTTGAAATGGGAAGGCAATTGGATGAAATCGCTTTAGCCGCGCGTAACACCCTAGATCAAGCCAACCAATCGGTGCAGAAGCTTTCTGATTCAAAAGGCGAGATTGAACAAGGTCGCGATGCACTAGAGCAAAACAAAGTCACCATGGAAAGCTTACATGGCAGCATTGAAACCGCGAGCACGCAAGTGACGCAGTTAAGCAAAGAGAGCGAAGCCATTGGTCGAGTTACAGAGGTGATTGAAGGCTTAGCAGAACAAACTAACTTACTGGCATTGAATGCCGCGATAGAAGCAGCGCGCGCAGGTGACCAAGGGCGAGGCTTTGCGGTTGTGGCGGACGAAGTACGTATGTTAGCGACTCGCACTACTCAATCGACGACAGAAATAAACGGCATTATCAATGCGATTCAACGCTCGACCAATTCGGTGGTTGAGGAGATTGAACACAGCCAATCACTTGCGGAGCAGGGCGCTGAGCACATTGAAAAAGCGGTAACTCGTTTGCTTGTCACTACTGAACAAATTGGTTCTTTGAATGAACAAATGGCAGAACTTGCGGCAGCGGCAGAGCAGCAATCTCATGCGACCAACTCGATCACTGGATTGATGTCCGGTATTACTCAATCAGTGGATGAGGTTTCGAATAACAGCCAACGTTCATCAGAGACATCATTGCAAGTAAAAGAGCAAGTTACCGAGCTGAATCAACAGATGGCAACTTTTAAAACGGCGTAGATAAGGTTTACGTCTGTTCATCTACTTTTGAACGTTAACCAAATAGTAAAAAAGCCCCAATCCTTTTTACACAAAAAGGGTTGGGGCTTTTTGTTGGATGATACGCCGATATTCGTCTACTTGCTCATTGGATTTAGCTATTTAAATCATAGTTAAAACCAAATTTTCTTCACCGAGCTGGAGTCGTAATATGACTCCATCGGCAGCAAATACTGCAAAAGAATTTTTAAACTTTATACCAATCTCGGTAAGAGAATCGTTCATTACTACGGTTGGTATCATCCTTCTAGGAGCAAGATTATGAACAAACAAGTAAGCCTAATTGGTCTAGACAGCGAACAATCAGCACAACTAGCTCAACAGTTAAATCAACTGCTAGCGCATTACCAAGTGTTGTACATGAACTCTCGCGGTTACCACTGGAACATTAAAGGTGCGCAATTCTTCGAACTGCACGTAAAATTTGAAGAGATCTACACTGATCTACAAACAAAAATCGATGAGCTTGCAGAGCGTATTCTAACTTTAGGTCACACGCCAGCGCACGCATTCAGCAACTACTTGGAAGCAAGTGAAATTAAAGAACATCAAAACGCGACTTCTGGTGAGGAGTGTGTACAAGGTCTGGTTCAAGGCTTTAGCGTTCTACTTCTAAAACAGCGTGAGATTCTACAAAACGCGGGTGAAGCAGATGACGAAGGTACAGCGGCATTGATGGGTGACTACATCCGTGAGCAAGAAAAATTAATGTGGATGCTTAACGCTTACCTACAAGGCTAAGCAGCGCATCACCCAAGCAACCTTGGGAACGCATGAAACAATCGGGAATAAGTCATAAGGGGCACGTTGGTGCCCCTTTTTTTGTTTGCGTATTTTATATGTGTGCTTTATTTGCGTGGTAAGGATTCGAAACGGCTCAATAAATCACTGAGTTCATTAAGCGCCAACGAGGCTGAGTCATTGAAGGTTTCTTGATTCCCATGGTGCACAAGGCAAGAGGGCATCTGCGCGTTATACGCTGCCTGTAAGTCATAAAGGTAATCGCCGACATAAAGCACTTCATCCGGCATCAAACGCCACTCTTTCGCCAACACCTGCAAAGACAATGGGTCTGGCTTGGGCGGGAAGCATTCACGAGTGATGACTCGCTCCACAGAGATTTGGTTGTGCTCTAGTTTGCGCAGCGTGGCGATTTGGCAGTTGCGCGTCACGATAGCGGGTTTGATTTCATTTTGATGCAAGTGGGCGAGCAATTCATGGCAGCCAATCATTGGAGCAGACTGCTCAGCATCAGAAATCTCGTAATCAAATATCACGTTATGAGCGTGCTCTCGATGATGAGGGTGCTCAAGTGCGTCGACAAAATCCAATAGATCTTCACTCTGCGGACAACCTAACTGTTGTCGCAATTCGCCGAAGTTCATATCAGAACTCACCAAGGTGTTGTCTAAATCAAACACCACGGCTTTAATTTTATCGAGCTGTAAAGGGAATGGAATCATAATGACCTCGTACAACTTAACCGAACTATCGTTTTAAAAAAACAAAAGGTTATTGTTAAGTTTAGATTCTTCTGCTTAGATTGTACGAAAATAAATCACTAGTACGTCACAAATTAAATAGTCTTAACGATTTTAGTGTTTGATTACCTTTCCTCAAGACGAAAGATTTTGCCGCTGTCGGTAGAAAAGTAGATATAACCATCGGGGCTGATGGTTATATCTCTTACTCGCTCACCAAGATTCTCCATCAATCTTTTTGATTCGGTGAGCTTGCCATTCTCAATAGAAACCACGTTGATGTGCGCCAGCTTCAAGGCACCGGCGAGGATTTTTCCGTCCAACTCTGGGTATTTATCACCACGGTACAAAATCATATTACTGGGTGCGATAGAAGGGACGTATACCAGCTTGGGATCTTCCATTCCCGGTAACGACTTAGCTTCACCGACGTCCAACGGACCCCAATATTCTTTACCATGAGAGACTTTTGCCCAGCCGTAGTTCGCGCCTTTCTTGATTAGATTAATTTCATCGCCGCCGCGTGGTCCATGTTCAATAGACCACAGCTGTTTTGTTGCTTCGTCGTAAAACATACCTTGTGGGTTGCGGTGCCCGTAACTCCATATCTCAGGACGAGCTTGGGAAGGTTTGAATGGGTTGTCTTGCGGAACCGAACCATCAAGGTTAAGGCGCACAATACTACCAGCATGGGTTTGACTGTCTTGCCCATTATCACGTTCGCCACGGTCACCGATTGAGAAGTAAACTTTATCGTCTACAAATGAAATTCGACTGCCGTAGTGGCGACCCGTGTCGGTGATGGCATCAGCAACAAAGAGATCGTTCCAACCCACAAGTTGATTGTTTTGCAATTGCGCCGTCGCTAACGCCACCGTATTGCCTTTACTTGTGCGCTTGCTGTAGGTAAAGAAGAGTTGCGGGTTTTGCGTATCGGCATTCGGTGCGAGCGCAACATCCAATAAGCCGGCTTGTCCACTGGTGTTCACATCGGGGACGTTAAACAGCTTTTGAGGTTTGCCTGTGGTGATATCCAGCAACGAAACCGTACCGTTCTTTTGATTGACGATAACGCGTTGATTATCTAAGAACTCGATCCCCCAAGGGATCTGAAATCCACTCGCCACTTCGTTGGCGCGGTATTCGGCAGTGTTGGCAGAAAAGGATAAACAAGCGAGTAGGGTGGCAGCAATCGTTCTCATGGTTCCTTCCAATATGAATCGTGTTAATACTTAAAAGCTAACACTAAAAGACTATGTTTGGCAGAGATTCACTTGTATATGAATGTAAAAAATCCCCGATACGAGATCGGGGATTGAATTAAGGCTAGAGAATTGTTTATGTAGCGAGATTACATCGCTTCTTCGAAGATCTTAGAGATTTCTTCGTGAGTTGCTTGTTTAGGGTTAGTGAAACCACAAGCGTCTTTCAGTGCGTTGTCTGCTAGTGTTGGGATGTCTTCTAGTTTCGCACCAAGCTCTTTAATACCTGCTGGGATACCCACATCTTTCGCTAGAGTAACGATAGCGTCGATTGCTGCCGCTGCACCTTCTTCAGCAGACATGCCTTCTACGTTTACGCCCATTGCTTTTGCTACGTCACGTAGACGCTCAGGACATACTTGCGCGTTGTAACGCTGTACGTGAGGTAGAAGAATCGCGTTACAAACACCGTGTGGAAGGTCGTAGAAACCACCTAGCTGGTGTGCCATTGCGTGTACGTAACCTAGAGAAGCGTTGTTGAACGCCATACCCGCCATGAACTGTGCGTATGCCATTTGTTCACGAGCTTCTAGATCTTCACCGTTTTTCACTGCTGTGCGTAGGTAAGCTTGGATAAGCTCAATCGCTTTAATTGCTACCGCGTCAGTGATTGGTGTTGCCGCGATAGATACGTAAGCTTCAATCGCGTGAGTTAGGGCATCCATACCTGTTGCCGCAGTTAGCGAAGCAGGTTTAGCGAGCATTAGCTCTGGATCGTTTACCGAGATAAGCGGTGTTGTGTGCTTATCAACGATAGCCATCTTAATGTGACGCTCTTCGTCAGTGATGATGCAGAAACGCGTCATTTCAGATGCAGTACCCGCCGTCGTGTTGATCGCGATAAGTGGCATCATTGGTTTTGCAGATTGGTCTACGCCTTCGTAATCTGCGATTTTGCCGCCGTTAGAAGCAACAAGCGCGATACCTTTCGCACAGTCGTGTGGTGAACCGCCGCCTAGAGAGATAACGAAGTCACATTCGTTATCAGTAAGAAGTGCTAAGCCGTCGTTAACGTTGCTGATAGTTGGATTTGGTTGAGTGCCATCAAACACAACGGTTGCTACATCGCGCTCAGTGAGAAGGTCTTGAACTTGTTTGACTACACCGATTTGGTTAAGGATCTTATCCGTAACGATCAAACCTTTTTTAAAGCCTTGAGATTGGATGCTGTCTGCTGCGTCTTTCAAACAACCAGCGCCCATTAGGTTTACCGTAGGGATAAAAAATGCACTTGTCATATTGGATAGCTCCGTCGTTATTTTTAATAATCTTTCTTAATTTGCCATTTACTGTCGCACATTCGTTTCCAGATTGAAGTTGATCTAAAGCAAGTTTACCCACTTAGAGGTACTTGCAAGAGAAAAACTGTGACAGTGATCTTGTTGCACTGCGTATAAGTGCAACACTGATATAAAGTAGAACAAATATGAAACTATGGACGCAAACGATTGGCAGAAATTGACTTCTGACGCGGATATATCTCTAAATTCGACTAAAGTATAAAAAATCCCCATTAATAACTTAATTATCAATGGGGATAGGGAAGTGTTTTATAAGCTAACTACTAATAATTAAGCTATTTTAATCAGTTTTGATACTAACTTTTCGATACCTGAAGCCGCTTGAGAGATATTCTCTGCCAACATGTAAGCAGGGGTTGAAAGTACGAGGTGTTTTTCATCAAAAACGATGTCTTCGACAGGGCACGTGGTGTGTTCACCGCCCATTTGATTAAATGCTATTGAGACTGCCTCATCGTTGCCTACCGTTCCTTTCACGCTTTGCTCATAAATCATCGGAATAATGACAGGAGAAATACACAGATAGCCAGCTGGTTTTTTCGCATTAGCAAACGCGCGACAAGCTTGAGCTACGTGTGTGTTAATGGAGCACTCCGCACCCGAAACAGCGAAGTCGGTTAAGTTTTTCGCGGCACCAAACCCACCTGGAAGCAGTAGGGCATCGTATTCATCAACGTTAAGTTTGGCGACATCGTCAATATTTCCGCGTGCAATACGAGCTGATTCGATCAATACGTTACGTGTTTCATCCATTTCGTCACCAGTTAGGTGATTGATGACGTGGAGTTGGTCAATGTTAGGTGCAAAGCAGTGCCAAGTTGCACCTGCCTTCTCGATGGCGTAGAGCGCCAACACTGCTTCGTGGATCTCAGAACCGTCGTAAACGCCTGAACCACTTAAAATGACTGCGACTTTTTTCATGTTTGGATTCCTTTACTCTGAACGTTCCTTAGATTGCTCTTCGCTATCTAGACCATGCGTTTCCGAATGTGTTTTAACGTTTTCACTCTCGTTGTCATCTTCATCATAGTAGCGCACAACAAAGGGTGTAAGCATAACACTAGAGGGCAGAAAATGTTTCATATCGACTCCAACGGCTTAATAGAATGATTTTTATACTGATTTTTATAAAACAGTACGTTGAACCTGATCATTTTTGAGTTAAGCTGACGTTTCCTTTGGCATTCGTGAGTGGTAGGTCACATGAAATCAGTGCAATTTCGTTTCACACTTTATGGTTGTATCGCGATTCTCTCTTGGAGTTGTCTGCTTGGCATCGCGAGGTTGGTTACGGAGAGTTTAGGTCCTGTAGGCGGGGCAGCCATGTTGTACTCTCTTAGCTCTGTTTTCCTTCTTATCGTGGTCGGTATTCCAAAGTTGTCTTACTTTTCTCCCAAGTATCTTGCGCTTGGTGGTGCGATGTTCGTCTGCTATGAAATATTTCTCGCTCTATCTTTGGGATATTCCAACTCGCGCGCGCAGGCAATTGAGGTGTCGATTGTCAACTACCTTTGGCCCGCACTGACGGTTTTATTTGCGGTCCTTGGCAGCAATAAAAAAACAAACTGGTTGCTTTATCCCGCAGTTACGCTGGCGTTTGTTGGGGTTGCTTGGACTGTGAGCGGTGAGAATGGCTTATCCATAACTCAGATCATGTCCAATGTTAGTAGTAACCCTCTGGTGTATTTTATGGCTTTCGCTGGCGCGGTTATATGGGCTTTTTATTGCAACTTAACCCAAAGGCAGCAATCTAAACATAATGCGATTACCCTGTTTTTCATTGCAACAGCTGTTTCGCTTTGGGGCAAATATGCGTTTACGGATGAGCCACCAATGACATTCAGTTGGGAAGCGATGGGGTACTTAGTGGCTTCTGCGGCTTTAATGGCTGGTGGTTATGGTTTATGGAACATCGCGATCGTTGGCGGCAATATGGTTTTTCTCGCCACCCTGTCTTACTTCACGCCCATTTTTTCCGCTTTGTTTTCTTCCATTATTCTTGGCGTAACTCTGAGCCATAGCTTTTGGCAGGGCGTTGTGATGGTAACGGTGGGCTCGCTGATGTGTTGGTTAGTCACCAAAGAGAAGCGCGAAGCGGCTGGGTAAGTTACCAACGAGATCAGAGAGTTTAAGTGAGCAACGAACAGATCTCCTTTGCGAGCTGTATTCGAATACGAAGCAACTAAATCGAAAAAATTAAAAAAGCTCCCGAGATTGGGAGCTTTTTATTGAGTTTTAACGGCTCTTTGGTGGCACTCTAATAAGCGACGTTCAAGTGTAGTTGAAGCTTGAATCTGTGCTTCGACAGTCGCTTGATAAGCTGCTTACGAGTGTGCTCTAGTGTATCAAGCTCCAATGTGTCGTCATCAATATGTACATCCACATTTACTCGTAGCTCTTGGCCCACCTTCGTTACGCCAGCCAGTTTCAATTGATGCTCAGTTACTTTTTCAATCTCAAGAACATCTTTGCCAACGCTCTGACACAGCTCTTTGCTTGGTGCCATCATTAGTAGTTCACGTAAGGCACCTACTAGCATATCGAACGGTACTTTGAGGAAGTAAAAGCCCATTAAAACCATCATCATGGGGTCGGCATATACCGCATACTCAGAGAATGGCGTTAGTGAAACAGCCCAAGCCGAGATAAATCCTACGGTCACCGCCACACTCAACAAAGTATCCATTTGCCACTGTTTTTTCTCCGCTTCAATCAAGCCTGATGAGAAGCGGCGGCTGCGTTTCGCCATAAACCACCAAGCGTAACCACAACCGATAACATTCACGATGCCGAATAAGGTCGCAATAGAAGCATCGACCTCGCGACCTCCAGACATCAATGCTGATATCGCAGAGTAGAGAGAGAAGCTTACAACCACTAAAATGACGGCTGCTTTTATCGCAATAACGATTGGTTCTAAGACCGCTTTTCCAAATGGGAATACAGATTTTGAAGGCTTGTTAATATAGTAAGAAGCGGCCAGTGACAATAAAGTTAACAGTAAGCTGACCAAAGAGTAAACACCGTCAAACACGATGACAATTGATCCTACAAGCAAGCCAAGTACCATACCACCAGCAGCGAACCCAGATGCCAAAAGGGCTGAAATGGTTAGAATACGGTTTTCGTTTTTGCTTGTCCTGTCACACATAAAAGATGCCTTTGAATTTTAATACCTTACTATTCTTCGCTCATAAGGTAATTTAGGCAACCACAAAGTGACCAGTAACTAATCTAAAAAATTGCGTTTTTATTTATATTCCTATAAAACAATGGCTTACTGTGATTTTTTGGTGTCAGTAAAATTGACGCTCACTGATAAAATGTTTAGAAGTCAAATAAATACTCGCTCAATTTATCTGCTAACCACGTCATTGCTGGATGCTCAGTATGGCCGTTAGGTGAAAACATACAGTAGTCTTCTTGCGTCAATCCGTATGTGTGTTTGATAACGGCGAGCTTCTGCTGACGAAGGTAATGGCGGATTAATGGTTCTGGAAGCACGCCCCAAGCGTCTTCTTCTAAGATGGTGTTCAGCATGTAGTCAAAACTCGAAAAACCAATATATCGAGTCGAGAAAGGTTGCAGTTCAGGGTTGTCTTTCTCATTTAGGTACACCATTAGTGCTTGCATCTGACTACGTAGATCTTCGTCTGAGACACGGCGCATCTTACTTAGGCGGTGTTCTACACTGCATACTGACATCATACGTATCTTGCCTAATGGGTTATATACGATACGAGGATCGTCTACTCGCTCATAATCAACGCCGAAAGCAAAATCTACTTGGTGGGTACTGACCAAGTTGGCTAAGTCGCCACTGGATGCCAAGATTAAGTTGAAGGTTGTTGAAGGAAAGCGGTTATTCAATGTATGAGATAATTCTTGCCAGAGATCATCAGGTAAGGAGTCGTCACGTGCTACCCAAACTTCCGCGTTAAACCCTTCCGAGATTTGAGCGCAGGTCTTTCTGACCCGTTGTGCGATGATAAGTAGGTGTTCGCAATCTTTGTAAATGGCTTTCCCAGCTTCAGAGAGGGTGAGCTGGTTGCCAGTTCGGTTAAACAATTCAACGTCGAGATCTTTCTCTAATGCCTTAATCGACATACTGAGTTTGGTACGATTGCAGTCGAGTTGCCTTGCCGCTTCAGAAACAGAACCACACTCAGCGATGGTGCAGAAGGCTTCTACTTGAGTTAAGTTCATGATTTGACACAACCAATAAATGAATTCAAATAATTTGGGTATTATGCAGATGCGCTCCCAAAGCCATGAAAGATTATCGAAAAAAACGCGAATCCGCCAGATAAGTCTATGGTCTTTTAACGGTTTTGCGGTAATCTATGTGGGTTACAAAAAGTGAACATGGAGGCCACGATGGCACAAGATTGGGACGGCTTAGCAAAAAACTGGGAATCAAATCCAGCAACAGAGCAATTTGCGCAGTCGGTGTTTGAGCAGTTACAACAGCTAACTCAGCTTGATGGCATTAAAGTACTAGATTTTGGATGCGGAACAGGGCAGTTAAGTCAACGATTGTCACCGATGGTTAAAGACATCGTAGCATTAGACGCATCGGAAGCCATGATTGAGGAACTCGATAAAAAAGAGCTCGTCAACGTAGAACCTTTGGTAGATGCATTATCTCGCGGCTTGGTCGCTCAGCATCCGGCCTTTCGTGGACAGTTCGACTTGGTGGTTGCATCATCAGTTTTAGCGTTTGTGGAAGACTTAGACGCGTCATTAACGATCTCGCATTCTCTACTTAACCACGGCGGCTATTTTGTTCATTTTGATTGGATTGCAGAATGTGAACAAGACGGTTTTACCCTTGCGAAGTCTGAGCGTGCACTGAAAGAAGCGGGTTTTACTGAAGTTGAATCGCAACACGTTTTTGACATTACATCTGATGGTAAAACAATGTCGGTATTAATGGGGCTTGGTCGTCGCTAATACCGCTGAATAAAGAACAAAAAATGACAAAAGCGAGCTAACAAGCTCGCTTTTTTCTTATCTGCTGAGGATATATGTAACTTCACTTGCTCTAAACAAGCGTCGTGGTGCAGGCAAGGACATACTCGAACAACTTAGTCTTCGGAGGTTATTTTGAGACGACTATCCTGCGTATCTCCTCCAGCACTTCAGGGTTGGCTATTGCGCCTAAATTTTCGACGCTTCGGTTGTTAACGACTTGCTTAACGGCTAACTCGACCAGCTTTCCTGAGCGTGTCTTAGGTATATCGCTTATTGCGTAAATTGCACTAGGTACATGCCTTGGAGAACATGCAGACTTTAGCTGTGCTTTGATGGAAGCGATCATCTCGTCATTGAGCTCTACCCCTTTGACTAATTGGACAAACAGCCATATTTGTTCGTTGCGATCGACTTCTTTTCCTACTGCGATCGAATCTAGAATACCGTCTATACAGTTCACTTGCTGATAGATTTCGGCCGTGCCGATTCTTACGCCACCAGGATTCAACGTGGTATCACTTCGACCATAAAATACGTATCCCCCAACGCGGGTCTGTTCAACATCATCGCCGTGGTGCCAAATATTGTCGAATTTATCCCAATAAGCACGATGATATCTCTCACCGGTGTCGTTCCAAAAGCCAGCAGGGAAGTTGGGTAATGAATTGGCACAAACCAACTCACCGCGCGCTCCCATTACGCTATTACCTTGTGGGTTAAAGACTCGGACATCGACCCCTAACCCTGCTGATTGGCACTCTCCCCGATAAACGGGAGAAATAGGGTTGCCCAATACAAAGCAGCCACAAATGTCTGTTCCGCCAGAAATCGAGGCGAGGTGTACATCTTCTTTAATGCGCTGATAGACATAATCAAACTGTTCTGGATACAGAACAGAGCCAGTCGAACAAATGGTTTTCAGACTTGAAAATGCATCACTTTTCTGCGGAGAAAAAGATGCTTTTTCCAGCGCCTCTAGGTATTTTGCTGAGGTTCCAAATAGCGTCACTTCGGCTTGTTCTGCGAGGTCCCAGAGCACATTATGAGTGGGGTAAACAGGGCTACCATCAAAAATCACCAAACATGCACCGCTCGCGAGTGAAGAAACGTGCCAGTTCCACATCATCCAGCCGCAGGTTGTGTAGTAAAACACTCGGTCGTTCGGTTGAATATCGCAATGCAGTTGATGCTCTTTCAAGTGATTAAGCACCGTTCCGCCGACGGAATGAACGATGCATTTCGGTTTGCCTGTTGTGCCTGAAGAATAGAGCACAAATAGCGGATCGTTAAAATTCACACGAGTAAAAGTCAGCGCTTCGGGTGTGTATTGATTCAAGACGTTTTGCCAATCTTGGGTGCAGACATCGCATTCAAAAATGTGTGGTTTAAGGTAGCTAATTTGGCAAACTTGTTTAAGACCATCAAGATGATCCGCAATATGCTGGTTTTTCTCAGACATATCGAAAGTTTTGCCATTGAATGTATAGCCATCACAAGTAAACAGGATTTTGGGTTTCACTTGACCAAAGCGCTCCAAAACGCTTTCGACGCCAAAATCAGGTGAGGTGGAAGTCCAGGTCGCCCCTAAACTGGTGGTTGCTAGCATAGCTATCACCGTTTGAGGTAGGTGAGGTAAATAACCAGCGACGACATCACCTTGCTTAATTCCACATTCTTTCAACCATTGCTGCACACTCGAAACTTCTTCGCACAATTGTTTCCAGGTGTAGGTCTGTTTTTCTTCACGTTCATTTTCAAACCAAATCGCGAGATCATCGGGTTGGTGACACGCGTAGGTTAGCAAATTTTCGGCGTAGTTAATTTGCGCGTTTGGGAACCATTTTATATCCCTATTTTCAACAGGCTGCTGCCAGCGACTTTCTGATCGCTCTTTTATGGTCTCTCCCGGAGTGCCAATGACGTCGCAGAATAGCCAAACTTCCTGCCAAAATTTTTCTACATGATCGAGTGACCATTGATGCAGATCAGCGAAGCTTTCAAGGGTATTTCCTTGTCGATTAATGTGTTCAATAAACTGTGTAATGTTGGCTTCTTCGATACGACTTTCGCTCGGTTGCCATACTTTGCTGCTCTCGCGCATAGGTCCCTCTATAACAAAGTGATAACAGGTTTTAGTTTGAGAGGAATACACGATAAAGTCAAACAAGCCAGATATTATATCGTGTCATAAAAATCATGCAGTTACGATGCATTGTAAACAATATGTTACATCGGGGTAGTGCTGAGAAAATCGCGCAGGGATTGGAAGCTCTTAAGACTACAGATAGGCTTAATGTAAAGGATTTGTTAATGGAGATGAGCCATGACCCAGTATCGTTCTAAACCCGTAAACCAGGAAGGCAGGGTTGAATGGAGCCGTGAAGAAGACGCCATTTGGCGAGATTTGGTAACACGACAAATGGGTGTGATCCAAAACAGAGCTTGTGAGGCTTATTTACACGGTTTGACGCTGCTTGATTTACCTCAAGACCGCGTTCCTCAGTTACCAGAAATTAATCGTGTCTTGATGGAGACAACAGGTTGGCAAGTGGAGCCCGTTCCCGCGCTTATTGATTTCGACCGATTTTTTAATCTACTCGGTAATAAGCGCTTTCCAGTCGCCACATTCTTGCGTACAAGAGATGAGTTCGATTACTTACAGGAGCCAGATTTCTTCCACGAAATATTTGGTCATTGCGCGATGTTAACCAACCCAGACTTTGCTGCATTTACCGAGCATTATGGTCAACTAGGGCAAGCCGCTACCCCAAAACAAAGAGCCTATCTCGCTCGCCTCTACTGGTTTACCGTAGAGTTTGGCTTAGTGAAAGAAGGGGACAAAACCAAAATTTACGGTGGTGGTATTCTTTCATCTCCTGGCGAAACCCTCTACGCATTAGAGAGTGATGCAGCAATTCGCGACCCATTTGAATTACAAACTGTGCTGAGAACGCCTTATCGTATCGACATCATGCAACCGAAGTACTACGTGATTGACGACTTTTCTCAACTTTTTAAAATCAGTCAGTTAAATTTATTGAAACAAGCCGATCTAGCGATTGAAGCTGGACTGCTTCCTCCACTTTTTGAACCAAAGGAACCTGCTCATGTTGAATGAACAAAAATGCGAAGCTTGTAGTATCGATGCCATTGCACTAAGCAAAGAAGAACAACAGTCTCTGCTTCTGCAATTGTCTGATTGGCAGATCATTGAAAGAGAAGATATACCTCAACTAGAAAAGGTGTATAAATTTAAGAACTTCAAACAAGCATGGGCTTTCAGTAACAAAATCGCGGAACTGGCAGAAGATGAGTTCCACCATCCTTCTATTTTGTTGGAATGGGGTAAGGTTACCGTAACGTGGTGGAGTCACTCTATCAAAGGTCTGCATAAAAACGATTTTATCTGCGCATCAAAGTGTGACGCGCTAGCATCGGCAGAGTAGGACATTACCTCATACAAAAAAACGCCCGGCTTACGTCGGGCGTTTTGGTTCTAAATGACTTTTACATTACTTTATAGATTGATTCGGAAGACGGATGTCGTGCCCGATACCTCATTGCCAACGGCGATAAAATGACCACCATTACGGGTAAAGTAATTAATGGATTCTGGACCTAAATCACCTGCTTTTGGATTGTATGTGTCATTCATGCATTCGCCATCTTCGACTTCTGTACATACTGGCTGATTGTAATCACGGCGGCTTACGTAATGCATAAACTGCGCTTGTTTCGGGTCTGTGATGTCATAAATCATGATACCGCCTTGACGCTCCAAGCCGATAAACGCGTAATGACGACCGTTAATTTGTGCTACTTCAATCGCCTCTGGCTCAATACCTTTATCATCACTTCGGTCATCGCCACTATTATTGTTATCGTTGGTGCTGTTGAAGTTCTTGCCTTCATTCAGCAGCGCGATAGTCGCGAAATCGTCACCACTATCGAAGACCAACTTGCCGTTTTCATCCCAAATCGAGAATGAACGCGCGCCAAATGATTGAACATTCTCTTGTGCAGAAAGCGTTTGTTCCGGCTTAATCACTTTTAAACGCGCGAGTTGTTTGTTGTCTTTTAGTGCCTCTGCCAATGGGTGTTCTGCTGCTACTTTCAGCTTCTTACCGCGCACTTCATCAATATGGCTTAAACAGCTCCCTTGCTCAGATGTGTATTCATCTGTACCAAGGTAATCGTCTTCATCCCACATAAAGCCAGCTTTGTCGCACAGTTCTTGAGTGGTTGTGAATCCGTACTCACGCCCGTCGCCTTCATTTGCAGATACGATGTAAGTACTCCCATTCACTGAGTAGCTGTCGATAGTGTCAGGCATAAATAAGCCAACCAGTTGTGGGTAGCTTTTCAAGTTCCCAATGATTTTGTCTTTGTTGGATGCATCGAGTTTAGCGCCCGACCAAGACTTCTCACCTAAGCCAACAATTTTTTCTACCGATTTGCTCTCTGGATTGACGATTGCCATGGCGTTATTTTCTTGTAGCGCGACATAGATTTTACCGTTATCTGCAAAAGTGAGGTATTCAGGCTCTAGATCTTGTGCGACGGTGGCGTTTGGCCCCGAAATACGCACATTCATTGGGAGCTCTGCTTTTCGTGAACCATCAAATTCGTTAAAGCCAATTTGTGTCACTTCTGCTTGAGTAACACCAAGGCTCAGATCGATCAAAGTGATACTACCTTCAGGGTCAATGCTGTAATCGCTGTTTGGTTCTCCTTCATTAGCGGTTGCGATGTATCGGCCATCTTTTGAGAAGCCAACCATGTCTGGCAATGCGCCTGTTGGGAAAGTCGTGACTAATGACAAATCGTCGGAGCGGTACAAGCCAACAATACCATTCGCTTGTTTATTACTGTTTTCAATCGCAACTGCTACCAAACCATTGAATACAGCGACACTGTTTGCTGCGCCAATTTCAATGCCCGCTGCTTCGCCAGCGCTGTTGAGATCGATGAATGCGCTTTGCGTTGGTACGCCGTTGTCATCCATAGACATTACATCGACACGTTTTGCTTGAGCATTAACCACATAGAGCTTATCTGTACAAGCGTCATAACTGACGATTTCAGCTGCCGATGTGTCGAATGGAGCATCAGCAACGGATGTTCCGATAAACGTTAAACCTTGAATTGACGTTTCCCCAGTAACGGGGGCAGTGGTAGGTTTGCATTGTGTAGCGAATGAAGCCACGGTATCTTCGGGTTGTGATGAACACGCGATGGCAAGTGATGACAATGCGAGTACACCGATTGCCTTTAAAGGGGTGATCATGATATCTCCTTATCAATCCGATAGGTTGTCAATCAGCATGGGTTTTATGCTGCTGTCCATTTCCGCAACTGGAATGATAGAGCGCTGAATGACGTTTGATTTGGTAAGGCTCTGAATATATGTATGATTGATGACTCTTATATTGGCTTTTTATGAAACTAATGTGTCATCAATATGATGAAGTAGGGATAGAGGAATAATGGAATTAAAATCGTTTTTAGATTTATTGGCAGCGTCACCAGAGCAGGTCGAATTTGAAGCAACGATGGCGGTGATCGAAGATAACTATACGTTTGAGCCAACCGCTTTTGTAAATGGTGAGACACAAAACAATGCAGGCGAGAACAACGGTTCGTGTAAGATCTTCGCTTTCGGTTTGCTAAACAACCTAGACAAAGAAGCGACGCTAGCCTGCTTTGGCCGTTTTTATCGTGAAGATGTATTGCAGCATCCAGAGAACAGCGATCACCAGAATATTCGTAATTTTATGGTGACAGGGTGGGAAGGCATTAAGTTTGAAGCGTCCGCTTTAACCGCTAAATAAACACCAGTCAGAAAACGATGATCAGTAAGCCAGTCGTATTACGCGACTGGCTTTTTTTCTAGACATTTTCGGCACAAACACAGCTGGTTGGCGCTTGGCTTGGGTAAATCACGGGTTTCAATAGTAAAGCACCAGCATGTCTCTTTGCCTGCGGCGATATCACAATGGGCTTGAGTCCCGCACTCAGGACAACTGTGCGTTGAATCTTCTCCTGCGATTTGTTCGATAATCGCATCTCGTTGGAGATCGGTTTTGTCTTTCCATTGGATGATTTCATCCATCGTCCGGTGACAACCAGAGCATATTCCGGCGTTATTTTTACATGCTGCTCGACAAGGTGACTTCATTGCTTTCTCGTTCTCATTTTTTATGCCGCGTACTCTAGCACAAAGCGAGTCAAGGCCGCCAAAATAAACGTGACTGCGATTTGCTGGTGAGGAGGGAGAACCAGTGTTACCCTTGCACGAGTTACCTTAACTCTCTGTCACTTATGTTAGAAAAAGAAAACCTCATTAAACTCGCTAGAATGCAAATGCCATTTGGGAAATATGCAGGGCGAGTGTTAATCGACCTGCCTGAAGAATACTTACTGTGGTTTGATAAAAAGGGCTGGCCAAGCGGCGAGCTAGGGGATTTGCTCAAGCTATGTTTAGCGCTCAAAATTGAAGGCTTAGATAGTGTCGTGAAGCCTTTGAAGCGTATGTAACTAGCCACAGAAACTCCCACTCTTAATGAAAAGACTTATTATGAATTTTGATATCGATGCACTGAAACATCACCAATTGGTCGAAGATGGTAAACTAGAGGGATGCTACATTCATCAGCCAGCTCAAGGTAGCCAACACAATGACAAAGCTGTTTTGGCAGAGCGCCAAGCGTTGGAAAAGTTGGGATATAAGGTAATACAGGTTAAAGCTAAAGGCGGGACAACAACGTTTGCCGAGGCGATGCAAAAGCTTGCGAAGGAAACTGGTCACCTGCCTAAGGAGTAAGTGAGTGTAACCTGCCACAGCCTTACAAGTTCTCCCACCAGACTATTTTTTCATTCAAAAGAGCCAGACCGTTAGGCTGACTCTTTTTTGCCCCAAAAAAGAACTGGAATAAATACTCTACAAAATTTGGTTCGTACGTTTTACCCTACGAAAAGTTATCCGATTGAATGTAACTCAACACTATTGAGCCTTCATTGTGCTTGTTTGATTAGTCAAACTGCCTATTTAATTGGTTAAATCATCATGCAATCTTGTTGGGGATGATAAATCACTGAAAATATTGTTATTATCCTTTTTATTTATCAGTAAAACCGACTCCCATGAGATATGAATCCTCTCCTGTAGCCCCAGAAGAAAGACAAGAAACCACTAGAGAACGAGCAGCACGTCAACGCTGAGAACGTCAGGAAGAGCTGAGATCTACCGCGAGCGATGAGAAACGATGGGCTGAAAATAGAGAGCGCGTTCTTGCTGAACGCAAAGCGGTCCAACAAGCTTACGACCTAACAGAAAAAGAATGGAACGATGATTTACAAAAGCAAGCTAAAGAATATCAGTGGGACACCTCTCAACAAGAGAACGTGAGTATTGCGGTACTGACTGTTGAAGAAGGTAACGAGTATTTAGACTTGCTCATCAAAGACTCGCATGGACAACTTTCGAACGGCAAGGACTACACTGGCGTAGGCATGGGGCTTAAAGGCGCTTATGAGGTCGCTAAAGAGCTTGGCGGTTGGGGGCAACCGCTAAAGCTGTCAATATCAATGGTGTAATGAATATTGTGGTTGAGAACCACAAGCCTAAATATTTAGACCTAGGTATCCGTTGGCAAGAAGCAACACCACAAATGCTTAAAATTGGTCATGCTCTAAATACTGTTCAAGGCAATGTCAGTTTCTTGAAAGGCAACATCTATGTTGAACTTGTGTTTAGTGGTGCGGTTAATGCGGTTGACTACATTCTACATGATGAAAAAACGCTAGGTGAAGTGGTCGGCCAATTTACAGCGGATATATCTAAGGGCATTGCCGCAGGAGTTATCGCTCAAGGAATAACTATTCTGGGAGTCGCAACATTAAGTACGGTACTTGTTGTGCCAACCGCTCTAACACTTGGTATTTTCGCTGTTACTGCGTTTATTGTAGGAAAGGAAATATCTAAACTAGATGACCAATTTAAATTCACGGAACCGATGAAGAATCAAGTAGAGAAAACTATTAATGATTTCTAATGAAAAATTTAACCGAAGACTAAAGATAAAGCGTTGGCTTAAAGTGATGGCTAGTTGGCCTCTTATGGTTTTTATGGTGTGGTTGAGCTACAGCTCAATTAATGAGTTAATTAGCATTAACAACTCAATCGGTATCATTCCTAAAGTAAAACTAGCAGGTTTAGTGAACAATGTTGCTTCTTTTGTAGGCCTTCTAATATTTGGTTTTATAGCGATCATTCCCATAGCTATGCTACACAGGTCAACAGAACTATTACTAAAAGTACCATTTTCGACAAAAACAGGGCTATATTCTGTAGCGATAATAGTATTAAGTTCTATTGCCTCTGCCTTATGGTTAGATAACAACACGAGAGAAAAAATAAAGCAATATGACTATATTGAATGTACTTCTGAACAAGAACTTACATTAAAATCCTCAAGTCGGACGTATGTTTTAGACCCTAGTTCGTGCGATTAAATTATCTTTCAAGCTCTTGGCACAAGCACCCTGCTAGCGTATGTACATGTCATTCGCTAGCTCTCAATACTTGAAGTTATCCATTAGTTGCTAATATTCTATTTGTCGTAACGCATTTTTCGCCAATTATAAGCTATAGGGTTTTCTCAAGCTGTATTTTGCTTTACAGGAGTCAGAATGCCTGGCTCCTTTTCCCTTTGCTTGTCGCGAACGCTACCATCTTGGTCGTAGAGTATTGGTTATCGAAACCATTAACTCATGTTAGTGAAAGGAAGTTCCTGAACCCTATAGTGCTTCTTTCACCAATCTTCTGTTTGGGCCATTATCTCTAACATCCAGACGCGAAATAGCATAAGATACACGGCCTTTACTAGCACTGAGCCACTCTTTGTAATGACAGATAAAACACAGCAAGCGACATTTGCCGATCTTGGCCTGATTCCAACATTAGTCGAGCGACTAGAAGCGTTGGAATACAGCCAACCGACGCCCATTCAATCCCGTTCTATTCCTGATATCCTTGAAGGGAAAGATATTATTGGTGGTGCCAATACGGGGTCTGGTAAAACCGCTGCTTTTTCGCTGCCAATCTTGCAAAAAATTGTTCAGCAAGACGAATCAAACAATCGCCGTGGCAACTTCGTTTCCCACCTGATTTTAGTACCAACTCGTGAGTTGGCATCACAGGTGGCATATAACGTCAAATCTTACTCATACCATCTCAGAGATAAGATCAAAACGGTTGCCGTATTTGGTGGTGTATCGGTGAACCCACAAATGCTGGCGCTTCGTGGTGGCTGTGACATCATTGTTGCAACGCCGGGTCGATTACTTGATCTGGTATCCAGTAACGCGATTAAGTTGGACCAAGTAAAAACGCTTGTTCTTGACGAAGCCGACCGTATGTTGAGCCTCGGATTTACCGAAGAACTGAATAAGATTCTTGCGTTACTCCCAGAGAAGAAACAGACGCTGTTATTTTCTGCAACTTTCCCTGATAAAGTGACGACGTTGGCTCAGCAGTTGCTCCGCGACCCTGTTGAAGTTCAGTTGCAGAGCGCAGAAGCCAGCACTTTGGTGCAGCGCGTGTTTAGTGTAAATAAAGGTGAGAAGACGGCGGTACTCGCGCACTTAATCAAACAGCATCAGTGGCGACAGACTCTGATTTTTGTGAATGCTAAGAATGCCTGTAATCATTTAGCTCAAAAGTTGTCAAAACGCGGTATTACCGCTGAAGTTTTCCATGGTGATAAAGGGCAGGGCGCTCGTACTCGTGTCCTTGACGGTTTTAAGTCTGGCGAGATTCAAGTTCTTATTGCCACCGATATCGCAGCACGCGGCCTTGATATAGAAAAACTTCCAGTGGTGATTAACTTCGATCTTCCGCGTAGCCCTGCTGATTATATGCATCGAATCGGTCGTAGTGGTCGTGCTGGTGAAGTAGGTTTAGGGTTATCTCTTATCGATTACGACGACTACCACCATTTCAAAGTGATAGAAAAGAAAAATAAGTTCCAACTTGAACGCGAGCAGGTAGTCGGTTTTGAAGTGGAAGACGATCAGAGTGAAGCCTACTTTTTACCAATGAAGCCGCGAGCAAAGCCGGCAGGTACGGGTAAAAAGAAGAAAAAGCGTAATCAATAGAAAACGTAAACTACATGTGAGTTTACTTACGGGAGTTGTTAGAGAAAAGGAATGCTCACTAGCTTGAGTCTTCGCTTCTAGCCATTCCTTTAAAGAACAATAGAGCCCTGCTGGAGCTACCAGTAGGGCTCTATTGCTTTTCAAGATAGTGTTATTGGCGACGAGCAGGGCGTCCGCGAGGTGAACGCTTTTTAAATGCAGACGCTGCTTTGGCTTGTGACTTAAGAATAGAGTCAACGGTTAGCGGCATTGGCTCTTTAGGTTCAAGGCCATGAGGGAAGGTACGAGCTCTTGGTGGTAAGTTGTATTCTTCTTCGCTCGCGCGTGGCATGCGCTTAAAGCGATAAAGGTAAAAGTTTTCTAATTTTTCTCTCGCCCATTCGGTTTTCTTTAAATACTTCACGCTACTTGCAATCGAAGGCTTAGTGTTAAAGCAATTAAAACGCATTGCTGTATCTAGAATGTCCCAGCCGTAAAAATCCACTAACTCTTGCAACATAGTCTCTAGCTTTAATCCGTGCAGTGGATTGTTCTGTTGCAGCTCGATTCTCTCTTCGTCAGTCATCATTTTTAAGGGCCTTACTCATTAAAGGGCGGAGTTTAACAAAGTATACAATGTAGAGATATCGATAGTTACTTTGCGATGGATGCGAGCACAGTGCTCTCTACCTTGAAAGTATAAATCGGAATTAGCCGTTCTACTTGGCTCTCTGCTCAAAAATGACTCATAAAAGTTCAAGCGTCCTAGCTCGATGTTAAATTATTGTGTAATAAGTGAGATTTTTGTTGTTCTTTTACTAATGTCTAATATTCCTACCCATAGCAACACATGCTTAATAAGATCAAAATCAAAATTGGTTCATGCCGCTTTCTTAGTATGGCCTAGAAGTTTGATGTGGGTGTTGTCTCGTATTGGTCGAAGGCCTGTCTACCAAGCGAAACTCTAGTTGACGTAGTTCAACGTTGAAACATAAAAGGATGACTCAATGTCTGACAAAAGTAAGACTTTTTACAGGGATGTGCGCAAAAAACCGCATGAATTTGAAAACCGAGAAGACTTTCTAAATCATGATTTAACCGTCATGAGTTTCCGTCGCTGGGGAATTCATTTGCCCTCACGTGATTACAGTATTGAAATCGAAGACTGGGTACCGGCATTAGCAGCAACCATTGGTAAAGTGGTTATGGTCACTGCCATGGTTTCCGCTTTTGCTGCTCAGTTTGGTTTATCTCCGGAATTCATTGCAGAAAACGTGCGTTACGAATTACTTATCGCTGGAGCCCTGTTCGTCATCCTGTTTTCTGCCATCCTAAACCCGAATGCAAACTTAGCGGGAACCCATGGCCCAATGATACCGCTGATTCCTATGATTGCAGCTGCAGGAGGGCACCCTCTCGCGCTAGGTTTGATGGTATGTGTTTTTGGGTTAATTCTCGCCTTAACCAAAGGTGGCTCTAAACTCATGACTCTGACTGGTATCGGGGTTCGAGGAGGGTTGTTGATCTACCTTGGTGCCGTTGGGTTGCTCGGGCAAATTAATAAGACGGAAGCGTGGGCTGCAAGTACGGACCAAGGTTACATTTCGTTTGTGGTCATAGGCCTAACCGTTATGGTTTACGCTTACTTAGCCAAGATCAATAAACGTTGGCTCGCTATCCCATTGTGCTCTGCACTCGCGGGTATTGTTGCTTATTTGATGGGCGCTGAGTTTGCCTTTACCACAGAACCGGGCCTGCCTAATTTCAGTCCATTCTACTGGTGGGGTGAAGATACAGGCTGGCAGCTAGGCTGGCCAACCCTAGAGCACTTTATTGCCGTGACTCCATTTGCTCTACTGGCAGTCGCTATGTGGTCCCCTGATTATCTCGGCCATCGTGTGTTTCAAGAACTTAACTACCCAAAAGAAGCGAAAGGTGTACTCATGGATGTCGACGACACGATGGTCGGAGCATCTGTTCGTCAGGGGGTTGGTTCACTCTTAGGGGGCGGAAACCTAGCTTCTTCTTGGGGAACGTACATGATTCCTGCCGCAATTGCCAAGCGTCCTATTCCAGGTGGCGCTCTGTTGACGGGTTTCATGTGTATTGCGGCGGCGGTAATTGGCTACCCAATGGATCTAGCAATGTGGGAACCTGTTCTGCGCGTTGCTTTGATTGTGGGTGTATTCTTACCACTCCTTGAAGCGGGTATGCAGATGATCCATAAGCATAAAGATTCACTCAGTGCAGGTATCTGTATTTTTGCCTGTGCATTCGTTAATCCAGTCTTCGGTTGGGCAATCACGATGCTGTTGGATAACCTCGGGCTTATCGGCGACCATGAGCGTGCTAACGAACTATCGCGCAAAGATAAATATCTGATTCCTGGCACTGCGTTTATCGTTTGTGCAGGCTCCCTTGCTATTGTTGGTCAGCTTCCAGGCATTCCAGCTCTTATCGGTTAATCGAATTATGCTCTAAAGGTATAGTGAGAGCAGTGAGTAAAGGGACTTGCTTCTTAAAATAGTAGACAAAAACAAAAAGCTACCTAGTACCAGGTAGCTTTTTGCATGTAGGGTTAGGCTACGGAGTTAGGCTATATGAGTGATTCAATGCCGTATTTTGCGCCGTAGTGTTCAACGACAAAATCAATGTCTTTGTCACCACGGCCTGATAAGTTGATCAAAATCGAGCCGGTTTCTCCTTGCTGTGCGAGTTTAATTGCGTAAGCGACAGCGTGTGAGGATTCAATAGCAGGGATTATTCCCTCTTCACGAGACAGCTCAAAGAAGGCATCAATCGCTTCGTCATCACTGATTGAGCCGTAATTGACACGGCCAATGTCTTTTAAGTAACTATGCTGAGGCCCAACCGATGGGTAATCCAAGCCACTTGCTACAGAGTACACTTCCTGAGGTTCGCCTTGCGCATCTTTAAGCATGTAAGACTTAAATCCGTGCATGATACCTGGCTCACCGAGTGTGAGTGTTGCAGCATGCTCGCCAACCTTTTGCAAAGAGCGGCCCGCAGGTTCAACGCCGTGAATGGCGACTTGTTCATCCTCTAAGAAAGCAGTAAATAGCCCCATCGCGTTAGAACCACCTCCAACGCATGCGACGAGATTATTGGGTAACTTGCCGGTCATTTCTTTGAATTGAACTCGTGCTTCGTTACCGATAATTGATTGGAAATCTCGTACCATTTTAGGGAATGGGTGAGGGCCAACGACAGAGCCTATCGCATAAAGCTGTGTATCAGGATCTTTCAGATAAGCTTCGAATGCAGAATCTACCGCTTCTTTGAGGGTTTTGCGCCCATGAGTGGCAGGAATGACATTAGCACCAAGGATTCTCATGCGGACGACATTCGGATGTTCTTTGGCGATATCAACTTCACCCATGTAAATATCGCATTTCAAACCAACCAATGCCGCGGCTGTAGCAAGCGCAACACCGTGTTGCCCTGCGCCAGTTTCTGCAATTAGTTTCTTCTTACCCATCTTTTTAGCGAGAATGGCTTCTCCTAAGCAGTGGTTAATTTTATGTGCGCCTGTATGGTTTAAGTCTTCGCGCTTTAGGTAGATGTCTGCTCCGTATTTTTTAGACAAGTTTTCCGCATGGAAGATTGGGCTAGGTCGTCCAACAAAGTGCTTATACAGGCGAGCGAGTTCCGCTTTAAATTCAGGATCTTTGCTGCATTCCTCATAAGCTGCGTTGATGTCATGCATGATTTGTTCAAGCTCAGGTGGAACAAAGCTACCACCGTATTCACCAAAGTATCCTTCTTCGTTGGGCATAGTGAGATCAAACGAGTTTTTCATTATTTACATCCTAGTTAACGAAAGTATTGATACTTTTATACCCAAAATTTAGAAGTGGTTGTGTGATCAGTTGCTTAAATCAGAGTTCGCGATCTAGTGCACTAGTTAAAAAGTACAGCTTGTGTAGGGGATAATAGTTGTGATGTAGAATCAGGTGGTTTGAATAGATGCAAAAAAGCCTCGAGAGATCCTAGGCTGTCATAAGAACCTCTCGAGGCAAACAGAATGCTGGAAATACACTCTGCGATGGTGTCTGGAAACAAAAATTAGATTCGTTTCCTTTGTCAGATATTAGGGTTTTAGAATGAGTCGATGTCAGCGAAATGTCACAAGTTAATTGCGGTATTAAAAGCTTATTTTTTATTTTTGATTAATGGATTAGAAAGTAACCTAAAACAGGCTAACCTACCGCGTGTTCCGCGTCTTTTAAGTTGGACATGATCTTTCTTTGTCTCTAATCGGCGTCTTTAACCAACACGTGCACTTTGGTCCCTAAAGTAAACGTGGCGCTCTGGCTGGAAATTTTTTGTTTGACTGCATCAAATTCGAACTCACCATTTTGGAAACTTGATAAAGGAATGAGACCTTCGGTTCGGTTCCTCTAACTCAACAAATACCCCGAAGTGTGTGACTCCACACGCTGTCCCTATGAAGTGTTGTCCGATAAATGGCTTCATGTAATGACATTTCAGTGCTGACTCAACCTCTCAGCTAGGGATTATGTGCTCGTAGTTATTAGAATTTATTGATTGAGCAGATATATTTAATTTCATTTTTTCTCTTATATTCGCCAATCGCTTTTATTTTATAAACTTTATTTTTATGAGCAAAGCATGAGGCGAAGTGATTCAGATATGAATGAGATTAATTTAATTCCAAACTGGAATTGCAAGGTAGGTTGTGTGATTACCTAAAGATGTATACCAAAGTGACTTTATTGAAAGTGATTAATGATGGTGTGGGAGAGGTAAGTGATTTGGCTATATAAACTTAGATAGAGAATAGTAAGGGCAGTAACAAGTGGAAGGGGATTGTGGCACCAACAACATTGATGCCACACAAAGAATTACAGTGCAGTTACTTCAGCTGCTTGTAAACCTTTGTTACCTTGTTCAACAACGAACGATACTTTTTGGCCTTCAGTAAGAGTTTTGAAGCCTTCAGAAACAATAGAACGGAAGTGAACGAATACGTCATCACCGCCATTGTCTTGAGAAATAAAACCAAAACCTTTAGTTTCGTTGAACCATTTTACTGAACCAGTTAATTTATTAGACATAGATACCTCTATATTTGATTGTTTTAAATATTGAATTTTTAGCTAATATCAAGTGCTACTATATGATTTTAGAGATAACTATTTTGTCGCAGGAACGTAAACGAGGAATTCGATGTGGAACTGAGAGAAACTTTGATCTTTAATTACATTAATAGCTCTTTCCGTAAGAGCTGATGTGCAGTATACCGACAAAATTAATAAAGGCTAGCCTTTTCTTTTTTATTTTTTGAGTACACCAAGCGCATTGCTTTCAAAGCATACGCTTGGTGTATAAGACGGCGTGATGTTATAGGTGGCGTCGAGCGCTTAGTGTTTTCTGGTTGGGCCGTTACGAACGATGTCTTTACCATTGTCATATACGTGCTGCGAAACCCAGCGGCCAAGGAGCAATTGGTGCTTTTCTCCTAATACGGCAACAAATGGACGACCATCGGTATTAGAGGTGGCTAGCGCAACGCCAGTGACACCTTCAAGGCCAAGAGCGCCGCTTTCTACTAAATGCAGAAATGCCTCTAACTCTTCAATCGTTTCGATTACATGGTTATCAATATTCATTGTATTCAATCTCTTCGAATTGCATTGCGGTCGCGTACTCTACCTAAGTTAAGCGTGGAAACCAAGCTTCTACGTGCGTCATGTAATGAGAGAACCTTGCCCTGCCACTAATCATCAATAAGTTAGTCTCGATAGTCCGGAACTTGCCTAGATTCAATGAGGCAGAAAACACTCTCTGGTTAGACATGAGTCACATAATGTTGTCTGGTTTATCTCATCAATACTTTTGCTATTGGATGGGGTGAAGGGGAGTGCAATAATTTGTGAAACTCTTTTCCTAAAGGCTGTTATGAAGAAAGTCCTGATTACCGGTTTTGAACCTTTTGGTGGTGACGCCATTAACCCCGCCTTAGAAGCGGTCAAGCAATTAGAGGCCGCGGCCATAAAAGGAGGTGTGATAGTTACTTGCCCAGTCCCCGTAGTTCGATATGACTCGGTGAAAGTCGTTATTGAAGCAATAGAAGCGCACCAGCCAGACTGTGTGATTACTGTAGGGCAAGCGGCCGGGCGTAGCGCGATAACCCCAGAGCGTGTCGCAATCAATGTCGATGATTTTCGTATTCCAGATAACGCTGGTCATCAACCGATTGATGAACCCGTGGTGGCTGATGGTCCTGATGCTTACTTCTCGACACTACCGATAAAGCGTGTTGTGCAAACATTGCAAACGCAGGGTATACCTAGCCAGATTTCCAACAGTGCTGGAACATTTGTATGTAACCACCTTTTTTATGGCATCCAACATTACTTGAAAGACAATCCGATTCGTCACGGGTTTGTTCATATTCCATTATTGCCAGAACAAGCAGCAGATGGCAGTCAGCCTTCTATGTCTCTGGAGATGATAGTCGAAGGGCTAAGGCTGGTGGCGCAAGTTTGTATTGCCAATGAAAACGACATATTGGTCAGCGGCGGGTCGATTTGCTAGTAAGTGTTTTAAAATCCAGTAAGTATATGAAAGATAATAATAAGCTCGTCGTTTGATGTTGTAGTAAATGTTAGCTTTGTCAAATTTCACAAGTAGCGAAAGGAGTAGCATTGAATAGTCAGGTTGGATGTTGTTCAAACTGACATTCCTCTAGTACAGGAGGTGTTAGGGGGCTAACTTTACGAAAGGCGAGTTATTATGAAAAGCAACAAAAGTAAGTCAATCGCACTTATCTCTGTCGTTGTTTTCGCGTTGGCTATTGCTGCGCTTAAATTCGAAAACACGCTCGGAGTTCTTCCCATCGTAGTCGCTATTATCGCGTTTTTTACCTGCGTTATTTATACCGGTAGGTACTTGTCCGATATGAAGCGTTCAGAGTTGATAAGTCAACCCAAACAAGCTCGAAAAATGTGTGCCAACGCATCACGCAATGAGCTTGATGAGTGCGATAAAAAGCGTTGAAGCGAGTCACATTCTCCGTATACTTTGCTGGAGCATTAATGCACTAACGTGTCGGAGATAAGCATGTCAAATCGAGTACCAACCAACATACTGACCGGATTTTTGGGTGTCGGTAAAACGACCACGATTTTAAATCTACTGAAGAACAAACCGGAAAAAGAAAACTGGGCGGTTTTGGTCAATGAATTTGGTGAGATTGGCATCGACGGTGCATTGATGACCGACCAAGGCGCGCTGATTAAAGAAGTGCCAGGTGGTTGTATGTGCTGCACTGCGGGTGTGCCGATGTCGGTAGGTATCACCGCATTATTGCGTCAAAAACCGGACCGTTTATTGATTGAGCCAACAGGCCTTGGTCATCCAAAACAGGTTATCGCGACGCTTACCTCACAGCAGTATGAACCTTACGTTGATCTTAAAGCGACGATTGCCTTGGTTGATCCGCGTAACTTAAGTGATGAAAAGTATCTTTCTAACCAAAACTTCGTGGACCAGTTAGACAGTGCAGATGTGGTTATTGGTAGTAAGGTTGACCTATGTTCCAGCCACGATCTTGATGTGTTTAATGACTGGGTGACGGACCAATCCCCTTCAAAAGTATTCAGTAAGCTTATTCATGACGGTGAGTTACCGATAGAAGTCTTGGATATCGAGCGGGTTTACGGCAGCGCTTCTTCCCATATCGAGTCACATCATCATGACCACGCTCATCAAGAGCCTCAATTCCAGTTGGCGCCTGGTGAAGCCTTTGTGCGCAAAGAGAACAAAGGGCAGGGTTATTTTAGTTGTGGGTGGTTGTTTGGGGCAGAGTATAAGTTTGATTTTGAAAAGCTTTTCTCTATGCTTTCGGACTTGACCGCAGAGCGTGTTAAAGCAGTGGTCAATACGGATCAAGGTTGTTACGCGTTTAATGTTGCCAACCGAGTCGTGTCGGTGAATGAAATCAGCTTAGAAGGGTTTGAATCACGATTAGAAGTGATAGATTCTCAGCTGTTGCCATGGGATGAGCTTGAGCGAATTCTCCTTCAGTTATCTGGCATCAAACATTAAATTGCGCAAAGGTTAAACGAAAACGGTGAACCACTGATATATCTGTGCTCACCGTTTTTTCTTTTGTAGGATTTCAATGAGAAAAGTGAGATAAATCACTCAAATTCGGGTATAGTGCACGGCTAAATTTTTAAAGCTATTTTTAGTGGTTTGTTTAAGGAATACGCTCAATGTCATTTTCATCTCAAGGTTTTGCGCCAGAAGTGGTTAAAGCACTGGCAGAATGCGGTTATGAAAAGTTAACGCCAATTCAGCAGAAGGCGATTCCAATGGCTCGCAAAGGCCATGATATTTTCGCTACAGCACAAACAGGCACTGGTAAAACGGCTGCGTTTTCTCTGCCTATGATTCAGCAGCTGCTAGACAGTAACCGTAGCGCTTCTCGTAAGACTGCTCGCGCACTTATCTTGGCTCCAACTCGTGAGCTTGCTGAACAAATTGCTGACAACATCAAAGCTTACACGAAGTACACGAACCTGTCGGTGGCTGCGATTTTCGGTGGCCGTAAAATGTCTTCTCAAGTAACGGCATTAGAAAACGGTGTAGATATCCTAGTGGCTACACCAGGTCGATTGGAAGAGCACATTGAACAAGGTAATGTCTCGGTCGCACACTTAGAGTTTTTAGTGTTTGATGAAGCAGACCGTATCTTGGACATGGGCTTTATTCACGCAGTACGTAAGATCATGCTAGATGTGGATACTGATCCGCAAATTATGATGTTTTCCGCAACGACTTCGAGCCAACTAAATCTGTTAGCAAAAGATATCCTGCGTAAGCCTAAGCGTATTGAAGTTGAGCGAGCGAATACGACAGCACAGACAGTTGCTCACGTGTTATATCCAGTTGATCAAGAGCGAAAAACGGAACTGCTTTCGGAGCTGATTGGTCGTAAGAACTGGAAACAAGTGTTGGTATTTGTGAACTACAAAGAGACCGCAAACGAAGTGGTAAAAGAGCTGAAACTTGATGGTATCAAAGCGGTGGTTTGTCATGGTGACCGTGCTCAAAGTGCTCGTCGTCGTGCGTTAGAAGAGTTCAAGTCCGGTAAAGCACGTGTCATGGTGGCTACCGATGTCGCTGCTCGAGGTCTAGATATTGAAGATTTACCTCACGTTGTGAACTATGACATGCCTTTTCTAGCGGAAGATTACGTTCACCGAATTGGTCGTACAGGCCGTGCAGGTAAACAAGGTCATGCCGTTTCATTTGTAAACCGAGATGAAGAGCTCACGGTTGTTCAGGTTGAAAATCTAATCCAGCAGCGAATTCGCCGTATTGAGCTTGCAGGCTATGAACCAAAACAGCGTGAATCTTACATTGAAAAGCTGCACTCAAAACCAGCGTTTAAGAATCGTCAAGGTCGTCGTAATAACCCGAACCAGTCGGCAACAGACCAAGGGTCGGCAGAGCGTCGTCTTGCTATGGTGAAGCGCCTGAAAGCGCGTCGTGGCGCAAAGTAAATTACACAGTCTGTGTGAAAAGAGCCCCTCAATTGAGGGGCTCTTTTTGTTTTGTCGTTTCGCGTTAATTTAGGCCAAGCATATTCGGTTCACCACGATAAATAATGCGATCGTTTCCTCGGTGAATACCAAACGTAACAATGACGGGTGGGTTTTCCTCTTCACTTGTAGAGCTATCCCAATCGTATTTCAGCCAAGGGATGCGATTGCCTGAGCTGTCTAAATCTAGGTGGAATTGTATTTGCTCGCGCGCTGAGTCAATTTGGCTTGCAACGATATCGGTTATCCTGCCGATACTCATCGTTCCAAGGCCAGAAAGCAGGGCGTTGTTTGCAGGCGCATGCGACCAAATTGGCGTGCTGAAGTAATATTCACCATTCGCCGTTGTTGAGCTGTCATCGAAGTTAGTCGTAAATCGACCGTTTTGCCAAATTTCCACATCAAGTGGCACTTTGATCACCATGCCTTGGTTGCCACCTACATCTTGAAAGTTCAAACGACCGAATCGAATGTCTGGTTGTTTTGTGAGCACTTCGCTATCGTCGAAGAAGTTTACCTCATCAACGGCTTTTACTGAGACTAAACCTATTTGGCTGCTGTCACTATTAGTCTCGGTATTGAATGGACCATCAGGATATTGCTTATCTGTCGTGTTCTTTTTCCAGCATGGGCTATTGTTACAAGCCGCATTGGTCGAGGGCTTCTCTATAACAAACGTTCCAACACTCGCGCTACCCAGTAGTTTCCAGTCTACCTTCTTAGGCTTAGGCGGCAAAAACCGATCGGAGTATGAGCTTAGCTCGCCTAAATCGAAATGTTGTTGAAGGTTAGACGAAAAGTGGACGTAATTCTTCACGTTTTCCTTATTCGCATTGAGTGCGACAACATCGTAAGTGACTTTCTCAAAAGGTTGATTCATGTAAGCAAAAGTTTGGCCATGTGGGTAGTGCCATTCTTGGTCTTGCACTTGAAAATATTTTGGGTAAAAACGACCAACGTAACGATAGCCTTCGTTCACAGTCATACCTAGATATTTACTTTCTAGGTTTGCTTTTACTCTCAAGCTCCCGACTTCTTCCCAATATAATCCATTAAAGAAGAATTGATCATTCTTGGCTGAATTATGCGCCTGAGCCAGTGAGTCACTACTTTTTAGCAATTTTGAGGTTTGGTTCGCTGTCTCTGATGGCGTATGTTGCTCACTCGACAAGACAACCGATGCTGCTGGAGCGTCATCAAGCGTAAAATTACGGGTGATAGAAGCATCACAATAGCGTGCTGATTCAACAGACCCACTTACAGAGCCGTCAGGTTGCCAAATGATTGGTTTCACCGTTAGAGAGAAAAGTTCTCCGGCAGCAAGAAACCCTTCTCCTTGTTCAGAGGTGCCAGAAGGCAAAGCACGTTGGTTGTCACAAATAGCGAGTGTCCATGGTCGCGAGTGCACATTAAATGTTCCTCTCACTTCCACTTTGCCTTTTTCTGGGCACTCTTCAAATCCCTCACATTCAAAATGATCGGACAGTGTCACTTCAAATATGCCGGATTCGTTCGTGATAAGGCCATGTTCAGACAAGCCATCTTCAAACTCTGCTGAATAGCTAAAGTTTCCTTCACTTCCTCCTAATGGTTGAACCAATGGATGAAAAACTTTAGGCGTACCATTGTAGTTGCTTGCTACTACAGGTTCGCCTGTGGAGGCACAAGCCAGCAATCGCGTATGCACGTTTTCTGGTTTACCTGCAATAACGCGTATTTCATTTAAAGTGGCGCTTTTCGTCTTTGAGTAGGCCTCAAACATAAATGGCGTAAACATAAAGCTAACCGTTTGATGCTTGCTGGTGTCTTCTGCCATAGTGAAAGTCAGCGTGTAGTTAGTACCTAACGCGATGGTATCAATATCGTTCGGGACCACTCGAACAACGAGCTCACCATTGTCGTCAGACATAAATTGGTTTGCTTTTAATGTCTGCTGACCTTTGATCACCTCTAAAGTGAATAAGTCAGGGTGTGATAGGACGGCACTGACTTTTGCGCTTACAACTACTCGATTATTGGTTGTTGTTACTGTAAATTGCGGAAGATCGTCGCCGCACATCAGTGCCATGTCGTCCGATGGTGTGACGCTGAGGTTTAAGTCGTTCTCCGATGGAGGCTGCATGCTGCAATTCGGAACATCTTGAGGGGTGATTGGACAGACTTGGGAAGAGTAGTGACAATCAGCCTCGCCCAATCCACAGTATTGCGTGTATTTGTTGTCTTGTGCTTTCGTTTGTGCACTTCCTGGCGTTTGTTGGATTTCACCACAAACTTGACTAGGCTGATTTGGAGCGTTGTTGAAGTTCAATGTTTGGAAGTATTTAATTGCTGCGGTGGAACTATAGAATGAGCCACTTAATGTAGCTGACGATCCTACAGATTCAGCCGTACCATAGATCGACATATCTTTTATAATCAGAGATTTGTGCGCAGAAACATCACCGACGACAAAATGGTCTTGTAAAGGATGGTTTGTTTTTAGGTGTAGTGTTTCGCCTTGTGATTCGACCTTACCACAGATGTTTGTATTAAATATATTGGTCGTGCTGTGAGTCAAAATGTCACCAATAATGGTGTTGTACTCACCATTAATATGAAGGGCCTCACCTGTTAGCTCTATATCCCCATCGATGAGAACGTTATGCAGCTTTGTTGGATAAGCCGATAGAAGATCACCATAGATAACAGTGTGCTTGTTTTGGTAATCGTCAATGCTTGATGCTTTCTCATTGTTAACCGTTAATCCGGTAGCGAGTGCGTGGAGAGAGATACGCTTATTGGGTTCACCAATCGTATTGTTCCCCTCTAACACAATTCCATAATCTGCTTTTAACGTTATCTCTTTGTCCGGTAATGAGGAGACAATTTTATCACCAGCGGGTAGGACTAGTTTCCCTGTACAGCGATAAGTCGTGCCATCGCTTTCGATACTAAAACTCTTGTGTGAGCAAAGTTGACCTAACTCAGATAGATCTTTTACGTCATAAGTGGTGGCGTGTGAGGTTAGCGGTAAAAAAAGAACCGCAGTGAAAATACTGCAAAGACGCATCATCAAATGTCCTAATGAGTGGAACAAGATGGCATCAAGCGAGCGTGAGCAAATGCTCACTGAAATTGGAATAGCTGCGGTACTTTTTGTTTTGAAGCCGCTTAGTTATTGAACTTTGGTTGTTTTTTATTTCGTATGTCATACCAAAGTTTAGCGGCCTTATTACAACGTAAGTGTCAGGTTAGTTCAAGAGGCAAGTGTGATGTGTGTCGATTTATATGTGTAACTATTTGTTAGTTAAGGATAATAAGTAAGCATGTTGGTTCAGAATCAGGAAGGACGCGATCCTGATTCTGAATGTTTATAACGCTAGGCAGCGTGAACGATGAGTGGAGCCATCTGATATAACTCTTCTAGTATGGCTTTCGTTTGTCTCGAATAGACCAGGCAATCTCGATCGCCAACGAGCTGAATTGCTCTCACTTTACCTGCAACCAAACATTGCCTAATCGTGCGTAGAACCATTTGGATATCAATTTCTGACGCGCCATCAAGGCTGTTTTTGGTTTTTAGAGATCCAAGGTCGATACTAATGATTATTTGGTCGCAGTGGTCTAGGTAATTGCCGATCTGTTGCTTAACATTATTGCGATGACGAAAAGAAAACTCTTTATCGGTTACCCAGTCACAACCTTGATCCTCCGCGTATTCCCACGTTTCTTGCTTTGTATCTTGTTCGCTAACACCAGCAAAAAATAATCGCACGTTTTGATAGCGAGAAAGAGCAAAATGGAATGCCGAGCCTAAACGTGGTTCAAGTGTTGGTTTCAAGTTCATGTCATGTCCAATATTTACCACACCCACTTCGTCTCGATAGGACACGACCACAGGTAACATGGACAAGATTGCCTCGGTACAGTTAGTTACTAAAACAGGAATTGAGTGGCGAGAAAGCGAAAGGCTTAATGCTTCCTGAAACTCGCCATTTTCCAGCTTGTCGTGGTTGAAGTGACCAAAGTTTTCAGCGGTTTCATGATCATGCTGTTGGTATAGCCAATCGCTAGCATTTTCCAAACTTTGATCAGCTAATTCAAACGCGCCCTTAGACATGGGTGGCAAATACTCACACACTGTCATAAAAGAAAAAGGGTAATGCTGTGGCTGTTTCACGGTGTGGTGGAGTTTATAGCGTTTGAAAAAGCTTAACATGATGAATTACCTTTCTGGTGGTAGTGCCCTTGCCGCTTGCAGTACATGTAAAATAATGCGCTGCTTATCCTTTTCGACTCGGTGGGCCGGAGCCATCACCGAGACTGCGCCAATCAGTTTGCTTCCTTTCATTACCGGTGCGCTAATACCTGAAACACCAGGGTCAATCTCAGAAGTACTGACGGCATATCCGTGTTTACGGATGGTTGTGAGCTCTTTTTCCCACTCGTCACGTCGGTGATCTTGATTAAAATATCTCAAGATTTTCTCGCATCGACTTTGAGGCATAAAAGCAAGCATCACTTTAGATGAGGCACCGCGCAGCAGAGGTTGACTTTGACCCTGGACGAAGCTGCAACGCAGCGCCTGCATACTTTCTTTCTGTCTGACACAAAGCGCACGATAACCCGCTGGTACCATATAAGCGGCCATTTCCCCGGTTTGTTGTACCAACCTAGCCAGTATGGTTTCGACCATGTCGAGCCCATGTTGCGCTGTCTCATAGCTGTGCATGAGTAATAATGCCGCCGGACCAACTACAAATGTCTTGTCGTGAACGCTTTCTTCGATCAAGTTCCACTCTTTAAGCAGTTTTAAGTGTCGGTAAAGGCTGCTTAAAGGAACGTTCAATTGCTCGCTTAGCGTTTTCGCAGAAACTGGGAACGGACTAACTGCAACTTGCATTAACAACTGCAGTGATTTTTCGTTTACCTGGTTAGCATTAGCTTTGTTTGTCGTCATGAGAGTGTTGTAACGTGTTGTAGGAGTTACGACAAATATAATTCTTAATCACTGAGAAAAGAAAAATAATTTTAATGGGTAATTCTTACATGATGAGAAACAGACAGGTAAAGACTTTCGCAAGTACCGATAGACATAACATGGTGTCGAATTAAAGTCTCAGGTTTGAGGCGCTTGATACTAAATTGGAACAGGAGTGAATAAGACATTGTTTAGTTTGCGGTATTACTCAGCGTTTCGCATACTGAGTTAATCCAAACAAATAATGTTAAAAAACGTGAGTTGCTAGCGGGTATCGGAATCGAGGTACCATCTCAGTAAATCGGTTTTATAAAAGGTTACTTTTATATGCTGAATAAGGCGATTTTTAAAAAAGCCATCATTTTCCTTCTGCCTATTCCCTTGGTTATTGGAGAGGTTTTGTATTTAGCTCGTGAAAGCGTGCAAAACAATCTCAATCATTTATTAGAAAAAAATGTGCAAATTGCAGATGAAATTTTATTCCAAATAGAGACAGAAAACCGCACGGCGTTGCTACACCCTGAACGATGTGAAGAGCTCCAGCAAAGCTTAATGTTTGAACGAGATATTGAAGAAATGCTCATTGTGAAAGAGGGAGTCATTACTTGTTCTTCGAAATTGGGAAGTATCTCTAAACCGTTAGCTGAGCACATCACCTTTCCTAAGGGACAAACGCTAGCGTTTGGTAGTGTTGATAGCTTGTACGATCAGTTCTTGCTTGTGGTAACGGAGGGAGAGCGGGGTTATCAAGCCGTAACGATTATCGATCATGACTACTTTAATGCGACAATAGGGTTTAACAACGATTTACGCCTAAAACGCTCTGCGCTGTTTATCCATGATCAAGTTTCACCTGAAGGAGCATTAAGAGCGGGAAGTAATCCTATCGGTATCAAATCGTCGCAAATGTTTGAGTATGAAGCTTTGAGCGAAGCCAGCGATCTTTTCGTCAAACAGAGAACACTTTCCTATTTTTTGTACTCAATTCCAATTATTTTCGTTATCTACCTTTGCTTGTATGCGTTGAATAAGTTTATTGATCCCCATCGCAATTTGATACTGGATCTTAAAAGAGCGATAAAAAGAGGAGAGTTGACCCTGTATTACCAACCGCAAGTTAACGTTGATACCGGCCAGTTATTCGGGTTTGAAGCGCTTGTGCGATGGGAGCATCAAAGTAAGGGGTTCATTTCTCCGGATGAGTTTGTCCCTGCGGCAGAGCAAAGTGGATTGGTTTTTTTACTTACTGATTTCGTTCTGGATAAAGCGGCAGAGGACTTCAGTAAATTAGGCTTTGACCAGCCTGTCCACCTTGGTATTAACGTGCCGCCTGGTTATTTAGTCGGACCAAACGCGATCAGAAAAATTCAATTGCTCGACAGACAGTTGAGCCGAAACAAAGTCTCATTAGGGGTAGAGATAACGGAGCGTCAGCTCATTGATTCAGAGGCGAGAAAATGCATTGCAGCGCTGCGAGTGCATGGTATTGATGTGCTGATCGATGATTTTGGAACTGGCCAAACCTCGTTAGCATTTCTACAGCACATGCGCATAGATTACTTAAAAATCGATAAGTGTTTTGTCGAAACTATTGGTATTCCTAGCCTTAGTGCTTCTGTCTTAAAAGCGATGGTTCACTTCGCGGAAGAATTACAAGTACAATTGATCGCTGAAGGCGTGGAAACCATAGCGCAAGCTGAACACTTAAAGCAGATGGGAGTGAGATATCATCAGGGATACCTGTACTCCAAACCATTACCTTATGAGCAGCTTGCGCAGCGAAGTCATTATGATTGGTAGACGTTAGCTCTATAACACTGAGCATTTTCATCAAACACAAACTCTAACTCATTTTTGATGCTATCTAAGCGGTCTTCTTGGTAGTGAGACACATACAATAGTTGGCTTAAATTCTCTCTAGCGATGAGTTCAAGTGTGTTCTTAACTAACCGTCTACCCAAAAAATCTAACCCTTGATACGGCTCGTCCAAAATCAATAATGTGGGTTGTTTCACGATGGCTCTTGCAATCAGTAACAGTCGCTGCTGGCCGTACTCTAATTGCTTAAATGAGGTTTTTTTGTACTGGCTCATATGTAAGATATCGAGCCACTCGTTTGCAATATCCATTTCTTTGCGAGTTGGCTGGTTATACAACCCAATCGAATCGTAAAATCCTGACAAAATGACTTCTAATGCGCTGCAATTGACTCGATATTGGAGGTGTAGCGCTGAAGACACCATACCGATATGCTGCTTAATTTCCCAGATTGTCTCGCCAGTACCACGCTTTTTACCAAAAATATCAATGTCATTGCTGTAGCATTGCGGATGATCGCCAAAGATCAATCCAAGTAAGGTACTCTTTCCACAACCATTTGGGCCTTTGACCTGCCAATGTTGGCCCTTGTCTATGCGCCAGTTCAAGTCAGTAAAAATCTTCTTATCGGTGTATTCAACAGTCCCATTCTTTAGTTCAAATATTGGGTTGTTGAATGGTGTCGAGTGCTGATGCTGACGTATCAAGCTCATCATTTCTTCACTCTGTTGCTTTGACTGAGATTTAATTTGTCCAATGATTGGATGATTATCCCAACTGGACTTATCCATTGTACTATCAAGCTTTCCTGCACTGAAAAGCGCGATGCTATTGATCCACTCAGGCATGTCAGATTCGCGAGAGAAGGTTATGAGTAGTTGCACATTTTGAGAAAGCGAGTGTAAATAGCGAGCGAGAGCAGCTCGGTGCGCAATATCTAAGCCAGTAAATGGATTATCGAGTAATACTAAGTCAGGTTGTGTGGCTAAAGCTCGGGCGAGCATTACTCTTCTGGTTTCTCCGGTAGAGAGAACACGGAAGCCACTATCTCTAAGATGACTTAGGTCGAGATCATTAACTAGCTGTTCAGTTAAGTTAGTGTCTTGGCTCTGTTCTAGGATTAATGAATAAACAGTGCTTCCTTGGTCGATACGATCAAGAAAATCCGTATCATCTTTTTCTAATTCTCTTTCCAGTAATCGCTGTTGCTCTGATAACGACACTTGCGCAACGGACAGCCCATTTAGCTCAATTTCCCCACTATTTGGTGATATTTCATCACAAATAAGGTCTCCAAGCAGAGAGCCAATATCTCCATCCGCGCTGAATATCCCCCAAGACTGCTGAGTGTTAATTTTCCAATCGTCAATAAACAAGTGTGTCGTGTTTCTCTTAGCTGCAAGCTGACGAAAGTGAATAGTCATTGTGTTTGTCTTCCTTGTTTTCGTTTTAGTGGATTACTTATAACAATTTACGAACTCAGTACGGAAGCGCTTTTGTGTATTAATTTTGAACAGTGCTCAGTCTTGTGCATATTAACGAAGCCTTGTATTAGAGGATAAAAATGCGACTAGAGTCATTAAGTAACAAGTAAGCTTGTCAATAATTTTGTTTTATTTTTGAATCAACCTATCATTATGCATGTAAATGTTATGCTGATAAATTCATATTTGCCGTTTGTTAATTAATCAATGTAAGGACACATGTTTATGAGTGAAACGGAATACGATTACCCTTCGAGTTACAGCCTAGTTTCCATTACCGATACCTCCAGTTACATCAAATATGCCAGTGAAAACTTTAATGAAGTAGCGGGGTTTGATGAAGGGGAGCTTATCGGTAAACCCCACAATGTTGTGCGTCATCCTGATATGCCAAAACAGGCTTTTAAAGATTTATGGACTCACCTGAAAACTGGCAAACACTGGATGGGAATGGTCAAAAATCGACGTAAAAACGGCGGCTATTATTGGGTTGACGCGTTTGCTTCTCCTATAAAATCTAATGGTGAAGTTGTGGAATACCAATCAGTGAGATTTAAACCTGAGCGTATACACATCCAGCGAGCGGAAAAAGCGTATTCGAAGCTTCGAAATAATCGTAAGCCGTGGAAAATGTATCTTCCTCGTACACGTTTGTGGATGAGATCGGCCTTCTTCCTTTTAATTTCAAACCTTCTTGGCTTACTCATTCTACAAATGAATCAATCACCAGTGATAGCGTTTGGCGTTGTTGCGTTACTTTCCGTTTTCTCTATTTATGTATTAACCAGACCAGTTGAGAAGCTCGCTAAACAGGCTAGGCAAGACTTCAACAATCCACTCATGGAATATATTTATTGCGGAAGAATCAACGATCTGGCTGAGATTGAGCTGGGTATGAAGATGCGTAAGCAATTTGCAAGTGCGCTATTGGGGCGCGTTGGCGTGTCTGTAAAAGACTCTTGCGAAGAAACGCGCGCAAGTGCTAACAGTGCTGCGACAAATAGCCAGCAAGTGACGGAGAACTTAAGCGCACAGAAAGTGGAGATTGACTCGGTCGCAACAGCGGTCAACGAGATGCAAGCCTCTTCATCTGAGATATCAAATAATGCTCAAGCGACCGCCGAGGCTACGTTAGAAGCGCAAAATACGATGATAGACAGCCGTAGCGTTATCGATAATGTTAACCAATCGGTTTTAGAGTTGGTGGGTGAGCTCGGCGAAATATCTAAAGTGGTCATACGTTTGAACCAACAAACCGAGCAAATTGGAACCGTTGTTGAAGTCATCAATGGTATTGCCGAACAAACTAATTTATTAGCGTTGAACGCTGCAATTGAAGCCGCGAGGGCAGGCGAACAAGGCAGAGGGTTTGCCGTTGTAGCAGATGAAGTGAGAACCTTAGCTAAAAGAACTCAGGAATCGACAACAGAGATTAAATCGGCCATTGAAGGGATTCAAAATGGGAGCAAATCAGCGGTTTCTGCGTTAGAGAAAGGTAATGAAATGTCGACCGGAACGGTAACATTGTTAGGTACTGCTTTGGATAGCATTCAACAATTGGAATCCCTTGTTCAGGACGTCGTCGAACGAAACCAACAAATTGCGGTCGCGATAGAAGAGCAGGTTTATGTAACGGATGAAATAAATGAAAACATCCAGTCGCTTAATTTAAAGTACAGTGAATCGTATGAACTGATGACTGAAACGAATCATATGAACACCAAAGTGCAAAATTGCACCAATGACCTGTCTGAAATGATTAAGAAGTTTGCTTAAACTTTAGAAAATCGAAGTTAAAAGCCCGCTAAACATTAGCGGGCTTTTAACTGGAATATAGTGAAGTGCCGGATTCGTTTACGAGCGAGGATTTCTAAATCTCGTTTTTTAAGAGCTAAAACGACGAAAGCTCGCAATAAATGCGAGCTCTCTAAATAAGTGGCGGAGAGATAGGGATTTGAACCCTAGATACGCTATTAACGTATGCCGGTTTTCAAGACCGGTGCTTTCAACCACTCAGCCATCTCTCCGTTGTGGGCGGTATATTAAGGAGCATAGTCCGACTTGTAAAGTGCTGAATTATAATAGAAGTACTGTTTGCTTGTTTTATGATCACTGATGTGATGTTGGACAGTTTGAAAACGGAGTGAAAAAGGGACAAAAAGTACCAATTTATAGAGTTTTTACTTTATATTGGCGCACGTCAATAAAATGGTGTTTTATTGTTATCTTGCTGATATATAAGACATAACATGCTTTTAGGGTACATGTGTTCGCCCGAAAGTATTTGCAAGACTTTGTGAACTAATTCAAAATTAACTGGTATAGCCAGTTGTGCTTAGAATTCTTAAGGGTGTTTATGAAGGTCACAAATCTATTTAAAGACAAAGTTGATGCGATTTCTGCTCATCAATCCGAGTTTATGAATTGGATGTCTCCAACGTTACGCGATTATTGGAGTGACTTTTTGGGGAAAGCTCAAAATAGCTTTCTTTTCTCAAAAGTTCGTGATCACCAGCAGCCAGCCGTCAACGAAGAAGTTGCACCTCAACCTGCACCGATCGTAATGGCACCTGAGGCTCAAAAGCTTTATGACGAGTTAAGTGAAAAAATTGGCGAAGTTATTCACACTGGTGATTGGGTTCATGTGTCTCAAGAACGTATTAACCAATTTGGTGCGGTAACGGAAGACATGCAATGGATTCATACTGATCCAGAGCGTGCTTCAACTGAATCTCCATTTAAGACAACTATCGCTCATGGCTTTTTAACATTAGCATTGCTGCCTAAACTGACGGATTCAGTCGATCCAGACAAGCCAATGTTCCCAACAGCTAAAATGGTAGTTAACTTGGGTTTAAACCAAGTCCGTTTCCCTTACCCTGTCAAAGCAGGCAATAATGTTCGTGCAGTCAGCACGTTAACAAAAGTAACGCCAATCAAAAAAGGTTTGGAGATTGAGCGCGAAATTAAAGTGGAAATTGAAGGTATTCGTCGACCTGGTGCGGTTGTGGTCTCTGTAATTCAACTGCATTTCTAATTCCGAAACCGGATAGAACACGACATAGTAAAAGAGAGCATCAGGGTGCTCTCTTTTTCATTTTTACTGATTAAAGTTTTTTACTGGTGTATAACCGTAATCTGCAATCGCTTTTTGTCCCTGCTCTGAACGAAGGAAAGCGATAAAACCTTTACCTGCATCGCTAATCTTATCTACTTTGTATAGCACTAGGAATGGTCGCGCCAACTTGTACTTATGATTGCTAATGTTTGTCGAGGTTGGGTCAATACCATCTAACTGAATCGCCTTGATCGAGCGATCTACTGACCCTACAGAGATAAAACCAATGGCGCGAGTGTTATGGTTAACAATGGTTTTTACCATGCTGTTGCTGTTTACAACCAAGTTGTTTGGGCTGATATCCGAGACAAGGCGATCATTAACGATTTTGGTCAGTCCCAGCAAGCTTTCGAAGCTGTAACGTGAACCTGAAGACGCTTCTCTAGTAACCACCGCGATAGGCTGATCTGCGCCCCCGACCTCTTTCCAATTCTTAATCTTACCTTTGTAAATATCAAACAGCTGTTGCTGAGAAAGGTTTTCTACAGAGTTGGTACGGTTTACAACAACAGCGAGGCCATCATAAGCGATAGGGTATACATTGAGATCTTCACCTTTTTCGCTTTCAGTCAGATAGCGAGAGCTCATGCCTATTTCGGCTACTCCTTTATTGACCATGGTGATACCAGCACTCGAACCAATGCCCTGAACAGCAACGTAATCGTCTGGGTGTGTTTTGTTGTATTCCTCAGCAAGTACATCCATCACACGAGCAACCGACGTTGAACCCGAGATGTTGATTTCTTTTGCAATGGTAGGGAGGGAGACTGCTATGGCCAATAACGTCGCCACAGTAAAACGTAACATATTAAACTCCATATACGGGATAAAGCAGAGTTTATGATATTGCGTTCAGGTTACACTTTTGTGAACTGTTAGCGCTAAACAGGGGAATTGTTTCTAGTCAAGAGGTGATGGAGCTAGCGTTTCCAAGTGGACTGAGATGATAATCTGGGCAAATGATAATATAGCTATCTTATACTTGAGTTAGGTAGATAACTACCATCGGTGATGATGTAAAGGTTATATACTAGGATCGACAGCTCTAACTATCATCCATCGGGAGAACGTTGATGTCAGTGTCCCAAATGGCGACAAGTCGTTTATACAAATCAGTTCAATCGCTCTGCTCTGCGCGTAATGCTAACTTGCCTGTCGAACAGGGCAAGTGCCTCTATGAGCTAGTAGAAAATGGCGTTGAGCTTCATCGGGCGCATTTTCTCCTCGACTCCCAGCATAGCGAGTATACTTCTCCCGTCGCGAAGATCATGTTTGATGAGGAAAACCAACTTTGGTATTTCTATGTTCCCACATATCACAACGAGCTGTTAAGGTGGGTGCCTTATAAGCCACTTCCATTTAGCCGAATGCTTGAGGACTTACTCAACGAGTTGGAGCGCGATCCTCAAGCGTGTTTTTGGGAATAGGGCGAGCCCAACGGATGCGAATGCCGACATGATTTATACTTTAGGCCTAACAACTTGGTTTCTAAAGTCTTTGGGGGTCATGTTGTAAACGGATTTAAATGCTGTACTGAAATGCGCTGCACTTTTAAAGCCAGACTCAAACGCTATTTCTGTTATTGATTTTTCTGACTTGCGCAGTTGGGTTGCTGCGAAGTTTATCCGTTTCACCTTTAATATCTGAGAAAACGAAAGATCATCTGCGGCGAGGCGACGTTTTAAGGTTGCGATGGACATGCTCATATGAGCCGCTAAGCCTTCTAGCGTGATGTCTTTTTCAATATTACCCTCAATGTACTTAATGGCTTTTTGAGAGTCGCTCAGGCTACTTGCATCATCTATGATAGATAGGATGTTTGGCTCTACCTCAACCATCAACGACAGCAATGCCATTGCGATATGGCTTTGTGTGTAGTCTGGAGCATTGCGACTCGCTAACTTAACCAACATGTCCTTCAATTGTGCTACTTCGCTACTGGATTGCGTTGAAAAAGGATAGAAGCGCCTTTCTTCCGTTTTGGAACGTAGCATCGGGTGCGCTTTCTTAAAGTCACAGAATATATTTGGATTGAAGACTAAAGCCAGTGCTTTAAAGCCTCCGTCACTAGAGACGGCTTCTGCACTGCTCAGATCTGCGGAGTTATAGAGTGTGAAATCTCCGGCTTTAAGTTCAAATTGCTCGCCATTAGGTTGATGAACTAATAGGGCACCTTCTTCAACAATATATAACCCATTATGTGTTGCAGTGTAACGCTCACTTTTGCGCGCAGTGAAGTGATTAAAGCGAATGATCTCAATGTTCGGCATACTCTTTCTTATCGTTTTACATAACAAATAAAAAAGGCGCTCAATAGAGCGCCTTTTAACTTCATTCGGTATTACTCACTTACAGTCTGTTCTGTTTGTGCTGCTGGCTGTTCAGCGAATACCTGGGTTGGCTTTGCAACTAAACTGCGGTTTTCTTGGTTTACGTCCGTAAGGACAATTTCCAATGTATCCCCAAGTTTGTATACGATCTCTTTATCGATAGAGATGGTACCGTTGTCGCCATTGCACTCAATTCTTTCTTTATTATCAAGAATTAGTGCACCAGGAATAAAGGCTGCTGCGCCATTTTCGAGAAGTCGGACACGTGCGCCTGCACGATTAATATCGAAAATCTCACCTGTGAAACAAGTTTTCTTACTCGGCTCATCAGCAAGCGTGCGTGCATATAGCCAATCTGAGACATTTCGCTCAGCGATTTTATGATGTTTACGATGTAGAGCTAGCTCTTCGCCTACTTGGTCATCTGGTTTTTGTACGGGTTCTTTACCAAGGATGACGGCCTTCAACATACGGTGGTTGATCATATCACCGTATTTACGAATTGGTGATGTCCAAGTTGCATAGATGTCTAAACCCATTGCGTAATGAGGCAGAGGCTGATTACCCACCTCACTGTATGCTTGGAACTTACGAATGCGGTTATCTAGATAAGACGTTTCTTGAGCTGCCAACCAGCGGCGCAACGCAGCAAAGCCTTCTAGCGTAGCAATAGACTCCGCTGTGAACTCCAACTGGCCTTCTGGATTGACAAGTTGAACCACTTCTTCAATCTTCTCGTTCTTGATACCTGCATGCGTATTGAAGACACCTGTTTCAAATTTATCGCGTAATGTACGACCTGCACAGATGTTTGCGGTAATCATGGATTCTTCAACAAGACGGTTTGCACTGCGGCGCATGTCTGCGTGGATAGCGATTACATCGTTATCTTCACTGAGCTCAAAACGGTAGTCAGGACGATCAGGGAAGACCACTGCGTTTTTCTCACGCCATTCAGCGCGAGCAAGAGAGAACTCATAAAGATCACGAACGATGGTCGCGATCTCTTCAGATGGCGTCCATGCTTCAGAGCTGCCGTTTTCTAACCAATCAGACACGTGATCGTATGCTAGGCGTGCATGTGATTTGATGTTTGCCGCGAAGAATTTAATATCGTCGCCAATCACACCATCTTTACTTACCGTTACGGTACAGCAAATAGCAGGGCGGGTTTCACCTTCAATCAGAGAACATAGGTTGTCCGCTAAATCGCGAGGTAGCATCGGGATGTTGCGTCCTGGAAGATAGATAGTATAGCCACGCTCACGCGCTACTTTATCCATTTCATCTTCAGGTGTGATGTAAGCGGTTGGGTCCGCAATAGCGATGGTGAGTTCGAAATCGCCAGATACGGTTTTCTTCGCGTACAGCGCATCGTCCATATCTTTAGTCGATTCACCGTCGATAGTGACGAATGGAACATGAGTCATGTCTACGCGTTCTAGCTCCGCGTCGTCTTTCAGTTCCCAGTTATCGATGCCTGCTGGCTCAGAGTTTGGTAGATCGTTTTGAGCAAGCGTTACCCACCAAGGCGCAATTTTATCATTCGCGTCAGTGATTTTTTCAGAAATTTCTACGAAGAAAGAGTTATCGCCTTTTAGAGGGTGGCGAATAAGATGTGCGACAACCCAATCACCTTCGGCGAACTCGTCAGGTTTTAGACCTTTCTTTAGTTTCGCTTTAAGAGATAGCTTTTTAAGCTGTGGGTGATCAGGTGCTACGTTGAGCTTGCCTTTGAACATTTTTACTCGACCAATAAAGCGAGTCACGGCTTGTTCTAGCAGCTCTTGTGGCTCTGCAACTTCGCGTTCATTTTCGGTGCGGATAATGGCGATGACTTTGTCACCGTGCATGCACTTTTTCATGTACGCAGGCGGGATGAAGAAGCTCGTCTTACTGTCCACTTCCAAAAAGCCAAAGCCTTTATCTGTGGCTTTTATTGAGCCTTCTTTTTTAGGCAGGTTTTCTTGGATTTGCTGCTTAAGCTGAGCGAGTAGTGGGTTATCTTGAAACATCTTTTCTTAAATTACCTATGGAGTTGGGCACACTATAATCATTGCGAGCTATTATTACTACCTGTGGAGCGTAATTTCGCCGTGAATTTTGCCAATTTAACCACGAGAAATTGGCTTAAATATTGATGAAATTCTCATCTGTGAGTTACGCGAATCTACGGGGAATGGTAGGGTTGGTGGAAAAATATGCTAAAAATACCATTGTTGAGAATAAATTGTGATGTAATTCAATTTTTTCTGGATTTTTTTATGCTTTTAAGGAATAATCCGCCTCCCTTAGTCGTCCCTAATGGCTTATCGCGGTTGTGTACTGTGCTGTGTTCCCGTCTGAATGGAATCAGTATCTGGATGGATCAGTATCGAATTGGAAGAGCATATGGGACTGTTTTTTTGTTTAATTAAGTAGGATCCCAATGCAAGATTCTGTTATTCAATTCAGTGATTTATCTCTGAATGATTCTATCCTTTCTGCTCTAGACGGAATGGGTTTCGTGTCACCAACTCCAATTCAGGCTGCGGCAATCCCACACCTATTGGAAGGTGCTGACGCGCTGGGTAAAGCTCAAACAGGTACAGGTAAAACAGCAGCGTTCTCTCTGCCTCTTCTCAACAAACTCGATCTAAACCAACGCAAACCGCAAGCGATTGTACTTGCTCCGACTCGTGAGCTGGCAATTCAGGTTGCAGCGGAAATGAAAAACCTTGGTAAAAACATCAAAGGTTTGAAAGTTCTAGAGATTTACGGTGGCGCATCTATTGTCGACCAAATGCGTGCTCTTAAAAGTGGCGCTCATGTAGTTGTCGGTACTCCAGGCCGTGTTCAAGATCTTATCAATCGCGAACGTCTACACCTAGACGAAGTTAGTACTTTCGTTCTTGATGAAGCAGACGAAATGCTAAACATGGGTTTCGTAGATGACGTAACTGCGATCATGGAGCACGCTCCAGAGTCAGCACAACGCGTTCTGTTTTCTGCAACTATGCCTCCAATGCTGAAGAAGATCGTTGAACGTTTCCTTCGTGACCCTGTAACGGTTGACGTTGCTGGTAAAAACCACACTGTAGACAAAGTTCAACAACAGTTCTGGGTAGTGAAAGGTGTAGAGAAAGATGAAGCAATGTCTCGTCTTCTTGAAACTGAAGAAACTGACGCGTCAATCGTATTCGTACGTACTCGTCAAGATACTGAGCGTCTGGCTGACTGGCTATCTGCACGTGGCTTCAAAGCAGCTGCACTGCACGGTGACATTCCTCAGTCTCTACGTGAACGTACTGTTGATCACATCAAACAAGGTGTTATTGACATCCTAGTTGCAACTGATGTTGTAGCTCGTGGTCTTGACGTTCCACGTATTACGCACGTATTTAACTACGACATCCCATTTGATGTTGAGTCATACATCCACCGTATCGGTCGTACTGGCCGTGCTGGACGTAAAGGTAAAGCGATCCTTCTAGTTCGCACTAACCAAATTCGTATGCTTCGCACTATCGAGCGTGTAACTAAGTCATCTATGGAAGAAATCCAACTTCCTCTACGTGACCAAGTTGCTGAAGCTCGTCTAGCTAAGCTAGGCGCTGAGCTTGAAGCAGAGAAAGAGCACAAAGCACTAGACAAATTTGCTGAGTTGGTAGAGAAACTACAAACTTCTCTAGACATCGACCCTGCAACACTTGCTGCTATGCTTCTTAAGCGTCAGCAAGGCAAACGTCCTCTGTTCTATATTGGCGAAGACCCAATGGTTGAAGCAATTGAGCGTGACAAGCAACGTCGTAAAGAGCGCCGTGAAGGTGGTCGCGACGGCGGTCGTAACTTCAACAACCAAGACTGGGATACTTACCAGCTTCAAGTTGGTCGTGAGCAAGGCGTTCAAGTTAAAGACATCGTTGGCGCTCTAGCAAACGAACTAGGTCTAGGTAAAGGTTCTATCGGTGCGATCAAACTAGCTCAAGGTCACACATTCGTACAGCTACCTAAAGCAATGACTTCAGACGCGGCGAACAAGCTAAGCAAACTACGTATCCGTCAACAAGATGTTGGTGCTGTAGTATGTGACTTCGATGATTTCCGCGAGTCTCGTGGTGGTCGCCGTGACGGTGGTCGTCGCGATGGTGGTCGTCGTGATGGCGGTGGTTACCGTGGCAACCGCGAAGGCGGCAATCGTGGTGGTGATCGTCGTGAAGGCGGTCGTCGCGAAGGTGGTTTCCGTGGTAACCGTGACGGCAACCGCGATGGTAATCGTGAAGGTGGCGAACGTCGTTTCGATCGCAACCGTGGTGGTGATCACCGTGGTGCACATCGTGGTGAACGTGGTCACGGTCGTGGCCGTCGTACAGACGCATAATCACGAGTGATTAAAGCGACGGTTTAAGTTGCTACAAAAAGAATTGAAAGCCGAGCAAAGCGCTCGGCTTTTTTATGCGCGTCTAATACGGTTTTGCTTTTCATCGTGTTTGTTTACCCAACTTATTACTTCGTCTAAGGGCAGGGCAGAACAAGTAACCCTGAATGATGTCACAGCCTCGACTTCTCAAAAAATGCAGTGTGTCCATGTCTTGAACGCCTTCTGCTACGACCGAATACCCTAATCCATGTGCTAGCGCAATCGTGTTCTCAACGATAGAGCGGGAGCCTTCAGTGCGGCTTGCTGTGAAAAGAAATTAACCAGCTTACCTTGAAACGTATTATCAATCTTTCGACGTTTTTGAGGTTATCTCATAATTTGAATCAGTCATTGGCCTTCAGGTTGTGTCATGTCTTCGATAGACTCAAAGTAGTATTTACGATAAGGGAGCCCAGTAAGAGCGTCATGGACGGCATTGCGCTTCTCTCTTTCAGCAACAGTATGAAGCTTTAATATCGAATCGTTGCTCCACTTAATCACCAGCACGACAAAGATACTGCCGCCAAAAAGTATAAGAGAAACCCCCGTTTCTAAGAGAGAAGTAATAGTTTTTTGCATGATAGCGTGCAAAAAAACGGCATAAGCAAAAATGAAACAGCTGATTAACAATAATAGGAAAGTCCACCCGGTTACGTCAGTTTTCGAGCAGATGTTTTTTGTCATCTGCCATCCCCAGCAGAGCAAAATCAAACCTAAGATCACTAATAGAAATGCAATAGTGGGCACATTATTACCCCGATTTATTGATTGGTTTGTTATTTTTGTTCACCCAATAAACAACGTAGCTTATATATCTGACTTTGTACAAATTGACCTATTCATAAATTATGTTTAACAAGTGATATTTTTTAGTCTTCAAATAAAATCAAAACTTGCTACAGATCAACAAAATTTGTTCAATCAAATCGCTTTTACTAAAAGATTGTTGAAAGATTAAAAAATTATTGAATAATAGAGGGGCAAACAAGAAGTACGCAGCGCACAAGCGCTATTACAACCTCTGCTCTACAACAGGATAACTATTTCATGTCTAATTCGTTTGTACTGGTGATCAACTCTGGTAGCTCTTCATTAAAATTTGCTGTTATTGATTCTGAAACCGGTGAAGCTTTGGTATCAGGTATTGGTGAGTGTTTTGGCCTACCTGAAGCTGAAATCAGTTGGAAATATCAGGGAGAAAAAACCGTTGAAGCAATTCCAGCTGGCGGTAACCATCATCAGTACGCTGTTGAGCGAGTGGTAAAACTACTCGAAACTCTAGGTTTGAGCTCAAAATTTGTCGCTGTAGGCCATCGCATTGTCGCAGGCGGTGAAACCTTTAAAGGAACTGTGAAAGTTGATGAAACAGTTATTCAAGAAGTAGAGCGCCTTGCTGAACTTGCACCACTTCATAACAAAGCGAACGCTGAAGGCATGAGAGCGGCAATGGCGGCGTTCCCTTCACTGCCTCAATTTGCTGTATTCGACACTGCTTTCCACCAAACAATGCCAGCCAAAGCCTTTATGTACGCACTTCCTTACGAGCTTTACGAAGAGCATAAAGTGCGTCGTTACGGTGCTCATGGCACAAGCCACTACTACGTAAGCCGTGAAGCAGCGAAAATGCTAGATAAGCCGGTTGAAGAAAGCAGCTTTATCACTGTGCACTTAGGTAACGGTGCATCAGTGAGTGCGGTTAAAAATGGCGAATGTGTTGATACAAGTATGGGTTTGACGCCGTTAGCTGGCCTAATGATGGGCACTCGCTGTGGTGACCTCGACCCAAGTGTTATCGAGTTCCTTTTCCGTAAAGGCTGGGAAAAAGACGAAGTGTTCGAGATGATGAACAAGAAGTCAGGTTTCTTAGGTGTATCTGGTGTGACAAGTGATGCTCGTGGCGTACTAGAAGCAATGGAAGCGGGGAATTCACGTGCGAAGTTGGCATTTGAGATCTTCACTTACCGCGTTGCGAAATACATTACATCCTACCTCGCGGCTCTGGATTCATTAGACGGCATCATCTTCACTGGTGGTATTGGTGAAAACTCACTACCAATTCGTCGTGAAATCTTGAAAAACCTAAAACTGTTAGGTTTTGTTGAAGATCAGAAAGGTAACGAAGATGCAAGATTTGGTAACGCAGGTGTTATTGCAACATCTGAGTTGTTAGGTGCCAAAGCTCTTGTTATTCCTACTAACGAGGAATTTGTGATAGCCAAACAATCGGTTGAGCTATTGTAATATATAACGAAAACAGAAAGTTAAAAGCGAGCCTCGTGCTCGCTTTTTTTACTTAAAGCAATTTGACAATTACTCTTTGGGTTTCAGAGCTTCGCGCTTTTCGATTAAAAAATCCATCAAGACGCGGATTTTTTTCGGCATATGCTCTCGTGAAGGTATATACAAATAAAACCCTGGAAACTCTTTGCACCAAGGTGTCAGAACTCGGGTCAATCTTCCCTCATTTATGTGCTTTTCCACCCATAAATCAATATGCTTCACTAAACCCACACCCTGTATTGCAGCTTGTAACATACTATAGTCATCATTAAAAATAGCATTGCCTTTAGGCTCGAAAACGAGGGTGCGCTTTGCAACATCTGGAGAGGTTAGCGACCAATGATCAATTGTTCCGCTAGAGGTAAAACGATAAGCAAGGCAATTGTGATCTTCTAAATCCTCAGGAGTTTGAGGTAGTCCATTTTGCCTAAAGTATTCAGGAGAGCTCACTATTGCCGTTGTTAACGGCGGAGTAATAGGGATCGCAACCATATGTTCATCTAAGCTTAATCCTAAGCGAATGCCAGCGTCAACGCCTTCTGCGACGATGTTAGAAAACCCATCATCCATGATTAGCTCTAGGCGTATTTTAGGATAACGAGAGAGGAACTCACCTAGATAGGGCTCAATAAGCAGCCGAGCAGCGGTTCTTGATACACTGATACGGATTAATCCCGAAGGCTCAAGATGAGAGTCGTTCAATTCGTTAACGACCTGCTCAATGTTCACCAATGAAGGTTGCAAAATATCAAGCAGACGTTGGCCTTCTTCCGTCAGCGACATACTTCTGGTGGTTCGATTAATTAACCGAACTTGTAGCTGTTGTTCTAACGCTTTTAGGTGTTGTGATAAGGCAGCACGGGTTACCCCCATTTCTAAGGCTGCTTTAGTGAAACTGCGATGGCGAGCAATATGTGCAAACCACGTCAGTGATGAAATTAAAGAAGGTTCTATTCTCATTTGTTAAGTATAACTAAACAGTCATGTAGATAAAACGATATTTATCCGAAACAGTGTGTTGACTAATATTACATCGAAGCTTAGGTCAGCCTGAGATGAACAGTTAACCTCTAATGGAGAATGTCGCTATGTCTAAAGTCACTTTCAAAAATCTCAATGGTCAAGGTATTGAGATTTCAGCGGTTATCAACTTCCCTACAGATTTTGATGCAAGTAAACAATATGCGGCGGTTGTTGTTTCACACCCAGGTGGTGGCGTAAAAGAGCAAACCGCAGGCCTATATGCGAGTAAACTTGCAAAAAGCGGCATAATTGCCATTGCGTTTGACCGTTCGTATCAAGGTGAAAGTACAGGTGAGCCTCGCCAAATGGAAAACCCTTACACGAGTACTGAAGACGTGAGCGCAGTCGTCGACTATCTGACAACGTTAGAGTACGTCGATAACGATAAAATTGGCGCAATGGGGATTTGTGCTGGTGCGGGCTATAGTGCAAATGCAGCGATCAATGATCGTCGAATCAAAGCACTGGGTATGGTTAGTGCCGTAAACATTGGCCAAATGTTCCGTAATGGTTGGGATAATTCGGTTAACGATGCTGACGCTGTTGGTTACTTAGAATTTGGTTCGAATGCTCGCACAACCGACACGAATGGTACAGAATTCGCGACTATTCCTCTAGCTCCGATGCGTGAAGAAGATGCCTCAAATGCAGAGCTACGCGAAGCTTGGGAGTATTACCACACACCACGTTGTGAACATCCAAATGCGCCGGGTTTTGCTCTAACTCGTAACTTAAACCAGATCATTACTTACGATGCGTACCACAAAGCGGAAGCATTCCTAACTCAGCCAATTCTTGCTGTCGTTGGTAGTGACGCAGGCAGCAAATGGATGAGTGATGACCTGATAGAACGTGCAGCGAGTTCAGATAAAACCTTGTATGCCATTGATGGTGCAAACCATATGTCGCTTTATGATGTTGCCGAATACGTCGATGACGCAGTATCCCAACTCGCATCGTTCTTCCAACGCACTCTTTAATATTCCCGATGAAAGGCTCAATTGCTTCGAGCCTTTCTGCTCTCAAGGCTTTTTACTCTTAAGGTATTGATTATGAATATGCAAAAAATCACTTTTAGAAATGCTGATATGGCTTGGGATATGTCTGCATTAATTTTATTTCCAGAAGGCTTCAATGAATCGAAACGCTACCCAACAATGATAAGCGTTCATCCTTTTGGTAGTTGTAAAGAACAAACATCCAGCGCTGTCTATGGTAAAGCCCTTGCTGAGTTAGGTTACGTCGTGATCGCATTTGACGCGAGCTTCCAAGGAGAATCGGGAGGATTGCCTCGCTACGTAGAAGACCCAAGTCAACGTGTTGAAGATATCAGTCGCGTTATCGACTATGCAGTAACTTTACCATATGTCGATGAGAATAGAATTGGTGGACTCGGTATCTGCGGCGGTGGTGGTTACATGATCAATTCAGCCCTAACCGAAAAGCGCTTGAAAGCTGTCGTAGGTATTACGCCTGTTAACTTAGGCCGCTTGTTCCGTGAAGGCTTTAGTATGTACGACCCTATCGCCAATCTTGAAGCTATGGCTGCACAGAGAACAGCCGAAGCTCGCGGCTCAGAGCTGAAAATCGATGAACTTCTTCCTCCAAATATTGAATTTGCAAAAGAAAATGGATTAACAGAACGAGACGTGTTCGAAGCTACTGAATACTACAAAACATCACGTGGACAAACCGAAGGTGGTGCAACTCGTATGCTGTTTTCACATGCACAGAAAACACTGAGCTGGGATGCCTTTGCATTTGCCGAAACGTTATTGACTCAGCCTGTTATGGCCGTGGTAGGGCAAAAAGTCGGGGCGTTTGGTGCTTATCGTGATGGGCAGGAAATTTATGGCCGCTCTGTTCAATCAAAAGACCGACAGCTGGTTAATTTGGAAAATTGGTCTCACTATGAACTGTATGACCATCCAGAAGCAGTCGGCATTGCAATGGACAAGGTTTCTGCATTCCTTGAAACACACTTAAAATAATCTAATAAGTTAGAAGCGTTTTGTAGAGTTGCAAAGCGCTTATTTTTAACAGCGTAAGATGTAGTTCGAAGCGAGTAGGTCGGTAAATCTTCGTGCGAATAACCTCATCTACAGGCTATTGACTAAATACCACTGCCAAATACTGTTTAAGACAATGTAGACTGAGACCTAATTAAAGGCGTTAGATAGGAAGGCAGTTTAATTCATGCGCAAATCAGATAAGAAGGTCGAGAATCTAATTAGAGAAGTGTTGACCGAAGTTTGTGAAGATACGCTAAAAGGCTACGATGGCTTTCTTTGGGTGACTCATACCGTCAAATTCTCTTCTTTTCCACAAAGTTTAGAAATAGTCTGTGTATTCGAAACGAAGCAAGATCGAGCTAACTTTTTTGAAGGAGAGGGCCGCCAGCATGTTTCCACAACTATTCAAAAGGCATTTAATAAGGTAGGAGTGCAACTAAAGAACGTCAGTAAGCAAATCAGTTACGATACAAAACAAAAGCATTAGCGCAGGCAGCAATGGTCCGTAATAAAATGGTGCTTGGCTACCTTGCTATAAAAATGCAAAGGGCACTGGATGGGCAATTAAGCTTCAGCTCACTTAGATATACATCGGTGTAACTATGAGTTATGGAGTTATGGAGTTATGGATTGTGAATACGGTTGGTTTTCTAATGTTGCCTTAAGAGGCCATGATTAGTCGTTTACAATGAGTAAAGTACAAACTTCTGCATGGTGGATATCCGCAGAAAATTATTGAAAAGAAAGGCTCTAGCTGGAGCGGTCTATCATTTTCTTTGGGTTACCTCGACTATGAATAGCTTAATTGCTATGTTTCGCAAAATATATGGATATTCTTCTGCTCGTTATCTTCAGATGCCGTGCAGAAGAATGTGTTTGCCGGCTGAGGGAAAAATGAAAACCAAAATAATAATGTCTTTTCTACTCGCTACATTATGTGTCAGTGTCAGCGCCAGTACGAATGAGCCGAAATACCATTCTGCGCTAACAGTCAAAACGGGATTCAGTGAAGACAGAGACAAGCCTGTGGAAGTCTATTATTGGTATCCCACAACGAACGAAAAAAACAACTTCTCGTTTGGTAGGGGGAACATTTTTAAATCAGTCGAAACGCAGTTAGATGCCCCTTTAGCAAGTGGAAAATTTCCCGTTGTGCTTTTGTCGCAGGGCGGAACACGGTCAGCGTTTTCCCACAGTGGTTGGATAGCCTCGAGCCTGGCGCAACAAGGTTATGTCGTTGTGGTACCAAAGCCTCCTGCACCGAACGAAATCAATGCAGAAATGGCTGTTGATGAAATCACATTCAGAACCAGTGATTTGGTGCTTGGGCTGAACGAATTAAGTTCGGTCGGGATACTGTCCGGAGGCGTAGATACTGATGCAGTGCAGGGGGTCGGCTTTTTTCTGGGCGGCACATCTATGCTGATGCTCTCCGGAGCGCAAATAAGCCCGGAGAAATATCGAACATCGTGTCACAACGCCACCAATGTAGACTGTCATTGGTTACGTGAAAATAACGTTGATATTACCAGCATCCCGGATCAAAAATTTCCCCGATTTCAGTCTGAAAACAAACTGAAATCGGTCGTCGTTATCAACCCTGAGCTAACGAAAACTTTTGTCCCTGAAACTCTGGCCTTGATGAACAATGCTATCACCGTGGTGGCGCTCTCTGATCGGCTATATCCCGCACTGACACCAGCCGAATCACTTGTTGCTCTTCCCAATGTAACATTTCAAGAGATCCCCAGTGCGAGTCAGTTTAGTGCGTTCGCAGAATGTACTGAGCGTGGCATTAAAATTCTCGCATCAGAAGGGGAGGAAGCACTTTGCCAGGAGCGTGACGAGGTTTCCAGAAAGGACAATCATCAGCACATTTTGGATGTAATTCTGGCCAGGTTAACAAAGTCATAAGAGTGCAACAATGAGGAGCTTTCTTACACATTGTGTGCTTGGACCAGCAAAGCGAGAAGTAAGTTTTTGCAGGCTTATCCTTTCACCATAGTGCAAGGCCTACTAGTGACCGTGTTATTTGCTCTAACTAAGTACTTGTACCAACATTTTGAAACTTAGAAGAACACACAAAATACCAACGATTTTCTTAAGAACTTTATTTGGGAAATACTCTGCACAACGCACGCCGAGGCTAGTAGTTAAGTAGCTACTAATGGAGAAGCTGAGCATTGCAGGAAGGTATATGTATCCTAAGACTAAGTTGTTCCAATCTGTATTTTCCCATCCGTTTAACATGTAACCGAGGCTTCCTGACAGCGCGATAGGGAAACCTATCGCAGCAGAGGTTCCAATAGCACGTTTTACTTCAAAATTTTGCTGGACAAGATAGGGGATTATCAACCCCGCACCGCTTATAGAGACAAGTGCTGATACAGAGCCAATGACCGAGCCTACAGTGATATTACCGATAGCCCCATGTGGGTTAGGGTTGTACTCATTTTCAGTGTTGAGAAACATCTTATAAGCAACATACAACATGAATACGCTGAAAAAGCCTGCCAGATAGACTCCTTGTAGATACGATGCTACGAATGTGGCGCAAAATGTTCCGACTAGAACTCCGCTCAACATTTTTACTACCATTGTCGAGTCTACATTCTCTTTTTTGTAGTGAGCGCGCATGCTGCCCAATGTTGTAACAATCATCGAAGCCATTGATGTCCCCAACGCAAGATGCACTACTTCCGTATTAGCTATTCCCTGTAGTGAAAATAGAAACGCAAAAATAGGGACGGCCATTCCACCACCACCCACACCAACGAGTCCTGCGAGAAAGCCAATGCCCAAGCCTGCCGTAATGTAATAGATAATAAAGATAGGTTCGTTCATGATGGTTCTGCCTTCGATAAAATGGTCGTTGCTAAAATGTTACTCGAACGCTAACTTGCTATGGTAACGTTAAGAGGACAGAAAATAATGAATAATGGCCAAAATGGAATTGAGTAAATAAAGTGACAAACTCTGATTACAGCGAATGGAAAAATGGCGCCGCACTGATCGTTAAGGAGTGGCAGCATGAAAGGAGCGACTTCAACCATTTGGATCAACGGTCACATAATTGGCACAGTCATCATCGAGGCCAGTTACTGTGTATAGATGAAGGGCTAATTCAGGTCAAAACCGATGAAGGAACGTGGATACTACCACCTCACCGAGCTGGTTGGATCCCCCCGGGTGCGATGCACAGTGTTTATTTTTGTGGTTCTCTGAAAGGTCGTTCATTACTGTTTACTCCAGAGAGTTGTGAGCGGTTTCCAATGAGACCTTGTGTTATCCAAATGAGCGATGTGTTGAAAGCCCTATCGGTTAGAGCATCGATATGGAGCAAAACAGACGATCTATCCATACAGTCTTTACGTATTCTTGCCGTAATATCCGATGAAATCGTCAATAGCCCTCATGAGTCACTCCACATCCCACTGCCCAGAGATCCGAGACTGCAAAAAGTTACTCAAGCAATTTTAATAGACCCAAACAGCAAGCATTCTGTAGAGCATTGGGCCAATATTGGGGCAGTCTCATCTCGGACGTTAAGACGATTGATTCGAAGTGAGTTAAACATGAGTTTTAGTGAATGGCGGCAACAAGTACTGCTAATACATTCATTAGAAATGATAGCTAGAGGGGAATCGGTGGGAGATATTGCACATGCTTTGGGTTATTCGACGCCCAGCAACTTTATCGCGATGTTTCGTCGGGTCTATGGCGATTCACCTACGCGTTACTTTTCTAATCGCGGAATATAATTTCCGTGCTCGCATGCTCATGATGTTCCCCTAATTATTTTTAATCAAAAAAGGTAAATATTGAAAAGATCAATTGTTATGTTATAACATTGCTTTGCTTGGGGCTACAATTTGTTGTTTAAAGAATTGATCTCACAACCAGTAGTCTCCTATTGAGAGAGAGTAAACGTTGATTTCTTCACAAGCGTTGTCTGACTTGACTCTACATGGGGTGGGACTGTGTCAATATGTCCGTGAACTAGAGCGAAATCGTAACGATTACTAGGTCTCATAGCCGTAGAAAATCAACGTTATTAAAACCTTTACCTGACCTTTTTAACGCTTGGGAGGAAGATATATGAGCATTGATGTAGTTGAGAACCCGCTTCGTGTCCAAACAACATCATCGTTGGCGATATCGACATCAGCGAACATACTTAGCGACATCTACAAACCAGAGCACAATATTGCCATATGGCAGCGAACGCTCTCGAAAGAGTTGACGAAGGACATTAATCTGATGCTGGCACAGGAGCCTAGATTGGCACTGGTACAAAGTGTCACGCCAGATGATGCTGCACAATGGGTACGAAGCAAGTTAGAGGGCTATGCGTGTGCTGATGCGCTGAGTGAAGATGTTGCTTTAATCGTCGATATGTTCTGCTGTTTGTTTGAGGTTAAAGAAGCAGGTTTGAGGCTAACTCGCCTAGACAGCCCGATGTGCCCGAAATTTCACTTTGATCGTGTGCCTTGCAGACTTGTCATAACTTATACCGGCCGAGCGACCGAATGGTTAACCAACGATACCATTGATCGCACTAAACTCGGTGCCGGTAGTCTTGGTCAACCTGATCACCTATCGGGATTATACGACTCTGAAAGTGCAATACGACGAATGCAGCCTGGCGATGTTGCCCTGCTCAAAGGAAGTGGTTGGGAAGGCAATGAAGCCACTGGACTTATACATCGCTCTCCACATGTTGCAGACAATGAACGTCGCTTACTACTCACATTGGATTTCATCTAGAGATATGAGAAAGCTCAAAACGGTAGATGACGTCATGAAGCAGGTAGAGAAAATCTGCCTGCTGCGAGGTAAACAACTTACTACTAAACGGAAATTGATACTGACTTCACTGCTATATGCGGAGAAGCCGCTTTCTGCCTACGAACTAGTTGACTACTGCAATCACAACTTTTCTCAAAACATTCAAGCGATGTCGGTTTATCGAATACTCGATTTCCTTGAAGCAGAGCACTTTGTCCATAAGCTCAATACATCTAGTAAATACGTCGTTTGTTCTCAAATCGCGTGCGATCAGGAGCATGGCGTTCCACAGTTTTTGATTTGCTCTCAGTGTGGAAAGGTTAGTGAAATAGCGGTTGAAGCCAATGTTATTTCTAGCGTATGTGCGAAAGCCATACAAGAAGGCTTCACTGTTCTTAGCCCACAATTTGAGATTTCCTGTGTTTGCGATGAATGCGCAAAGCGCCCGCTATGAGGCGGACACACGATTTCCCCTTATAGCTTCACAAGGTGACCGAGTATTAGCCACCTTTTCAAATTATCTAAAGAATGAATTATGTCAGCAACATTGATTAAAAACGCTCGGGTGGTCAACGAAAGAGCCATTACCGAAACAGATTTACGTATTGTTGATCAAAGAATTGACAAGATTGCTACTAATATATCCGTACAACACGGAGATATTGTAATTGATGCTAAAGGGGCTTATTTACTGCCAGGCATGATTGACGATCAAGTGCATTTCCGAGAGCCAGGGCTGACACATAAAGGCACAATTGCAAGTGAGTCGCGGGCAGCGGTGGCCGGCGGTATTACAAGCTACATGGAAATGCCCAATGTTAGTCCGGCTACAACGACTATTGACTCGTTAGAGCGCAAGTTCGCTCTCGCTAAAGAAAGCTCGTTTGCGAATTATTCTTTCTACCTCGGTGCAACCGAAGACAATCTTGAACAGATTAAACAACTTAACCCCAAACAACATTGTGGTGTGAAAGTATTTATGGGGGCATCAACAGGAAATTTGTTAGTCGAAGATCCGCAAGCGTTAGAGTCAATTTTTCGTGACTCTCCAGTACTCATTGTTACTCATTGTGAAAGTGGGACTGTTATTAAACAAAACCAGCAAAAGCAAAGGCTTAAGAAGCCAGGTTTCACTATCGAAGACCATCCCATTTTGCGTGACGAAGAGGCCTGTTACGCTTCATCTTCTTATGCGGTAGAACTTGCCAAAAAGTATCACAGCCAACTGCATGTGCTGCACATCACAACGGCGAAGGAGCTAGCACTTTTTGACGAGGGAGACATTCGAGATAAATCAATCACCGCGGAGGCTTGTGTTCACCATCTTTGGTTCAGCAACAAAGATTATGGCGCTCTTGGTAATTTGATCAAATGTAATCCTTCAATCAAGTTTCCTAGTGACCGCGATGCGTTGTTAAAAGCGTTAAATACGGGGCAAATAGATATCATTGCAACAGATCACGCTCCTCACACTTGGCAAGAAAAACAAGTGCCTTACGAGCAGGCTCCAGCCGGACTGCCGTTAGTTCAGCATGCGTTACTTACTCTCTTCGAGCATGTCCGTTTAGGTCATATGAGTTTGACTCAAGTAGTCGAAAAAACTGCGCACAACCCGGCCATTCGCTATGGCATTCAAGGCCGAGGTTTTATTCGTGAAGGTTACTACGCCGATTTGGTGTTGGTTGATGCTCATGTCGAGTAGACGACACCTGTTACCAAGTGTCGTCCCTCTAAGAACCCAGCGTGCAACTTTCACCGCACTAAGCTCA
>NZ_JAWOUX010000002.1:0-691870 GCF_033339595.1 Vibrio sp. 2096
GGACGGATTCGAACCATCGAAGGCAGTGCCGGCAGATTTACAGTCTGCTCCCTTTGGCCACTCGGGAACCCCTCCAGAGGATTTTTATACTTAGTAAGATGTTTTCCCAACTCATCTCCCAAGTGCGGAGCGAATCATAGCAAACTCGCTCAGGCTGTAAAGCGTTTTTCTTACGTTTTTACGTTGAATGCTGTCTTTTTGGGCAAAGATGGTAGAAAGTCAGCGTTTTGTTTGTCCTTTGAACAGAAGAGAAGCGCGCTTTTTACTTGAATTTACACTACTTGACGTTAAACACCGTATCTACTGATAAACTGTAAGCAGTTTAATGACATAAGTTTATTCGTTTAGAAGTCAATATCATGAGCATGAAAGCCACGTTATCGTTATCTGTTTTAACGCTTTCTATATTACTGAGTTCTCCATCGGTTTGCGCTGCGATGCGAGGAGGCTCAGCGGTTACTGTTGTGACTGAACAAGTAGAAACGCACGAGATCAATCAATCCTTAACTCTTATCGGCAAATTAAAGGCAGCGGAGTCTGTGGTTGTCGCATCGGAAGTCGCCGGCAAAGTGAATCAAATCGCTGTTAAAGCGAATCAAAATGTCCAGCAAGACCAGTTATTAATTAAGTTAGATGACGATAAGGCTCAAGCCGCTTTGATTGAGGCAAAGGCGTATCTAAAAGATGAACAGCGTAAGTTAAAAGAGTTCCAACGTTTGGTTAAGCGGAATGCGATTACTCAAACTGAAATCGATGCACAAAAAGCCAGTGTTGAAATAGCACAAGCGAGGCTAGATGCTGCTCAAGCCAATTTAGCTGATCTCCATATTACTGCTCCATTTTCTGGCACTGTTGGTTTTATCGATTTTAGCCGCGGCAAAATGGTCAGTGCGGGTACTGAACTTTTGACGTTGGATGATCTTTCCGTCATGGAACTGGATTTGCAAGTACCGGAGCGCTATTTATCGATGCTTTCTATTGGTATGGAAGTCATCGCTAAAACCAGTGCATGGGGTAGCCAGATCTTTACTGGTCAAGTCACAGGTATTGATACGCGTATCAGCGCCGAAACACTGAATCTTCGCGTGCGTATTGAGTTTGATAACCCAGAAAATCAATTGAAGCCGGGCATGTTGATGAACGCTTCACTAGCATTTCCTGCTATTAAGGCGCCAATCATTCCTGTTCAAGCGCTTGAATACTCCGGAACTAAACGTTTTGTATATGTAATTGATGAAAACAACAAAGCTACTCGTCAAGAAGTGTCGCTAGGTGCTCGTGTTGGTAACGAGGTGGTGATCGAATCTGGTGTTGAGATTGGTGACAAGATTGTGGTTCAAGGCATTGTTAACATGCGTGATGGTGTCGAAGTGAAAGAAATTGTCGCGCCACTAAAAGCGAACACCACGGATGTGACACGCAATGACAGTGAATCGGATGAGGAAGAAAACTAATGTTACTGTCCGACGTTTCAGTTAAACGCCCTGTCGCGGCGTTGGTTCTGAGCATGCTGTTGTGTGTGTTTGGCTTTGTGTCATTCACCAAATTAGCCGTTCGTGAAATGCCTGATATAGAAAGCCCAGTCGTTTCTATCAGTACGCGTTATGAGGGTGCATCGGCGACTATTATTGAAAGCCAAATTACCTCCGTTTTGGAAGACCAGCTTTCTGGGATCAGTGGAGTTGATGAAATTAGCTCCACTACTCGTAACAGCATGTCGCGTATCACGATCACGTTTGAGTTAGGTTACGATCTCAACACAGGTGTGAGCGACGTGCGTGATGCCGTAGCTCGTGCTCAGCGCTCGCTACCTGATGAAGCGGATGACCCTATTGTTTATAAGAACAATGGCTCGGGAGAGGCGTCGCTCTACATCAATCTCAGTTCTGCAGAGATGGACCGTACTCAATTAACCGATTATGCCGAACGTGTATTGATGGACCGCTTTAGCCTGATCTCTGGGGTTAGCTCCATTGATCTCTCCGGTGGTTTGTACAAGGTCATGTACGTGAAGCTTAAGCCAGAACTAATGGCTGGACGTTCAGTTACAGCTTCGGACATTACATCAGCTTTACGAAGTGAGAACCTAGAAAGCCCAGGTGGTGAAGTTCGCAACGACTCAACAGTAATGTCCGTGCGTACGGCTCGTACTTATAACACGCCTGAAGATTTTCAATATCTTGTCATTAAACGCGCAAGCGACAATACACCTATCTATTTAAAAGATGTAGCAGATGTCTTCATTGGTGCAGAAAACGAAAACTCAACCTTCAAAAGTGATGGTGTAGTAAACATCAGTCTTGGTGTGGTACCGCAGTCAGACGCAAACCCGTTAGAGGTTGCGAAGCTGGTTAGGTCTGAAGTCGATAACATCCAGAAGTTCTTACCAGAAGGTACACGTCTTGCGATAGATTACGACGCGACAGTGTTTATCGAGCGTTCAATCGAAGAGGTGTACAGCACGCTATTTATCACGGGCGGCTTGGTGATTTTGGTATTGTACATTTTCATCGGCCAAGCTCGTGCCACCTTAATTCCTGCGGTTACGGTTCCTGTTTCTCTGATTTCTTCGTTCATTGCCGCGTACTACTTTGGGTTTTCTATCAACTTGATCACCTTGATGGCGTTGATATTATCGATTGGTTTGGTGGTGGATGACGCAATTGTGGTTGTAGAGAATATCTTCCACCATATTGAACGCGGTGAATCGCCATTACTCGCCGCATATAAAGGTACAAGAGAGGTTGGTTTTGCTGTTATAGCAACAACATTAGTGCTGGTGATGGTGTTCTTACCGATCTCCTTTATGGATGGCATGGTAGGTCTACTATTTACAGAGTTTTCTGTATTGCTGGCTATGTCGGTCATATTCTCCTCTTTGATTGCCCTGACGCTGACGCCTGTATTAGGTAGTCAGATTTTGAAAGCGAATGTAAATCCAAATCGATTCAATGAAGCAGTTGATCGCTTGTTTAGCAAGCTTGAGAGTGGCTATCGCGCATTATTGAAAGGCGCATTAAAAGTACGTTGGGCTGCTCCCCTGGTGATTCTAGCTTGTTTGGGCGGTAGCTATTTCTTGATGAATCAGGTACCGGCCCAGCTGACCCCACAAGAAGATCGCGGTGTGATATTCGCGTTTGTGCGCGGTGCAGATGCTACGTCATACAATCGTATGTCAGCCAATATGGATATTGTCGAAGACCGATTGATGCCATTACTAGGGCAAGGTTATCTGAAGTCATTCAGCATCCAAACGCCAGCGTTTGGTGGCCAGGCAGGAGACCAGACAGGCTTTGTGATCATGATTCTAGAAGATTGGAACGAACGTGATATCACGGCTCAGCAAGCCCTTAACAAAGTACGTAAAGAATTGGCGGGTATCCCAGATGTTCGAGTGTTCCCATTTATGCCAGGTTTCCAAGGTGGTTCGAGTGAGCCAGTTCAGTTCGTATTAGGCGGCTCTGATTACGGTGAGCTCGTTGTTTGGGCTGAAATGCTAAAGAACAAAGCAGAAGAATCACCAATGATGGAAGGAGCAGAGATAGATTACTCGGAAAAAACGCCTGAGTTATTGGTTACAGTTGACCGACAGCGTGCCGCAGAGCTAGGAGTCAGTGTTAAAGACATTTCTGACACCCTAGAAATCATGCTCGGTGGTAAAAGCGAAACGACTTATATTGAGCGTGGCGAAGAGTACGATGTGTATCTTCGCGGTGATGAAAATAGCTTTAATAATGCTGCAGATTTAAGTCAGATTTATCTGCGCACGAATAGCGGTCAGCTAGTGACGTTAGATGCGGTCACAAAAATTGAAGAAGTGGCGGCCTCTATTCGTCTTTCTCACTACAACAAACAGAAGTCCATCACTATTACTGCCAACCTGTCGGAAGGTTATACATTAGGAGATGCGCTGAATTACCTAGACCAGGAAGCCATCGACAACTTACCGGGTGACATTTCGGTGAGCTATTCGGGGGAGTCGAAAGACTTTAAAGAGAACCAAGCGAGTGTTGCTGTTGTGTTTGCATTGGCACTACTAGTGGCGTATCTCGTGTTGGCGGCTCAGTTTGAAAGCTTCGTAAACCCGTTAGTGGTCATGTTTACGGTGCCGATGGGTGTATTTGGTGGCTTCCTTGGTTTGGTTATTATGGGCCAAGGTATGAACATTTATAGCCAGATCGGCATGATCATGTTGATTGGTATGGTGACGAAAAACGGTATTTTGATCGTAGAATTTGCCAATCAGCTACGTGATCGTGGCGTTGGGTTTGAAAAAGCGATCATTGATGCAGCTGCGCGACGTCTACGTCCAATCTTGATGACTGCGTTTACCACACTTGCTGGCGCAATTCCGTTGATCGTATCGACAGGGGCGGGTTATGAGAGCCGTATTGCCGTGGGTACGGTAATCTTTTTCGGGATGGGGTTTGCGACATTGGTGACCTTGTTTGTTATCCCGGCAATGTACCGATTGATTTCGGCGAAAACACAAGCACCAGGTCATGTAGAAGCAGAGTTAAACAAAGCAATTAGCCATGATACGAAGGGCCGTATAGCGCACCCTTAAATCAAACGTTAAAACATAAAAGCCGAGGTAATAACCTCGGCTTCTCTTTATCGGTTTAAAGTTAGCTCGGAAGCGTTCGATTAGAAGCGTTTCCCTAGGCTGATTTGTACACCTTCGTAGCTGTCGTAAAAATCTTCAAAACCCATATCTGCGACATTATAAATGTACTCTGCGCGTAACCAGATATCTGTACTCATATCCCAATGGACGCCAACACCGATGTTGAATAGTGCGCCTGAGTCATCTGTGACCTTTTGTTCGTTTGGTACGTACATTTCGGCTTGAGTGCCAAGCGCTGTTGCGCGACCGAATAGTGATAGTGGCGTATCGCCTAAGTCATCACTCGTTACAACAGCAGACATACCTGCTTGGTAATAGTGAAGATCTAAGTCAGTTTTTAGAGCATCGTTCTTAAGTTCATTTTGTGAATAGCGCAGAACCCCTTCAAACGCGAGGTATTGGTTTACATGGTAACCCCAGCCAACTGTGATATGTGGTGTTGACCACTCATTGTATCTATCCGAGCCGAAGTACGGTGTATCAAAACCAACGTTACCAGTACCTAGATAAAAATAAGATTGATGAGCTTGTTCTTGAGCAGCTAAAGTTGGCACGCTAATGGTCAAGGTAGACAATAATAGAATGGCGTTTTTCATAACTAGACGATAACCTTGGTAAAAGACCGTTGTAATGATTTGTTTAAATGTTAATTTAATCAATAGGATGGGTGGTAATTATCATATCAGCTTTTATCAAAGGTAGTGATTTTAGAATGGGAATTGTTGCGCTAAAGCATACTTCTTACTCATGACTACCAACTAACTAGATATGGTGACGAAAGCTAGTCAAATAAGAGAGAAGGAAAGGAAAGTGGCTGAATTCAAATATAAAAACTTGACTCAAGAAGAACAAGATAAGTTAGACGCGGCGACATTTCGCCGTTTATTGGCGCATTTAGATGCCAACAAAGACGTACAAAACATCGATCTGATGATCCTTGCGGGCTTCTGTCGCAACTGCTTTAGCAAATGGTATAAATCTGAGGCTGAAAATCTCGGTTTGGATTTAGATATTGATGACGCTCGCGAACGTGTTTACGGCATGACTTACGATGAGTGGAAACAAAATCATCAACCAGCGGCAACGCCAGAACAATTGGCTGCGTTTGAAGCGCGCCAGAAAAAGTAAAACCCAGCGATAAAAACAGCCCGCATGAAGTTGGGCTGTTTTTTAAAGTCCAGTTTGCACGTTAAGCGTTAGTTGAGCCGCAACAAGCTGGCTCAACGCAACCTTTTGCTTGAATGACTTCGAGTTGAGCTAAGTAAGGTTGAATATCGCCGATGTTCTCTTTTACCCATGTTAAGTCATAATACGTATCTAGGTAACGCTCTCCAGAATCACATAGAAGCGTCACGATAGAACCCTTCTCACCGCGTTGTTTCATCTCACAAGCCAATTGCAGCACACCGTAAAGATTGGTGCCTGTTGATGCGCCGACTTTACGTCCAATCAGCTGAGATACCCAATGGGCGGTTGCCACACTGGCTGCGTCTGGAATTTTGCGCATTTCATCAATGACACCAGCAATAAAGCTTGGTTCGACACGTGGTCGCCCGATACCTTCAATTTTGCTGCCAGTATCGCCTTTCAATGAGTGATTTCCTGACTGGAAAGCGTCGTAAAACACTGAGTTTTCAGGGTCTACCACGCAAAGCTTAGTGTCGTATTTTTGGTAACGAATAAAACGGCCAATGGTTGCTGATGTGCCGCCTGTTCCAGGACTCATCACTACCCAGCTAGGAATCGGGTGATCCTCTAACTCCATTTGGCTAAAGATAGAGTTCGCGATGTTGTTGTTACCGCGCCAGTCAGTCGCACGTTCAGCATAAGTAAACTGGTCCATGTAGTGACCATTTAGCTCTTGAGCCAAGCGTCGAGACTCGTCATAAATCTGATCTGAGCGCTCTACAAGATGCGCTTTACCACCGTAAAACTCAATTTGTTCAATCTTTTTACGTGCGGTGGTTTTCGGCATAACAGCAATGAACGGTAAGCCAAGTAAACGCGCAAAATACGCTTCCGAAACGGCAGTGCTGCCTGAGGACGCCTCGATTACAGTGGTTTCAGGACCAATCCATCCATTACAAATAGCATAAAGAAACAATGAGCGCGCCAATCGATGCTTAAGAGAGCCTGTAGGGTGCGTACTCTCATCTTTTAGATAGATATCGATACCATCAAGAGAAGGTAGTTCGAGTTTAAATAAGTGAGTATCAGCAGAACGTTGGAAGTCTGCTTCAATTTTACGCACTGCATTGTTGATCCAATTGTGGTCAGTACACATGGCGTCTCTCCTTGGGAAATCGATAGATAAGTATTAGATAGGGATAATTTATCTATGATTTCCGAGAAAAACTTTGCTATTGTTACTCTTAATAAAGATGCCTGTAGAAAAATTTTCTACATTTTATGGGTTTTATAGAAATGAGCTTAGATCGAATAGATAAGCAGCTGCTTGCTTTACTACAAACCGACAGCACCTTGTCATTAAATGACGTGGCTGAGCGAGTCAATCTTACTACAACACCATGCTGGAAGCGCTTGAAAAGGTTGGAAGAAGAGGGCTACATCGAAAAACGCGTGGCGTTGTTAAGTGCAGAAAAGCTCGAGCTATCTTTCATTGCATTTGTTCAGTTAAAAACGATTGATCATTCCGAAGGTTGGTATCACCATTTTGTTACAACTGTGAGTGACTTTCCTGAGGTAATGGAGTTTTATCGTATGGCTGGCGAGTATGACTACATGATGAAAGTACTAGTCAAAGATATGAAGTGTTTTGACGAATTCTATAAGCGGTTAGTTAATAGTGTAAAAGGGCTATCTAATGTGACTTCAACATTTGCTATGGAGTCCATTAAATACACAACAGAGTTACCAATCCTAAAATAACTCGCCCTATAAGAATTCTATCTAATGTTAATTCTACCTTTTAGTATTTTAAATGTTAAAAGGTAGTTTGATTATGCTTTTAAAACTATTTCCTACCAGATTTTTACAAATATAAACAATATTTATTCTCTCTTCTATTTTTCATTAACCATTTGTTTTTACAGTCCATTAATCCTATACATCATAATGAAAGAAAAAATAACGCAATTTTTTCTCTTTCTTTTTCATGTTTTATTTTATTGAATATTAATTTTTACTAAATTAATGGAAGAGTTTGATTTAAACGTTTGCTTTTTGTGTTTTCATGTAATTTGGTCGCTATTTTTGAGTATTTGTTTTTAGGGTTAATACAGTAGCAATTACTTAAGTAATAAAGTACTCAAAAATGGGGATAGTGATTAATAAAACATCGTATTATTATCGCCCCATCTTGTATGTAACAAAGTATTACTAAAAATGAACAGAAATTACTATTTGCTTTTTCTCGCAGCTTTACTCGCTGGCTGTGGCGGTGGGGGAGACTCTAAGCCGAACAATACGAAGACACCAACTACGGTAACAAAGCAGAACCGTCCGCAATTAAAAGTGGAAGACACGGTGTTGAAGTTTGAAGGAGTGGGAACGGTTACTGAAGCAAAACTGAGCAATGTACATGGGTCGGTATCTTACCAAGTCATTGACTCTAATCCGCCAAATGTCGTGAAAATTAATGACTCAGGAATACTACAAATTCTGCGCCCAGGAACGGCGACGATTCTTGCTACAGATAGTAGCTCTGCTTATGAATCTTCTGAAGCAAGATTTTCTGTCACTGTAGAGCGAGGCATCAATACTGAACTTTCAGTGAGTGATCTGAATTTCAATGCGATTGAGTCAGAAGGAAAAGCGTTGATCGTCCGTGGCCAAAAAGGCGAACTGAGTTATGAGGTAGAAAGTGGTCATAACTTGATTCGTGTTGATGAGAACGGTTCGGTATATTCATTAGGTTCAGTTGGTCAGGCATCGGTGCTGATTACTGATTCAGGTAACGACTTTTACTTGCCGAAACAAGTTCGCGCTACGGTTAAACTGCATGCAGTAGCTCCTGGGCAATTACAGTTCGCTTTGCTTGAAGACGAGTATCGAGAAGGGTTGACGTTAGAACCAGTGCGTTTAGATAAAGCTCAAACGCAACGTATTTCTTACAAAATCATAAATAGCGTACCAGACAGCAAGGTGGCCGAGTTGCTAGACCCTGAAACGGGTTTGCTTCTTGTTCATAATGTTGGGCGATTAACGGTTGAAGCGACTGCAACTTACAGCGACGCGTTTCTAGATAAACAGCAAACAGCGCAATTTTTTGTGGATATAAAACAAGGCAAGCGTCAAGAAATCAGCGCAGCGGATATTGTCACAACTTATGAGGAAGGTGGACGAATTTTCCCTAAGGTGACGAACGCCTACGGTGACTATGAGCTGAGAATCATTCGTGGTGAAGACGTTGTCGCTAAAACTGAAAATGGTGAAGCATTACTGATCAAAGGTGTTGGTGCTGCTGAAGTGGAAATTTACGAGCATGACATGCGTAATTATCCTGCAAGCAAAACTCGTTTTGATCTTGAAGTTAATCGCGCGCCTCATCCCGTTATAAAAGACATTGAAATGCCGCTTACCTATCAACCAAATCTTTCAATCCCTCTGGCGTTTAAAGGGCAAAAAGGTAACGTAAATCTAGTTAGCAGCTTACCTAATGGCTTACGAATGACTGACGGCAAGTTGGAGGTAGTGACTGCGGGTGAGTACGACCTTAAGTTTGAAGACGATGGTGGGGAGTTCTACCAACCTATTCAATTTAATGTCGTCATTAAAGTTGCAAAGGCTGAAGGCCAACCCATGGCAACGCACGATTATGACGTTGTATACAGCAACAAATACAGTTTTGATCTTCATCGTGATTTTGGTTTGAGTGCTGACGAGCAAATTGAGATTGTAGATAACACCGCACCAGATGTTGTCGGTGGTTTTAGTGAAGGACGTCTCCATGTGTATAAAGCGGGTAAAGCGACGCTAACTGTGCGCAGAAAAGAGAGCGCGAATTATACTGTTGGTCCTGATCAAAAAGTCTACGTGACAATTTTGAGTGCGCCGAGCCGAATTGAAGTTCAATCCGATGTGGAAGAGATTTGGAAGGTTGGCCAAACATTTGTTGCGCCGAAAATCTCTGGTACGGTTGGGGAAGTTACGTACCGATTTGCAGACAACGCAGCAACAGATGTAGTTTCCTTAAGCAGCCAAACGGGTGCCATGCAAATTCTTAACGCGGGTAGCACAAAAATTATTGTTTCGGATGCGGGGGACGACAAAGTGGATCCGGGTGAAAGTAGCTTCTCGGTCACGATTAAACAAGGCACAAACCCTGTATCGGTTACTTACCCAACGGTAGAATTCTCCGCTGGTAGTGTTATCTCACCAGTGATGAGTGGTGGGACTGCGAAGGCAAGTTACCGTCTTATTAACCAAAAAGATCCTGTGGTCGAGCTAGTTTCCCCTGATACGGGGCGTTTGAAGATTTTGCACGCAGGCGAGTACCAAGTAGAGGTTACTCTTACTGGACGCAACTACAAAGCTAAAACAATCGTCGTAAATGGCACTATTAACAAAGCGAATCACCCTGGTTTAAGTGCTTCTACAATGAAGGTGGAATTTGAACCATTTAAAAAGGTTAAGCTAGACTTTGGTACACCAATAGGAAACCGCAGCTATCAAATATCCAGCTCAACAATTAAAGGAGTCGCTTCATTAGATGTTGATAAGGAAGAGCTGACGTTACTTGACCTCCCGCCAGTAAAAAGACGTTGGATTTCTCTCGACGTTTCTGAAGGAGAATCTCGAGATTACAAAGCGTTGGAAAGTAAGAAAGTCCAGCTGTATCTAAGCTTTGCAGATGAAGGTGTTGCGGGTCAATATACATTGCTTGAAACTGAACAAACAGTATTGTTTAGCACGCTAAATGCACGTGAGTTTTCTAACTTAGAAGAAAGTGAGTTTGGTTTGATGAACGTTCGTTCAGTGCGTGAGCCAACGGACGAAGAATTGAAACTATACGGCAAAGGTAAGATTGCACTACTTGCATTCAAGCCGGTGGGTAACGATGACCAAACTCTAATAAAAGGAGCGTGGGTACACTTAGCTCGATTTGATGGATGTACATCAGAGCTGTTCGAAGATGATCTCAAGCCTTTTGAAGCAATTGACTATGATGACCCAGGGTACTGCACCAACGGCAGCACGATTCGTATGACTCGGTTCTTAGTAATTGATGACTCGAAGATGGAAAAGGTAGAGTATGAGTTAGTAGCACCTGTGATTACTTACCGTCGTGGGGTTCGTGAATTTTTAGCAACGAATAAAGGTGGATTCTATGCCGACCCAAATGTCATTTACGGGAAAGGCGAATATGGTTACCCGAAATCACTTTACGAATGGTCGGTTGTTAACATGAAGTATCAACCAAATTAATCATCGTTTGATACCCATTAAAAAAGGAGTGCGGAACAGCACTCCTTTTTTCGTGTAACGAACACGAGCTATTTCGTGTAGCGCATCACCCCTTCTTGCACGGCGGTCGCCACTAAGTGACCTTGCTGGTTGTATATTTCGCCTCGGACCAACCCACGAGTATTGCTCGCCGTTGGGCTCTCTATCGCATATAGAAGCCATTCATCCATCTTAAACGGACGATGGAACCAGATAGAGTGGTCAATGGTGGCCACTTGAAAGTTAGGCGTCATTAATGAGACTTCATGTGGATGCATTGCTGTCACAAGGAATCCCCAATCGGATGCGTAGGCCAGAAGGTACTGGTGAATTAGCTGATTCTCTGGCATTTCACCATTAGCACGAATCCAAAGGTACTGTTTGGGTTCTGCTTTTTTGGGCTTCAAAGGGTTGATAACCGTAACGGGGCGAGTTTCGATTGGCTTTTCCCCGCAAAATGTTTTGCGTAAGCGTTTGGGTAGAAATTCTGCAATATGGCTTGCGAGCTCACTCTCTGAGGCAAAGTTTTCTGGACCAGGGATATCTGGCATTTCTTTTTGATGATCAAACCCAGGTTGATCGCCATGGTAGGATGCGGTTAGGTAAAAAATAGGGCGTCCATTTTGAATTGCTTTTACGCGTCTAGTGCTAAAGCTACGGCCATCTCTCAGATTTTCTACGTCATAAATAATAGGTTTTTCTGGATCGCCAGGGTACAAAAAATAGCTATGGAAGGAGTGTACCGTGCGTGTTTCTTCAACGGTGTAGCGCGCAGCAGAAAGTGCTTGCCCAATTACTTGACCGCCATAAACTTGAGGCAAACCTAGGTTTTCACTTTGGCCACGAAACAAGCCTTCTTCTAATTTTTCGAGTTGTAGTAGGCTGAGCAATTCTCGTAGTGGTTTACTCATTGTGTCTCCTCACCGTTGTCTTTCATTCCAAGTTACCTCAACAGCCTCACTCTTGTGAAGTGGCATAGTTAAGAACTATTGAGTAACTTAGAAATAGTATTGTTCCAATTATGAAACAAAATCAATTGTTTGATAAATTCTAACTCAGTCAAACTATTGTCAAATAAAATGACAGGAAGCAGACAGTTTTATATTCCACACCTATAATTGCTTCGGTTTAATGCTCTTTTCGAGGAATATATGAAAAAAACACTACTACTTGTTACTTCTCTACTCTTTGGGGCTGCGTTAGTGGGTTGCCAAACTTCTCAAAATACAGAAATGGAATCTACAGAGGCTTCAATGAAGACGATTACAGGTACAGTGGCTTATCGCGAGCGGATTGCCTTGCCACCAAACGCAGTGGTTACTATTGCGTTAGAAGATGTGTCCTTGGCGGATGCGCCAGCAAAAGTGTTGGCGAAACAGACATTCGAAACAGAAGGTAAGCAAGTTCCTCTTTCTTTTGAGTTGAGTTACGACAGCAATGAAATCAAACCAAACCATCGTTACAGCGTTCGTGCTCGCATTGAGGTAGATGGAAAGCTGCGTTTTATCAGCGACACACATAACGGTGTTATTACAGATGAAGCACAAACTCACCAATTAGATATTCGTCTAGTTGGAACACGTTAATACGACGTACTGAGAACAAAAAATGGCAGCTTAAGGCTGCCATTTGTATTTTTTAAGTGAAGTTTTGCCAACTTCCGATACTTCAATCCCTTCTGCTTCTAATTTCTTTTTTTGTCGCTCTAAGTCTCTGCCTTTTAAAGATATTTTTCCTTGGCTATTTACCACTCTAAACCAGGGGAGTTTACTGCCTTCTGGTAAGTTGCCCAGTGCTTTACCAACATGTCTCGCATAGCCCGGATAACCGGCCATTTTGGCAATTTCCCCATAGGTGGAGACTTTTCCTTTTGGAATTTGGTGAATTACAGCAAAGATTTGCGCTAAAAATTGGTCCATACTCAAAAGTGTCTATTTTGGGTTACTAAGGAATGGTAAACCATTGGACTTGTATATTGCTAACGGTTCTTAACCCTTGTGTTGCCAGCGACTCACTTTGAAGAATTACATTTTCTGTTCTTTAGTGTCGTTGGTTGATGAGCCTTAAACAGCATGAAGCAAACGCAAGCTAAGCTTGAATCTAGACCCTCTCAACGACTTTCAATCCCAGTTTTTGCCGTTGAGTTACCAAGTAGGTGGGGAAGCCAGGAGGCGCTATGATTTTATCGACACTTCAATTTTTCGTTACGACCTTACTCGCTGTTGTCTGTGTTCGGGCGATGAGTTTGAGCGAGGGTGACATTCCCGTTCTTGCACTTATGATCCCCGCGCTGTGGGTTCTGCCACAAGGTGGGTTCGCTGGCTTAGTATTGCTGGGCGCGATGATGGCTTTTGGTGCGACACTCTCAATGCAGCCAATTGCTTTGTCGGTTGGTGTTTTGATCCTTTTCCCACTTTTAATGGTGGTATTTTCTCGTAGAAGCTCTTTAGGTGTGTTGCTCACCGCTGGTCTTATTGTACTTACACTGCAAGTTGGTCTTATGGTCACACAGCAAGGCGGTAAGCTGGATGGTTCTGCTTGGGTTACAGTGGTTCAAACCATTGCGGTTATGGCGATGTGGTGGTCGGCTGCGCATTGGACGCCATCCAATAAACACAGCTGGTGGCCGTTGTTTTTGTTGCTCCCATTGTGGATTGCAGGCCTACCGTACGCCGTTCTTATGGCGTTAAGTTTGACGGGAATGTTAGCGTCAATGGAAGCACTTGCGAAGCTTCAACATACCATTCGTTGGAGCAAATTATTATGTTGGACATTGCCGACTGTGGGTTTTGCCGCTTTAGTCGTCAGCCCGACCACGGATGTGCCAAACCCTGTTTTCGTGGTTTGGATCTGTTTGTTAGGGACGGCTTGGATGACTGACTATATTTTACGTAGTAGCGATGAACAGGCTGAATTATGAGTTTTTAGTCAGGTAAAAAGTGACATGTGCGGCAGAGTATCGAATTGGTTGTGGAACAAAATGGAGATTAGTATATGTTCTTCATTTCATATTTACTACACTTCCAATAATAATAACCACAATATAAGTGGTTGATTTAAGATAAGTTTGTCATGACAACTTTTGCTCGAACACTGTTGCTTTTTGCATGTTGCCTCTTGAGTTTGAATGTAAAAGCCGAAGCCCCTTTAATTGCTCATTATAAAGTCGCGACTGAAGCGGATGATGTCGTCACTCGTGTTCTTTTCAATGCTGCTTCAAAGGAGTTTGGCTTTACCGTTCAATACGTGAACTACTCCAGCTTTGATGCCATTCTAAATTCAGTAGCGAATGGGGAAGCGGACTTTGCTGCGAATATCACTTACACACAAGAACGTGCTCAACGTTTTAGTTATTCCCGCCCAACAAATATCGAATATACCTACCTCTTTGGTTTAAAAGATTCGACGTTGAGTGACATTTCGCGTGTTGGCGTCCCCAAAGATACAGTTTATGCCCAATTACTTAAACAACACTACCCTGAGCTAGAACAGATCTCTTATCAAGGTCACGAACAAGCAGTAACACTGCTACGTTCAGGTGCTGTGGATGGCGTTGTCGATGCCATTAACCAGCTCAAGCCGATGCTGATGGAGGGGTTTGACGCCAAGATGCTCAATGATCAGATTTCGATAAAGCCCGTATCCATCATCAGTAAAAAAGATCATCATCTTGAAGAGTTGGACACGTTCGCTACGTTTATTCACGGGGAAGCGGTGCAAAAGCAGCTTCGCGAAGAAATTTCCCAGTATCAATTTGAATTAAGGCGAGCAGCGTTGCGTGATTCTATTCGTTTATTACCCCTTGATTTTAATGAACCAATACGGATTAAGCTCGAATCTATCTTTCCATATGTTGTATACAACGCAGATGGTAGTGTCGAAGGGATGACGGCTGATGTAGTCCTGAGAAGCTGTGAGATCTTGGCTTTAAACTGCTTGATCATTAGTGAGCCTGGTGAAAGCTGGGGTTCTATGTACCATGAGTTTATCCAAGGTAATTTCGAAATTTTGGCGCCGTTAACGGTCAGCCGTGAGCGGCGCGCATTTAGCTACTTTCCAAAGCCCCATTACGCGCCAGCATCGGTGATGGTCAAGCGTTTAGGTTACAAACCGAGCACATACTCTCATGTTTCACAGTTGATATCTGAGCGGATTGGCGTAGTTAAGGATGACTTTTTCGATCAAATGATGACGCAACTGTTACCGCTAAAAGAACTCAAACGTTATCGTACCCAACAAGAGCTCATTCAGGGGCTACTAAATGAAGAAGTCGATTACATTCCGATGGATACGGCGATGCTCAATCATTTTTTACGTCTCAGTGAATTGGTTCCGATAGAGCAGGATACCGCTATTGGCGAGTTTTATGAGTCACAACTCTCTGTTGGATTGGTCGCGAATGAAAAAGGAGCCATGCTTGCGCCTTTCTTCAGTCGAGCGATAGCGATGTTAGAAGTTGATAAGATCATTGCTCAGTACGATGTACGCCCAGATTGGCGTACCGCACTTGAATATGAGATTCGATTAGCGACGCAAACACAAGCTGTGTTTATCTTTGTATTATTGTTTGCTATTTGTGTTTCGCTTTATCTTTACCGTCAATCGAACACTGACAACTTAACAGGGTTAAGGAATCGTCGTGCGTTGCAAGTAAAGTATCGAAAAGGAGTAAACAAAGATCTATCCATACTTTACTTAGACATTAATCATTTCAAACGAATCAATGACACTTATGGTCATCGCGCTGGGGACGAAGTTTTACAACTACTGGCGCTAAAAATTCATTATGTCTGGTCGGGAAGATGTTATCGAATTGGAGGGGATGAGTTCATATTACTGGGTTATCCTACGCAAGCCGAGTTAACTAGAGCAATGAGAGAGCTCAGTAGAATCGATGTGAAAGGCAAATTATGTAGTGATTTGGAGTCTATAAGTATCTCTATTGGTTTCTCTGCAAAAAGGGAACGGCACATGAGCTTAGAGCAAGCGATGCATTTGGCTGATGAAGACATGTACATGAGTAAGCAGTCCTCACGGCACGACTCCTCTTATCGTGACTGCACGGTTTCATCATAAAGGAATGAATTGATCGAGTTTTGTTCAAACGGTAATGAAATGATGAAATTCAAGGTTTTTGCTCTTGCATTATGAGAGCTGATACTGAATAATCGCCCCATCGATTGAGGCAAGACCTCTCGAAAAGAATTATGGGGCTCTGGTCCTCTCGCAACAATAGCTCGTGAACTCGGTCAGGTCCGGAAGGAAGCAGCCGCAGCGTGTGACTTGTGTGCCGGGATGTGGCTGGGGTCCCACCCTTTGAAAGCCCTGCGTTATCGCAGGGCTTTTTTCGTTTTTGAGCCTTCTTTTATTTTGGCTACGCTTGGTGTTCAACGTCTTCTGATGATCAAGCTTCTTGAGGTTATTTAGGTATAATTTATAATCTCATCCGCTTGATACCGAACTGTCGTGAAGATTGTTTAGGGTACGCTCGCCGAATAACCATTTTCACCTGGGATACTTTAATGATTTCAAAAAACCAATTAAAACTGCTTCGTGCTTTAGGTCAAAAGAAACAGCGTAAAGCGCATGGCTTATTCCTAGTTCAGGGTGAAAAGAACGTACTAGAGCTAGCAAGTAGTTCATTGAAGGTGAAGCAGGTTTTTGCAACAGCGGCATTTCTCGAACAAAATGCTAGTACGCTAAATCGTTTTGATTGTGTTGAAGCATCGCTTGATGAATTGACCAAAGCGAGCACGCTTGTGAGCAATAATGCGGCCATTGCTGTGGTTGAAATTCCGAGTGTAAAAGAGCCTCAAGCGAAAGGCTTGATGATTGCGCTAGATGGTGTATCCGACCCTGGTAATCTAGGTACGATTATTCGTGTTGCAGACTGGTATGGCATCAAGCACATTATTGCGAGTACAGATTGTGCTGATCCTTATAATCCTAAAACGATCAGTGCGACCATGGGCAGCTTTGGCCGCGTACAAGTGAGTTTGGTGGATTTGCCAAGTTACTTGGAACACGCCAAATTGCCAGTATATGGCGCGTTTTTGGAAGGAGAGAGCGTTCATAAAACGGATTTCGCTGCTGAAGGTATTTTGTTGATGGGCAGCGAATCTCATGGTGTGCGCGAAGCCGCAGCAAAATTCGTGACAGATAAAATCACGATTCCGGCGTTTGGCGGTGCCGAATCACTGAATGTCGCGATGGCGACTGGCATTATTTTAGACAACATGCGCCGCCAACATAGCTAACGCAACAATTACTTAATAACAAAGCCAGTCAATTTGACTGGCTTTGTTGTATTTATTGCCTAGAAAAATCAGCCTGGCTGAATCTTGCGTTTAACGAAATACAGTGAATGTTGTTCGGTGAGTTAATTTTGTTTTAGTTCAATAGGCTGTGCCTATAAATAAAATTACTCCTTTCCATTTAGTAAAATCAGGAAATTAGGCGACACTTATCTAAAGGCCGCAATAAAATGCCCTTAAGGAGATAAGAATGCATTCATTAAAAGTAAAAGATTACATGACGTTGCAAGCGGTGACTTTCACGAAAGATATGTCACTTTCGGCAGCTTTAAACAAAGTAATGCAAAGTGTCACACTAGGTGGCCCTGTCATTGATGAAAATGAAAAAGTGGTTGGGTTTTTATCGGAGCAAGACTTATTAGATAAGTTGGTGAAAGCAAGTTATCACTGCCAAGATACACATACGGTACAAGAGTGTATGCATGATGATGTCTTATCTGTTTCTCCAGAAATGTCAGTAATTGAACTGGCTGACATGATGAAAGTTGGAAAGCCGAAAATGTATCCAGTGGTGGATGGCAAAGGTAAGTTGGTTGGTGTTATCACAAGAAGAGACGTGCTGCGTGCCATAGGAATGACATTAAATGAGTGCTTTAAGCATCCCGTTTAACCTCTCTGTTTAAACTTTACGGAATATTGCTTTTAAACTGGTTTGGAAAGACGCTTCGGCGTCTTTTTTATTTTCTATCGCCGAACTGTACAAATTTATCTTGACCTTGGAGCTTACTCTAAGGTTTATCCTTAGCAATAGGTAAATCACCGATACCAATAAGGAAAAAATTATGTGTACAAAACATCAAGGTTGCCAATCTAGCAAAATCAAAACTGCGGTGCCGCTTGGTGCAAGCGAGTCATGCTGTGCGCCAGTAAAATCTTCGCTCAATATCTCTCAGGCCAGTGTTGATGTTTCTGAAAGCTCTTGCTGTAGTGGAGGAGGCTGCAGCGTTGACACAGGCGAGGAAGACGATCCCACAAGGGAGAGTAATTCCTCCGTTCGGAACGCTTGGCTTGTGTCAGGTATGGATTGCCCATCTTGTGCGCAAAAGCTTGAGAAAGCCATTACGTCTTTACAAGGCGTCAGCCAAGCCAAGGTTTTGTTTGCAACAGAAAAACTGGTCGTCGATTTTGATGGTCTAGAGCTGATAGCTACGATAGAGCAGACAGCCCAAAAAACGGGTTTCCCGCTCTCTTCACTTGATGCTCCAAAACCAAGCACTACAAAGAAAGGCTGGCTTGGCGTCATAAGAGACAACATCCAAATTCTCTCGATTGCTGGTGCAATGGCTACTGCGGCAGTAATTTCTAAGATCGACCCTCAAATAAGCGCTTGGTTATTCACTTTGACGTGTTTACTTGGTTTATACCCAATCGCGCTCAAAGCATTTAAGTTGGCGCGTAGCGGTACGCCTTTTGCGATTGAAACGTTAATGAGTGTAGCGGCGCTCGGCGCTTTATATTTAGGTGAAACCGCCGAAGCCGCAATGGTGTTATTGCTTTTCCTTATTGGTGAAAAGTTAGAAGCATATGCATCATCTCGCGCGCGAAGCGGTGTCCAGGCGTTAATGGACTTAGTCCCAGAAAATTCAATTTTAATTATTGATGGAGAGCGTAAAGAAGTACCAGCTGCTCAGCTTAAACCAGGGGATATCATAGAAGTCGCACCTGGAGGTCGTTTGCCTGCCGACGGTGTTTTGCAAGATGCGCTTGCGAGTTTTGACGAAAGTGCGTTAACGGGAGAATCTGTTCCCGTTGAACATCAAACCGGTGGCAAAGTGATGGCCGGGGCTGTGGTTGTCGATAAAGTGGTTCGCTTACAGGTGACTTCCCGTCAGGGCGAGAATGCGATAGACCGAATTCTTCATTTGATTGAAGAAGCCGAATCTCGTAAGGCACCATTAGAACGCTTTCTTGATAAATTTAGCCGTTGGTATACGCCGCTAATGATGCTGGTGTCTCTGATGGTTATCGTTACGCCGCCATTACTATTTGCCCAACCGTGGGAAACGTGGATCTATCGAGGACTCGCCCTTCTGTTGATTGCTTGTCCATGTGCATTAGTAATTTCAACGCCTGCGGCGATCACTTCTGGCTTGGCGGCAGCGGCTAAGCGGGGCGCATTGATCAAAGGTGGTGCGGCGCTTGAGTTGCTTGGCAAGGTTGAGTCTGTCGCATTTGATAAAACTGGGACACTGACGCAAGGTAAACCAGAAGTGACCGACGTCTTTGCTTTTGATATGGATGAAGACAAGTTACTTAGCCTAACTGCGTCAATCGAGATTGGTTCAAGTCATCCTCTAGCGGTTTCTTTAGTTACCAAAGTGCAAGAGCAGGGGCTTACTATTCCTGAAGCGTTGGATAAAACCGCGCAAGTAGGCTCTGGTGTCACAGGTTACGTCGATGGAAAAATGGTCCAAGTGGTCACGCCTTCAAAGGCAGACTTTCCACTTTCTCAACAAGCCAAAGAGCAAGTGGTTACGTTGGAACAACAAGGTAAAACGGTTGTCATTGTGCGTTTCGATGACGAGGTCATTGGCGTGATCGCATGGCAAGATACATTGCGCTCAGATGCCCAGCAAGCCATCGCAATGTTGAAGGAACTTGGGGTCACGTCGGTGATGCTAACGGGTGACAACCCGAGAAGTGCAGAAGCAATGGCAAATAGAATAGGCTTGGATTATAAAGCGAGTTTGTTACCTGCAGACAAGGTGCATTACGTCGAGAAGCTATCACAACAACATACCGTTGCGATGGTGGGAGACGGTATCAATGATGCTCCAGCCATGAAAGCTTCGAGTATCGGCATTGCGATGGGAGGCGGTACGGATGTTGCACTCGAGACTGCTGATGCGGCGTTAACACACAACCGTTTGATTGAGCTACCTGCCATGATAGAACTGTCGCGTGCGACGCTAAGTAACATTCGTCAGAATGTCGCGTTAGCGCTAGGTTTGAAAGGTGTATTCTTAGTGACAAGTTTACTTGGTGTAACTGGGTTGTGGGTTGCTGTATTAGCCGACAGTGGTGCAACAGCACTGGTGACATTGAATGCGTTGAGATTACTTCGTTTTGAGTCCAAGCAGATCAAATAACTGACCTAACCATTGATCCCACTCATTAATAGCCCGAGGCATTCGTGTATCGGGCTTTTTTTAACCGTATTAACCTGATGCGATCAGACGTTTTTCTCGTCCTTGAAATCACGCATTGCTATGCAACAAAATGATCTAACGCCCCTTAAAGTGTGATCAATGCCAGTTTTGTTTGAAATTTCATTTTCATTACATTTTGTCATTGTGATTGTGATCACTCTATGTTGGTGAAAGGTTCGCTACAGTGCATCTGTACCCAATAACTGATTAATGAGCTTATTGTTCATAAAATAAGCCACAATAAGGAGCGACTTATGTCTCAAGCTGTATTCCATTTAGGTGTTACTGAAGCTGATCTTAATGGTGCGACTCTAGCGATCATTCCTGGTGACCCAGCGCGTGTTCAAAAAATCGCAGAACAAATGGAAAATCCAGTATTTCTAGCAAGCCATCGTGAATACACGCTATACCGTGCAGAGTTAGACGGTAAACCTGTTGTGGTTTGTTCTACAGGTATTGGTGGTCCTTCTACCTCTATCGCAGTTGAGGAATTGGCACAGCTTGGTGTTCGTACTTTCCTACGTGTTGGTACAACGGGTGCAATTCAACCACATGTAAACGTGGGTGACATGATCGTAACGACGGGGTCAGTTCGTCTTGACGGTGCGAGCCTACACTTTGCTCCTATGGAATTCCCAGCAGTTGCTGACTTTGAAGTAGCAACCGCAATGAAAGCAGCGGTAGAAGAGTCTGGCGCTACAGTTCACATGGGTGTGACTGCATCAAGCGACACGTTCTACCCTGGTCAAGAACGTTACGATACGTTCTCTGGTCGTGTTGTTAAGCGTTTCCAAGGCTCTATGCAAGAATGGCAAGACATGGGCGTACTTAACTTCGAGATGGAGTCTGCAACACTGCTAACAATGTGTGCGAGCTCTGGTTTAAAAGCGGGTTGTGTGGCTGGTGTTATCATCAACCGTACACAAAAAGAGATTCCAGATCATTCAACTCTGAAAGAAACGGAAGCGCGTTCAATTAAAGTGGTTGTAGAAGCAGCGCGTAAAATGCTTTAAGCCTCTATAGTTGGCATTTAAACAAACAGAAAAAACCAGAGGCTAACCTCTGGTTTTTTTCTACTTATAGAAATGCGTACAGCTAAAATTTAGGTATAAAAAAAGCAGCATTAATGCTGCTTTTTATCGTTGTGAATTTTAGCTTTTCTTAATGGCACTATATCTCGTCTGAACCGCCCGCGTCTTTAAACCAAGCCGTTAAGTGCGTTCTTAAATCTTTAAGCTCATCAGGGCCAATCAGGGCTAGCCCTAAGTCTTCAGCACGAGTAATGTCATTGTGACGAAGAGGACGGAAGCTCACCAACATTGCGCGCGCTTGCAAGCCACCTAATAGATCGCGAAGCGATTCTAACTTATATAAAGTATCGTCGCCGTCATCTCTCATGCCTTTGGTTTTGCACTCGATGATGTGCAGCTTGTTGTTTACAACTGTTGCGACATCTAACTCATTGCGTACTTCACTTTCACCAAGTTTACGATAAACCTGAACATTTAACGATCGATCTTGGATCGTCGGCATGGTGTCTTGGATTTGCTTCACGGTGCTGTGAACCAAAGTTTCTAACCACTCACCGTTTGAAAAGCGTCGAGCATCTTCATCTGCAAACGTTAAAACGCCATTCTCATAGGTGGCGATTTCTGCTTCTACTAAATCTGAAAGCAACATGTTGAGCTCACGGTAGCCCTGCTGTTTTTCGGAGAGCTCGACATCAAGCTTTTGTTCTTTGCGGCATGTGGTTGCAAGGTAGTTAAGTGTTGCTAGACCTGGCCCAAGCTCAAGCGCATTTGAGGCCCATCGTTCACCAAGTTCATACAATTTTTTATCAAGAAGAGGTGGTAAATCAACGTGGTGAAACTCGCCGCGTGCACCAAAGATAGTGAGGTAATCTGCAATCGTAATGTGATCTTCGACTTGGGTATCTTCTTTGCCATCAGGGTATAACCAACAAAGCTTATCGCTACTAGGCTCAACCACAAAAATTGGCCAGCGATAGGTACGGAAAACTTCGTACACCGACAACAAGCGATGACGAAGACCACAGCTCGCGTTCAATTTTACATCTTCGCCGCGTTCATGGAGATCTTTTGCCAGTTTTTGAATTGCTTGTTTGATCAGAGATGTATTAACAGCGGATGGAATTTCAAAAAATTCAGAAGTAATTTCTCGTTGATCTAAAACGGCACTCAGTCGGTCAAATATATCTAACTGGCTCTTGTCTCCGATGAAGACGATATGTGTGCTTAGCGTACGATTATCTAATAGAGGAGTGACCAATCTCACTGGGTCTTGGTCGATAATACCAACATGAACAGCCATAGATTTTCCTTTTTATGAGGCCGCTCGAAAAGAGTTGTGCAAGGGGATGAGCTGGCCTTATTAATCATATGTAGACATGGCCGACAAAAAACAAGGGCGACTTAACAAAAAGTCGCCCTTATACAGTTGATTGCACTAATTAATGCTCTTAATTATAAAGTATTTATAACTTAAATCGGTGGACCAATTCATTTTGCTGATGAGCCAAGTGGGTCAGTGATTCACTGGTTTGTGCGATACTCGACATGGCTTGGAAACTTTCATCGGCGATGTTGTTAATATCTTCAATGCTGCGAGCAATGTCTGTTGATGTTTCACTTTGCTCTGCTGCTGCTTGTGAAATGTGCGTACTCATTTGGCTGATTTCGATGATTAGCGCCTGGATCTCTTCCATTGAGCTGTTCGCTTTTGATGCTTGCTCAACCGACATCTCCATATCGCTCATACAGCTTTGTATGACTTGGTTCGCCGATTGCGAGCTAGATTGCAGATTACTGATCATGGATTCAATTTCAGTGGTTGATTGAGTCGTTCTTGATGCGAGTACTCGTACTTCATCTGCCACTACCGCGAAGCCGCGACCTTGTTCACCAGCGCGAGCCGCTTCAATTGCCGCGTTCAATGCCAGTAGGTTGGTTTGCTCCGCAATGTTGCGGATCACATCAAGGATAGACCCAATTTGACCACTCATTTTTTGTAGCTCAGAAACTGCGGAGACCGATTCGTTCAAACGTGTTTCTAGTTGATTAATGGTTGAGATATTACTGCTCATAACATTTCTACCTTCTTCAGAGGCAGATTCGACGCGTTGCACCATTTCTAACGAGCCTTGCGCACTTTGCGCGACTTCCTGCACTGAATGAGACATTTCTGTCATCGCGGTAGCGACGTTTGCTGTTTGTTCGCGTTGAGAGCTCAATTTAATTTGTGCTTGCGAAGAGGTGCGTTCGTTGGTTGTCGCGGTTGACGATAGGTTTTCTGACGCTTCGTTGAGTTTCACCAAGATCTCGTGAAGGTTGTCGGCGAGTGAGTTAATGTGTCCACTCACACGGCTGAATTCGTTGTTATAGCGAATATCGATACGCTGTGTCATATCACCTTCAGTCAGGCTTTCTAACACTTTTAGAATACGAGTCAACGGTTCGCGAACGCTTTGTGCGATGTGGTAGCCAATCGCTGTCGCGAGTAAAACGACAATAACGCCAATGATGATGGCTTTCGTTACACCCGCCGAATATATGTCACCTGCGTCTGCCAATGATTCATTGAGCTTATCTGTTGCGGTTGTCGTGAATTGCTCAAGAATCGCCATGGTTGAATCCACTTTATTTGCTAGGTTGGCGATATTGTTATACAAAGCGGCGCGAGCATTGAGGTAATTATTATGTTGGTCTAGCACACCGCCACGCATACCAACGTCACGAGTAAATTGCTCTACAGATTCGCCAAAAGCTTTTTCTAGCTCAGGAAGCTGAGTCACCAACCCGCGGAATGCGTAATTCAAGTGCGTTACTGCTTTGCGGTTTTTAGCTACGGCTTGCGTAACAAACTCAGGGTTGGAACTGGCGAGGGCATCAGAGGTAATTACTTCGGCATCTTTTAACTTGATAAAGTAGCTCTTTGCCATGACTTTGACAGAAATGCTGGTTTGATCTGCCACATATTCTTTAAGACCAACCGACAGTTCGGTATTCAGTTTTTGGAAGCGGCGTGAGGATTTTTGCACTTCTTCTTGAGCCGCAAACATTGCTTCGTAGTTGTCCATGGCCTCTAGAGCTTCTGTAAAATAGCTCTGCTCTAACGTTTTTAACTGTGAAAACGGTTCGGCAAGAGAAGGGTAGATTTGGCTTGCGGTTTTCAGTTGAGCCAATGTGGATTCGAAGCGTTGTTGAGATCTAGCAAATTCCTGACGCATTTCATCCATGCGTTGTTTATTCTCTGTCGTCAGGAAGTCTTTAAATGATTTGTCGGCAGAAAGCAGCTCAACACTGGTTTGATTAGATAACGATACCAACGGTAGGGATGATTTAGAAACCGTGCCAAATTTTCCGTGAATATCACTCATTCCTCCCATCATAATGGCAATTGTGACGGCAAATAGGATGATGATCAGTGCAAAGCCGGCATACATCCTTTTAATAACTGAACCTCGCATAAGTGAGCTTCCTCTCCCAAAAATAGACAAGCTACCCAAGTATTTTTGAATTTACTTGGGTATAAAAATAATAATTGTCTTAAAAAAGTAACAAAATTCATTGGATTGTATTCAGTTTGTGATGCGCATTTTATGACGCACACGACAAAAAAAGCTTCGTTAATTAGCATTTGATTAATAATGTTAAGTGAACACTGTTTTTATTGAGCTCCGCTTTTGGTTGGCGCATACTAATTGGGGTCTAATTACGTTTATAAAATGGAGTCCTCATGGCGGAAGAAACGATCTTTAGTAAAATTATTCGCAAGGAAATCCCTGCCGATATCCTTTATCAAGATGATTTGGTGACTGCGTTTCGCGACATTAACCCTCGCACACCAAGCCATATTCTCATTATTCCGAATAAACTGATCCCAACAACGAATGATGTAGAAGCTGAAGATGAAGCAATGATGGGGCGTTTGTTCACTGTTGCTAGAAAGTTAGCGAAAGAAGAAGGTATTGCTGAAGACGGCTATCGCCTGATCGTTAATTGTAATCCACATGGTGGCCAAGAGGTTTACCATATTCACATGCACCTACTAGGCGGCCGCCCTCTAGGTCCAATGGTATTGAGCTAAGCTTTTAAAAGTGGGTGGCGATTCACCCACTTCTTTTTCCTGTCGAATGACACATTTGTGGAGATAAATGTGAAACTAGGTGTAAAGCTGTTAGGGCTGATGAGCTGGGCTTTAATGGCCTCTGGCTGCGCGAATTTATCTGCGGGCAATCTGTTTAGCCATTACAGCAACCAGAATCAAGAAGTTTATCAAGCCGTTGTTGCAGGGGAATATGCCAAAGCAAAACAACTTCAATCAAGTGAAGTGGGTGGCGAGATACTTGGCAATTTTGAAAAAGGTCGTATCTCTTTTCTTGCTGAAGATTACCCAACAAGTTTAAATGCGCTAGAAAGCAGCGATCGTGCTGTACGTGTTCAACAAGATCGTGCGACGATATCTGTGTCAGACACGGCAACGAGCGTCGGCTCTCTCGCAGTGAACGACAATCTCCAAGACTATCATCCCGCCGATTACGAACTTGGCTTTTTGCACCTGTATCTAGGGCTAAATTACTTACAGAAAAACGATTTAGAAGGAGCAATAGTTGAAGTGCGTCGAGCTAATCAAGTTCAGGAAGCGGCAAGAAAGGCGCGTGAAAAAGAGCTAAAAGCAGCAGAGAAAGACCTTAACAAGCAAGGCATGTCTGCCAATTTAGGCAGTGTGTTAGCGAACTACCCTGATGCTGGTAAAAAACTAAGCGCGGTACAAAATGGTTATCTGTTCTATCTTTCTGGCTTGTTATATGAAGCGTCGCGAGACTTAAACAGTGCTTATGTTGATTACCGACGAGCACTCGCTGTAATGCCAGACAACAAGCAAGTTGTGGAAAGCACCTTATACGCTGCTAAGAAGCTGGGCATGCGTGAAGACTTGCGCATGCTAGAGAAGCGGTATGGTAAAGCACCTTCTGGATTAACTCAGTCACAAGGGCGAGTCATCGTTATCGATGAGCAGGGTGTTGTTGAGGCGATGAAAGGGTGGCGTATTGATTTACCAATTTACGACAGTCGCGATAATGGCGCGATTTATTCGTTGGCGCTTCCTTATTATCAGAACCGAGGTGCTCAACGTTTTAGCGATGTTGTTTTAAATGGTCAGGTATTATCTTCCAGTACGCTGGTTGATGTTAATGCGATGGCGCAAAACGATCTTAATGAACGTCTTACTACAATAGTGATCCGTCAAGCTCTTCGTGTTTGGGCAAAAGATCGAATCCGAAAAGAGGCGGCGAAAAAGGGCGATGATGTGGGAAACATACTTTTCAATGTATGGAACACATTGACCGAACAGCCAGATACAAGAAGTTGGCAAACATTGCCAGCGCAAGTGAAAACGGCTTCAAAAATCGTGAAACCGGGAACACAAAGTTTAAACTTGGGTGATCAAACCTATCAGTTTGAAGTGCCTGCACAGCAGACTACATTGGTATGGGTATCTCGTCAGGGAGCACACTCAACCGTGTGGCATAAACAGCTAGGGAGACTGTAATGAAAGCATGGCTTGTTTGTTTAGCAATGGCTATTGGTTTAGTTGGATGCGCCGAAAACACGGCTGGTATTCGAATTGATGGCCAAACGCAAAAAGTATTTTTTAATGATAACGTTTTAGGTAGTCGCTTATTAGTTGACAACATCACCACCACTTACGTTGATGATCGCCCACGAGGAGTCGTGCAGCTGAGTAGCAATTACAAAGGTGATCAGCACATTCTTTACCGATTTTATTGGTATGACAACAATGGTTTAGAAGTGAATACCAAACCTGGTCCGTGGCGAAAAATGATTGTGCGAGGATTTGAGCAAGTCACGTTATCTGAAGTTACTGTGAATCCAAATGGCACAAAATTCCGTGTGCAAATTAGAGAAGCACAAGACGATTAATCTTAACGGCTCTGCCGAAGCTGCCGCGCTAACGATGCGCTGGTATTGAAAAACTAAGGAACTCTCATGAAAAAAAGTATTATTGCTCTTTTAGGTCTTGCCGTCATTTTAGGTGGCTGTTCTAACAAAGTCTCTTACGGCGATGCGCAAGCAACAGAAACCACGACTATCGATTTTGGCTCAACAGATTTACAAAAAATCGCGGCTGAAATGGTGGATAGCATGATGATGTCGGGCTCTGTAGCAGCAATTACTCGTGACCAACGTCCTATCGTTTTTGTTGAGCGAATTAAGAACAAAACCAGTGAACATATTGACACTGAATCCATTACCGACACGATCTCTACTAAGATGTTGAACTCAGGTAAGTTCCGCTTTGTTGATATGGATCGTGTTGAGTCTGTGCGTGAACAACTTAACTTCCAAAACACGGATGAGCTTGTTAACCAAAGCACAGCGATCCAATTTGGTAAAATGGTTGGTGCTCAATACATGCTTTACGGCAACCTATCTAGCATTGTGAAAAATGCAGGTAGCGATAAAGATGTATACTACAAGATGACCATGCGCCTAATGGACCTAGAAACAGGTTTGATTGAGTGGGCGGATGAAACTGAAATTCGTAAAGCGCAATCTAAGAGCCTATTCGGTCTTTAATCGAACAGGGTGGAGAAGTCATCAATGGCATGGTTTTCTTGGCAACAAGCAAAACAGTTAGATCCGAGTCTTAACGCTCTCGATGGCTTCTTTACGGAGCCTCCGGTAAAAGTACAAACTGTTACCGGGGGGCTCACCAACCGTTGTTGGCGGTTGGAATCTTCTCAAGGCCTTGCATACATCTGGCGACCGACCAGTCATGTCTGCAAGGCTTTTTCAATTTCTCGTCACAGTGAATATCAAGTGCTGAATGCAGTCTCTTCATTGGAAATTGGCCCCAAGCCAGTTTTTATTCATGAGCAAGGGTTGCTGGTGGAATGGATAGAAGGAGAGGCTCTGACGGAGTCAGGCTTAGCACTAAGCAATTTATTATCCATTGCGGCGAAGATTCATCAATATCCGATAAGCGCAATTCCTTTGGTTCCATTTTCATATATTTCTCGCATCGATCATTATTGGCTTGAGCTTGATGGTCAGTATGTGGGGACGGAGTTTGAGGCTTTGTACATGAAGTGGCGCACGGAACCGAACGTTGCACCTGTTCCGCTTGCCCTATGTCACTTCGATCTGGGGTGTTATAACCTAGTGCGAGGAGAGAATGGGGTGAAAGTCATTGATTGGGAGTATGCCGGGATTGCTGACCCTAGGCTTGATTTGACCTTAACTATTCAGGTCGCGAATGCGCCTGTGGAAGAAGCGGTAAAGCAGTATTGCCAAATTCGAGGTATCGAAGATGTGTCTCTTTGGCTGAGAGGTGTACACGCTTGGCAACCAAGAACCTTGGTGATGGCGATGCTCTGGTATCTACTTGCCTATAAATTGTGGGGAGATGAACAATACTTAAACATTGCGTATGAGTTGAAAGGCTCATTGTGTATGGAAGATCACTGTTTTGAGAACTCGTGATATTTTCCCCTTTAACAGTAAGGAAATAGTGGTAGTTTTAATAAAAGTACCAGATACACACAGGGAGAGGTACACATGATTATTTACTTACACGGCTTTGACAGTACAAGCCCGGGTAACCACGAAAAAGTTCTTCAACTGCAATTTATCGACGACGACGTTCGTTTTATCAATTACAGCACCCTTCACCCAAAGCACGACATGCAACACTTGTTAAAAGAAGTGTCTAAAGTTATCGATCAATCTGATGACCCAAACCCGTTAATCTGTGGGGTTGGTTTAGGTGGTTACTGGTCTGAGCGAATTGGTTTTCTATGCGGTATCAAGCAAGTGATGTTCAACCCGAACTTGCATCCAGAAAAAACGATGGCTGGTCGAATCGATCGCCCAGAAGAGTACGAAGATATCGCAACAAAATGTGTTGATCAGTTCCGAGCGAAAAATCAAGCGCACTGCTTAGTGATTCTCTCTAAAGATGATGAAGTGCATGACAATTCGAAAACGGCAGCTGAGCTAGAAAAACACTATCAAATCATTTGGGATGAAACTCAGTCTCATAAGTTCAAAAAAATCTCTCATCATTTACAAGCGATAAAGGTATTTAAAAATACTTATTAATGTTGAGTGTAGACAGTAAAGCGGCGTTTTTATCGGCTGCTTTGCTGCGATTCCTTCTCTTGAGTATGCCGAGCCACTGTCTCTTTGAAAGGCACATTTTCTTGGTTTAACGCTTTGAATATTGTGTTCTCCTTACCGTTTTCTTACTTCCCTCCTATGTAGCACGAACACCTTGTTGTAGAGTAGTCGAAAAGTAGTCAATCCGTACTCGTTACACGGATTTTGGTTGCCTTCAAAGTTGGTCTCTATATAATGAACCGGACTAAAATAATTTGATAAATATCAAAAAAAATTGAGAGCGAGTAATAAACTTGCCCAAAAAATTCTGGCGTCGTATGCGTACCAGATAAACATGCCAAACCCTGACAAGTCATTGATAGATAAAGATTCAAGGTGAGTGGCAGTTTTTTAATCCAAGTAATTGAGACACCTCTAAGAACCAAGAATTCATCGGTTGGATGGATGCCACAAATGTTTGTGAGTCATGCATCGAGCTGAACCCCATATATTCATTTTTGTAGAGGAAAATCATTGTGACACGCATTATCGTTGTAGGCGGCGGTGCAGGTGGTCTTGAGTTGGCAACTAAGCTTGGTCGAACTCTAGGTCGCAAAAACCGTGCGCAAATTACGCTAGTCGATCGAAAAGCGAGCCACTTGTGGAAGCCATTATTGCATGAGGTTGCTACAGGTTCTTTGGACGAAGGAGTAGATGCACTGAGCTATCGAGCTCATGCAAAAAACCACAGCTTCGACTTCCAAATGGGTAGTCTTCAAGACATCGACCGTGAACGTAAAGTGATCATCTTAAGTGAGCTTAAAGACGAACACGGTGAACTTCTTATGCCAAGCCGTGAGCTAGAATACGACATTCTAGTGATGGCGATTGGCTCGACATCAAACGACTTCAACACGCCTGGCGTTCGTGAAAACTGTATTTTCCTAGACAGCCCTGAGCAAGCACACCGTTTCCGTACAGAAATGAACAACGAGTTCCTAAAGCTGCACGCGAAAAACGGTAACGGTACGGTCGATATTGCGATTGTTGGTGCTGGTGCAACTGGCGTTGAACTATCAGCGGAGTTACATAATGCTGTTAAAGAGCTGCGCACTTATGGCTTCGGTGATCTTGACTCTAGCAAGTTGAACGTCAATCTGATTGAAGCAGGTGAGCGTATTTTACCAGCGTTACCTCCACGTATTTCTTCTGCTGCTCATCAAGAGTTGGTGAAGTTGGGCGTAAACGTGCGCACCGCCACTATGGTGACTAAAGCTGAAAAAGATGGCCTTACTACAAAAGATGGTGAGAAGATCCCAGCTCAAATCATGGTTTGGGCTGCAGGTATCAAAGCTCCAGACTTTATTAAAGATATCGCTGGCTTAGAAACGAACCGTATCAATCAGCTTGTAGTGAAAAACACACTACAGACAACACGAGATGATGACATCTTTGTTATTGGTGACTTAGCACAATGTACCCAGTCTGACGGTTCGTTCGTGCCGCCACGCGCTCAAGCTGCACACCAAATGGCAAGCCAGGCATTTAGTAACATCGTCGCGAAGATCAACGGGCGCGAGTTGAAAGACTACGTATATAAAGATCACGGTTCATTAGTGTCTCTAAGTCGCTTCTCAACCGTTGGTAGTCTGATGGGGAACCTAACTAAAGGGTCGATGATGGTAGAAGGCCGTATTGCTCGTGTCGTTTACATCTCGTTGTATCGCATGCACCTAATGGCGTTGCACGGTGTATTCAAAACCGGTCTGATGATGCTCGTCGGCCGCATTAATCGCGTGCTGCGTCCAAACCTTAAGCTGCACTAAGGTTTTAAATCCACTCTGTGTGGATGTGTTGTATCTTAAAAAATGCAGAAGCCACCGCAAGTCGGTGGCTTTTTGTTTATGTTAGATCTGTCGGTAAAAGTGAGAACACAACGCCATCTTTAGGCTTACCCTGAAAAATAAACCGGTTTCTGGCGATGGCTTCTTTTTGTGCACCGACGGACTCAATTAAGGCTTGGCTAGCTTCGTTGTCGGGGTCACAAACAATCTCTAGTCGAGTTAAACTTAGCTTTGCGAAGCAGAATTCTGCTAAGGCTTTAACGGCTTCTTGGGCATAGCCTTGCCGTTGATAGCGGTCGGCAACCCAGTAACCAATACTCGCCATATTAAACGTATGATATAACTCATTAACCGCTGCCATTCCAACCAAAGTGTTACTTTGCCGCTCATAGATACCGAAACCAAAAGCCTCAGTTTTGACCCAGTTAAGACGGGTTGCCAACAGAAAGTCCTGCGCGGTTTTCAATGTGACGTTTTTATCACACCAGTCAAGCCATTGGTGCAGCGAAGGGGATTCTGCAAGTAATCGTTGTAGTGAATGTGCTTCTTCAGCAGGGATGAGCTTGAGCGCTAAGCGGGGCGCAATGATTTCAAAGTCTGGACTCATGAACTAATACGACTTCCATGTTGAGTGTAAGTAAATTGAAAGCTGTCTATTTATACTTGAACGCAGCTATTTTCCTTGCTCTGCGTTGGTTAGGAATAACTGAGGTATAGCAGATAAAAACAAAGCGCAGCTTTGCTGCGCTTTGTCGAACTGCTCGTGCTTATCGAACCCGACGAACTTGAATGATCATACCCATCAACGGGTTATCTAGGTAATGAGTCTCGCTGCTACGCATACGACGTTTTTGATCCATTCGATAACTCTTCAGGAATTTCTCTTCGGTTATTGTCGGCGATATTTCTGCCAAGTTACCGACTTGGACGTTACCATCTACTTCACCTAAGTCATCCGCCAATTGCTCTGTTGAGGTTGGTTCAAAACGCACCTCTCTAACACTTGGTTCGCGCAGATCTAGTGTTGTTTCGGCGAAGAGGTAATGCTGTACGTATATTTGGAATCGACCATCTAGTTCATATAAAGGGCCATTGACCGTCTCTTCACTGTAACCGTCGCTGGAAAATGTTTGATTGCCATTGATTGGGCGGCCATCTGCTTGATAAGAATCAGAGAAATCTCGCCCGCCAACGATGCGGAAAATTGGGGCGCTAGATTTACCTCGGTCACCTTGACGCCAGGCTACGTGTTTAAGCACTTTAAAGCCGGCATGATTATTTAGTGCCGCTTCTTGCGCGTTGAGACGGAAAGAAGAACTTGGCAAAAGTGTCACGCCTTTAGAGCGGCGGTAGGATTCACTCTCTAGGCTACCGACATTTTCCATATCGATTTTTGGCAGTTGATTCGGCCAAGATTCTGTTGTGCTTTCAGCGTCGACTGCTCGCTTGAAAATGATCACTTCAATATCAAATTGGCGCTGTGCCCAAGAGGGCATTGAGACACATAGAAGCAATAACGGGATCAGTATTCTCATTCGACTATTAGCTCGTTGGTAATAAATTCTGTTTAAAATCATTCAGTAAGTCTTGAACAAACTGAATGCGTTTACGTCGGTCCACCAATGGTACGCTAAACTTGAACTTAGTTGGACCTTCCATTGCAAATTTTTGCGGCTGTGATTGCAGCAGTTTAACTAAATACGCTGGATTTATGTCAGCATCAGGGTAAAACTCGATAAATCCCCCTTTATCATGGGCTTCTATCTTTTTCGCTTTTAAACTACCAGCCGAAATTTTCAATTCTGAGACGGCAAGTAAGTTCTTTGTTGCGTCTGGAAGCAAACCAAAGCGATCAATCAGTTCCACTTTTAGCTCTGATAGTTCATCACTGCTTGTGACACTCGCAATGCGTTTGTACATCGACAGTCGTGTGTTTACATCCGGAATGTAATCATCTGGTAAGAGCGCTGGGATTCGCATTTCCACTTCAGTTTGCTCACGAAGCAGCTCATCCAAAGATGGCTCCTTGCCTTCTTTTAATGCTTGCACTGCTTGTTCCAGCATTTCCATATAAAGTGTAAAACCAACGGATTGAATTTGCCCACTTTGCTCATCACCAAGCAGCTCACCAGCACCACGGATTTCTAAATCGTGGGTTGCTAACGTAAAGCCAGCACCTAAGTCTTCCAGTGAAGCAATCGCATCAAGACGCTTGATGGCATCTTTGGTCATGGCTTTTGGATGTGGCGTTAATAAGTAAGCATAGGCTTGATGGTGCGAACGTCCAACACGGCCACGTAATTGATGCAACTGCGCCAAGCCAAGATTGTCCGCACGATCCATGATTATGGTATTCGCCGTTGGTACGTCGATACCGGTTTCGATGATGGTTGTACACACCAACACATTAAAGCGCTGATGGTAGAAGTCATTCATGATTCGCTCAAGTTCGCGCTCGCGCATTTGACCATGAGCCACGGTAATACGTGCCTCTGGGATGAGTTTCTGTAAGTCTTCTGCCGTTTTTTCAATGGTTTCAACCTGATTGTGCAGGAAGTAAACCTGACCACCACGCATAATTTCACGCAGTACCGCTTCACGGACCACTGGCTCTTCTTTTTGTCGAACAAAGGTTTTAATGGCTAAACGGCGTGCAGGAGGTGTCGCGATGATCGACAGGTCTCGCATGCCACTCATTGCCATATTCAGTGTGCGTGGAATTGGTGTTGCGGTGAGGGTAAGAATGTCCACATCCGCACGCATTGCTTTGACCTTTTCTTTTTGACGAACCCCAAAGCGGTGTTCCTCATCAACGATCAACAAACCTAAATCTTTGAATTTAATGTCGCTCGAAAGCAGCTTATGCGTACCAACGACAATATCGACTTTACCATCGGCAACGTCTTGCAAAATGACTTTTTGTTCTTTGGCAGATTTAAAACGAGACAGTACTTCAACTCGGATTGGTAAGTTGGCAAAACGGTCACGGAAGTTTTCGAAATGCTGCTGAGCAAGCAAGGTTGTTGGTACGAGTACGGCGACCTGTTTACTATTATCCGTTGCGACAAATGCTGCGCGCATAGCGACTTCCGTTTTACCAAAGCCCACGTCACCACACACTAAGCGATCCATCGCTTTTGCCTGGCACATGTCTGACAATACGGCATTGATGGCCATCGCTTGGTCATCTGTTTCTTCAAACGGGAATGTTGCTTTAAATGTTGCGTATTGCCCACGATCTAGCTCAAATTTGAAGCCAGGTTTTAATTCTCGTTTAGCATACACATCCAGCAATTCTGCTGCGACATCACGCACTTTTTCTGCCGCTTTACGACGTGCTTTTGCCCACGCTTCACCACCTAATTTATGCAGTGGCGCACTCTCTTCAGCGCCGCCAGAATAACGGCTGATAAGATTCAGTGATGAAACTGGCACGTAGAGCTTGGCATCGTTTTGATACTCAAGGGTGACGTATTCCGTTTTCATGCCACCGGCTTCAAGTGTTTGTAAACCGATGTAGCGGCCAATACCGTGATCAATATGAACCACAGGTTGACCGGGTTTTAGTTCCGCAAGATGGCGAATAACGGTGTCACTGTTGACGGCTTTTTTATCTTTGCGGCGTCGCTGGAGAACACGGTCACCGAGTAGATCACTTTCACAGATCAGAGCGAAGTTCAGCTCTTCGTGAATGAAACCATGCTCTGCTGCGCCTAAGATCAAGCTGAATCGATCACCCGAGTCTAGAGCTTGGTAAAGTGAGCCATGTACGACCGGCCGAACTTTGATGCCTTGCAACAGCTCCGTTAGTGCTTCACGACGACCTTCTGACTCTACCGAGAAAACGATTTTTCCGCTGAATTGCTCACTAAACTGACGAAGGCGCGAGAGCGGCTCTTTATTTTGTTGCTGAACGCCAAGCTCGGCTAACGATTGTACGGGTAGGTTTTGACGACCGGCACGCTTAACCACTTTATCTAGGCTCAATTGAGCGATAGGGAGCTGTTTTAGTTGACTGAAAAGTTCGTCTTTTTTCAACCAAAGCTGTTCAGGAGTCAAAAGAGGACGCAGCGGATCAACTTTTTTCTGGTCGTATCGATATTCGACATCGGTTAAGAAAGTATCGACCGCAGATTCGATATCACCATATGTGATGACTTGAGAGTCTTCTGGCAAATATTCAAATAAAGTCTCGGTATGGTCAAAAAACAGCGGCTGCCAATACTCAATACCAGCGGGCCACGTGCCTTTGGTCACTTGCATGTAGATTGATTCAGGCTCGCGGCGTGCGTCGAACTGGGTGCGCCAACGTGTACGGAAATCTTCAATCGCTTCTTTAGTGGTTGGGAACTCATGTGCAGGCAGCAATTGGATTTGCTGAATATCGTCGATAGAGCGTTGGTTCTCTGGATCAAACGTGCGAATGGTATCTATTTCATCATCAAAGAAGTCGATGCGGTACGGGTCATTGCTGCCCATAGGAAAGAGATCCAGAATAGACCCACGACTTGCATATTCACCTGGCCCAAATACTTGATCTACATGGCGGTAGCCTGAATTTTCAAGTTGTACACGTAACTTCTCTAGCGAGATTCGATCACCAGTTTTCACCATTAAAGTGTGTTGCAACAAAAAATCACGTGGCGATTGGCGTTGCAATACTGTACTGACCGGGACGATGGTTATGCCATCACGTTGACTTGGCAGTTGGTATAGGCGTGCGATACGTTCAGAGATGATTTCTTGATGCGGAGAAAAGTTATCGTAAGGCAGCGTTTCCCAGTCGGGGAATAGGCTTACCGTTTGGTCGGTGAATTGCTCAATCTCTGCCTGAAGCTTTAAAGCGATTTGCGGGTCAGGCACAACGAGTAGCGAGTGACTCGAATGCTGCTTGGCTAGCTCTGCAATGGCTAGAGGTAGAGCTGCGCCCGGCAAATTACCTAGCTGTTTTTTGTCGCCACGCTCTGAAGGGTTGGTGACGGAAAGAATCGTTGCTTTTGTCATAGGAATTATTTTTTATCTCGCTCCATCGAGCGCTGACGTAAAAGTTTTTGTTGTTGATACAGTGCCGCCTTTATCAGTAAATCTTGATCAGATTCTCGGAGCATCTTGTATCTAAGCGTGATAATGAAATCTTGCTCTGAAGCATCACATTCTTCTACTTGAGCGTAACAGTAAATCGCCGCAGCAGGGTGATCGAGGAACAGTTTAACACGAACGAGTTGTTGAGTAGTTAACGCTGTATCTGAGCGGAAACTGAGTTGACTAGCACCAAACTGCGTCGTTTGATAGCGAATGGAGGCGTCATCTTGTTGTGAAAGCATAAAGCTCAACAAGAGGTTAAGTTTCGCGTTTTGCGTATCAAGCAAGTTGATCACATGCTTTAACTCTTTGTTTTTCAGCTCTAGACGCGCGTTGTCTGCCAACATATCTAAGTGACTAAATTCACTGGCGACAATAAATGGTGCTGGAATTTCGGAGGCAAATGTTTCTTCATCTGGCAAAGCAAAGTCCGCACTCAACGTTTCGACGTTGATGGTGAGGTTATGATGGACGGTAAAGTATTCTTGCTCTGTCATATAGTCGATCCTTTTGCCAGTGAGCGCTCCTTGCTCACTCAACAAACAAAGAGAAATAGGGCACTGATTATCGCTAACTGAATGAAGTTATCAAGTTTAGCCGATTTGTCCTTGAACTTTTTGCCCTAAATACAGACTTATTGCATGTCGTTGACAAATTTAGCGATTCTCTTGTCTTCTTAATGAGAAGAGTAAGGTAAGATAATCCGCTAAAGCTTTATATCAAAACAACCAGTTGGTTTGTCTTATATGTATCATCCTATCTCATTGTTTATTGGCTTAAGGTATCTTCGGGGACGCTCTGGAGATAGGTTCAGCCGATTTGTTTCTTATATGTCGACGGCGGGTATTACGATCGGTGTAATGGCGTTGGTGACGGCTCTTTCTGTGATGAACGGGTTTGAATCGCAGTTAAAAGAACGCATTTTAGGTGTGCTACCTCATGCGGTTGTTTCGCAACACGATGGAAAAACGCCTATGACCGAGTCTGCCCCTCCATTTGTTCAAGCGATGTCGAGTGAATCCGAGCCGGAACCTATCGTTAGAGGAGAGGCTGTTATTCAGAGTTCTGCACAGCTGACGGCTGGTTACCTCATCGGTATTGAACCTAAGAAAGGCGATCCGATTAGCAACCATTTGATTGCCGGACGATTATCGTCACTTCAAGCAGGTGACTACAATGTATTTTTGGGTCACAGTTTGGCACGTTCACTAAAGGTCTCAATCGGGGATAAAGTACGCTTGATGGTGACCAACGCGACGCAGTTTACCCCACTTGGTCGTATTCCTAGCCAGCGAAACTTCACTGTCTCAGGCATTTTCAATACGGGATCGGACGTTGATGGTCAATTAATGATTGTGAACATGACGGATGCATCTAAGCTGATGCGTTTCCCTAAAGACACGGTTTCTGGTTGGCGTGTCTTTTTCTCTGACCCATTTATGGTAACGGATTTTGCTGACCAACCCATGCCTGATGGATGGGAATGGAGTGATTGGCGCGAACAGCGTGGTGAGCTTTTCCAAGCGGTGAAAATGGAAAAGAACATGATGGGACTTATGCTAGGTCTAATTGTGGGTGTCGCTGCATTCAATATTATCTCCGCTTTAATCATGGTGGTAATGGAGAAGCAATCAGAAGTTGCAATATTGAAAACTCAAGGCATGACTCAATCTCAAGTGATGACCATTTTCATGGTGCAAGGTGCAAGCAGTGGTGTAATTGGCGCGATTGTTGGTGGCGCTGCGGGCGTGATCTTGTCACTTAATCTAAATGCGATTCTTGAATCTGCTGGTGTGGCGCTATTCAGCTTTGGTGGTCATCTACCCATCTTGATTGATTCACTGCAAATTCTTTTAGTGGTGGTGTTGGCGATTGCTCTTAGCCTCGCTGCTACGCTTTATCCTTCTTATCGAGCATCTTCTGTTAAACCTGCTGAGGCACTTCGCTATGAATAAGCTATTAGAATGTCGTGATATTCGTAAAGTCTACCGAGAGGGGTCGTTAGATACGGAAGTGTTGAAAGGCGTAAGTTTCGATATCGATAAAGGGGAGTTGGTTTCTATTGTTGGCTCTTCTGGTTCGGGAAAAAGTACCTTATTGCATATTTTAGGGGCGTTAGATGACGCAACTCATGGTGAAGTTGATTTTCTAGGGCAAAACCTATCGGCTTTAAGTTCGAATAAACAGGCGGCTTTACGCAACAAGCACCTTGGTTTTGTATACCAGTTCCATCACTTGTTAGCTGATTTTACTGCGCTTGAAAACGTGGCGATGCCACTGATGATTGGCGGCGCTAAAGTAGCGGATGCAAAACAGGCGGCTAAAGCGTTGTTAGATAAAGTTGGTTTGAGTCATCGGATGCAACACAGGCCTTCTGAGTTATCGGGCGGTGAGCGTCAACGTGTTGCGATTGCGCGTGCATTGGTGAATAAGCCTGATCTGGTTTTGGCCGATGAACCTACGGGGAACTTAGATCACAATACGGCACTGTCTATCTATGATTTGATGCGCGAGCTCAATAAAGAGTCAAACATTGCATTTTTGGTTGTCACGCATGACAAAGAGCTGGCAGCGAAAATGGATCGTCAAATGCACATGCAAGATGGTTTGCTCGTAGATCGTTTTGTGACTGATACTGCGTCTGCGGAGGGCTAATTTTGTTTTCATCTTTAGCATTGATGATTGGTGGTCGCTTCAGTCGAGCGAAAAAGCGCAACAAGATGGTGTCTTTCATTTCGCTTTCTTCAACGATTGGCATTGCGGTTGGTGTAGCCGTGATCATTATCGGTCTTTCTGCAATGAATGGCTTTGAGCGCGAGCTGCAATCGCGTGTGTTGTCAGTTATTCCACACGGTGAGTTGGAAGGCGTTAATGGTCCGCTTCATAACTACACCAAAACGATGAATCAAGCCCTAAACCATGAAGATGTTGTTGCGGCAGCGCCGTACGTTCGTTTTACGGGGTTAGCAGAAAAAGGCAGTAAGCTAAAAGCGATAGAAGTTCGTGGCGTAGAGCCTACTTTCGAGCAAGCGGTGTCGAGCTTATCGAATTTTATTGACCAAGAAGCTTGGCAAAACTTTTATGCCGGTCAGAAGCAAGTGATCTTAGGCCGAGGTGTCGCAAATGAGCTAAATGTCGCCGTGGGGGATTACATTACGTTGATGATTCCGCAAACCGGCGGCGCAAACAAAGTGCAGGCTCCTAAGCGTGTGCGGGTGAAGGTGTCTGGGTTCTTAACGTTGAATGGCCAAATAGACCATTCTTTAGCGTTAGTGCCATTAGCGGATGCTCAGCAATACGCAAGGTTAGGGGAAGGGGTTACTGGCATTTCACTAAAAACTGACGATGTTCTCAATGCGCCTTCTATTGTTCGTGAGGTAGGTAGCATGGTGGATGTTTACGTGTATTTGAAAAGCTGGCAGCAAAAGTTTGGTTTTTTGTATCGCGATATTCAGCTCGTACGCACCATTATGTACTTGGTGATGGTACTGGTGATTGGTGTGGCGTGTTTTAACATTGTGTCTACGCTGATGATGGCAGTGAAAGATCGAGCCGCAGAAATTGCAATTTTGCGAACAATGGGAGCAAAAGATAGCCTAATCAAACGTATCTTTGCTTGGCAAGGCGTGTTCTCTGGTGTATTTGGCAGTCTCGTCGGCAGTGTTATTGGTGTCTTAGTGGCGTTAAACCTGACTCCGTTAATTAAAGGGTTAGAGAGCTTAATCGGTCATCAGTTTTTATCGGGTGATATTTACTTCGTCGACTTCTTACCATCACAGTTACACTGGCCAGACGTAGCATTGGTGTCGGTGACGGCGATCGTTTTGAGTTTGCTTGCAACGTGGTATCCCGCTTCTCGCGCCGCGAAGTTAAATCCAGCAGCGGTGCTGAGTTCTAAATAACCAACCGTTTTACAATACGAGAAAAGCAAAAAGGACCGAATTCGGTCCTTTTTTGTATTTATCCAACTTGAGCGACATCGTGTTTCATTCTAACTGTTAGGTGCCCCTCAACTGATAGCGCAAATGCTGATTTTTATGCAGTAACGTCTTATCTTATTTTGCGTTTTTGCCAGCTCCGAACCACTGAGTAGCGCCAAAGTCCTCTAATGCCGAAGTAGCCAATAATCGCGGATATGACACCACAGATAGCACAGCCTAATAAGAATGGAGGGCCAATAGTGCTCATCTGTTGCATGATGAATTCCCACGAAAGTTCAAAGTGGAAAGGTTGCGGAGGAACATGCATCACTAAAGCGCCAAGCTTATACGCAAAATAAAATAACACAGGCATGGTGATAGGGTTGCTTATCCATACCAAAGCGACGGAGAGAGGTAAATTGACGCCAAGCATGATTGCCAAACCTGCAGCCATGATCATTTGGCTTGGTAGCGGAACAAATGCCATAAATAACCCGACAGCAAAAGCCCCGGATGCCGAGCGGCGGTTTAAGCACCACAAGTTTGGGTTGTACAACACATTGCCGAAGACCTTCAATGCTTTTTGGCGTTTGATCAATTCATGATCTGGCATGAAGCGTTTTATCAGCTTTCTAGGCATAGGACAGCATGACTCTCTCAGAAAAAAGTTGGACCTTGGCGTTATTTGTAGCGAGCGTAATCTCGTCAGCTTGGTGGCCGACAATACCAGATTGGCGTTGGTTGCTGCTGGGAATAATAACCACTGGCTCAATAATCAAATTACGTCGTGGCTTAATTAGCATAGGCGCAATTGCGGGCTTTATGGTTGTCATCGTCCACGGCAATGTATTGGAGTCTCAGAGACAAGCCCTTTTTCAAGCAGGGGAGAATATTACCATAATTGGTAAAGTTGACAGCCCTTTTACGCAAATAAGTCACGGTTATGAAGGTATTGTCGCTATAGAAGCGGTAAATTCTCAAACTCTGTTACCTTTTCTTAAACCTAAAATCCGTCTTATTACGCCTTTTCCACTCGATGTTAACAGTGAGTTTACGACATCCATCTCGTTAAAGCCGATTACAGGTCTACGCAACGAAGCTGGCTTTGATGCTGAAAAGCACGCGATGGGTAAAAATATTATCGCCCGAGCGGTTGTTAACAAAGATGCTAAGTGGATTGTTCGTTCTAATGTATCTCTGCGTCAATCCATTATTGCCGATGTCGCTGATGATGTGTCTTCCCTTCATCATTTCTCGTTAATAAGTGCGTTAGTTTTTGCTGACCGTTCTTGGTTGTCTAAGGAAGATTGGCAAGCGCTCAGGGACAGTGGTTTACTGCATTTGGTCTCCATTTCTGGTTTACATATTGGTATGGCGTTTACTTTTGGGCTAGTCGTGGGCGGTACCGTTCGTTATCTATTACCCCAATACCAGTTGTTACCTAGCTTATATGGGCTGATCTTCGCTGTTGCCTACGCTTGGTTAGCGGATTTCTCTCTGCCTACTACGCGAGCAGTGTCGGTATGCGTTGTTTACGTTCTCCTGAAGTATACTCTGGTGCACTGGACTTCTTGGCGAGTTCTTTTGCTTGCAGTATCTCTACAACTGCTTGTCCAACCTTTTGCATCCTACAGTATGAGCTTTTGGTTATCGTACCTCTCCGTTTGTGCGGTATTGTTCGCAATTAATTTGATTCGACATCAAAGGGGAGGTTGGAAAGCGCGATTAAAAGCGTTATTGCTTACTCAATTGATGTTGAGCGCTTTAATCGTACCTGTTAGTGGCCATTTCTTCTCCGGTTTTAGTTTGTCCTCAATAGCCTACAACTTGGTATTTATTCCTTGGTTCGGATTTATCGTTGTACCTTTGATGTTTCTAGCCCTGTTCTCATCTTTGTTTCTTGAAATGATAGCGAAGCCTCTGTGGCATTTGGTGGACTGGTCATTACAGCCATTGAGCACGTCAATACAGTACGCAGTAGGTTCTTGGCAACCCATTAGCATGGAAATGACAATGCTGGTTATGGTGATAGTGGTTTGCTTAATATTTCAACGGTTCATGTCTCAGTACGCGTGGTATTTGTTACTCGGCATCGTTATTAGTATCAAGTTTGCAGCGGAGTATGAACCGCATTGGCGTATCGATGTATTAGATGTAGGTCATGGCCTTGCAGTGGTTGTAGAAAAAGACGACAAGGTGTTGCTGTATGACACTGGTAAAGCATGGCAAAGCGGCAGTATCGCAGAGCAGGTCGTCACTCCGGTTTTGCATCAACGAGGTTATGAAAGCATAGATACACTGATTCTAAGCCATTCCGATAATGATCACGCAGGCGGCCGCTTTTTCATTGAAGATGCCTTTTCTCCACAGCGTAAACTTAGTAGTCAATTCTTTATCGAATATGAGCCTTGCACTAGAGGCGACCAATGGAAATGGCAAGGATTAAACATGGAAGTGCTCTGGCCTCCTGCACTTGTTCAACGTGCGTATAATCCGCACTCCTGTGTATTACGACTTACTGACCCTATTTCTAACTTTAGTATGCTTTTTACTGGTGATATTGAGGCCATTAGCGAGTGGATTTTGCTTAGAGAACCCGGAAAGTTACAAAGCGATGTGATGCTAGTCCCTCATCACGGGAGCAAAAGTTCATCGAATCCTCGATTTATCGAGGCGGTGAGCCCGAGTGTGGCGGTTGCTTCTTTAGCAAAAAACAATCGATGGGGAATGCCAGCGGAAAATGTCGTTGCTTCATACCGAAAGCTTGGCATTACTTGGCTTGATACTGGTGAGGGTGGTCAGGTAAGCTTCTTTATTCACCGTGATAATTGGCGCTCAGAAACCAAACGTAGCGATACATTTGAGCCTTGGTATAGGCAGATGCTGCGTAAGGGAGTAGAATGAGAGTCTTAATGTAAGAAAATAAAGCACTTCTATGTCGATAAATACTGATGAAACGACTTGGCAGACGTTTAAGCGTCTATGGCAATTTATTCGCCTTTATAAGTCAGGTCTTGTCGTTGCAGTCATTGCATTAGTTATTAATGCCATATCAGATACCTATATGATTTCCCTGCTAAAACCACTACTCGATGAAGGTTTTGGGAACGCTGAATCTGATTTTTTACGCACGCTTCCATTGATTATTTTTGCCATGATGTTCATCCGTGGCATAAGTGGATTTGTCTCCACCTACTGTTTGAGCTGGGTATCTGGCAACGTAGTTATGCAAGTCCGTCGCATGGTGTTCAATCACTTTATGCATATGCCAGTGTCTTACTTTGATAAGGAAAAGACGGGCAATTTATTGTCGCGTATAACCTACGACTCAGAGCAAGTGTCAGCGGCAACTAGCCAAGCGTTGGTGAGCATTGTCCGTGAAGGTGCAAGTATCATTGGTCTGTTAGTTTTGATGTTTTACAACAGCTGGCAATTGTCGCTAGTGCTGTTTGCTGTTGCTCCCGTTGTAGCATGGGGTATTGGTGTTGTTTCTAAACGTTTTAGAAAAATATCCAAAAATATGCAGACCATGATGGGTAACGTAACTGCATCAGCAGAGCAGATGCTGAAAGGCCATAAAGTTGTGTTGAGCTATGGCGGCCAAGACATCGAACGTAAACGATTTGAAAAAGTCAGCAACCAAATGCGTCAACAAAGCATGAAGTTGGTGACGGCTCAAGCGGCGGCTAACCCTATCATCCAAATGATTGCATCACTTGCAATTGTTGCCGTTCTTTATTTAGCAAGTATTGATTCGATTAAAGAGCAACTGACTCCAGGTACATTTACTGTTGTGTTCTCTGCAATGTTTGGTCTGATGCGCCCACTTAAAGCGCTGACTAACGTTACTTCTCAGTTCCAACGTGGTATGGCCGCGAGCCAAACGCTCTTCGCGTTAATTGACCTCGAGCCTGAGAAAAACGAAGGTAAGTTGACAGTTGAACGCGCAAATGGCGATGTTTCAGTTAAAAACGTAAGCTTTACTTACACTGGTGCAGAAAAACCAGCATTGGAAAATGTCAGCTTCGATATTCCAAGAGGAAAAACGGTGGCGCTAGTTGGCCGTTCTGGCTCAGGTAAAAGTACCATCGCGAACTTGTTCAACCGCTTCTATGATGTTGACAGTGGATCTATCACATTAGATGGGCATGATATTCGTGATTACGAGCTAAAGAATTTACGTCAGCAATTTGCACTAGTATCGCAAAATGTTCATTTGTTTAATGACACGATAGCAAACAATATTGCGTACGCAACGGATGGTCAATACGAGCGCAGTGATATCGAGAAAGCGGCAACACTCGCGCATGCGATGGAGTTCATCGGCAAAATGGATGATGGACTTGATACCATGATTGGTGAAAATGGTGCTAGCTTGTCTGGTGGTCAACGCCAACGTGTTGCGATTGCGCGAGCTCTATTGCGTGATGCTCCAGTGCTGATTCTTGATGAGGCAACTTCGGCTTTGGATACCGAATCCGAGCGAGCTATTCAAGCTGCACTTGATGAGCTGCAAAAAGACAAAACGGTACTTGTAATAGCGCACCGCTTATCCACAATCGAGAAAGCCGATGAAATTCTTGTGGTTGATGATGGTGCCATCATTGAACGTGGCAACCACGCTGAGCTTATTGAGAAAAATGGTGCGTATGCACAATTGCACCGTATTCAGTTTGGTGAATAAGCGCGGTGATTGAAAAAATCTGGTTTGAAAGCCATCCAATAAAATATCTCTTGTGGCCGCTTTTGTGGCCACTGAGTTTATTATTTGGAGCGATAAGCAAGTCAAAGCGAAAGCAATACCAAACTGGCCGCAAGCAAGCTTATAATGCGCCTATACCTGTTGTTGTGGTTGGCAATATCACTGCTGGTGGCAATGGTAAAACACCAGTTGTTGTGTGGCTTGTTGAGCAACTACAGCAAATGGGCTTTAAGCCGGGGGTTGTTTCTCGTGGTTATGGGGCAAAGGCTCCTGCCTATCCGTTAGTGCTAAAAGAAGATACGCCAGCGAAGCATTGTGGCGATGAACCTAAGTTGATTCATCGCCGTACAGGAGCACCTGTTGCGGTAGATCCTGTGCGTTCAAATGCAGTGAAAGCACTGCTAGATTTGGATGTGGATATCATAATTACGGATGATGGATTACAACATTATGCGTTAGGCCGTGATATTGAGTTAGTGATTGTGGATGGGAATCGCCGGTTTGGGAATGAAAGCCTGATTCCATTAGGTCCTTTACGTGAAGGTATTGAGCGACTTAAAGAAGTCGACTTTATCATCACCAATGGCGGTCAAGCGCATACGGGCGAAATCGCAATGGCTTTAGCACCCTCTAAAGCTATTAATCTTAAGACTAAGCAACATGTGGATGTCTCGGAGTTGAAAGATCTCGTCGCATTTGCGGGCATTGGGCATCCTCCGCGTTTTTTTCATACACTAAACTCGATGAACGCAAATGTTAAAGTCACAAAAGGTTTTGCTGACCATCAAGACTTTGATCAACAAGAATTAGAAGCATTGGCTCAACAAGGGACCAATGTGATTATGACCGAGAAAGATGCCGTCAAGTGCAGCCATTATGCGCAAGATAATTGGTGGTATCTGCCTGTATCTGCCCAGTTTGAGTCAAACGATGCAGAGCAAATTTTAAATAGAATAAAAGAGGTTAAAGCGGCTTATGGATCACCGTCTACTTGAGATTGTAGCTTGCCCTGTTTGCAAAGGTAAGCTGACGTACGATAAAGATAATCAAGAGTTGATCTGCAAATTGGATCGCCTTGCTTACCCGATCAAAGAGGGTATTCCAGTTCTGCTAGAGCCTGAAGCTCGCACTATGAGCATGGATGAGGGACGCTAATGTCTTTTACGGTTGTCATCCCTTCGCGCTACGCATCGAGCCGTTTGCCTGGTAAACCGCTAGCGGATATTGGTGGTAAGCCTATGGTTCAGTGGGTTTATGAACAAGCGCTACAAGCGGGTGCGGAAGATGTCATCGTTGCAACTGATGACGAGCGTGTTGCGAAAGCGGTTTCGTCATTTGGTGGTAAAGTTTGTATGACCTCTCCCCACCACGAATCAGGTACGGAGCGTCTTGCCGAAGTTGTTGAAAAGATGGCTATTCCGTCAGACCACATTATTGTTAATGTGCAAGGGGATGAGCCTTTGATTCCGCCGTCCATCATTCGTCAGGTTGCTGATAACTTATCTGGGTGTGAAGCCCCGATGGCGACGTTAGCTATAGAAATAGACTCGGAAGAGGAAGTGTTCAACCCGAACGCTGTTAAAGTTGTCGCAGATGAGCAAGGCTATGCGTTGTACTTTAGTCGAGCAACCATCCCTTGGGATCGCGATAACTTTGCTAAACAAGACAAAACTATTGCCAACCCATTAATGCGTCATATTGGTATTTATGCTTATCGAGCTGGTTTCATTAATACGTATGTCAACTGGGCACCAAGTGCATTAGAGCAGATTGAGTGTCTTGAGCAACTGCGAGTGCTTTGGTACGGTGAAAAAATTCATGTGGCGGTAGCGAAAGAAGCACCAGCGGCAGGGGTTGATACGCCCGAAGACCTAGAAGCCGTGCGCGCGATTGTTGCAAAGCAAGCGTAACAAATGCTCATATAGATTTAAGAATAAACAAGGCTCCTGAATTAGGAGCCTTTTTGTTTTACTTGTATCGAGGTATTAGTTAAATGTTAGTGTCGTATTGGTTCCGTTTAGGGCAGGTTGCTAACACCTCTCGGTGACCGGTGTCTTTCACTTCTTGGAGAATGACATCAAAGCCCCATAATCGGTACACGTGCTTTAGAACTTCTTCGTAACTATCATCAAGTGGGATGCGGTTGTGAGGAACGTACTGCAACGTAAGTGAGCGATCACCACGGACATCGACATTAAACACCTGAATGTTTGGCTCAAGATTAGATAAGTTATACTGAGCAGCTAAGGTTTCTCTAATGCGTTTATAACCCATCTCATCGTGTATCGCAGCGACTTCAATAAAGTTCTTATGATCATCATCGTTTATCGCAAACAGCTTGAAATCACGCATTAATTTCGGAGAAAGGTATTGGCTAATAAAGCTTTCATCTTTGAAATTATGCATCGCGAAATGCACTGCATCTAACCAGTCGGTTCCTGCCAAGTCTGGAAACCACTCTTTGTCCTCATCAGTTGGTTCTTCACAGATACGCTTAATATCTCGGAACATGGCAAAGCCTAACGCGTAGGGGTTAATGCCATTAAAGTAAGGACTGTTATAAGGCGGCTGAGCCACGACACTGGTGTGGCTATGTAAGAACTCTAGAATGAACTTTTCAGACACCAAGCCCTCATCATAAAGATGGTTGAGTATGGTGTAGTGCCAGAACGTTGCCCAGCCTTCATTCATGACTTGCGTTTGTTTTTGCGGATAAAAATACTGACTGATCTTACGGACGATCCGAACAACTTCACGCTGCCACGGCTCTAGCAACGGCGCATGTTTTTCGAAGAAGTAGAGCAAGTTTTCCTGAGGCTCGCTTGGGAATCGCTCTTTAATGTCTTCCTCTTTCGTCTTGGCTGTCGGTACGGTGCGCCAAAGCTCATTAACTTGAGATTGTAGGTATGCTTCGCGTTCTTCTTGTCTTGCTTTTTCCTCTGTAATTGAGATTTTCTCTGGACGCTTGTAGCGGTCTACACCAAAGTTCATTAACGCGTGACAAGAGTCGAGCAGCTTTTCCACTTCTTTTACGCCATATCGTTCTTCACATTCGGCTAAGTACTTTTTGGCGAACAGCAGATAGTCGATAATAGAACTGGCGTCAGTCCACGTTTGGAATAGGTAGTTACCTTTGAAAAAAGAGTTATGGCCGTAACACGCGTGCGCTATCACGAGTGCTTGCATTGTTACCGTATTTTCTTCCATCAAATAAGCAATACAAGGGTCGGAGTTAATCACAATCTCGTAGGCTAACCCCATTTGACCATGTTTATAGTTCTGCTCTGTTTGAATGAATTTTTTACCAAATGACCAGTGGTTGTAATTGATTGGCATGCCGATACTTGAGTAGGCATCCATCATCTGTTCTGAAGTAATCACTTCTATTTGGTTAGGGTAAGTGTCTAGGCGATAATGCTCCGCGACACGCTTAATTTCTTTGTGGTATCGCTCTAACAGCTCAAATGTCCAATCTGGTCCATCTGGCAACACTTTACTGTTACGCTTCTTAGGCGCCTCTCCTGAGAGGTTTCTCGTTGCGGTATTCATCGCTAGCCTCCTTACGCCGTTTCTTTTTGGAATAGTTCACGAAAGACTGGGAAAATATCCTCCACAGAGCGAATGTTTTTCATTGCGAAATTAGGAAACTCTCCAGTGAGTTTTTCGTACTCATGCCATAGAGTTTGGTGCGAGCGCCGCGTGATCTCTATGTAAGAGTAATACTGACAGTTTGGAAGTAATTTGTTCACTAACAGATCCCGGCATCTTGGCGAATCATCTGCCCAGTTGTCACCGTCGGATGCTTGAGCTGCATATATGTTCCACTGACCAATCGGGTATCGCTCTTTTACTATTTCATCCATTAACTTGAGCGCGCTAGATACAATGGTACCCCCGGTTTCTTGTGAGTAGAAAAATTCGTGCTCGTCCACTTCCTTCGCTTGGGTATGGTGGCGGATAAAGACGACTTCGACATTCTCGTAGGTACGAGTTAAGAACAAGTACAAAAGAACATAGAAGCGTTTTGCGATGTCTTTCGTTGCCTGATCCATAGAACCGGATACGTCCATTAGACAGAACATGACCGCTTGGCTCGATGGTACAGGGCGTTTCTCATAGTTCTTGAAGCGTAAGTCGAAGGTATCGATGAACGGCACGCTTTCGATTTTCTTGCGCAGTTCTTCAATTTCAGCCTTCAAGCGGTTCTCTTCAAACTGCTGAGCAGGTTCAATATTTTTGATGCGAGCAAGCTCGTCTTCTAACTCTTTAAGAAGTCGTTTCTTACCAGCAGTCATTGCAGTACGGCGCGCAAGAGATTGTTGCAGAGAACGTACTACGGCAATATTGGAAGGGATACCGGCAGTTTGAAAGCCTGCACGGTGTGTTTTCCATTCAGTGATTTTGGCAATTTGGTTTTTTTCTAGATTAGGCAGCTCGAGATCTTCGAACAAAATATCGAGGTACTCATCTTTTGATATTTGGAATACAAATTCGTCTTGGCCTTCTCCATCTGGACTGGCGTTCCCTTCTCCAGAGCCGCTACCCTGACCGCCACCTTTGGGACGCTCAATTTTATCACCAGTAATGAATTGGTCGTTACCGGGATGAACTCGTTCGCGAACACCACCTTTGCCTTGATGAAATATAGGCTCATTGATGTCTTTGTGAGGGATAGAGACGTCTTCGCCCGTTTCCGTATTCGTAATCGAGCGTCGATTCACTGCGTCTGCTACCGACTCTTTTATTTGCTCTTTGTGGCGCTTCAAGAAGCGCTGTCGATTAACAGCGCTCTTGTTCTTGCCATTGAGCCTTCGGTCTATAAATTGCGCCATGAAATAGCCCTCTTCATGTTTCACAAGCGACCTAACTCAATACTGGGTTAGGATGACTTACGTACTCGTAGGTACCACTCAGAAAGTAGGCGAACCTGTTTCTCGGTATAGCCTTTTTCCATCATGCGAGCGACAAAGTCGTCGTGCTTCTTCTGATCTTCAGAAGAGGTTTTCGCATTAAATGAGATAACCGGAAGTAGCTCTTCGGTATTGGAGAACATTTTCTTCTCGATTACTGTGCGCAGTTTTTCGTAGCTGGTCCAAACCGGGTTTTGACCATTGTTATTCGCTTTCGCACGAAGCACAAAGTTGACGATTTCGTTTCGGAAATCTTTCGGGTTAGAAATACCAGCTGTTTTTTCGATCTTTTCTAGCTCAGCATTCAGTGAAGAGCGATCAAATAGCTGACCAGTTTCTGGATCTCGGTACTCTTGGTCTTGAATCCAGAAGTCTGCATAGGTGACATATCGGTCGAAGATGTTTTGGCCGTACTCAGAGTAAGACTCAAGATAAGCGGTCTGAATCTCTTTACCGATAAATTCAACGTATCGAGGTACTAGGTAGCCTTTTAAGAACTCGAGATATTTCTCTGCTGTTTCAGCAGGGAACTGTTCGCGCTCAACCTGTTGTTCAATCACATAGAATAGATGTACAGGGTTGGCTGCCACTTCGGTTTGGTCGAAGTTAAATACGCGTGACAAAATCTTAAAGGCAAAACGTGTTGAAAGACCGTTCATGCCTTCATCGACACCAGCATAATCACGATACTCTTGATAGCTTTTTGCCTTTGGATCCGTATCTTTCAGCGTTTCACCGTCGTATACGCGCATCTTAGAGAAGATGGACGAGTTCTCAGGCTCTTTAAGTCTAGAAAGAATACTGAATTGTGCCAGAGTCTCGAGCGTGCTTGGTGAACAAGGGGCTTGAGACAACTCACTGTTTTCAAGAAGTTTTTGGTAGATTTTGACTTCTTCTGAAACACGTAGACAGTAAGGTACTTTCACAATATAAACACGGTCCAAGAACGCTTCATTGTTCTTGTTGTTACGGAAGGTCTGCCACTCAGATTCGTTTGAGTGAGCCAGAATCATACCGTCGAATGGAATCGCAGAAAGGCCTTCTGTACCGTTGAAGTTGCCTTCTTGCGTTGCTGTTAACAGCGGGTGAAGCACTTTGATTGGTGCTTTGAACATCTCAACGAATTCCATTAAACCTTGGTTTGCTTTACACAGCGCACCGGAGTAGCTGTAAGCGTCTGGATCGTCTTGCGAATAGTGTTCAAGCTTACGAATATCGACTTTACCAACCAATGATGAGATATCTTGGTTGTTTTCATCGCCTGGTTCAGTTTTGGCAATACCGATTTGGTCAAGGATAGAAGGGCGTACTTTCACTACTTTAAATTTGGTGATATCACCACCAAACTCGTGAAGACGTTTAGCGGCCCAAGGAGACATGATCGAGCGAAGATAACGGTGCTCAATGCCATATTCTTTTTTCAAAATATCGCCATCTTCTGTGGCTTTGAATAGGCAGAATGGATGGTCATTCACTGGGCTGCGTTCGCCGTTAGCAGTAAGAACATAAATAGGCATCTGTTCCATCAGAGCCTTAAGCTTTTCTGCAAGCGAAGACTTACCGCCACCTACAGGGCCGAGTAGGTAAAGAATCTGCTTACGCTCTTCTAGGCCTTGCGCCGCATGTTTTAGGTAAGACACAATTTGTTCTATGGCATCTTCCATGCCATAAAAGTCTTTAAAGGTTTCATAACGAGAGATAACACGATTCGAGAAGATTCGGCTTAGTCTCGGATCCTTTGCCGTATCGATTATCTCTGGTTCACCAATCGCCATCAGTAGGCGTTCTGCTGCATTAGCATAAGCGCTTTTGTCATCTTTACACAGGGCTAAAAACTCCTGTAACGACATCTCTTCATCTTTTGCAGCTTCATATCTTGATTGATAGTGGTCGAAAATACTCATGTCGCTTTCCCCTTTAATAGTCAGTCTACCGACGAACGTTGATTCAGGCTTTCCACCAACAGTTATGCTCGTTGTTGTTTGAATATACGTCCTGTTATCACATTTGGTTCGTACAGAATGTAAGATTGGCGACACCAAAGACTTTGCTTTATGGACGGTTTTTTCGTTACAACGGTGAGCGGTGGATATGAATTTTTCAATCACAGCCTTTCTCTACTTAAGCCTAGTCGGGGATTTGCAATTTTGCTTAACAATTATGAATTTATTGTAAAAGTGACATTTGAATCACTCTTTTATTAAGGACGAATTTATGTCGTGAATAGGTGCAATAGAAATCAAATATTTGGCAAAGACAGAAGAGTCTCAGTGATTCGTTGTTCTACATTGAGCAAGGTAAGTGAAAGAGGTAGGAAGAGAGCAAAGTCTTAGATAAGTTTGTGACAGGGTAAATAACAAGGAGAGCGGGCGCTCTCCTCATTCTTAGATGACCATTTTATGCGCTGAAGATTTGCGCTAGTTCGTTTTCACATAAATGATACTGACGAGGGCAGTTACGCCAAGTTTGCAGCATACGGCGGTATTTATCTAGCATCGGCATTTGGCTGTTAAAGTGATGATCTGCCTTGTCAAACTGAGGGTACAAACCTTCAGAATCGATGAGAAAACGTACGTAATGTACTTGTTGCGCTTCTGAAGCGATATCAAATCCCAAGAACTTCAAGCGACGTTGATCCACGTTGCTGCGATCTTCATCGTCTAGCATGTTGTAAGACTCTTGCATCGCATGATACATCTCCATAACGTCGATGATCTCACGACACTCTGCTTCTGAGAGGCAGCCGAAATCTTTGTTCAACTCTCGCATTTGTAGTTCATAACCACGTTCAACGATCGTTTGTAAGCGTTTGTATTTGGCCGCATTACTTGGATCAAGTTGAGACATAAGGTTGTATTGGTTTGATAGAATCAAACGTTGAGCGTTTGACATTTCCATGGTGACCTCACTAGATATCTAATACATTTTTAATGTGCTTAGGTTAACGCTTAAGACATGAGTGAAACATGATCTCAACACATATTTAATACTAAAAAATGGCAAGAACTGTCACTTTTGACCAGTTTGAAAACACTTATTTATGGTAATGATTGTATATGTAGTCTCGGTCTGAAAATACTCTCAGCCACTCTGGCTTGAATACGGTTAAAACCGCCAGTGCCATACCATTTAATAGACCTTCTGGAAAGGCGAGCAACGGCACAAAAACAAAGTAGTTATGTTGAATGGTTTCCCAATCGTAGTGACCAACTGATAGGTGATAAAAAGAGTTAATGATGAGGTGCAGACTTCCTGTTATCGCGCCATTGAAAAATCCAGCAACGAAGATGAAAACAAAAATGTTTCGTGGCAAGTAGTGGTAACTCAGAAGAAACACTAAGTAACTAATGAAAATCGGAATTAGGGCAGATAGAACTAACGACGTGGGTAAGAGTAGCAAGGACACATCATGTAGTAGGTGGTTGACCAGCATTGCAGGGATACTGAGTAGAAATGCCATACGCCAACCATACATCATCGTCAGCGTTGTTAGTGCAAGAAAATGAATCTGTAATCCTTCTTTTACACCTGCTTGAGCTGTCCATAAAATACTGAAAAAGAAGAGCGTTGCAAAAACGAGGTGCTGAAATCCTTTCTCTTTTTCCAGTTTGGGCCAAACGACTTTTTTCCAATCTGGTAGGCAGTAGACTACTACTATCCAAATTGAGACAACAAGAGAGCCTAAGTTAAACAAATCCATGTTACTTCCTTCCTATGCGAACATGACGCAATCATTTCTATCGTTCTTTTTCTACCTAAATGACCGCAGAGAAACTCACTGATAAGGCTTAGATATAATCAAAAAAATACCAGCAATAAGCTGGTATTTTAAAGAGGTTAGTCTTGCGGTTCACTTAGTATTTTACGTTATCGTTGTATTGAGCAAGAATGGATTGAATTTCATCCATGGTTTCTTTCGGTGGCGGGTTTACGCCTTCGAGTGGGTATTCTAAGCCTAACGCTTCCCACTTATGAGCCCCTAATTTGTGGTAAGGAAGTAACTCGACCTTTTCGATGTTATCCATGTCTTTAATAAATTCACCAAGCATGTGTGCTGCTTCTGGGTCATCTGTGTAACCAGGCACGACGACATAGCGAATCCATGTTTTCTTTCCGATTTTTTGTAAGTAACGAGCAAAGTCCAATGTGCGTCGGTTGGATACACCGATGAGATCTTGGTGCACTTCGTCTTTCATGTGTTTGATGTCAAGCATGACTAAGTCTGTTGCATCCAGTACTTCATCGATAACATCAGTGTGCTTACGAACATAACCGTTAGTATCTAGACATGTATGAATGCCTTCGGCTTTAGCAGCGCGGAAAAAATCACGTACGAATTCCGGTTGAAGCATCGCTTCGCCGCCAGAACAAGTAACGCCACCACCTGATGCATTCATGAAGTGGCGGTAACTTTTCGCTTCGGAAATGATTTCTTCAACCGTGACTTCTTTGCCATCATGCGTGTCCCAAGTATCGCGGTTATGGCAATACTTACACCGCATTAAACAACCTTGCAAGAAGACGATAAATCGAATACCAGGTCCGTCTACGGTACCACATGACTCAAATGAGTGAATACGACCAGCTGTTGACATCTTTTGCTCTCATTACTAGTAAATTCTAGCTGTTATTTTATTACAAAAAGCAGGGTTAAAACAGCTTTGTCGGTACTAAAGGCAAGGTTATTTGAAGAAAGAAAATAGATGGAGCCAATCTACATAAACGCTTGAACACGAGGTGGTTAATACCTACCCCGAGAACTTGCCGTGTATCTAGATTGACTTCGATGCTGGGATAATCCAGTTTTTAGAAAAAGGCGAACACGGAGAACGAGCCTGTCCCATAAACATCGGTTTGGGCTTCTTCATAATCCGGTGTTTTAATTGTAAAGGTGATGCTTGCACCGTAATTTTGGTTGTACCAAGATACTCCCGCGACGGCACTTGCTTGCCAATTTTGCAGTGTGATGTCGTATGGCGCTGACGGTTCAGGAATGCCAGGACGATCTCCTTCGATAGTCATGTCATTAAAGCGGTAACGACCTTCAAACCCGGTGAACAAGAACCAACTCGACGTGTTCTGAGCGATCATACTTGCTGAGAAAGGGCTTTCGACACTGATATTGGCTGCTCCGATGCTATTCGCTAGGTTTGTACCCCAACGAAACATGACGCCTTGAGAGACATCACTACGGAAGTTACCCGCATTGATGTCGTTAATGTTGGTGATCTCCCATTGTGTTTTTTGTTCTTCGCTGCGCATCAATTTGTTAAATACGCGGTAACCAAGGCTGAACGCCACTTTATCTTCAATCTGGTAATCCCAACCTTGAGGGTCCGTCGATCCTGTTATGCCGTGAACGATTTCTTGCGCCTTTTCTGATAGCGAACTTTCACCCGTAGTTCCTATGGTGAAATTGTACCGTACAGCTTTGTCACTCGTTAGGGAAAGGTAGTTGATTTCGGTGTGTAGGTAACCGGCATATGGGCGATCATTGATTAGTGGATAATCGGCTTCAATGTCGCTTGGAGTCCACATCTTGTGGCCAAGAACCAACTCTATTTTATCGATATTGGCGTGCTCTGAGTTAGCTAGACTCAGCCATTTCCATTGGCTTTCTTGTGTCAGTTGGTCTGTCGCGTAAGAAAGGAAAACACCATTCGTATAGTCTTGATCGACGCCAAAAATACCATCGTTGTCGATGGTAAAAGAAACCGTAGACTTAGTGGATGCTATTGCAACTGGAGAAAGAAGGGTAAGAATAATTAATTTACTAAATCTCATAGACTTTATTTGCTAACTTTTTTCGCATCATACGTAAGAATGCGGGCAAAAGTCTTTCGCGATATCACAACTTTCATTCAAGAAATAAAAAAAGGCTGATGCTACTTAGCATCAGCCTTTGTTGTATTACTAGAACGTTATTTCGCTATAGTCTTATAGAGACTCAGTGAATGTACGCGCGATTACGTCAGCTTGTTGCTCTGCAGTTAGAGAGTTGAAGCGAACAGCGTAACCAGATACACGGATTGTTAGCTGAGGGTATTTCTCTGGGTGCTTAACTGCGTCTTCTAGAGTTTCACGGTTAAGAACGTTCACGTTTAGGTGTTGACCACCTTCGATACCCGCTTCGTGGTGGAAGTAACCATCCATAAGGCCAGCAAGGTTAGCGCGTTGTGAACCCTCATCTTTACCTAGTGCGTTAGGTACGATAGAGAATGTGTAAGAGATACCATCTTGTGCGTCAGCAAACGGCAGTTTAGCAACTGAAGTTAGTGATGCTACAGCACCTTTCTCGTCACGACCGTGCATTGGGTTTGCACCTGGAGCAAATGGAGCACCAGCACGACGACCGTCAGGCGTGTTACCAGTTTTCTTACCGTAAACCACGTTTGAAGTGATAGTAAGAATTGACTGAGTAGGGATTGCATCACGGTAAGTCTTAAGCTTACGGATTTTGCCCATAAATACAGAAACAAGTTCACATGCAATATCATCAACGCGTGGATCGTTGTTACCGAATTTAGGGTAATCGCCTTCGATTTCGAAGTCGATTGCTAGACCGTCTTCGTCACGAATTGGCTTAACTTTTGCGTATTTAATTGCAGATAGTGAGTCAGCTGCAACAGATAGACCAGCAATACCACAAGCCATAGTACGTTTAACGTCACGGTCGTGTAGAGCCATTAGTGCCGCTTCGTAGCTGTACTTATCGTGCATGAAGTGGATAGCGTTTAGTGCAGTCACATATTGTTTCGCTAGCCAATCCATGAAGTGGTCCATTTTCTCCCACAGTTCATCGTAGTTAAGAACATCGCCTTCGATCTTAGGCATATGCGGGCCAACTTGGATTTTTAGCTTCTCATCCACACCACCGTTGATGGTGTAAAGCATTGTTTTCGCAAGGTTCGCACGAGCACCGAAGAACTGCATTTGCTTACCAACAACCATTGGAGATACACAACATGCGATCGCGTAGTCGTCGGAGTTCATGTCTGGACGCATTAAGTCGTCATTTTCGTACTGAATAGAAGAAGTATCGATAGATACTTTCGCACAGAACTTCTTGAAGCCTTCAGGTAGTTGCTCAGACCAAAGAACAGTGATGTTTGGCTCTGGAGAAGGACCCATAGTGTATAGTGAGTTTAGGAAACGGAAGTTTGTACGAGTAACTAGCGTACGACCGTCAAGACCCATACCACCCATAGACTCAGTTGCCCAGATAGGGTCGCCAGAGAATAGATCATCGTACTCAGGAGTACGTAGGAAACGAACCATACGTAGTTTCATTACGAAGTGGTCGATCATTTCCTGAGCTTGTTCTTCAGTTAGCTTACCAGCCGCGATATCACGTTCGATGAAGATGTCTAGGAATGTAGAAGTACGACCTAGAGACATAGCCGCACCGTTTTGAGATTTAACAGCAGCTAGGTAACCGAAGTAAGTCCACTGAATAGCTTCTTGCGCAGTTTCAGCAGGACGAGAAATATCACAACCGTATTTTGCAGCCATTTCTTTGATTTGACCTAGAGCACGGTGTTGCTCTGCGATCTCTTCACGAAGCTGCATTGTCATTTGTAGGTCTTCGCCGTTCTCAAAACGCTCTTGTAGAGAAGAGAACTGCGCGAATTTATCCTTCATTAGGAAGTCAATACCGTATAGAGCAACACGACGGTAGTCACCGATGATACGACCACGACCGTATGCATCTGGAAGACCAGTCAGTACGCCAGATTTACGACACGCCATGATTTGAGGAGTGTAGATATCGAAAACGCCTTGGTTGTGAGTTTTACGGTATTCTGTGTAGATTTTTTTAACTTGTGGGTCTAGCTCGCGGTCGTAGGCTTTGCATGAACCTTCAACCATGCGGATACCACCGTTAGGGATGATCGCACGTTTTAGAGGAGCGTCAGTTTGAAGACCTACGATAGTTTCTAGGTCTTTTTCGATGTAGCCTGCATCGTGAGCAGTGATGGTAGAGATAACTGAAGTATCAAAATCAACAGGAGCGTGAGTTGCGTTCTCTTGTTTGATGCCTTCCATTACCTTAGCCCAAAGCTTGTTAGTCGCTTCAGTACCTTCAGAAACTAGGAAAGATTCGTCGCCTTCGTACGGAGTGTAGTTCTTCTGAATGAAATCACGAACGTTTACTTCGTTTTGCCAGTCGCCTGCAGCAAAACCTTCCCAAGCTTTAGCAAATTGCTCTGCCATGACATACCTACCTTTTTAGTAGAAAAAAATACGTACTGCTTCGCCGTTGAGCCAGCTATCCCCAGATAAAAGAGGGGAACAGTACACTCTTATGAATAACAATATTTATAGTCTTAAATTTACGTATTCGATTTACAAAACTATAAATATTGTCACTAGTTTTAACGTTTCTCTTTTTAAGCAACAGTTAGAGGTTAAACTAAAATTTTTTTGCAAACCTTAAACTAAATCAATAAATCCTCAAAAATCTCGATAAAAATGGGGTAGCGACGAGCGCTACCCACAAATTTCTGGACTGCTAGCTTATAGCCAAGCTTGGATGCCATACTGGCCTTCAAGCATACCAACTGCAAGCATAGCAACTAAACAGATAACGAGTACGCTTACTGGGATCACAATCTTGTCTACAAATGATAGGCGAGACGCGCGCTCTTTATCTCCAATTAAACCGTTGTTATCTAAAAGCATAGTTAGTGCCCAAGCTAGAACTGGGTTAACAACGGCAGAACCAAAGATACAGATACCTGCTGCTTGTGAGTCTTTCGAGTCCTTCACCATCTGCATGCCAGCTTCAAGCAGTGGTAGAGATACACCAACGAGAAGAGCAACGCGCATAACTGGAGGCCATACTGCAACGTCCATAGGAAAACCAAGGATTGCAACAATAATACATAGAGAGCCTAGTAAGATGGCACCAGCAGGAATAGGGCGTTTCGCGATTGCAGCAGGGATCATGTAAGTCCCCCAAGATGATGTGATGTTACCACCACCCACTGCAGTACCGACCATTTGGCGAACGGAACACATTGTCATTGTGTCATCAACGTCCATCAGCACTTTCTCACTCTTACGTGGGTAGTTCATCTCTTGGAAGATACGGTGACCCAAGAAGTCAGGTGACCACATTGCTACCGCAAGAATGGCGAATGGTAGAGAAGCGATGAAGTGTTCCATATTAGGAAGACCAAGCATCCAACCTTCTTCTGTTGAACCCCACCAGTAGATTGGATTTAGGTTTGGAAGGCCTGTCTCGGTTACGAATTTAATATCGAAGCCTGCGCCAAGAGCAAGTGCGATTGCAAGCCCAGTGAAGGCACAAACAGGGATCGCTAGCCAGCGTTTGTTCACTTTAGCAAGGAACGCGTATAAGCCAATGGTAACCGCAAGAACAATTAGACCGATGTAACCCATGCTACCAGCGGCAACCGTATCGGATTGCAAACCAACAGCCCAAGCTTGAATAGAGTTAATTTGGCTCATGGTTCCGGTTAAACCTAAGAAAATAAGAAGGCCACCAGCCGTACCTTCAGAGGTGAGGTTAACCAGTTTTGACCCACCTTTTAAGAGGCTCAAAATCAAACCAAACACACCAATGAGAATTGCTAATGCAAGAGGGTGAGCACCAGCAAGAGCGATGGTACCAATAAGAGGGATCATTGGGCCGTGGTTGCCTGCTAGGTTGGCTTTAGGGTTAATAAAACCAGAGGCAAGTACACAGAAAAGAAGTGCAGGGATGAGCATTTCTACACGCGCAACTTCGATAGCAAAGTCCTTGCCTAAGTTTACGTGGTCCCATGCTGCAGTAAGACCTTCAGCCCAAGACATCATTACCGCAGAGTACATTGCGATAATACCGATAGTACCAGCAAGTGCTGGAACAAGGTCTTCAAGCTCAAAGCGGAAGTCACGACCTGGCAAGTTCAAGCCAAAACGACGTGGCTTCATAATTTGTAGTTCGTGGTCTAGGTAGTCTGAACGGCTTGCGAACTCAGATGCTGGACGATGAAGCTCACGGTAGCTCTTGGTCTCGATATCTGAATCAGAGTGCGTTTTGTTAACTGCGTCTGACATAGATTCCTCATATATTTAAAAGTTATGAATTCTTCATTCAATTGTGTTAATCCGCATCCTGCGGCACGCTTATGCTAGCTATTGTTAGATTTGTTACACGTCGACACTGTGCCTAAGCATAGCTAATAACTTATTGTGTTGAGGCACAAAAAAAAGCCTCATCTTTTGGCAGGAGTCTAGCAAGATAGCCATTTAGGGTGATTGATTTAGATCACTTTAAGAATGGTTGTGAAATAAAACTACAGAAAGTTTCTGGCATGCGAATGAGATGCGGAGATCTTGTGTAATTTCATTACACAAGTTGCATAAAATTAGAACTTTTTGTCCTTTTGCACGAGATGCAGATTAAATGTCAATATTCACGATGATTATATAAAGCTGGCTTTATTCTTGCTTTGGACAGAGCAAAGACAATTTTTTGGCTAATCATTGCCGCTCAGTTTAGGAAAAAGACATGAAACAGCTTAAAGTACTGCCACTAGTGGCAATCATCTCAGGGTTAATGGTCGGTTGCGGCGGCGGTGGCGGCGGTGGCGGTGGTGCAGCGCCGAAAACTGCGTTTACTTTTGATTTTGCTATACCAGCAACAATGACTGAAAGTGAAGCAACTACGAAAGGTTGTACTGTATATGACCACAAAACTGAGCTGAACGGCGATAAAACGGTTTTAACCTATAGTGCAGCGTCAAAAGAGCAAGTGACCAACTATGTTATCGGTTACTACTCTGATGCCGATGGCAAAAGATCCGGAGACATTATCAAACCTACCACTGATAACTTTAAGTTTTATCTTGAAGATATCCCTGACGGCGGCTTTGTAACGTTTCAAGCAATAGAATTTAACGGCAAAGAAGCTCGCGTAAACACGTTTTCAAAAGAGTTCTTGCAAGATAAGAAACTACGTAATGCTACTTTTGCACTAAACCGAGACTCTTTGAACAAATGCTTTACTGGCGGTAACTTAGCAAGCAATAAGTTTACTAACTTAGATTACCGAAACGCTGAATCAGGTGGCGGAGATTACAACTTTGTCTCGCAAACCGATATTTTCACGTCTCCGAACCCTGATATGTTGCCTACTGATGAACTGATGGGGCTTAAAGGTGAACCAACGGCATTGTTTCAGTATGAATCAGGTTCAAGCGACAAAGCGCTTTACCAATATGGTATTGGTTCGTGGGGAACTGGTGAGATAGCCTTAGTTAGAGCGGATAATACGTCAAACATTTATTCGTCTTCTGACTATACTTACGACTCGCTCAACATTGGCTTTGTTACTAACGGCTTTGCATATGACGCGTTGAAGCTGGATAAAACGGCCGTTGAATATAATCGCCCTAGTGCAACGAATAAAGAAACTTGGGTATACATGGCGTTCTCAGAGAATCAAGTTAATGGTTGGGAGTCTCTACTTAACGAAACGATCTCTGACGGATGGGATATTGACGTTGATCCGAGTGCTTACTTAAATATTGATAACCTGCCGAACACAAAACCAAGTGTATCAACGCAAGGAAGTGCAGAGTCCGTGATTGATCTGGACATGGGCTTAACATCGTCTACTGAAGGCTTTACTCGTGTCGCTTACTTTGCAACTTCAGGCGACTACAGAGTCACACATCGCATTTTCACAACAAGTGATAGTGATTCTGTTGTTGTTCCAGAATTGCATTACTACAACTTCCCAACATCGGCCGTTAACGGTTTGAAAGTTTCAGCTTCGGACGATTTTAATCGCACTGCTTTGGTAGTGAATGAAGATAGTAATATTGATTCTAAAGTTTTCATGAGCTTCTTTTCCAATGGTGAAGCGTCAGAGCCTGAACTAGATGAAGACCTAGATGGCATCATTACTTCTGAAAAAGAAGGCTTAGAAAATGAAGTGACATTACGTACTTCAAACTCGTTGGTAGTCAGTCGTTTTAATTAATTCATTGCGACCTCGAATAGGTTTCAATTAACACTTTTGTAAATTTATTAAGCCCCTTTGAAAGGGGCTTTTTTATATTTAATATTCAACTTTTGAAGAATATGTTGCTATATATTGCATATTAATTTGTCTATCGTATCTTTCTATTCGAATTATTTAGGTTAATAATTTGTTGCAAGTTTCAAGGGGCGGTGCTAATTTGTTCCGAATTAGAGAGGGCGGAGTCCCTTAATTGCAGTGACAAAAACACAGGGAGTAGGGCGCATGAATGATGTACCAGCGCTAGATATAAAAGACCTGCACAAAACATTTGGACAAAATGAAGTTTTAAAAGGCATTTCACTTGCCGCGCACAAAGGAGATGTTATCTCCATCATTGGCTCTTCCGGCTCAGGTAAGAGTACCTTTCTCAGATGTATCAACTTGCTAGAAACGCCTACCGCGGGCGAAATTTGGGTAAATGGTGAATTAATCCAAATGAAGAACAACAGAGCAGGTGAATCTGTTCCTGCTAATGAAAAGCAAGTCCAACGTATTCGCTCACGCCTGGCAATGGTTTTCCAAGGTTTCAACCTCTGGTCTCACCTAACCGTACTAGAAAACGTGATTGAGGCGCCTGTTCATGTCTTAGGCGTGCCAAAAGCTCAAGCGATTGAAAATGCAGAAGTCTTGCTTAAGAAAGTAGGCTTGTATGAGCGTAAAGATTATTACCCTGGGCACTTATCTGGCGGCCAGCAGCAACGTGCAGCTATTGCCCGTGCGCTAGCAGTTGACCCAGAGGTGATGTTGTTTGACGAGCCAACTTCTGCGCTTGACCCAGAACTTGTAGGAGAAGTTTTGGGGGTAATGAGAGATTTGGCAGATGAAGGGCGAACTATGCTGGTGGTCACGCACGAAATGGCGTTTGCACGTGACGTATCAAACCATGTGATGTTTTTACATCAAGGCTTAGTGGAAGAACAGGGAAATCCAGCTAAGCTATTTACAAACCCGGATTCAGAACGATTACAGCAGTTTATCTCATCCATTTACTAATATTTGTTAGGCGGCAGACTATTGCCTCCTAAGCCAACACAACAAACAAAACGAAATAAAATAGCAATCACAGGAGTATGGAAATGAAAAAGTGGTTATTAGCAGCAACGATTGCTGCAACGGCAGTATCAGGTGTTGCTCAAGCGAAAGAATGGAAAACAGTTCGCTTTGGTATCGAAGGTGCTTACCCTCCGTTTAGCTGGACAGAAACTGATGGCTCAATAAAAGGCTTTGACGTAGACATGGCAAATGCACTCTGTGAAGAGATGCAAGTGAAGTGCAAAATCGTCGCTCAAGATTGGGATGGTATTATTCCTTCTCTGCTTGCACGTAAGTACGATGCCATCATCGCAGCAATGTCTATCACTGAAGAGCGCAAGAAAAAAGTCGATTTCACTGGCAAGTACGCACAAATTCCAAATAAATTTATCGCTAAGAAAGGTGCTGGTCTAGATTTTGATAATCTTAAAGATGTCAAAATTGGCGTGCAACGTGCGACGACACATGACAAGTACTTAACTGACAACTACGGCGATGATGTTGAAATTGTGCGTTATGGCTCTTTTGATGAAGCGTATCTTGATCTAGAAAATGGTCGAATTGCTGCCGTTTTAGGTGATGCGTCGGCTCTAGAAGAGGGTGTGATCAACAAAGCAGGTGGAGAAGCTTATGAGTTTGTTGGACCGTCGTTAACCGATCCAAAATGGTTTGGTGAAGGTATGGGGATCGCTGTTCGTAAACAAGACAAAGATCTGACGAAGAAACTCGACGCAGCAATTATTTCACTACGTGAGAAAGGTGTTTACCAAGAAATTGCTGGTAAATACTTTAACTACGATGTGTACGGTGAATAAACCGTAATTAAGCGACCGTTGGCTTGTTCCTAGAAGTAGTCAACGGTCGATTTTTTGAGTTTAGGGATTAGGAACTCACCTATGCTAGATTTACAAGGATACGAAGCTTCGATTTTGAAAGGAGCTTTAGTAACAATAGAAGTTGCAGTGCTTTCACTCATTCTCGCCATGGTCTTAGGCATGCTTGGCGCATTAGCTAAGTTAGCGCCTTACAAATGGGCAAGGGCGATTGCCACTCTTTACACCACCGTCATTCGCGGCATTCCAGATTTGGTTCTGATGATGCTAATTTTCTTTGGTGGACAAATACTTTTAAATAACAGCCTTTACTCCATCAACGAAACGCTCAACGAGTGGTTTGCCTCGAGTGATCCAAACCATGAATGGACGTCTTACTTACCTGATTATATTGATGTCAGCCCATTTATTGCTGGTGTACTCACGATTGGTTTTATCTTTGGCGCCTACATGGCGGAGACTTTTCGTGGAGCGATCATGGCGGTGGACAAAGGTGAGCTAGAAGCGGCGAAAGCTTATGGGATGAGTTCTGCTTTATCGTTTAGAAGAATCTTACTGCCTCAGATGATTCGTCATGCATTACCTGGATTTGGTAATAACTGGTTAGTGTTACTTAAGACCACTGCGTTAGTTTCCATTATTGGTCTGGATGACATGGTGAGAATGAGCTCATTGGCAGCAGGTACAACCAAAATGCCGTTCACCTTTTACATGGCTGTCGCGCTCATCTTTCTATTTTTTACCAGCGTTTCGACCGGGCTACTCAAGCTTGTTGAGCGTAAGTTCAGTATTCATGCGAGGTAAGTTATGGACTTTTCTTTGATTATTGAAAGCTTTCCAACTTATCTTCAGGGACTTTGGACAACAGTTTGGTTAGTGGGATTAGCGTTGGTTATTGGCTTGTGTGTCTCTATCCCATTAGCCGTGGCACGCAATAGTACCAATTACGCTCTAAGCTTACCTTCTTGGGGATTCATTTACTTTTTCCGTGGAACGCCGCTATTGGTTCAGCTGTATTTGATTTACTACGGCATGGATCAGTTTTTCCCTGTGAAAGATACCTTATGGGAGAACGCTTGGTTCTGTGCTTTGGTCGCTTTTATTCTTAATACATCGGCTTACACCGCAGAAATTATTCGTGGTGCGATTAATGGTTTGCCGAAAGGTGAGGTGGAAGCTGCGAAAGCGTATGGCATGAGTAAGTTTATGACATACAGACGTATTATCTTGCCGAGTGCATTGCGTCGAGCATTACCAGCTTATTCAAACGAGGTCATATTTATGCTGCACGGAAGTGCAGTCGCGGGCATCGTTACCATCATGGATTTAACTGGTGCTGCGCGTCTAGTTAACTCGCGCTACTATGCACCATTTGAGTCTTTCCTGACGGCGGGGCTGTTCTACATGGCACTGACGTTTATGATTTTGTGGTGTTTCAAAGTGGCAGAGAGGCGTTTCTTAGCTTATCTACGTCCTTTAAGCTAATTATCAATAGAGGCAATAGCACCGGAATGGGTGCTATTGCTTTTGATAATTTTGTTATCTTCATTCCTATTTTTCCAGCCGATATAAAAGACTCTTTCTTATTATTCATTAACTTACATTAACATTCAGTAAACTCATTGTTTAGTAAGTAAAAATGAAAAAAACAATTCTATCGTTGGGCATTGCCGCCTTAGCCACAGGATGTGGTGGGGGAGAGGGAGAATCACAACCTAATGCTCAAGTAAAACCAACGCCAGCTCCAGTTCAACAAGCTCTGGAAACTGGTAATGCACTGCTCGTTTCTGACCCGAGCGATTTCATTCGTAAAAGTCATCAGGTTGTGGAAGCTCACAAGATGCAGTCGAATACGATCAAATCTGCAATTGCGAAAAGCCTTTCAGGTCTTTATTGGGATCCAACCCATGATGCCGCGATCTTGGCACCTCAGTATGGCTTCAACGACACCATCTTGATGACCAATAAGGCCATGGCAAGCGGTTACAAAGATCAAGCTCTGTCAATTGGCGTTGCCGGGGAAAAGTCTAATGGTCAACGTTACGCACTATTAGGTAGTAACCCATTTAGAACGGCACAACGTTTTCCCGACTCTTCCAACGCAGCGATGACGAAATGGTTAAGTAACCTGGTCACTTGGTTGTCGGGCGGAGTTACTTCAAACGTCGTCATCGCGCAAATGGATCAGTCTTATTACTTTCCGGATGAGCAAGCGACTCGGAATTGGCTGAAAGACAATGTTTCACAAGAGCTGGCGTTTAACGAGGCCAACCTATGCGATGGTTCGAAGCTACTTAGCTGCTTGCAAACCAATACTCCAAACTTATTGATCTTGTCACAGCATCTGCAATCTGGAGATACCAACAAACCAGTACTCGAAGCTTTGGAATACGCTGAGCAAGCCCAAATTCCTGTTCTATACCTGCATTGGGATGGAGGACTAACTGATCTTGGCCAAGACATTTTGGAAAAATTCCATGTTGATTATGTGGGAGATAACTATTGGCGTAAGTTAGGCTTGGTCGACTGGGAACCTTCATCGTTGATGAACGTTGTGCCGGACTCTGTCATCACACAACAAGCGCTGTTGTCTCGTTTTGAATCTCAAAATTTCAACGTTGACTTGTCACAGTGTGATGACAAAACCTGCCCTGACACTGCGAATATGGACAGTCAATTTTATGCAGGGGCAAACAGCATTCGCCATTGGTTGCAAAAGCTTGATGAACAAAAAGTAGATTTGTTTAATCAAAACGGCTACCAATACGAAAAACTCATGGTATTGCTGGCTGATCATTATCGTCAAACGGTTGTCTTCCCGATGGACAAACAATCAACCCAAACGACCGAATTCCTAAAGTCGTACTTTGCCGATTACGTGCAATACAACAGCCGAAGCGTAAACCCAAAACAACCAAATATGGGGAACTTCAGCCGTAGTGAGTTTAGCCCTGACATAAAGAGAATCAGTGCAACGATTAATATGGAATCAAAGCGTAACTTCCGTTCGGCTGGTGTGTATGCGCTTCCTGGGGAAACCTTTACGGTTAAACGTAATGACAGCAATGATGTGGCGACTAAGATTGTCATCAACACTTTAAGAAGTGGTGCAACTCATGAGTTCAGCAAAGATGGATACACGCGACCAAAACTGCTGACTTCATTCGGCTATGAAGTGAAGCCGGGTGAAACCATCACGCTGACTTCTCCTTATGGTGGTCCAGTACAGGTTCACTTTGACAAAAATGATGTTCCGGTTGAACTGAAATTTAATCATGTGGCACAGCATCCAGTTTGGAGAAGTGAGAAGGACAACGACGCTTTTATTCAACAGTTAGAAGCCAATTTATTCGATTGGGCTGAGCTGATCACTCCTGGGTTTGAAGTACACTCAAAGCGCGACAAAATGTTGGAGTCGGTCAACGATGAAATGTGGTCTACCCCTTCGGAAATGGCGCTTGCAACAGAAGAATATGTTCACAACTACCCGCATGTGCTGGCAGGTTTCCAAGGGCCGGGCATAGATGAAGTGCCTGAAATTATTCAATACGCCCAAAACCAAGGTTGGGAAATCGCCAATATTGATATAGTGAAGCACATGAACGCTGACCAAGCAACGTGTGGTTATGGTTGTTCGGGTAACCCTTACGATGCTTACTGGTCATTCAGCCCACTCGGTCACGGTGATTTACATGAGCTTGGTCATGGTTTAGAAAAAGGTCGATTCCGATTTTCAGGCTGGGAAGGGCATTCAACGACCAATTACTACTCGTATTACAGTAAGTCTCGTTTCTTCCAGAATACGGGAAAAGTTTCAACTTGCCAAAGCTTGGATTTCAAAGGCCAGTTTGAATTATTGCAAGCTAGCCGAACTCAAGCGGATCCAAACGCATACATGGCTGCGCAAAATCAAACCAGTTGGAGTTGGGGCGCTCGTGTTTACATTCAAATGATGATGGCGGCGCAGCATGAAGGTGTGCTTAAAAATGGTTGGCATTTATTGGCGCGCTTGCACCTGATTGAACGTGAGTTTAACCGCTTAAAATCGGACGATGCGCTTTGGGATGAGAGACGATTGAGCATTGGTTTCGCCAACTACTCTCGGGAAGAAGCAAATAGCATCTCGAACAACGACTGGTTGCTTATTGCTCTGAGCTACATCTCTCAGCGAGATATGACTAACTATCTCGATATGTGGGGGTTCTCGTTCACAGAAAAAGCGAAACAGCAGGTTGTGGCGCTGAATCTACCGCCGATGCCGCTCACTTACTTTGCAAGTAGTAATACAGGCTACTGTCTGAACGAATTTGCTCAAACACCGATAACTATTGATGGTCAATCGGTTTGGCCGCTGAATCAGTGATTAAATGGTAATTTGTATGAAAAAGGGAGACTGAGTCTCCCTTTTTATTGGACTAAGCTTAGCGTTGAGTCTCGCTTATAGCTTTGCAATATATTACTTAAATGTTGACCAGATTGGTGCGTGATCTGAAGGCTTCTCGATACCACGAAGCTCATAGTCGATACCAGATTCAATACACTTTTCCGCTAGAGAAGGGGTTGCCAAAATGACATCAATTCGTAGGCCACGGTTATCATCAAAACCGCGAGAACGGTAGTCAAACCACGAAAATTGATCGTTCACCTCTGGGTATAGCTTACGGAAGGTGTCCACAAAGCCCCAGTCTAGTAAGGTTTTCAACCATTCGCGCTCTTCAGGTTGGAATGAACATTTACCTGTTTTTAGCCAACGTTTACGGTTTGGTTCGCCGATACCGATATCTGCATCAATAGGGCTGATGTTGATGTCACCCATAACAATCAATTGCTCGTCGTTATTGTGATGATCGTTTAGGTAGGTCATCAGATCTTTATAGAATTGGCGCTTGTATGGGAATTTGGTTTCGTGGCTGATGTTATCCCCTTGAGGGAAATAGCCGTTTAGCACAGTGACCTTTTCGCCGTTTTCATTTAAAAACGTTGCCATGATCATGCGCTTTTGATGTTCTTCGTTATCCGTCGGGAACCCTTTTTGTACGTGTAGAGGCTCTTGCTTACAAAGCATTGCTACGCCGTAATGTGCTTTTTGACCATGAAAATACACTTTGTAGCCCATGGCTTCGACAGCTTCAATCGGGAATGCTTCATCGTGAACTTTAATTTCCTGAAGACCAATCACATCAGGTTGGTGTTTGTCGATTAGCGCTTGGAGCTGGTGCAGTCGCGCACGTAGTCCATTGATGTTAAAGCTGATTACTTTCATTATTTATCCTTTTGGGGCGTACTTTTTATGAATAGTATCATTGTGTAAGAGCACTGGAAATGAGTCTCGGTGAAAGGAGTGAAACGCTCTGAGCTACTTTGCTTTTAATTTGTTTTCTAAGTCGTTTTGCACGATCTTTAAAGCGTTAAGCGCAACTTCTGGATCTATCTCATTGCTCTCAAGCAAATAGATTAAATCGACAGCCAGTTTGATCTCTTCAGGTGCGTCATCTAAAGGCGAGGTTGGTTGGTCAGCCATTATTGATGTTTTTCCCTATGTGTAATTTGGTTCTCTAGCTTAAGAAGTGCTGCTTCACAACGCGCTAAACGTTGCTCGGTTGCTAGTAATACTTTTTGAGCGTCGGCACGCATAAAACTCGGAGCGCTTTCGACAGCACGTTCTTTTTCTAACACCATCTCGCGCAAGCGTCTTGCCCACTCTTGGTGTTGAGCGAGTTCCTGATAAAGCACGTTGATAGGCTTGCGGAAATAGCTGCTATGTTTGATTTCATTCTTACGAATTTTAGTGGTAGAAATCTCGCGTTGAATCGCACCGATTTGTGCCACTAACCGTTCAGTGAGGTACTCAGCACGCAAAGCGGTGAGCTTACCTTCATTTTGCTCACGCACAATCGCATCCAGCGTGGCTTTTGCTTCTTTTACGCAAGGAGTAAGTAAGCGAGAGCGGCACCCAAACAAACGCTCATCAAAAAGCGGAACATGATGTTCGCCTCTTTGACGGTCAAGAACAGCGGCTTGCTTCGCCATTTGTTCTAGATTTTCCTGGAGTTGAGAAATGTTCATGACAAACCTACAAACCATGCGTCATAAGCCAATTTAATAGCTAGTATGCTGACGACAGTAACAAATACAGGACGAATGAATTTAGAACCAAATCTAATAGCGGAGTGCGCGCCAACAAAAGCACCAGCCATTAAACATACTCCCATTGTTAAGCCTAGCACCCAGTTGATATGTCCGAGGAATGCAAAAGTGATCAAAGAGGTAAAGTTACTGGTAAAGTTCATTGCTTTTGCTAAGCCAGAGGCGAGCAAGATATTCAGCCGGTACAGGGCCATTGAACTTACTGTCCAAAAAGCCCCAGTTCCAGGCCCTGCGAGTCCGTCGTAGAATCCTATGGATAAGCCTTGCATGTACTGTTTTTTATGAAGTTTTGGGCAAGGCTCGGGTATTGGACTTTGATGAGCAGAGTGGGGTGTTTTATGAAAAACGGTATACAACGCTGCCGCCAAAATAACAAGCGGCAATCCTTTTTCCAGCCAATCCGTACTAATCGCATCTACAAATAGCGTACCTAATGTCGCTCCGACGAGTGTTGCCACGAATGCACGCCGCCAGCATTGAGGTTTGAATAGACGTTTTTTGTAGTACGTAAATGCTGCAGTAGAAGAAGCAAAGGTAGCGGCAAGTTTATTGGTGCCTAGTGCAATATGAGGCGGCAAGCCTAGCGAAAGTAGAGCAGGTACGGTAAGCATGCCACCACCACCGGCAACTGCATCAATAAATCCTGCGACAAAAGCGACAAGCGCCAACACCAACAGCATGGTTGGCTCAATCATTTCCATAAATGGTGATTCTTCTAATATTCTATTTTACGTTTAAATGGAGGTAGTGAGTCGATTAAGGCTTGTCCGTATCGCTTAGTGACTAGGCGTCGATCAAGAATCGTTACTCTACCAGAATCTCTCTCTTTACGCAGTAAGCGACCTACGCTCTGGATCAGCTTTTTGCTTGCGTCTGGTACAGTTATTTGCATAAACGGGTTTCCTCCTTTTTTCTCAATGTATTCGGAATGAGCCTGCTCAACAGGGGAGGTTGGAACGCCAAATGGAATTTTTGTAATCACCAAGTTTTCAAGTAATTCGCCAGGTAAGTCTAGTCCCTCAGAGAAACTGCCAGTACCAAATAAGACGCTGGTTTTATTTGATTCTATTAGTTTTTTATGTTTTTTTAGAATTTCTTGACGTGAGCTTTCACCTTGAACTTGCAACGCCCAGCCTTTTTTTATGAACTCCGAAGAGAGTGCCTTCGCGACTTGGTTCATCTGCCAATAGGATGAGAATAATACTAAGTTGGCTTTCTTGTCTTCCAAGTACTTAGGCAAGATCTCAATAAGATATTCAGTAAATTGAGGCGCTGGTGGTTCATATTTCATCGCAGGGATGAGTAATTCTGCCTGGTTTTGGTAATCGAATGGTGACGCAAGCGCTAAAAACTGAGTGCCTGATTCTGGTTTTCCATCAATACCAACCTGATGGCAAAAGTAATGGAAAGAGTTTAATGCACGCATCGTTGCGGAAACCAAAATGGCGCCAATACATCTGCTCCAAATCTGTTGGTCGAGTTGCCATCCAATTTCAAGTGGCGAAACACTCACAATGAAATCACCCTCGCGATCGGGGTGGGTTTCTAACCAGCGAGCTAAAGGCGCACCTTTTTCACGAGTTGGTTCAGCCATTAAATGCCATACTTGCGCTAGGTTTTCTAACCTTTGAATGTAGAAACCGAGCTCTGCAAGCACTGGTTCAGCCAACCTTGTCGCAAGCTCCCCGTCTTTTACTCTTTCCGCAATAAGGTCGGCAATTTTTGCCACACTCTGATTTGCTTTTTTACTGAACTGTTTTAGTTCTTTGGATTGGTTCTCTAGCCACTCAGGTAGTTCACCGTGTTCGAAGCGGTAGATACCCTCTTCAAATTGAGCTGGGTCGAACTGTTTGGGCAATTGAGTCAGTGCCGGTATCAAGTTCTGAACCGCGTCTTGAAGGTCGTTGCGAAATCGAGCTACGCGTTTCTCGTCTGCGAGTGATGAAAACTTACTAATCGACTGATTTAACTTCTCAAGCCATGCTGCCGCGCCTTTTAAACTCGCAGATGCTGAAGCATGGTCACGAGCGACGTGAGGTAAGTGATGTGCCTCGTCGAAGACGTATATTGTATTTTCTGGCTCAGGTAAAATCACGCCGCCACCTAAATCTGCGTCTGCCATGACGAGAGAGTGGTTAGCAATGATGACATCGTTTTTATCCAACTCTGAGCGCGCTTTTTGGAATGGGCAGCCGCGGTGGCCTGGTAAACTGTTATTGCAACTGTGTTTATCACTGACAATCAGTTGCCAAAGCTTATCGTCGATGGGTTTAGGCCAAGAATCACGGTCACCGTCCCATTTACCTTGCGCAAGAGAGCGATGCATTGTTTCTAACAGCTCTATATCTTTTTGCTTAGGTTTGGTTTCAAACATGGCTAACTGGCCACCATCAGCACCGCTAGCAGTGGCGAGCTTTTCTGCACAACAATAGCGTTGACGGCCTTTTGCCAAAATAAAAGAAAACTCTCGGTCGGTAATCCGACGAAAAAGAGGGAGGTCTTTATTTATGAGCTGCTCTTGCAGAGCGACGGTCGCCGTTGAGATAACCACTTTCCTATTGTTATGTACAGCCACGGGAATGGTCGCCATTAGATAAGAGAGCGATTTACCAATTCCAGTCCCTGCTTCTGCAACGAGTATTCGGTTAGATTTGTGATACTGACCGCACAGCGTTTTTGCAATCTCTGCAACAAGGTAGTTTTGTGCTCTTCTAGGCACAAAGTTATCAAGTTGATCTTGAAGGTTTTGATAGCTATTACGAATCGATTTTTGAATGTTACTGGTCAGCATACGGGCCTCAAATGCGTTGGAGGCGAATAGTAGCACACATCACTAGTTGTACAGTAGTTCACAAAACGGAATGCTTTTATAAGGAATGTAGATCTCCTTCACAAAAAAATATTGAACCTAATCTTAATGAAATTAATTTCATTATATGAAAAATATAAAACTCTAGATATGATGTTTTTGTGGTTTTTTATTCCATTTTATGTGTTTCACAGAGTCTGTTTTGGGTTTAAAATCTCATTGTTAACGGTTTTATAAATTATGAAAAATCAAGAGGATTGATTAGATGTTCGTCGAGTAAATAAAGATAATCATTGCAAGTTATTGTTTTTTAATATTATTTTTGTTTTTTTACATTGGCATTTAGAAAATTTGACAGTCAGAATAATCTTTTGCACTCTTAGCTCCAGATTTTGAGGAGGTGCTGTATAACGTTTTGTTAACGCTCTACCTCAAACATATAAAAAAGGGAACCGGACAAGGATATCCCGAACTAAGAAAAGGCAGTGGATTAATTATGAAAAAAACTCTATTAGCACTAGCTGTAGTTGCGTCTGCAACTTCAGTGAACGCAGCTGAAGTATTCAAATCTGAAGAAGGTTCTGTAGATTTCTACGGTCAGCTACGTCCAACTCTTCTATTCACAGAAAAAACTGATCACACAGCAGAGCTAAACACTAGCTCTTCTCGTACTGGTGTGAACGCGGTTTACGTTGTTGACGAAAGCCTAAAAGTTCTGGGTGAAGTTGAAATCGGTGTTGCTCTAGGTGACAACTACGACGCAGGTGCTGATTCAAGCGAGCGTACAGATGACTCTGTATACGTACGTCGCCACATCATCGGTTTTGATATGGGTGATATGGGTACTCTTCGCTTTGGTAAAGAAGGTACTTGGGCTGATGACGTATACTTCGCAGATTACTCTTACTTCTTCGGTGGTAACGCAGCGGAAACTGCATACGGTCACGCTTGGAACAACGATTCTCAAATCAAATACGCTTACGAAAATGACGCATTCTGGCTAAAAGCTGGTTACGCGCTAGGCGAAAAAGATTCTAACGAAGAAGTACTAGAAGTCTTCGTTGGTAAATCTTTCAACGACCTATCTCTACACGCTGGTGTACTTACTGCGAACAACGACATCAACGTAACTAAAGAGAAAAAACTAGTTCTTAATGGTGTAGAGCAAACAGTTTCTCACACAGAGCGTACTGATAACGAAAACCTATCTTTTGAAGTAACTGCTGAGTACGCACTAAACGAGCACACTCTAGGTGCTACGTACTACTACAACGAAAACGAAGATAAGCTAGGTAAATCAACAGTTGATTCACACTACATCGTTGTAGCTGGTATGTTCGCTGTTGCTCCTAAAACAACTCTATACTCTGGTTACGAGTACCTAGCTCAGTCTACTGACGAAGCAGGTAAAGTAGACGCAGACTCTTCTTGGTTCTACGCTGGTGTTGAATACAAGTTCTCTAAATGGGCACGTGTATTCGCAGAAGCGGGTTACACTTTCGAAGGTACTGACTTCGACAACAAAGACACAGACGACGCAACTAACTTCGGTGTTGGTGCTCGTTTCTACTGGTAATCAATACCCAGTTTGATATTGTAAGACCCAGCTATATGCTGGGTCTTTTACTATGAAGATAAGGATGAAAAATTCTATGCAGTTATCATTAAAAGTGGCAATGGCACTGTCTATTTTTGCCAGTACAAACCTCTACGCTGCAACGACTTTAGTGGTTCCAGAAGACGTGAAGTTATTGGCCGTCAACATGGAGAAGCCAGATCTAGAAGGTGGTCTTTTTTCTAGTGAGAAGACAATCGAACTACCTGACGGAACGAATCAAATTGTCTTCAAATATCAACCTACATTCGAAATTAACGAAAACCTTAAGACGGTTTACAGTGATGTAATCGTTGCTAAATTTGATGCTGAAAACGAAAAGCTAACGTTTGAACTGCCAGAGTTTAAAACTCTTCGCCAAGCGCAAAAAAACATCTCGCCTCTAGATTGGCAATTACTGGATACCAAAGGCCAACCTATTGCTTTGGTCGAAGATGTATTAGAGTCAGATGGTGTTCAAATTGGTCGTAATTACCCTCAAGAATCTCGCAACTACAATATTGCTGGCGGTATCGCGAGTGTTGCCGTTAGTTATGTAACTGTTAATCAGCATCAACAATCAGTAAGTGATATCGAGCCTCGAGTTGAGACTAGTGATACCCGTTCAACAGCCGCATCGAACGACAGCCCAATGGTTGATGTATTAAAGACGATGTACCAGAAAGCGTCTCCGGCGGAAAAAGAGGCCTTTAAAAACTGGCTTGCTGAGCAGTAATCCCTTAGTTCATTAGATAGGGCTTAACTGAAAAAGTACGAATCTAAAAAGCAGGCTTTAAGCCTGCTTTTATCTTTTCTGCTTATTAGAGAGAGATTTCTCTCCATTCACCAGGCATTAGGTCGTTAAGGACGATATCACCCATCGAATGACGAATGAGGCGCAAAGTAGGGAAGCCAATGTGCGCAGTCATGCGACGCACCTGACGATTTCTTCCTTCAATAATGGTAATGGCTAACCAAGTGGTAGGGATATTTGCGCGAAAACGAACCGGAGGCGTTCTGTCCCAGACTTGTGGTTTTGGAATAACTTCAACTTCGGCTGGTAGAGTCATACCATCTTTTAGCTCTACTCCCTTTCTCAATTTTTCAAGATCTTGCTCCTGAGGAGCGCCATCAACTTGAACCCAATAAGTCTTCGGCGATTTTGACTTTGGCTGCGTTAGCTTCGCCTGCAAGATGCCATCGTTAGTGAGTACCATCAAACCTTCGCTGTCTCGGTCCAATCGGCCAGCCGCATAGACATTTTTGATTGGGATATAGTCCGCTAACGTTTTGCGACCATCGCCATCGGTAAATTGACTGAGCGTATCGTAAGGCTTATTGAAAATAATGACTTTACGATCTTTAGGGGCCACTTTTGGCTTTTGGCTTTTTGTTGGGCGATTAGGGCGGCGGTCTTGCTGAGTACGAGTCTTCGAGCCATTGCGAGCTCCTGAGTGTTTAAAATGGCCCGTTTTAGACTGGTTACGACTGCGACCTTTTTCCTGACCTGTACGAGATGACATGTTAACTACCCTGCAAAAATGTAAATGAACTGTGTTTGAAAGTTTTAAGTTTTCTCATGATCGGATATGATTTGCGCGCCTAAAACTAACAAACGCGCACAGAATGATAGACTAATTCGTGTTATTTGTTTAATTATATCAGTGCACTCATGGATTCAGAGCTTAGAGCTTCAAACTACAACAAAGAGTGCGAACCGCATGTGGCGTTAGTGAGGAGACATGTACTGCTAACGCGCAGCAATGCGTCAATTAAACCAACTCAGACGCTGAGTTGATCAGCCAACAAGTTGATTAAAAAATAGGGAAATTTCATGCCTACAGAAAAACCTACAATTATCTACACCATCACTGATGAAGCGCCGGCGCTAGCAACTTATTCATTACTACCAATCATTCAATCATTCACAGCATCGTCTGGCATCAATGTAGATACTCGTGATATTTCACTAGCAGGTCGAATTATCGCTAACTTCCCAGAGCATCTAAAAGAAGAACAGCGCATTGGCGATGCGTTGACTGAGCTTGGTGAACTAGCTCAAACTCCAGAAGCAAATATCATCAAGCTACCTAACATTTCAGCTTCAGTTCCTCAGCTTAAAGCGGCGATTAAAGAGCTTCAGGCGAAAGGTTACGATTTACCAAACTACCCAGAAGAGCCGAGTACGTACGAAGAGAAAGCGATTAAAGCGGCTTACGACAAAATCAAAGGTAGTGCGGTTAACCCAGTACTTCGTGAAGGTAACTCAGACCGTCGTGCTCCGACTTCGGTTAAGAACTACGCGAAGAAAAACCCACACTCAATGGGTGCATGGTCAGCAGAATCTAAGTCTCATGTTGCGAGCATGTCGGACAATGACTTCTTTGGTAGCGAAAAGTCTACGACTATCTCTGGCGCAACAGAGGTCAAAGTCGAGTTTGTCGGTAATGATGGTACAGTTAAAGAGCTTAAGTCTGCGTTCCCATTACTAGATAAAGAAGTCATTGATACTTCAGTAATGAAGAAGAAGGCGTTGGTTGAATTTTTCGAGAAAGAGATTGCTGAAGCGAAAGCACAAGACGTGCTGCTGTCTCTTCATATGAAAGCGACGATGATGAAAGTTTCTGACCCTGTCATTTTCGGCCATGCAGTAAAAGTTTACTACAAAGACGTTTTCGATAAGTACGGTAAGCTGTTTGAAGAGCTAGGTGTTGATGTAAACAATGGCATCGGTGATGTTTACTCAAAAATTGAGTCTCTACCTGAAGCGCAAAAAGCAGAAATTGAAGCGGCCATTCAAGCGGTTTACCAAACTCAACCAGAACTTGCGATGGTTGACTCTGATCGTGGTATCACAAACTTACATGTACCAAGTGACATTATTGTAGATGCTTCTATGCCAGCAATGCTTCGCTCTTCGGGTCAAATGTGGGGACCAGATGGTAAACAAAAAGACACCAAAGCGATGATTCCAGATCGTAGCTACGCAGGTATTTACCAAGCGGTTATTGATTTCTGTAAAGAGCACGGCGCATTTGATCCAACCACTATGGGTAGCGTACCTAACGTTGGTCTAATGGCTCAGAAAGCTGAAGAGTATGGTTCTCACGACAAGACATTCATTCTAGACGCCGCGGGTACGGTTCGCGTTGTTGATGCTTCAGGTAACGTACTGTTAGAGCAAGCGGTTGAAGAAGGCGATATCTTCCGTATGTGTCAGGTTAAAGACGCACCAATCCAAGATTGGGTTAAACTAGCAGTGACTCGCGCACGTGCAACAGGTGTTCCAGCTGTATTCTGGCTAGATGAAAACCGCGCGCACGATGCTGAGCTCATCAAGAAAGTAAACGCCTACCTACCAGATCACGATACTGACGGTCTAGAGATTAAGATCCTATCTCCTGTTGAAGCTTGTAAGTACTCACTAGAGCGTATGAAAGCGGGCCTAGATACTATCTCTGTTACAGGTAATGTTCTTCGTGACTACCTAACAGACTTGTTCCCAATTCTAGAGTTAGGTACGTCTGCTAAGATGCTATCTATTGTTCCATTGATGAATGGTGGTGGTCTATTTGAAACAGGCGCTGGTGGTTCTGCTCCTAAGCACGTTCAACAAGTAGAAAAAGAGAATCACCTTCGTTGGGATTCTTTGGGCGAGTTCCTAGCGCTTGCAGCTTCGTTAGAGCATTTAAGTGTAGCGACAAACAATCCTAAGGCTCAGGTTCTCGCAGATACACTAGATAAAGCGACCGGTGAGTTTTTAGACACCAACAAATCTCCGTCACGCAAAGTGGGTGAGCTAGATAACCGTGGAAGCCACTTCTATCTTGCACTTTACTGGGCGAAAGCGCTTTCAGAGCAAACGGATGATGCGGATCTTGCTGCTGAATTTGCACCAATTGCAAAAGCGCTGTCAGAGCAGGAAGAAACGATCGTTGCTGAGCTAAATAATGCGCAAGGCGTGAAAGGTGAGCTAGGAGGTTACTACTTACTAGACGATGCATTGGTTTCTAAATTGATGCGTCCAAGCGAAACCTTTAACGCAATCATTAGCAAGTAAGTTAGTGTAAAAACACGTCGTTTTCGGCGTGTTTCCTATCCTGTAAGTGCGTTGTAAGTGTTCCTTTTGTAACACGTGCTCTAAATAGTAAGAAACCCGCTATCTTGGCGGGTTTATTTTTCTCTTCAAAACATCAACGTGGCGTTTCGAGAGCAATATTTTTATATTTCGACAGCGCTCTAATTATTTGGCTTGGCCTTCAAGAGGCACGACGCTACTCGCGTGACAGCCTTTGGGACCTTTTTCAATCTCGTAAGAGACTTGTTGGCCTGCTTTCAGTGTACGATAACCGTCCATCTGGATAGTTGAGTAGTGGGCAAAGATATCTCCCTCTTCTTCATCTGAACAAATAAACCCAAATCCTTTGGCATTGTTAAACCACTTTACTGTACCTGTAGCCATGCTTTACATCCCTCATGCATTTTTTACTGATGTTGTTACTGCAACCAAGTTATACCTTTAACTTGGTACTACCATTGTCAGCGAATGCCAACAAACGTCAAATCAATGATAAGTCACATTCATCAAACCACTTAAAGAAGAGAGGTTTCAAAATGATGATTTATGCATCGACACTTTCCACTGTAGTCAATGAATTTCGACAGTCAATAGCAGTGAGCAACAAACAGAAACATAATTGAAAACAAATCACTTTTGAGATTAACAAATTTGCAAACAGTTTTTCGTATATACGCAGAAGTTTAGTCAATTTGCCTATGAAGTGGCTCATACTGAAAAAGCCATACTGTCCGTGTTGCTTATGGGAGAAGAATCCTCTGACTGAATAAAAAATGAAGTTTTCGTGATAATTACCGTATTCTCAATGAGGAAGTGTGATCCAGATAGAAGATGATGGGGTGGTTTGCAATAGTCCGAGAGCAATAAATAGAAAGTTCTTTTATAAGAAAAAATGTGTAACTTATCGACAAGCATCTTTTATTTGCGCCGTATCAAGACGTGCATTAGTCTCTATATTAGGTAGCAACTTTTATCGATCAAAGATCGAATTCGGTGCCAAAACTCACTACACCGCGCTGCATGCTTGTGGTAGATTGTTTTTATAGGTCGAAAACATCAACCCTTTGATACGATATCTTTAGATTGCCATGAGTAAAAATTTTGAATGGGTCACTCCGGACTCTGATCTTCTGGAGCGAGAAAGTACGAAAGTCCAGCCACCTAAGCTGTACAATGTCGTACTCAATAATGATGACTATACACCTATGGATTTCGTCATAGAGGTGCTTGAGCGATTTTTCTCACATGATATTGATAAAGCAACTCAAATCATGCTTCAGGTCCACTATGAAGGAAAGGCAATCTGCGGCACATACAGCGCAGAAATTGCCGAAACAAAAGTAGCGCAAGTTACGATGTACGCAAGGGAAAATGAACATCCGCTACTTTGCACTATGGAGCAAGCGTAAACAAAGAAGACTTGCTCGAACAACCCCAGTTGTTTTTTCGGGAGGTACTTATGCTAAATAAAGAACTAGAGTCAAGCCTTAACGGTGCATTTGCTCGGGCGCGCGACAAACGCCACGAGTTTATGACTGTCGAACACCTCCTACTTGCATTGTTGGAAAATGATGCAGCTAAGGAAGCCCTTCTAGCTTGTAAGGCGGATCTTGACGCTTTACGCAACGAACTCGATATTTTCATCGATCAAACTACGCCTCTTATCCCAGATAGTGATGAGACGCGTGAAACGCAGCCGACTTTGAGTTTTCAACGTGTACTACAACGCGCCGTCTTTCATGTACAGTCGTCTGGTCGTAATGAAGTAACAGGCGCCAACGTGCTTGTTGCTATCTTCAGTGAGCAAGAGTCGCATGCCGCTTACCTACTGAAGAAAAATGACATCTCCCGATTAGATATTGTTAATTTCATCTCCCACGGTATTACTAAAGCATCAGGTGCAGGTGAGGATTCATCATCAGACTCGTTTAGCTCAGAAAGTGTTGAAGAGCCTAATTCTGAAGAACGCTTAGAAAGCTTTGCGACGAATCTTAATCAAGTCGCTAAAGATGGAAACATCGACCCACTCATTGGACGTGATAAAGAGTTAGAGCGCACTATTCAGGTACTTTGTCGACGCCGCAAGAATAATCCACTACTAGTGGGTGAGGCAGGGGTTGGTAAAACAGCCATAGCGGAAGGTCTTGCATGGAGAATTGTCGAAGGGCAGGTCCCTGAGGTTATTCAAAACAGCGTGATTTATTCACTAGATATTGGCTCTTTGCTCGCTGGTACCAAATACCGCGGTGATTTTGAAAAGCGCTTCAAGGCGATTTTGAAACAACTTGAAAAAGAAGAAGATGCCATTTTGTTCATCGATGAAATACATACCATCATCGGTGCAGGCGCGGCATCTGGTGGTCAAGTCGATGCAGCAAATCTTATTAAGCCTCTTTTAAGTAGCGGTAAGTTGCGTTGTATTGGTTCGACGACATACCAAGAATACAGCAACATTTTCGAGAAAGAGCGTGCGTTGTCTCGCCGTTTCCAAAAGATAGACGTTGTAGAACCTTCATTAGATGACACAACTAAAATCTTGATGGGCTTGAAGCCGAAGTACGAAGCTCACCATGAAGTACGTTATACCAATAAAGCACTGCGTGCCGCGGTAGAACTGTCGGCTAAATACATTAATGAACGCCATCTACCAGATAAGGCCATTGATGTCATTGATGAAGCTGGTGCTCGTAGTCGTCTTGCTCCTGCAAGCCGTCGTAAAAAAACGGTCGGAGTGGCTGATATCGAATCAATGGTTGCCAAAATGGCGCGAATTCCAGAGAAGTCGGTTTCTTCTTCAGATAAAGACATTTTGAAAAACTTAGATAGCAAAATGAAGATGTTGGTATTCGGTCAAGATAATGCGATTGATGCATTATCCGAGGCGATCAAGCTGACACGTGCAGGTTTAGGTGTAGACAACAAACCTGTTGGTTCATTCTTGTTTGCAGGCCCAACAGGGGTTGGTAAAACAGAGGTGACGGTGCAGTTATCTAAGCTTCTAGGTATCGAGCTACTTCGTTTTGATATGTCTGAGTATGGTGAGCGTCACTCCGTAAGTCGCTTAATTGGTGCGCCTCCTGGTTATGTCGGTTATGACCAAGGTGGTTTGCTAACTGATGCTGTTATTAAGCACCCACATTCAGTCGTATTACTTGATGAGATTGAAAAAGCGCACCCTGATATCTTTAACCTGCTGTTGCAAGTCATGGATAACGGTACGCTAACGGACAACAATGGTCGCAAAGCAGACTTCCGTAATGTCATTCTTGTTATGACAACTAACGCAGGAGTGGCGGAAACCGAGAAGAAATCAATTGGTTTGATTCAACAAGACAACAGTCATGATGCAATGGCGGAAATTAAGAAGGTGTTTACTCCTGAGTTCCGTAACCGTCTTGATAACATCATCTGGTTTAACAGCCTTGATGAAAGCGTTATCCATCAAGTGGTTGATAAGTTCATTGTCGAACTGCAAGTGCAACTTGATGCGAGAGGCGTTTCAATGGAAGTATCGCAAGACGCTCGCCATTGGTTAGCACATAAAGGTTATGACAAAGCTATGGGGGCTCGCCCAATGGGGCGTGTTATCCAAGAACAGCTTAAGAAGCCTTTGGCTAACGAACTGTTGTTTGGATCTTTAGTTGACGGCGGTACAGTGAAAGTAACGCTGGTCAACGATACGCTTGAGTTTGAATACTTAAGTGAGAAAGAGACAGCGATGCATTAATCGTTAGTCGGTAACAAACGCAAAAGCGTACGAGAAGATCGTACGCTTTTTTTTATCTGAATTAACTCGGAAAAAATTGTGCAATAAAAAACGGAGCAGCTTGCTCCGTTTTTTATTGCATCCGAAAATCAGAGATTAACGAGCGCGGAAGACGATGCGGCCTTTTGACAGGTCGTATGGAGTCATCTCTACAGTTACTTTGTCACCCGTTAGGATACGGATGTAGTTCTTACGCATCTTGCCAGAGATGTGAGCAGTCACAACGTGACCGTTTTCAAGTTCAACACGGAACATAGTGTTTGGTAGAGTGTCAAGGACAGTGCCTTGCATCTCGATTACGTCTTCTTTAGCCATTTAATCCTCTTTAGAAATTAGGCAATATTAGCGGGCTATATTCTGCCGCTAAATAGTAATTATGTAAAGTTGAGGCGTATTCTACCCTCGCCAACGCTGATTTACTAGCCTTTGGTGGCGTTGAAAGCGTGTTTTGTAGCTCATTGCTGGGCACTCATCAATCTGATATCCCAAATATAGCCACTGTTGTTTGTTTTCTTGGCAGTATTTAATTTGATAAAGCACCGCTAATGTCCCAAGAGATAACTCGTAGTCAGGGTCAAAGAAAGTATAAAAAGCACTCGAGCATTGTGGCATCAAATCTGTCACTGCAATGGCGAGCAATCGATCTGATTCATCGTAAATGTGTAAAAACGACGTTGTCAGCCAGCTGGTTTGAGCAAATCGAGCAAACTCATCACGCTTTGGTGGATACATAGTGCCGTTTCTATGCCGTTTGCAGATGTACCGACTGTAAAGCTCAAACCATTCCTCATCCATTTCAGGTTTCATTTCCCAGCGTAAAGACTGTGCTTTATTAAGCAGCCTCTTCTGACTTTTTGATAGTCTAACGTCTGGAATCGAGACTCGAATTGGCTGGCAAGCGGTGCAATGCTCGCAATGCGGTTTATATATGGTATCTCCGCTACGACGAAAACCGTTAGCCATGAGCAACTGGTAATTTTCTTCAGTATGCAGCCTTTCATCAAGCGCCACCGCAACCCGCTCTTGCCGTTCAGGCAAATAACTACAAGGGTGATTATTCGTCAACCCTATTCGAATATGTTGTATATCCGTACTCATACTGAATCCTGCAAAACTTGGGGCTGATAGGCATCAAATAGTGTTTGCTTTTCTCTTAAAGATAGTAGTTTTTGCATAAATTCGTTACGCTCAAGTTCAAATGCGCCAAGTGATGCCAAGTGAGAATTCATAACTTGGCAATCGATTAATTGACCTTGCTTTGACGCCAAATGGTTGCATAAGTACCACAATGCAATTTTGGATGCGTTATCTTTTAGGCTAAACATCGACTCCCCGCAAAAAAGTTGGCCCACGCAGATGCCATATAGTCCGCCAATCAGGTTGTTGTCATGCCATACTTCTACAGAGTGACAGTGACCAAGTTTGGCTAACTCAATGTAGGAAGTTTGCATTTCCTCGTTGAGCCATGTTTCCTCTGCAGGGCGTGTTGAAGAACATAGTCTAATCACTTCTTCTGTCGCGAAATTGAGTGTTACTTTATAGTTATGTTTACGCTGAAATTTTTTGAGACTTTTAGATGGCTTAAACTGCAATGGGTCAAACACAGCGCGCGGAGAAGGGCTCCACCATAAAATAGGTTCACCAGGACCATACCAAGGGAAAATGCCTTGATAGTAACCATTGAGGATTCTCATGGGGTTTAAGTCACCACCAAAAGCCAGCAAACCATTGGGGTCGCTGAGTGCTTTATAGGGTGAGGGAAAGTTGAACGTTTCATCGAGTTCAGTTAAATAAATAGCCATAAGAAGTCGTTACCAACATTGGAGTCAGAGGAGTTTATGATGACCTGGTTAAGAAATATCGTAAAAGTATGGCTTAGGATCATACTGTTTTTACCACTTGTCGCCAACGCAGCCTATGAAAGAAATGTTGCCAAGCCAGTTAATGAAGTAGTTTACGGGAAGATTGACTCTGTCCGTTATATTACTCAACAAGAGGTTGTTCAATCGAAAAGTAACGGTTGGAAGACACTACTTGGTGCCACTATCGGTGGTTTAGTCGGTAATCAATTTGGTGGCGGTACGGGAAGAGAAGTCGCGACGGCAGTGGGTGCGCTTGCAGGTGCCGCAGTTGCTCAAAACCAAAGTAATTACCAATACACGGTTGAATATAAGTTAGTTGAGCTACTCATCAAAGTGAAGGGTGATAAGCTAATTAATGTCATCCAAGATGTTGATAAAAATATGTTATTTAGTCGAGGGGATGAAGTTCGTATTTTATATTTTGATGATGGAGTCAGGGTTGATATCACTTATTAACCCTAGGTTGTTTTAGCCTAACGAAGCCTAATCAGGCATGTACAGTCGGGCTGGCTTATTGTCAAATCAAGTCGAAATAGTTTGCTGTTTCGCCGTGCTTCTTTCGCTCTTATTTACATCGCTGGCAATGCCTTTAATTCTGTATCTTTAAGCTGCTTGAGGATATTCATAAATTAGCGCCGATTTACTCTGGTTTTGTCGTGTTTTTTTGGGTAGTCTGAATTCACGAAGAATTGTTTAGCCCTCATAAAAAATCGTATGTTGAGGGCACAAAGGATTATCAACTTTTAATGGAAAGCCTAACGTTACAACCTATCAATAAAATTCAAGGGGAAGTGAACCTTCCTGGCTCTAAAAGCGTTTCTAATCGAGCTCTTTTACTTGCTGCTCTTGCTAAAGGCAGAACTCGCCTTACTAATCTCCTCGACAGTGATGATATTCGTCATATGCTGAATGCGCTGACTAAACTAGGCGTTCAATACCAACTTTCCGAAGATAAAACAGAATGTCTCGTTGACGGCCTTGGGCGTCCGTTTTCTGTCTCAGAGCCGGTAGAGTTATTTCTCGGCAATGCTGGCACTGCGATGCGACCATTAGCTGCGGCTCTTTGTCTTGGAGAAGGGGAGTATGTACTGACGGGCGAACCTCGTATGAAAGAGCGTCCAATTGGTCACCTTGTCACGGCACTGAAAGATGCTGGTGCGAACGTTGAGTACATGGAAAACGAGAACTTTCCGCCTCTCAAAATAATTGGTACTGGCCTAAAAGCAGGTACAGTTTCTATCGATGGGTCCATTTCAAGTCAGTTTTTGACAGCTTTCTTAATGTCTGCGCCATTGGCTGAAGGTGAAATTCGCATCAACATCGAAGGCGATTTGGTTTCTAAGCCTTATATCGATATCACCCTGCATATCATGAAGCAGTTTGGAGTCGATGTGATCAACAACGACTATCAAGAGTTTGTGATCCCAGCCGGTCAGCAATACATCGCTCCAGGTGATTTCTTGGTTGAAGGTGACGCGTCTTCTGCTTCTTACTTCTTGGCGGCGGCAGCCATCAAAGGTGGAGAAGTTAAAGTCACGGGTATCGGTAAAAACAGCATTCAAGGTGATATTCAATTTGCTGATGCGCTTGAAAAAATGGGTGCAGAAATTGAATGGGGTGATGACTACGTAATTTCACGTGTTGGTCAATTAAAAGGCATTGATATGGATTACAACCATATCCCTGATGCTGCAATGACCATCGCGACAACAGCGCTATTTGCCGAAGGCACTACCGCTATTCGTAACGTTTATAACTGGCGTGTAAAAGAAACAGACCGTTTGTCAGCTATGGCGACTGAGTTACGTAAAGTTGGTGCGGAAGTGGAAGAAGGGGAAGACTACATCATCGTCAAACCTGTCTCTCAGTTAAAGCATGCTGCGATTGATACTTACGATGATCATCGAATGGCGATGTGTTTTTCGCTGGTGGCACTTAGTGATACGCCTGTGACGATTAACGATCCAAAGTGTACGTCGAAAACGTTCCCTGACTACTTCGACAAACTTAAGGCTTTAAGCTGCTAAATATTCTGACCTGAAACATGAAAGCCAGAGTGAATAACACTCTGGCTTTTTTGTTTCCCAATACTATTTAACCAGCGTAAATTCCTTAGAAAGGTGATGCGCTAAGTATTTGAACATATTGAATACTGCAGTCGTATTTGAAGTTGGTAAACCTTTGTCATCAAGGAAGTATTCACCTTTAAAAACTAAAACACCTTCTTTTTCTTCTACACTTGTTGCTCGCATTCCCTCGATGTAATCATCGTGCTCTTGGATGATTTGGTTAGCGATCAAAAGAAGGTCGAACTCTTCGATAAACGTTCTATCAGACATATTCTTTCTACCATCCTATTCAGTTAAGAACGCTGAGTATACCTACAACTAAAATGGGTTTGCATGATTAATTCAGTCAATCGTTCAGTAAGACTAAACAGATCAATTTTTAGAGTATAAGCATGATGCGGAGGAAGATGGCAGAGCATTGAACCAAACTATTTTGTGATGGGTAACAAAATTTATTGCATTGGATTAGCGGATGCTAAGTTTGCCTGTTTAGATATGCCGCTCAATACCTTTCAGAACCCTGTCTCTTTGAAGTATAAAGACGATGAATTGTCAACCAATCGGATCTGAATTTCAAAAAAGCAGTTGATCTTCTTTTCATCTCGCACAATAGTAAAAAAAGAAGCAATGAAATAGAACATTATGCGGGTGGCCTTTAAACAAGGTTTCTACCCGCATTATTATGAAGGACGTTAGAGTCAGTTATGGGTAAATCACTCGTTATAGTGGAGTCACCAGCCAAGGCAAAGACGATAAATAAGTACCTTGGTAAAGACTTTATTGTTAAGTCTAGTGTTGGTCATGTGCGTGATCTGCCTACGGCCGGTCAAAGCACTGGTGAGAAAAAAGCCGCAGCCATCTCAACTAAAGGGATGAGTCCGGAAGAGAAAGCGCGCGTTAAAAAAGAGAAAGACCGCAAAGCGTTGATCAAAAAGATGGGGATTAACCCATATCATGACTGGGAAGCGAATTACCAAATCCTTCCAGGCAAAGAAAAAGTTGTCAACGAACTACAAAAACTCGCCAAAGACGCAGATTGCGTTTATCTCGCAACCGATTTGGACCGCGAAGGGGAAGCAATCGCATGGCACCTTCGTGAGATCATCGGTGGCGATGAAGAGCGATACAAACGTGTAGTTTTTAACGAAATTACGAAAAACGCGATCCAACAAGCTTTCCAGACACCTGGCGAGCTGAACATGGATGGTGTAAATGCCCAACAAGCACGTCGCTTCATGGACCGTGTCGTTGGTTTTATGGTTTCACCTCTACTTTGGAAAAAAGTGGCTCGTGGCTTATCTGCTGGTCGAGTGCAGTCTGTTGCGGTGAAATTGTTAGTTGAGCGTGAGCGTGAGATTAACGCGTTTGTACCAGAAGAATTCTGGGACATTCATGCGAATACGAAAACGAAAGACAAAGCGGACTTTAAACTGCTTGTTGCTCAGAAAGACGGTTCTGCGTTTAAGCCAGTTAATGAGGCAGAAACCAAAGCAGCGATGTCTGTACTTGAGAATGCAAGTTACGAAGTATGTAAGCGTGAAGACCGCCCTACAAAGAGCAAGCCCTCAGCACCTTACATCACCTCTACGCTTCAACAGGCAGCGAGTACACGCCTGGGCTACGGCGTGAAAAAGACCATGATGCTAGCTCAGCGCCTCTATGAGGCCGGTTACATCACTTATATGCGTACTGACTCGACTAACCTAAGTGCCGAGGCTGTGGACGCTGTACGTGACTTTATTGGTTCTGAGTTTGGTGATAAGTACCTGCCAGCGAAACCATTGACGTACGGTAGCAAAGAAGGGGCACAGGAAGCGCACGAAGCGATCCGTCCTTCAAATGTGGGTGTTAAGGCGGAAGACCTGCAAGGTGTCGATGCTGATGCGCACAAACTTTATGCTTTGATTTGGAATCAGTTTGTAGCGTGTCAAATGACGCCAGCAGAATACGATTCAACAACCATCAGCGTAAAAGCGGCAGAATACACGCTTAAAGCGAAAGGTCGTATCCTTAAATTTGACGGCTGGACTCGTGTACAGCGTCCAATGGGCAAAAACGAGGATACAATCCTTCCTGCGGTACAACTTGGCGATAAGCTAAGCTTAGAGTCACTTGACCCTAAACAGCACTTTACAAAGCCACCTGCGCGCTACACTGAAGCAGCACTGGTTAAAGAGCTGGAGAAACGAGGTATTGGTCGTCCGTCGACTTACGCATCGATCATTTCTACGATTCAAGATCGTGGCTACGTGAAAGTTGATCAGCGCCGTTTCTACGCTGAAAAAATGGGTGAAATTGTTACTGACCGCCTTGATGACAGCTTTAACGATTTGATGAACTACGACTTTACTGCGCGTATGGAACAGAAATTGGACCAAATCGCTGAAGGTGAAGTGAACTGGAAAGCTGTGTTAGACAACTTCTTTGCTGATTTTACTGGCGATCTTGAAAAAGCGGAGCTGGATGAGTCAGAAGGCGGTATGAAGTTAAACCACATCGTCATGACGGATATCGAGTGTCCGACGTGTAGCCGTCCAATGGGCATCCGTACTGCTTCGACAGGTGTGTTCTTAGGCTGTTCAGGTTACGCGTTACCACCAAAAGAGCGTTGTAAGACAACCATCAACTTGGGTGACGAAGAAGGTATTATTAACGTTCTAGAAGAAGACGTTGAAACCGCAGCTCTTCGTGCTAAAAAGCGTTGTCCGATCTGTGAAACAGCGATGGACGCATACCTGATTGATGACAAGCGTAAGATGCATGTTTGTGGTAATAACCCGAACTGTGAAGGCTACCTTGTTGAATACGGCGAGTTCAAAGTAAAAGGCTACGATGGTCCAGTTGTTGAATGTGACAAATGTGGCTCTGATATGGTGCTTAAGAACGGTCGCTTTGGTAAATACATGGATTGTACGAGCGAAACGTGTAAGAACACTCGTAAGATTCTTAAGAATGGCGAAGTCGCGCCACCGAAAGAAGATCCTGTTCATTTCCCCGAGTTGCCATGTGAAAACTCAGATGCGTATTTCGTACTTCGTGATGGTGCTTCAGGTCTATTTATGGCGGCAAGCAACTTCCCGAAATCGCGCGAGACACGTGCTCCTTTGGTTGCTGAACTGGCACGTTTTGAAGAGCGTTTACCTGAGAAGTTCAAATACCTAGCGACCGCACCGCAAGAAGATCCTGATGGTCGTCCTGCAGTCGTACGCTTTAGTCGCAAAACAAAAGAGAACTACGTTCGTTCGGAAGAGAACGGTAAGCCAAGTGGTTGGACAGCGCTCTTTGTTGACGGTAAGTGGGAAGTCACTGATAAGCGTAAAAAAGCGAAAGCATAAAAACGTACGATCTAAGTGATGTAAAAAGGCAGCGATATCGCTGCCTTTTTTGCGTAAAGGCCATTGTGTTGTTCGTATAGATCTTTGCTGCTTTGACTGAGTTTTGCTGACGCGAGAAGATCCCAGCATCAATATTTCGTAGGCGCTGATGTATTTTTTATGTAAAAAATATTCGTTGTAACTTTCATTTTGCATTCACATATTTGTTATACATTGAGCTAAAAAAATCGGCGGTGTAGTGAATCCGTTCGTAAATTGTTTTCACAATGTAATCGTTTGCTTTTCCATGTGTGATCTAGATATCGTCTTGAGTACGCAAGAGCTGTATGGTACACAGAATGGCGTATTAAAAATTGTAATTTAGAACCCGCTTAGATAATTTATTACAAAAATTAGTGCAACTGTGTGCATTGTTTGCGTCAAAAAATAAGGAAAGAGTGGACGTTGCATACTGGAAGTGCCGTAGCTTTTTTATCCGTGTTGTAAGAGTTCACAGAAACTCAGAGACGGTTGCTAAATGTATTCGCTTGACTCCCCGAGTGTGACTCATTCAAGCGAGTACCAAATCCAAGCTATAACGATATGGAGAACAACAAATGGCTGGTGTTTTGGGAATGATTCTTGCTGGCGGTGAAGGCTCTCGTTTGAGACCTTTAACGGAATCTCGCAGTAAACCTTCGGTACCGTTTGGTGGTAGTTATCGATTGATCGATTTTGCTCTAAACAATTTTGTTAATGCGGATCTGATGCGCATTTACGTCCTAACCCAATTTAAATCTCAATCTTTATTCCATCACTTAAAAAAGGGGTGGAACATCAACGGCATTACAGACCGCTTTATCGATCCTATTCCCGCTCAAATGCGTACTGGTAAACGTTGGTACGAAGGGACGGCGGACGCGATCTATCAAAACCTGCGTTTTATGGAATTAGAGGAACCAGAGCAAGTTTGTATTTTTGGCTCTGACCATATCTATAAGATGGATATCAAACAAATGCTGAACTTCCACTCAGAAAAGAAGGCTTCTCTGACGGTATCTGCATTGCGCATGCCACTAAAAGAGGCGTCGCAATTTGGGGTTATCGAAGTGGATAGTGAAGGTCGTATGATTGGCTTTGAAGAAAAACCAGCAAATCCGAAGTCGATTCCTGGGGACCCTGATTACGCTTTAGTTTCAATGGGTAACTATGTTTTTGAAGCTCAGGTATTGTTCTCAGAGTTGGTCGAAGATGCGGATAATGAAGCTTCATCACATGATTTTGGAAAGGACATCATTCCAAAGATGTTCCCTAGAGGTGATGTGTTCGTGTATGACTTCAGTACCAACAAAATCAGTGGCGAAAAAGAAGAGGTGTACTGGCGTGATGTCGGAACTATTGATGCGTACTGGCAAGCGCATATGGATCTGCTAGAAAAAGATGCTCCATTTTCGCTGTACAACCGTAAATGGCCATTGCACACCTACTACCCACCATTGCCACCTGCGACATTTACCGACTCTGATAATGGTCGTGTGCAGATAATCGATAGTTTAGTGTGTAATGGCAGCTATGTTAGAGGCTCAAGAATCGAAAAGTCGGTGCTTGGTTTTCGCAGTAATATTGCTTCTGCTTGCGATATCAGCGAATGTATACTTCTTGGTGACGTAAAAATTGGCGAAGGCTGTGTTTTACGTCGTGTGATTGTCGACAAGGATTCCGATATTGCTCCTGGTACTCAGATTGGTGTGAATCTTCAAGAAGATAAAAAACACTTCCACGTGTCTGAGGAGGGCATTGTTGTTATTCCGAAAGGAGCTCGAGTTGGCTACTAACAACTTATCTATTCTGTTTGTAGCTTCTGAGGTTGAAGGCCTCATTAAAAGTGGTGGCTTGGCAGATGTTGCCAAGGCACTACCGGAAGCCCTTCAAAACCTACAGCAAGACGTAAGAATTACCATCCCTGCGTACAGCAGTATTGATAAACTCGCAGACGCAGAAGTTGTATTAGAAACAGAATTAACATCATGGCCGCATACGGAGTATCGAGTTTTGCGGCTCATGTTAGGTCAAAATCCTGTTTACCTGATTGATTGTCCGCCGTATTTCAATCGACCATCAATGTATGCGGAGAACAACCAAGCGTATACTGATAACGGCGAGCGCTTTGCGTTTTTTAGTGCAGCATGTCTCGATATGTTACCCAAGCTCGCCTTTCAACCTAATATCATACACGCGAACGATTGGCACACAGGTCTTGTTCCATTTTTGCTCAAGCACAGGTATGGCAATGATCCGTTTTTTGCTCATACTAAAAGCGTCATTTCAATTCACAATGCGGTCTTTAAAGGCGTATTTAGTTATGAAGACGTGCAGTGTTTGCCAGAGTTTCATTGTAGAAACGTTCCCGATGCTGCGGTGAGTGCAACGCATATTACGATGCTTAAAGCTGGTGTAATGAATGCAGATAAGATAAACGCGGTTAGCCCTACGTACGCAGAGGAACTAAAAACAGAGCTTGGCAGTCACGGCATGGCTTGGGAGTTTCAGCAACGTGCGCAGGACTTAGTCGGCATCTTGAATGGTTGTGATTACAGCGCTTGGAATCCGGAAACGGATACCTACTTGCCGGTTAATTACTGCGCCGACCAGAAAAGTATGTCGCAAGGGAAGAAAGCTTGTAAAAAAGCATTACAACAAAGACTAAATTTGCCCGAAAAAGATGTAGCTATGTTCGGTATGGTTTGTCGGTTGACCCAGCAGAAAGGCGTTCATTACTTGTTGCCTGCTTTGGCCGATTTTTTGAAGCACGATGTTCAGCTAGTTGTCGTTGGGACCGGAGACCCTGTTCTTGCCGCTCAGTTACGAGAGGTTGCCGCGCAGTTTTCTAGCCAATTTGCCTTTGTAGAAGCGTATGACAATGAACTTGCGCATATCGTTGAAGCGGGTTCTGATTTCTTCTTGATGCCTTCTGAGTTTGAACCATGTGGCTTAAACCAAATCTATAGTATGGCTTATGGGACATTACCGATAGTACGCGGTGTTGGTGGCTTGAAGGACAGCGTTAGCGATTATGATGTAAACCCATCTGAAGCAACGGGGTTTGTTTTTTTCGAACCGACACCGCAGGCATTGTTGTTAACGATGCTAAGGGCACTGTTGCTCTACGCTCAAAACGAGCCTGAAGTGAATAAAGTACAGTTGCACGCGATGCAACAAGACTTTTGTTGGCAAAAGGCCGCAGAATCTTATTTGCAGCTTTACCACTCAGCGTTAGTTTGACTTAAAATTGTAACGAAAGGCACCGAATGAGGTGCCTTTATTATCTTGAGTAAGGGGAGTGTGGTAGGATGGCTTTTTACTCAATAGCACGATCTTTTTGATACTCAATATGACCCAGCCGCTACTTTTTCATAAAACCTATTTGCACCCTACTAGTAATGAGTGGGTTGTATTTGTGCACGGTGCTGGTGGTAGCTCTTCTATCTGGTTCAAGCAAATTAAAGCTTACAAGCAACACTTTAACTTATTGCTGATCGATTTAAGAGGTCATGGAAAGTCAAATCAGTTACTTAAAGAGCTCATTGCTAGCCGTTATACCTTTACGGAAGTTACCCAAGATATTTTGAAAGTATTGGACCATTTAAAGATCCAATCCGCTCATTTTGTCGGTATGTCGCTTGGTACTATTATTGTTCGAAACCTTGCTGAATTGTCATCAGAGCGCGTACGTTCGATGGTGCTCGGCGGTGCTGTCACAAGGCTTAACACTCGTTCTCAGATATTGGTGAAATTAGGTAATTTTTGTAAGCATATCCTACCGTACATGTGGCTCTACAAACTGTTCGCTTATATTGTTATGCCTCAAAGAAGCCAACGAGAATCTCGCCACCTTTTTATTCGCGAAGCCAAGAAGCTTTGCCAAAAAGAATTTAAACGTTGGTTTATTCTTGCCGCTGATGTAAATCCGTTAATGAAATATTTTAAAGATCGAGAGTTACCCATTCCGACTCTTTACTTAATGGGCGACAGGGATTACATGTTTATTAAACCTGTCAAAGAAATGGTTGCAGCACATAAGCTCAGCATTCTACGAGAAATCCCGAATTGTGGTCATGTATGCAATGTAGAGCGTCCAGAAGACTTCAATCAACACTCCATCGAGTTTATTAAACAGCAAGCTGTATGTGCTTAAAACTGAGTGCATCCACTGAATAGGAGAGCCGCTATAGCTCTCCTAGTTGATATCCACATTGCCAACATGCACCAAATTGCCCTTCGTTTATTTCATGACATTTTGGGCATTGCCAATCTTGATACTCATGCCTATCGGATTGTTTTCGATATGCTTTTACTATTTCTTCAGCTTTCATCTTTTGTGCCGTGTCAAAAAGCCACACATAAGGATCGGTATCATCACCAAACGGCAGTTCTCCTTTTAAGCCGAAAATACCTTCTCCGCGAACTTCACAGTAAATTTGTTCCACTTTAAGCAGCTCACATACAATGTGTGCTTCTGCTGGGTTTTTAGCGATAAATATTTTCATCAAAATACCCACTTCACCAATTACGAGTTTTGCTGACTTGGTGTCGGCCTTACTTTATTCATAACCCATTTAGTGATGATTGGAAATAGTCCCAATAGCGCAAAAGACGCTAATACTGCGGGTGAAACAATGCCCGATAGGCTTTCAATTGTTGCTAATTGAGTACCTGCATTCAGATATACGGCTGTGCCTGGCAGCATACCTATTTGGCTAGTGAGATAAAATCGACCTACAGACATCGGTGTTAAGCCCATCAGTAAGTTGATTAGAAAGAAAGGGAATACAGGGATTAGACGCAAGGAAAATAGATAAAAAGCTCCGTCTTTTTCGACACCTTGATTAATTGCGTTGAGTTTATTTCCGAATTTGTTTTGTACCCAGTCACGCAATAAGTATCGGCTGCTCAAGAAGGCCAGTGTTGCCCCCATAGTGCTAGCGAAAGAAACCAGTAGCAAGCTTGTCCAAAAACCAAATAAGGCTGCACCAAGTAAGGTGACTACTGCCGCTCCTGGGATAGAAAAAGCGGTAATTGCAATGTAGGTAAAAAAGTAAATCGCAGCCGAGAATACAAAATTCTGATCGATGTATGTAGTTAGTGCTTCTTGTTGGGCTTTTGCATTCTCTAAGGTTAAATACTGGCCAAAGTTAATACCTAAAAAGACGATAGCCGCTAGTAGGATGAGACCTAATATCAGTTTCTTATTCATAATTTTGATTCCAATTTGGGATATATGTAATAAGACAGTAGGAAAACCGAAAAAATTTCACAAAAAAACCGCAGATTAGACTGCGGTTTTACAAGATAGTTTTTAGGCCGACTTTTATTGGAGGCCGTTCATCAACTCATCTCGGCGAGCTTGAGGTACCACACTCCAATGAGTGCCGTTGATAGCACCTTCTAGTGCCCATAGCAACTCAATGTTGACGGTTGCAGAGTGCGTATCTCTTATCGCTTTATAGGCGTTAAGCGCACCTTCCTCTTCAAGCTTCTCTACGGATTCGATGCCGGCTTTTTTTAGCATGCGCTCGGTAGCCAGTCGTAAGTTAGGCAAATCTTTCAAACGGTTAGGCTTTGTACTTGCTTGCTGTTCTTTCTCAAGCTTTGCCTTTTTCAATGATTGATTCGCTACTTCGATTAAGCGTTCGCTTGATTCCCATAAATCGCTGGAAATAGCGTAGTACTTTGTAACGACTGGAAAGCCACGTTTTTTATAAACGTAAGGCTTTAGCCCTTGTTTCTCGAAGTCAGATGAAGTTTTTTGGTCTGCTCTGATATGAAGCTGATTGTTTACCACTAGTGCAAACATTGTTTCATCAGCGAATAGTCCGAAGCCACCAAACATTGAGCGCGACTTGATATTACCAAGTGCCTCAAATAGCTTCATAGAGTCTTTGAGTATCGGTTTATCCATGTTTTGTTATCTCGGTGTAATTAATATTACGCCACCAAAAGTCAGGTCCGAGAGAGTAGCAAACATGCGTAAAAACAATGTCATTACAGAGTAAAGTCATTGCTTACACACTTGCCATCGGTAACCCCGCTACCTTCCATATCGTAATATGGTTCAGGCCGGAGGCTTTGCGTCCCACTCTTTCGAATGGTTTGCCCTGTGCGTGACACAATGAGCATACTTCTTATATTGAATTAACATCACGGTTTAGCGTTAAAAGTGTGATTTCGGTTCAATAAAAATGATAGATTGAATGCTCTATTTTGCATATGGAAAGGTGCAAATTGGCCTTTGAAAAGGAGTTCTTAATATATATTACATTTATATAAAACAGGGAGTTAACGTTAGTCAATTGTTATTAGAGTGGTGTGAAGTATTAGAGAATGCTTAATTTTTCCAAAAAAATAAGCGCCCCTGTAGAGCGCTTATTTAACACGGTTAAATACAGTGAAATTTAGTTCATTTTTTTCACAGTATTTCGAATTACAAGCTCAGGTTGCATTTCGAAAATTCGTTTTTCGTGTTCTTTATCTTTGATACGCTCAAGTAGAATTTCGAATGCATTTTTACCAACACGACGTTTAGGTTGGTGGATAGTCGTTAGCGGTGGAGAGAAGTATTCCGCAAGCTCGATGTTGTCGTAGCCGATCACTGAAATATCTTCAGGAATTTTGATCCCGTTTTGTTGCAAGCGGCTCATTAGGCCTAGAGCCATTGTGTCGTTAAAACAGAATACCGCCGTCGGGCGCTTGTCCATTGCGGTAATTTTATCTGCAACTAATACGGCCGTATCACATTCAAAGTTACCTTCAAGGATCCAGTCTTCATTTACAGCTAGGTTCGCTTCGCTCATTGCGCGACGGAAACCTGCAATGCGCTCTTGGCAAGCAAGCTTTTCAAAATGACCGCTTAGACAAGCGATATCCGTATGACCATTGTCAATCAGATGTTTGGTTGCAATGTAGCCACCTTCTTCTGAGTTATCCATGATCTTGTCTGCTTGTGAGCTCTCTGGGCCCCAATCCATGACCACTTTAGGAATGTCCGCATGACGGTCAAGCATCTCTTTTAGTTCTTCGGTTAAGTCAGAACACATCACTAGGATGCCATCAACGCGCTTTTCAGCCAGCATACGAATGTAATCGCGTTGTTTTTCGTAAATCCCGCCTGTGTTACATAAAATCAGAGTATAGCCTTGGCGGTAACAGTAGCTCTCAACGCCATCAATCACTTCTGAGAAAAATAGGTTAGTTGATTGAGTTACTAACATGCCAATCGTACGAGTTGAGTTGCATTTTAGGCTGCGTGCAACGGCACTTGGCGCGTAATTCAGCTCGTCAACGGCTTTCATTACTTTTTCTTGCGTTGCTTCTGCAACGAAACGCGTTTTATTGATAACGTGCGAAACTGTCGTAGTGGAAACGCCGGCTAAGCGAGCAACGTCTTTTATCGTGGCCATAAATGGTGTCCTGTATCGAGCTACTGAAATATGTCGTATTGGATGTACCTGATGCTCTAATGGTTTCACACCTAGCAATATAAAATTGGCGCTAAGTGTCTCGGCAGCGGTTGATCCAAGTGCGACAAAAGGGTACGTAGCAGCATCGGTCGATGAATTTTATCTTTTTTCTATCTGATGAGAAATTGCCATCAACCTGTTAAGAAAACACAAAAACCGCTATATTTCAGCGGTTTACATATAAATCATATTTAATCGTTTGCGCTCACATTTTAGCCCTATGTGGACTGACTAGCAATGTTTTCAGCAAGAGATTTGTGTATTTGAAGTCACATTTTGACTGCTAAATAACCAAGCGTCTTTGCGCTAAGTTAAGGCAAACGAATATTATACCCAAGTTACTTACAATCGGTCACTTTCAGGCATACAGGAAGCCCGATAGGCAGGCTCCCTAAAAATAGGCGGCAATTATTCACCAAGAAGGTAGGCGCTGTCTAGTTTACAAAATGCAACTAATAGTTTCGCGACACTTGAGTAAAATCCAAATTCATCGAATTTTTTACATTTGTCTGAAAACTGAGGTAACCAAGACATCAATTGTTGCTGGATAAAGTCGTTTTGTTTAACGAAGGCTTCTTCCATGTGTTTTTCTTGTTCAAGCTCGTTTGAGCGGATAATCATGTTCCCGAGAAAGTCGAGCTCAACGGCTAAGTGATCCGCAGGTTCCTTTAGGTTTTCGTCTACTTGAACGCCAAATTCAGCCATCAACTTTTCCATTTCCTCAGCTGGCTTGTCATTCAGTAAACCTGATTCACCAATGTACATGGATGCGTAAGGAAGAGCGCCGTATTTTTCTGTCTTCAAAAACAGTTCACAAAAGTCAGCTGCAAGCTCTAGTTGTGCATCTTCACGATCTTGTAACCGATTCAATGCATCAACTAGGCTATCAACGGCTGGTTTTAGCGACTCATTTTCACCTAAACCTGCGAGAAAACTGCGAATTTCAACACTGTGATAGGCTTCCAATTCTTTCTCTGTTAGTTCTTTTGCGAACAAGCTCGAAAACCACCAGTAAATTTCAGCGCGTTTTTCATTAAAAGCTTTCACTTCTTGCATTTTGGGCTCCTGAATGATGCTTCAAGTCATGCATCACAAAGTCAATTAGGGATATCCCCTAAGTGTAATCAATTAAAATGAATAGCAGTAACTATAATTGTTATGTTTTATGGTCAAAAATGACCGTTTATTAATAGCAATGGGCAAGCTTGTTTTGAATCAATAAAAACGCTAAATCTTGCGTTTTAATGTATCTATGACTAGAAATGTTACTAGTTATGAATAGAATACGTCTTGGATAATAAGAAGACAGAAAAGTGGTGTAAATGAGCTATCACGTATTAGTCGTAGAAGATGATGTTGTAACTCGTAGTAAGCTTGCGGGATATTTCCAAAATGAGGGCTACCAAGTCAGCGAAGCAGAGAGTGGCGCAGAAATGCGTGAAGTTTTGCAAGCGGGCGATGTAGACCTGATCATGCTGGATATTAACCTGCCTGGTGAAGACGGCCTGATGCTTACTCGTGAGTTACGTAGCCAATCGGATATTGGTATCATATTAGTAACAGGACGCACGGATAGCATTGATAAAATCGTAGGCCTAGAAATGGGTGCTGACGATTATGTGACAAAACCTTTTGAACTGAGAGAGCTGTTAGTTCGCGTTAAAAACTTGCTGTGGCGTATTTCAGCAGCGCGCAGTGGCAGCTCGAAAGCGAATGAAACCAGTGAAGAGCACATTGTGCGCTTTGGGGAGTGGACATTCGACATTCAACGTCGCGCACTTAGCCGCAACGGTGAGCCAGTAAAACTAACTAAAGCAGAGTATGAACTTTTGGTGGCATTATCGTCTTACCCTAACCAGGTGTTAAGTCGTGAGCGTATTTTGAACATGATCAGCCATCGAGTGGATGCGCCGAATGACCGCACCATTGATGTTCTTATTCGACGTATGCGCGCAAAAATGGAGTTCGATCCTAAGAACCCACAGATTTTTGTAACGGTGCACGGCGAAGGCTATATGTTTGCTGGTGACTAGTTTGAACATAACTCAATCGTAAAAAGAAAAGGAGAGCTTCGGCTCTCCTTTTTTGTGGCTTCAAGATAATACTAGTTTGCTTCAACCATTGGTGTTTGGCCGACAGTATCACGCAACCTTTGCCAAATACTGCCCAAGTACTCATGCCAATAAAGCTCTGTTTGTTCTAAGTAACGCGCTTTAGGTGAGTATTTATCCCAAGGTTGACTGATTTCGCTAATAGCTAAGAAGTTGGTCGGGGCTGGGATTGGTTTAATGCCTGCTGCGTTGAACTCATACAATGCACGGCTCATGTGACTCGCAGAAGTGACTAACACAATCTCCTTTTGTTGAACGAATGCAGCCGCTTGACGCGCCTCTTCCCACGTATCTTTCGCATCTTCTAATAAAATGATATCGGATTTCGCGACTCCCAACGCAAGGGCAACGTTCGCCATCATTCGCGCGTGGCTAATTTCAGATCCGCCAGCATAGCCGGATAAGATTAATTTCGCGCCTGGATACATTCTTAAAATACGAATGCCCTCAGTTAAGCGCATTAATGCTGCACGGCTTAACTGCGAGGTGGGTGGAATTTCGTCATCGATAACATGACCATTCCCTAAAACCATCACGTAGTCGATGGTGCCAGAAACTGGCAAAAAGGCTTTATGCTCTCGCTCTAACGGCATAAGAAGCTTGGTTGAAACAGGTTGGAAGGCAACAAGAAAAATGCCAACAAAAGAGAATAGAACAACGAAGCAGCCAGTTTTACGTTTTGTAGTAAAACTAATGAGAGCAAGACCCAACAAGCCTATCAGCAGCAATGCCGGAAGGGGCATAAGCATGGCTGACACTACTTTTTTCAGCTCAAACATACATAAATAGTCCGAAAAAACATCAATTGATAATAAAAATGAGGGTATCCCTCTTTATTCCTGCTTTCCTTGTGCCAGAATAGCGGCACAATCCGTTATGATAACTCAGCAGAAGTGACAGAAGACCGCAATTTCGACGATATCGCCCACAAATTTGCAAAAAATATTTACGGCTCCGATAAAGGGGAGATCCGCCAAATCATTGTGTGGGAAGATTTTCTACAGATTCTAAGTGAATTAGATGCTGACCAGCAACCCCTAGAAGTGTTAGACGCTGGTGGTGGTTTGGCACAAATGTCGCAAAAGCTTGCTAAGCTCGGACATCGAATCGCTTTATGTGATCTATCTTCGGAAATGCTGCAGTTGGCTAAGCAGGATATTGAAAAAAACGGTTTGCTTGAGCAGTATCGCCTGATTCATTCGCCTGTCCAATCCATCGGTGAACATATGGATGTACAGGTCGATCTGGTTATGTTCCACGCTGTGATGGAGTGGCTGGTTGATCCTAAGGCCGCACTTGAAACAGTTCTAGAACAAGTAAAACCGGGAGGCATCGCATCAGTCATGTTCTACAACCACCACGGTTTAGTCTATAAAAACGTGGTTTGTGGCAACATTCCTCATATATTAGACGGCATGCCTCACCGAAAAAGATTTAAACTACAGCCGCAAAAAGGCTTAAAACCTGAAGAAGTCTACCAGTGGATAGAAAATTCAGGTTTTAATATTTGTGGCAAATCTGGTATTCGCTCATTTAGTGATTACATAGGCAATATGGAATACATGGGTGATTACGAGTTTGAAGATGTGTTGGCGCTAGAAAAACAACTTTGTCGACAAGAGCCATACCTCTCATTAGGCCGCTACATTCATGTGTGGGCTAAAAAGAACGATAAACAGGAATAACAATGAGTGAGATGACTCTCAATGCTGCAGAGCAACCAATCGATGAGCTGGTTGGCTGGGTTAAGCAGCACGATTTCTCGTTGAACCTGACCACAGAGCGATTGGCATTTTTGATAGCCATTGCCGTACTGAGTAATGAAAGGTTCGATGAAGAACTGGGTGAAGGTGAACTGCATGATGCATTTGCCATCGTCACTCGACTATTTGATGAGACCGGCGAAGCCTCCGCTTTTCGTGCGAACAATGCGATCAACGAGATGGTTAAGCAGCGTCTTATGAGCCGTTTTGTCAGTGAGATTACTGACGGAGCGAGCATTTACCGCTTGTCGCCATTAGCGATAGGAATAACCGACTACTACGTGCGTCATCGTGAGTTCTCAAAACTGCGTCTATCTATCCAGCTATCCATGGTAGCGGATGAAATGGCGAAAGCGATTGAGGCAGCACAAAAAGGTGGCACACCGGGTCACTGGAAGAAAAACGTATACGGTGTTTTAAAATATTCTGTAGGCGAAATTTTCGATCAAATTGACCTCAACCAACGTGTTATGGATGAGCAGCAACAGTCAGTGAAACAACAGATTGCTGACCTGCTTAACAAAGACTGGCGTGAAGCGATCAACAACTGTGAAGCACTTCTGTCAGAAACATCAAGCACGTTGCGTGAACTTCAAGATACGCTGCAAGCCGCCAGTGATGAACTGCAAACTCAGATCCTCGATATTCAAGAAATTGTTTACGGTGACCCTGAGCTGGAGTTTATCGAAGAAGCCTTGTTTGGTCTGCAAATGAAGCTGGACCGAATCACAAGCTGGGGCCAGCAAGCTATCGACCTTTGGATTGGTTACGACCGACACGTGCACAAGTTTATCCGTACTGCAATCGATATGGATAAGAACCGTGCGTTTAGCTCGCGTCTGCGTCAATCCGTCAAAGATTACTTCGATGCGCCTTGGTATCTGACTTATGCAGATGCGGAGAGGCTTTCTGACCTTCGTGATGAGGCCCTAGTACTGCGTGATGACGAGGTCACGGGTCAAGTTCCGATGGAAGTAGAATACGAAGAGTTTCAACAAGTCAATGATGAGCTGTCTGAACGAATTGGTGACATGCTAAAAGCGCATAAAGATCAAGGCACACCAATCGATTTGAGTGTGGTACTGCGAGATTACCTTGCACAGCACCCTTACACTCATCATTTTGATTTAGCTCGCATTATCGTCGATCAAGCTGTACGTCTAGGGTATTCAGAATCGGATTACCAAGCGATTCAACCAGACTGGAAAGCAATCAACGAATTTGGGGCAAAGGTACAAGCGAATGTCATCGACCGATACTAATGAATACATGTCAGAAAATCTGGCAAAAGCAATTTCTAACCCTCTGTTCCCAGCGCTAGACAGCATGCTTCGAGCAGGGCGTCATATCTCAAGTGAAGATCTAGACAACCACGCGTTGTTGTCGGATTTCGAACTTGAGCTTTCTTCTTTCTACCAACGCTACAACACCGAATTGGTGAAAGCGCCAGAAGGTTTCTTCTACCTTCGTCCACGTTCAACATCTCTGATTGGCCGTAGTGTTCTTTCTGAACTGGATATGCTGGTGGGTAAGGTACTGTGTTTCCTTTACCTAAGCCCAGAGCGTCTTGCGCACGAAGGCATCTTCACTAACCAAGAGCTGTACGACGAACTGCTTGCTCTAGCAGATGAAAATAAGCTGATGAAGCTAGTGACGAACCGTGCTACCGGTTCTGACCTTGATAAAGAAAAGCTGTTTGAAAAAGTACGTACGTCACTTCGTCGTTTGCGTCGCCTAGGCATGATCATCAACATCGGTGAAACCGGTAAATTCAGCATCAGTGAAGCGGTATTCCGCTTTGGTGCCGATGTACGTATTGGCGATGACATGCGTGAAGCGCAGCTGCGTCTAATCCGTGATGGTGAAGCAGTAGTGCACACCAAAGAGCCAAGCCAAGGCAGCTTATTGTCTGAAGAAGATCAAGACGACCAAGCCCAAGAAGAAACAACAGAAGAGGGTGAAGCATGAGCATGATTGAACGCGGTAAATACCAATCGCTGACCATGGTCAACTGGAACGGCTTCTTTGCCCGTACGTTTGACATCGATGGTCTGGTCACCACGCTATCAGGTGGTAACGGTGCAGGTAAATCAACCACAATGGCGGCGTTCATCACCGCATTGATTCCTGACCAAACGCTGCTGCACTTCCGTAACACGACAGAAGCGGGCAGCAGCCAATCGTCTCGCGACAAAGGTTTGTACGGTAAGCTACAGCCGGGCGCATGTTATGCGGCGCTAGACGTGGTGAACTCACGTAACCAACGCCTATTGTTTGCAGTAAAACTACAGCAAGTTGCGGGTCGTGATAAGAAAGTAGACATCAAACCGTTTGTGATCCAAGGTCTTCCAAGCCATGTGAAACCAACGGATATCTTGGTTGAAAGCGTATCTGCGACTCAAGCTCGTGTACGTCAAATCAACGAAGTAAAAGAATCGATCGCGGAATTTGAAGGCGTTCAGTTCAAAGCGTTCTCTTCTATCGTGGATTACCACGCACAAATGTTTGAATTCGGTGTGATTCCGAAGAAACTGCGTAACTCTGGTGACCGTTCTAAATTCTACCGCCTGATCGAAGCATCGCTTTACGGTGGTATCTCAAGTGCGATTACCCGTTCGCTACGTGACTACCTTCTGCCACAAAACGGCGGCGTGAAGAAAGCGTTCCAAGATATGGAATCGGCGCTGCGTGAAAACCGCATGACGCTAGAAGCGATCAAAACCACGCAAGCAGACCGTGACTTGTTCAAACATTTGATTACAGAGTCGACCAACTACGTGGCAGCGGACTATATGCGCCATGCCAACGAGCGCCGTAAAAAACTAGAACAGACATTGTCTTTGCGTTCAGAGTTATTTGGTTCTCGCGAGACCTTGATTGAGCAAAACAATCTGCTTAACCGCGTTCAAGAAGAGCTGGAACTGCTGATCGAATCAGAATCTTCTTTAGAGCAAGACTACCAAGCGGCTTCTGATCACTTGCAACTGGTGCAAAACGCGCTGCGTCAGCAAGAGAAGATCGAACGCTACCAAGAAGATCTTGAAGAGCTGAGCGAGCGTCTTGAAGAACAAATGATGGTAGTGGAAGAAGCGCAAGAACGCGTGATGATGGCTGAAGAGCAAGCTACCGTTGCAGAAGAAGAGGTGGATAGCCTTAAGACGCAACTTGCTGATTACCAGCAAGCTCTTGACGTTCAGCAAACTCGCGCCCTTCAATATCAACAAGCAGTTCAAGCGCTGGAGAAAGCGAAGAAGCTACTTGGCGATGACAGCCTAACGGCGGAATCGGCTCAAGCGCTTGTCTCTGAGCTTAAGAGCAAAGAATCAGAAAACACCAATGCGTTGCTATCGGTTAAGCACAAGCTGGACATGTCTTCTGCAGCGGCAGAGCAGTTTGAAACCGCGCTTAAACTAGTACAAAGCATCGTTGGTCAAGTTGAGCGCAAAGACGCGTCTGAACATGCGAAAACCGCAATTGCGAAAGCGCGTGAGTCACAACAAATTGCACAAAACGAACAACAATGGCGAGCACAACACCGTGATCTCGAACGCAGCCTTAACCAGCAGCGTCAAGCACGTGAACTGGTTGCTGAATACAAAAAGCAATATCACGTTGAACTAACCGATGAGGTTACGTTTGAACAAGAACGTGAACGTCATGCGACGCAAATCGAATCACTAGAGATAGCTCAAGAAGAAGTTCGTGATCAGCGTGGTGAACAGCGCCGTCTAGAGCAAAACGCGGTGGCAGAAATCAGTAAGCTTGAAGCAATAGCACCAGCTTGGATTGCGGCGAACGATGCGCTAGAGAAACTGAGAGAGCAGAGCGGTGAAGAGCTTGAGGATCGCCATGCGGTAATGAACCACATGCAAGTTGTCCTTGAACAAGAAAGGGAGCTGTCTTTAGCTAAAGATAAGCTTGCTGAGCGCCGTAGCCAGCTAGACGCTGAGATTGAGCGTCTTGCTTCTCCTGGTGGTTCAAATGACCCTCGCCTGAAAGGTTTGGCAGATACGCTGGGCGGTGTATTGCTGTCTGAGATCTACGATGACATCACGATTGATGACGCGCCTTACTTCAGTGCGATGTACGGTCCGGCTCGTCACGCTATCGTTGTTTCTGACTTGTCAGGCATCGAAGAAAAACTGGTAGAGCTAGACGACTGTCCAGAAGACTTGTACATCATTGAAGGTGACATCGATGCCTTTGATGACAGCTCGTTCGATGCAGAAGAGTTAGAGGGCGCGGTTTGCGTTCGTATGAACGATCGCCAAATGCGTTACTCTCGCTTGCCTGAGATCCCATTGTTTGGCCGTGCGGCACGTGAGCAGCGTCTAGAGTTGCTGCGTAACGAACGAGAAGAAGTGGTAGAGAAACACGCGAAAGCGGCGTTTGATTCTCAGAAAATGCAGCGCTTGTACCAAGCGTTTAACCTATTTGTGTCTAACCACATTCAGGTTGCTTTTGACGCCGATCCAGAACAAGCACTGGCAACTATTCGTGATAAGCGTAACCAAATTGCTCGCGTGTTGGCGGATCTGGATGCGAAAGAGCAACAACAACGTTCTCAGCTTCAAACCAGCAAGCAAGCGTTGTCTTCTCTGGACAAGCTAGCGTCACACATGGTGCTTGTTGAAGATGAGTCATTGCAAGCGCGTTTTGATGAGCTAGAAGAGAAAATCGCTCAGCTTGCAGAGGCAAAAAACTTCTTAAACAACCATGCAAAAGCCGTCACGCAATTAGAGAATATTGCGTCTGCGCTTGATGCTGACCCAGAGCAATTCGATGCACTAGAAGCAGAATACAAAGCGGCAGACGAGCGGCTACAAGATCTTAAGAAGCAAATCTTTGCACTCTCGGATCTCGTTGAACGTCGTCACTACTTCGCTTACTCAGATTCAGTAGACCTACTGAACAAGAGTAGCGAACTGAGTGAGCAGCTAAAAGCTAAACTGGTTCAAGCTGAACAAATGCGTACTCGCTCTCGTGAAGAGTTGAAGCAATCGCAAGGTCAAATGAACCAATACAACCAAGTATTGGCTTCTCTGAAGAGTTCACACCAAGCGAAACTGGAAACGGTTCAAGAGTTCAAACAAGAGCTTCAAGAGTTTGGCGTGAACGCTGACGAAGGTGCAGAAGAGCGCGCAATGCGTCGTCGTGACGAATTGCACGAGCGTCTACACACGTCTCGCAGCCGTAAGAGCGAATACGAGCGCACGATCACCTCTACTGAACTCGAGATGAAAGGCTTGGCGAAACGTCTGAAGAAAGTTCAGAAAGAATACGTTGAGCTGCGTACCTTTGTTGTTGCAGCGAAAGCCGGCTGGTGTTCAGTACTTCGTTTGGCGCGTGAGAACGATGTTGAGCGTCGTCTACACAAGCGTGAACTGGCTTACATGTCAGCGGATGAACTGCGTTCGATGTCGGATAAATCACTGGGTGCGCTGCGTCTAGCGGTTGCGAACAATGACGACCTGCGTGATGCGCTGCGTCTATCAGAAGACAATGCACGTCCAGAGCGTAAAGTTCTGTTCTACATCGCGGTTTACCAACATCTTCGCGAGCGCATTCGTCAGGATATCATCCGTACTGATGATCCAGTTGAAGCGATCGAAGAGATGGAAGTTGAGCTAGCGCGTCTAACGGAAGAGCTAACCCAACGTGAAAACCGCTTAGCGATCAGCTCTGAGTCAGTAGCGAGCATCATTAAGAAGACGATTCAGCGTGAGCAAAATCGTATTCGTATGCTGAACCAAGGCCTGTCGAATATTTCGTTCGGTCAGGTGAAGGGCGTACGTCTGAACGTGAAGATCCGCGAAAGTCACGAAGTGCTACTGAGCGGCCTAGCGACACAGCAAGAGCAGCATAAAGACCTGTTTGAATCGACTCGCTTTACCTTCTCTGAAGCAATGGCGAAACTGTTCCAACGTGTGAACCCACATATCGATATGGGTCAACGTTCTCCTCAGGTTCTGGGTGAAGAGCTACTGGATTACCGTAACTACTTAGAGCTAAGTGTTGAGGTGAACCGTGGTACAGATGGTTGGCTACAGGCTGAGTCTGGCGCGCTATCAACAGGTGAAGCGATCGGTACCGGTCAGTCAATCCTACTGATGGTTGTTCAAAGCTGGGAAGAAGAGTCTCGTCGTCTACGCAGCAAAGACATTGTGCCTTGTCGTCTGCTCTTCTTGGATGAAGCAGCGCGTCTGGATGCTAAGTCTATCGCGACGTTGTTCGAATTGTGTGACCGTCTGGATATGCAACTGCTTATCGCGGCACCAGAAAACATCAGCCCAGAGAAAGGTACGACCTACAAACTGGTGCGTAAGGTGTTTAAAGACCACGAACACGTACACGTAGTGGGTCTGCGTGGTTTTGGTCAAACGGATAAGCCTAAGACTGAAGCGCAAGAGATGATTGAAGAGTTTGAATCGTAAACTCCGAATCTAATAAAACGCCCGCAAAGAACGCGGGCGTTTTTGTATCTGTTTGCGAGGCAGGCTTCGAACTACATAAGATAAGCCGAGACTGTAGGACGGCAGTCTCGGCTTATTAGCGGAACTTAATGAGGAAGCGACGTTTATTCCTCTGGAATATCGTCCCTGACTTCGATCATTTCAGCAAGCTCTTCAAGTGCTTGGACAGAAAGCTCAGACAAGCGTTGTAGGTGTTGGTCTAAGCTCTCTTGTTCTTCAAGCTCTGGTTCATCATTGTTTGTTTGTTTTATTAGCATTTCCCAACCTCTCAAGTTGAGTAAGGGGAGCTCTCATCATACTCAAAAGGCAAAGTAGAAAAGAAACGATCTATGTTGATTTTGTTAGCTCGATCATTGATTCAACTTATATATGAGAAGGATGTGTTTAATAAGGAGAGCAACTGCAAGGTTTTTGGATGCGGGAACAAAAACGCCAGTAATCATGACAATTACTGGCGAGTAATAACGAACATTATGTCGGAGGGTTAGAACAACGGCTTCACACCGAACTGCTCTGCCGCGTAAGCGACGCGTTCAATCGGTTTTGGATACTCAGCAGGTGTGCCAAGGCTCTCTATGTGTTTCAAACGAGGAAGCAAGCCTGCACCATTAGCGATTTGGATTGCCAGACCAGGGCGAGCGTTAAGCTCTAAAACCATAGGTCCTTCATCTTTATCCAGCACCATATCCGTACCCATGTATCCCAAACCTGTCATTTCCCAGGCACTTGACGCAAGCTCCAGCAAGCGCTCCCAATGCGGTACTTGAAGGGTCGAAAGGTCTTTACCTGTATCAGGGTGATGAGTAACTGGATGATCGAACTGCACCGCTCTGACGGCTTTACCTGTCGCGATGTCAATGCCTACTCCTACGGCACCTTGGTGAAGGTTTGCTTTGCCGTCGGAAGCCGCTGTAGAACAGCGCATCATCGCCATAACTGGATAACCTTTAAATACGATGATCCGAACATCTGGTACGCCTTCATAACTGAAGCCATCAAAACAGTCATCAAACTTGATTAAGTTTTCAACCACAGCAACGTCATTTTTACCACCAAGAGAGAAAAGGCCAGCAAGCGCATTACTAATGTGACGCTCGACCTCATCCCTACCAATTGTAGAGCCGGAGGGTTTGGTATATACCCCGTTTTTGTGAGACGTAACAACCAGAATGCCTTTACCGCCACTACCTTGTGCAGGTTTGATTACAAAACCAGGCCAGTTCTCAACCATTTTGTGGATAGTCTTAACTTCAGCTTGGTTGTGAATGACACCGATCAGGGCAGGAACTGTTGCTCCTGCTGCCTGTGCAATAATTTTGGTCTTTAGCTTGTCATCGACAAGTGGGTATTTAGAACGATCATTGTAACGGCCAATATAGCTGTGGTTACGCTTGTTCATCCCCATAATGCCTTTATGGCGAAGCTTAGACGGCGAAGTAAAACTTTCGAACATCGTTTAGTCCTCCGCTAGTGGTTTGAAGCGTCGTAGCTCAGTGAGGCGGTAACCTGTGTAAGTACCTAGTAATAGAATACCGGCCAGAACAATCAACTGTAGACCAATGAAGTTAAAGGTTAAGTGTTGAATGTATGAGTTCGTCATTGCAAGGTAAACTAATACCGCTGTCAGCAATGAACCACCACCTTGCAGAGCAACTTCCTTCGCACCTTCTTCTTCCCATAGGATTGACATACGTTCAATCGTCCAAGACAAGATGATCATAGGGAAGAAGGTAATTGTTAGGCCTTCTGTTAAGCCCATTTTAAACGCAACAACGGTGAACACCGAGATGATCATAATAACGGTAATAATGACCGCAGATATCCTTGCTACCAGCAATAAGTTCAACCTAGACAAATAGCTTCGAATAATCAGGCCTGTACCTACAATTAGCAAGAAACCGACAATACCCGTTAATAGTTGAGTTTGAACAAAAGCAACGGCAATCAACACAGGCATGAAGGTACCGGATGTTTTCAGGCCGATAATCACACGCAAGAACACAACGATCAGAGCACCAATAGGGATGAGCATGATGGTTTTGAACATCGCTTGCTCTTCCAAAGGTAGGCTATGAATTGAAATATTCAGTAATCCATCTGCTTCTATTTTGTTGTTTGTAGCTTGTTGTGGTGTCATTTCTTGCTTAATCATCGAGAAATGCACTTGGCTATTTTTACCACCAACAAGGTCAAGTAAGGATACGTTTGATTCATCCCACACTAACAAGTTGGGTTTCACTGCTTTTTGTTCGGATTTTGGCGAAAACAGTACCCAATCTTTACCTGACCAAACCTGAACCATTGGTTGAATTGTTTGGCGTCGACGACCATCTTCTAGTTCGATAACACCGACGGTTTTGCTCTGTATACCTGCGGTAAGCAAAATATTATGCAGTGCATCAGTACGGCTGAAATCGTTCAGTAGTAGCGACGAGTTTTGGCTATCTGGGTCATTAAGCGCTTTGATAAGCTCACGAGTAAACGTCACATTATCGGCTGAGCGACTCATCGCACGTTCGATAAGGGCATTTGCCGCTGCTGCTTGTGGTGCTGATAGCGTTGGTGGCGTAATGTCTTCCGTTGGCGGTAAAGGAGTGACTTTAGCCTGAGGGTCTACTAAGAACTGGGCTTTGTAGTATATGGTTTGTGGCCCTTGAGCTTGGCGAATTGACCATTCTGCACGACGGCCTGAATCGTCATTGATGTAGGAAACGCCATAACCTGATGAGGAAGCAGATTCACCGATAAGTGTGTAACCACTTTGTGTATGAGGTGCTGCAAGTGACGCTTTTACTTCGTTGCCGTTAGCATTGAACTCAATACGAGCTTCTACATCCCACACCTGGCGAGTTTCGCCTGGCGTCCAAGGCACGCCGTAGTTTTCATGCCTGAAAACACTCAGAGCAATGCCCGCAATCACCAATAAGATGATAGAAAGGTAAAACGGTATTTTTGACGTCATAATCTACCTTATTATTTTTTATCTTCGTCCGTTTGGATATAGGTACGACTTACATCGACAAGTGCTATGTCGCGCATAAATTCTCTACCCAGTAAAATAGGATGGTTCATATGTGAGCGATCTGCCAACGTAAATTGCGCTTTTTCATGAATTTTTCCAACGCGCACCCAAAGTTCTACCACAGCGCGGCGTTCTAACTCTTCACTGGTAACCTGGCGGATTTTGACGTAGCGAATGACAGGAGCTTCGATCCAAGTACTTTTCTCTTCTTCGGATTTACTGGTGTCTGCTAAGTGGAATCGGACCCATTTTTTGCCATTTCTTTCGAACTCTTCAATATCAACGGCATTTAAAGACGACGTCGCGGCACCAGTGTCGATACGTGCATCAAAAGTTTGCTTAATCGACTCTACAGTGACCTTTTCGATAGAGCCAAGGACAATATCGTGAGTTGGGGTTGGTTCCACAGGAGCGGGAGATTGGACAATAATCGGCTCTTTCGGTTTTTTTACTTCTGCCATTGCTTCATCGCGAAATGTAAGAAGTTCAACCTGTAGTTTATCGACTTGTTCTTCAAGGCTGTCGATATAGTCCGATTGGTTGCTGAGCTGTAGCTCTAGGTTGGTAATGCGATTATTGACATTCGCTTCTGAATTTTGAATCGCCGCTAACGTTTCTTGGTGGTACTGTTCGCCTTTGGTTAGTGAGCATCCAGATAGTAAGGCGAAGGCAACAATCGGGGTCAATCGTAATAACATTGAAAACCTTGGGATTGGATTAAGTTGTTTATTTTTTAGGAGTTTAGCTTATATCGATAAAGCCTCACAAGTAAGAATGTTTCTCTATTACTTATTGTTTGAGGAATAGTGATGAAAAGCCAAAAATCAAGGACATAAAAGCGCATCCTTATTTAGAGCGTACTTATATTTTGACGTGACAAATGTATTCAAAAAACAAACTCGCTCATTACGAGGAAAGAGGGTAATGTCTTAACTCGTAAAATGAGTTAAGACAATGTCAGGAATCTCAGCGAATTATGATTTGCGAGCGACAAGAACCGCGCGGCGAGGGGCAGGGTAGCCTTCTACAGTCTTGCTTGGGTCGTTCGGATCTAAGTAGTCAGGTAGAGAGTTATGCGTCATCCAATCTGTGGTACGTTGTTCATCTACGGATGTGATGTTTTCATCAACGATACGAACATCTTCAAAACCGACCAATTCTAACCACACTTTTAGGGCTTTTGCTGAAGGGAAGAAATAGACATTACGCATTTGCGCGTAACGAGAAGTCGGGACCAGTACTGCATTCTCATCACCTTCAATAACGAGTGTTTCCAATACGAGTTCACCACCAGATACCAATTGATCTTTTAGTTGCACTAAATGATCGAGAGGCGAGCGGCGATGGTAAAGCACGCCCATGCTGAATACCGTATCGAACGCTTCTAACTTAGGTAGCTGTTCAATGCCCAATGGCAATAGGTGCGCACGTTGGTCATCGCCCATTAGTTTACGAATTGCTTCGAACTGAATCAGGAACAGGTGAGATGGATCGATACCGACAGTTAAGCGTGCACCTTCGCCTAGCATGCGCCACATGTGGTAGCCGTTACCACAACCTACATCGAGTACGCTTCGATTCTTTAATGGTGAAATATGCGGAAGCACGCGGTCCCATTTCCAATCACTGCGCCACTCAGTATCAATATGGATGCCGTGTACGTGGTATGGGCCTTTGCGCCAAGGATGGAATGTACGAAGTAAGCTTTCTAGCTTTTTAAGTTCCCCTTGAGGCATGGGCTCATTGTTTGAAATCGTGACAGAATCAACAATGTCGATGTTGTCCGGTCTACCCGCTGGGATTTTGTTCAGGGCTTTCAACCAGCGACCAAAGTCACCGTGCTCTGCATTTTGCCAATCCGTTAGCTGTTGTGGAAGCACATTAAGCCAAGGTTGAAGACGGGTGTCTTGGGCAATCAATTGGTAGAAATTTGCAAAGTTAAACATAGTTAGTTAATCGCTGAGTTGATGGGTATAAATTATTAACAAAAGCCGAAATCGGTATGGTTCAGGCTTTGTATGCATGGTCTATTTAATCGCGAACATGGAGCCGAAGTTAAAGCATTGGAACCAAACATCGTAGCTAGAAAAGCCAATTTTAGCGAAACGCTCTTTATGCTCTTTCTTTGAATCTGGGCGCATTACATTTTCTATCGCGCTGCGCTTTTGGCTGATTTCTAGTTCGCTATAACCATTCGCACGTTTAAAGTCGTGGTGAAGGTCAATTAACAGTTCGTTCGACACTTCATCTTCGAAGACGAATTTCTCAGATAGAATCAAAATGCCGCCCGGACGAAGGCCAGCGTAAATTTTTTCGAGCAAGGAGTAACGATCTTCTGGAGAGAGGAATTGCAAAGTGAAGTTCAACACCACCACTGACGCGTTTTCAATTTCGATATTGCGAATGTCTGCTTCTACTACATCCACAGGAGTGTCACTGCGGTAAGCGTTGACGTGAAGTTTACAACGCTCAACCATCGCCGGAGAGTTGTCCACTGCGATGATTTGGCAACCTTCTTGTTTGATATGGCGACGCATAGACAATGTTGCAGCACCCAAAGAACAGCCAAGGTCATAGATGTTTGAGTGAGGTTTTACAAAACGCTCTGCCAGCATACCGATTGCAGAAATGATATTGCTGTAACCCGGTACCGATCGTTGAATCATGTCAGGAAATACTTCCGCTACGCGTTCATCGAACGTGAAATCCCCAATTTTATCGATTGGAGCCGAAAAAATAGTATCTGGATTGCTCTTAGGGTTCATAACTAAGTCTCTGCATACAAGCCGCCTGAAAATGTCAGGCACCAAAAAAGGCGCGTATTTTATGGGAATTTCGCGCCTCTGTCATGTGTTGCGTTAGAACATCTGTAACTGCGAGTTACCATCGTCAGCTGGGAAAGGCGCTAACTCAGGGAGCGTGATACGCTTTTGTATGTCTTTATATAGGTTTGCAGCCAACTCTGGCGCAATTATATTGTCTGCAGTATGGATCATGACATATGGCTGCTTACCTTCGGCAATCCATTGTGGCAACTTGCTGAGCCATGGTTTAAAAAACTCGTAGTTTTGCTGTTCTTCTGGATGACCAATAAAGCGAATCAAAGGATGTGAAGCGGTAGCAATGGCGTGAACAGGGACTCGTGGTTTTTTCATTTGTGCATCAATAATCGCCTCATTGTCGGGCTTAGCGGCAAAGACTGGGCGGCTATCCATAATAATGCGGTCAATATTATTCTCTACTAACCATTGGTTAAGTGCTCGCTCTTCTTCGCCTTTGGAGAAAAATGCCATATGGCGAACCTCAACACCGAGAGGGAAGTTAGGTGGAAAGCTCGCACAGAACTTTTTCAGTCGAACAAGGTATTCAGGACCAAATGCGGCTGGCAATTGAATTGTCCATTGGCCCACACGGTCATGCAAAGGCTCCATGACTTTCATGAAGTCTCTCAGTTGTTCGCTGCAACCTCTTAGCATTTGCTCATGAGTGATGGCTTTAGGAAGTTTGAAAGTAAAGCGAAAATCATCGTGGGTTGCGGCTCTCCAGTTTTGCACTGTATTGAGCGTCGGTGTGGCATAAAATGTCGTGTTGCCTTCCACGGTATGAAACACTTGCGCATACCTTTCTAAACGTTCAGCGGGCTTTGTCCCGCTGCCGTAAAAACTTTGTTGCCATTGGTTGTGTGACCACATTGTCAATCCAAGTCGAAGAGGTAAGTTATCCATTATTCTTTACTGCTTGCTACTCGTGTGAATACTTTACGAGAGTTTTGCTGAAATAGGTAATTTCACGCTATAATCCTCCCCAATTTTTTCGCTTTGGTGCGCTTTTGAACATTTGTTGTACTAAAAAGCACCAGTGAATGATAAAACACACGTAATTGTATGTTGAGTAGTCGATTTTCGTGGACATTCAGCGTATAACTGAATCTTTACTCTGCTTAGCAATGAGGCTGACAGAGCGTAGTTAACAACATTTGAGAGATTGGGAATTTCATTATGCGTACCCATTACTGTGGTCACCTGAACAAGTCCCTTGCAGGACAAACTGTAGAACTTTGCGGCTGGGTTAACCGTCGTCGTGATTTAGGCGGTCTTATTTTTATTGATATGCGAGATCGCGAAGGTATCGTTCAGGTAGTTGTTGATCCAGATATGGCGGATGCGTATGAAGTGGCGAACACACTTCGTAATGAATTCTGTATCAAACTAACGGGTGAAGTGCGCGTTCGCCCAGAGAGCCAAGCAAACAAAGACATGGCAACAGGTGAAGTCGAGATCCTTGCGAAAGGTCTTGAAATCATCAACCGTTCTGATGTTCTGCCTCTAGATTTCAACCAAAAGAACTCTGAAGAGCAACGCCTGAAGTACCGTTACCTAGATCTACGTCGTCCTGAAATGAGCGACCGCATCAAGCTACGTGCTAAAGCGTCTAGCTTTGTTCGTCGTTTCCTAGATGACAACGGCTTCCTAGACATCGAAACGCCAGTACTAACAAAAGCGACACCAGAAGGCGCTCGTGACTACCTAGTACCTAGCCGTGTTCACAAAGGCAGCTTCTACGCGCTTCCTCAGTCTCCACAGCTATTCAAACAGCTTCTAATGATGTCTGGTTTTGACCGTTACTACCAAATCGTTAAGTGTTTCCGTGATGAAGACTTGCGTGCTGACCGTCAACCAGAGTTCACTCAGATCGATATCGAAACGTCATTCATGACGGCTGACCAAGTTCGTGCAACGACTGAAAAAATGGTTCGTGAAATGTGGCAAGAGCTACTAAACGTTGACCTAGGTGAATTCCCAGTAATGCCGTTCAGCGAAGCGATTCGTCGTTTCGGTTCTGACAAGCCAGACCTACGTAACCCACTGGAACTAGTAGATGTTGCTGACCTAGTGAAAGACGTTGAGTTCAAAGTATTCTCAGGTCCAGCAAACGACGAAAAAGGCCGCGTTGCCGTTATTCGCGTTCCAGGTGGTGCTTCTCTGACTCGTAAGCAAATTGATGGCTACGGTGAATTCGTTGGCATCTACGGTGCGAAAGGTCTAGCTTGGATGAAGGTTAACGACCGTGCAGCGGGCATGGAAGGTATCCAATCTCCAGTCGCTAAGTTCCTAAATGAAGACGTGATCAACGGCATTCTAGATCGTACTCAAGCGGAATCTGGTGACATTATCCTATTTGGCGCTGATAAAGCGGGCATCGTTGCAGAAGCAATGGGTGCGCTACGTTTGAAACTAGGTAAAGACCTAGAGCTAACGGATGAGTCTGCATGGGCTCCACTATGGGTTGTTGACTTCCCAATGTTCGAAGAAGATGACGAAGGCAACCTACACGCGATGCACCACCCATTCACATCGCCTCTAGGTGTGACTGCAGAAGAGCTAAAAGCAAACCCTGCTGCGGCAAATTCTAACGCTTACGATATGGTTCTAAATGGCTACGAAGTGGGCGGCGGCTCTGTTCGTATCCACAACGCAGATATGCAAGAAGCCGTATTTGATATTCTAGGTATCACACCTGAAGAGCAACAGCTTAAGTTCGGCTTCCTGCTTGATGCGCTGAAATTCGGTACGCCTCCACATGCTGGTCTTGCATTTGGTCTAGACCGTCTAGTAATGCTGCTATGTGGTACAGAGAACATCCGTGATGTTATCGCGTTCCCTAAAACAACAGCAGCTGCGTGTCTATTAACAGACGCACCAAGTATTGCGAACCCAGCAGCGCTAGAAGAGCTAGCAATCGCAGTAACTGCAGCGAAAGAAAAAGACGCAGAATAAGCGCACAACATTTGAAGAAAACTCCCGCAACTGCGGGAGTTTTTGTTTAAATAAACCCAAGAAACTTCCAAAGCAATTTCCCAAGCAACGCTTTTAGAACATGTTTTGTTATTAAGCGTCAAAATACATTAAAAGGTGAATTATGGCTGGTCATAGTAAATGGGCGAATATTCGTCACCGTAAAGCAGCGCAAGATGCGAAGCGCGGCAAAATCTTTACTAAATTAATCCGTGAAATCGTTGTTGCGGCAAAAGAGGGGGGCGGCGAGCCAGAAAATAACCCACGTTTGCGAGCCGCAATTGATAAAGCACTGTCTAACAACATGACACGTGACACTGTCAACCGCGCTGTCAGCCGAGGTGCTGGTGGTGAAGGCGACGACAACATGGAAACCGTGATCTATGAAGGTTATGGTCCAGGTGGTACGGCGGTCATGGTCGAATGTATGACGGATAACCGAAATCGTACGGTATCTGGCGTACGCCATGCATTCTCAAAGTCAGGCGGTAATCTGGGGACGGATGGTAGCGTCAACTATCTTTTCGACAAGAAAGGCGTGATTTCATATGGCCCAGGTTTAGATGAGGATGCGGTAATGGAAGTAGCATTAGAAAGTGGTGCTGATGACATTGAAACGGCAGAAGATGGCTCGATTGATGTCTACACGGCCCCAGGCGATTTTGGACTCGTAAAAGATGCTCTTGATGCCGCAGGGTTTGAGGCAGAGAACGCTGAGGTGTCTCTGATCCCATCTACGAAAGCAGATTTGGACGCGGACACTGCGCCAAAACTACTTCGTTTGATTGACGCTTTGGAAGATCTGGACGACGTTCAAGAGGTTTATCACAATGGTGATATCTCTGACGACGTTGCTGCTACGCTAGATTAAACTCAAGGTGTCGGGAGCGGTATTTGCTCCGAAGTTAGCAAGTAATAATAAAAAGACTGAGGCCGAATTAGGCCTCATTTTTAGGAACATTCATGTCAATTATTTTGGGCATTGACCCAGGTTCGCGCATTACCGGCTATGGGGTCATTCGTCAAAATGGACGCCACTTGCAATACCTTGGTAGTGGCTGCATTCGTACTTCAGAAAAAGAACTTCCGGGTCGGCTTAAACAGATTTATGCAGGCGTCACGGAAATCATTACCCAGTTTCAACCGGACGTTTTCGCGATCGAGCAAGTGTTTATGGCCAAAAACGCGGATTCAGCGCTAAAACTTGGCCAAGCTCGTGGCAGTGCAATTGTTGCTGCGGTGAATGCGGAGTTGCCGGTATTTGAATACGCGGCTCGTCTTATTAAGCAAGCTGTCGTCGGCACTGGTGGCGCGGACAAAGCGCAAGTTCAGCATATGGTTCAGCAGATGCTTAAATTGCCCGCCAAGCCTCAAGCGGATGCAGCCGATGCTTTAGGTGTGGCGATTTGTCATGCCAATACTAACAAGACTCTCGTTGCGTTAGCGGGCAAAGCAACCAGTGCCAGAAAAGGGCGCTACCGTTAAAATTAACTGGATGTCTATCCAGTTCTTTATTATCCTGTCGCAAATTCATTTCCAAAGAGTATTTATAGTGATTGGACGTCTTCGTGGCATACTGATTGAAAAGCAACCACCTGAAGTATTAATTGAAGTTAATGGCATTGGCTATGAAGTCCAGATGCCAATGAGCTGTTTTTACGAACTGCCAAATGTTGGCGAAGAAGCCATTATTTATACTCACTTTGTTGTCCGTGAAGATGCGCAATTGCTATACGGTTTCAACACGGTAAAAGAACGAGCACTTTTCCGTGAAGTGATCAAAGCCAATGGCGTTGGTCCTAAACTCGGTCTTGGTATTCTCTCTGGTATGACAGCAACGCAATTTGTTACTTGTGTGGAACATGAAGACGTTTCTACGCTGGTTAAGCTTCCAGGCGTTGGCAAGAAAACCGCAGAGAGATTGGTTGTTGAAATGAAAGACCGCTTGAAAGGGTGGGGCGCTGGCGATCTATTTACACCATTTACGGATGCTGCTCCTGCGGATTCTAGTGCGACATCCAACAACGCGGAAGAAGAAGCAATCAGTGCGCTTCTAGCTCTAGGTTACAAGCCGACTCAAGCGTCGAAAGTGGTATCTCAGATCGCTAAACCGGACATGAGCAGTGAGCAAATGATCCGTGAAGCTCTAAAATCAATGGTGTAACGCTGGTTGCACAGTGAACATTTGTTCAAGATAACTCATTCTCTAAGGTTAATGCCAATCGCTTAACGATGTTTTTTGTGTCATTCCAGCGAGCCTGGCGAGACTGGGAATCTAATAGCAGCACGCTGAGCGGTTAATGAAACAATTTGACCATAAATCGCTCGGATAGAAGATCCTGTATCACGCTCCTTCGTCGCTGTACAGGATGACGAGATATAGAAATATGCCACTTGCTGTTAAACGAGCGGCATTATTCTCTCAGGTAACCATTTTTCAAGGTAAAAAGATGATTGAAGCCGATCGTTTAATCGCGCCAGAAAACCCTGCCTTTCGTGATGAAGATGTCATTGATCGTGCTATTCGGCCAAAAAAATTAGCGGATTACCAAGGTCAGGACCATGTCCGTGACCAAATGGAGATCTTCATTAAAGCTGCTCAGTTACGTAGCGAAGCACTTGATCACCTTTTGATTTTTGGTCCCCCAGGTTTGGGTAAAACCACACTTGCGAACATCGTTGCCAATGAAATGGAAGTGAACATTCGCACTACTTCAGGCCCTGTACTTGAGAAAGCAGGCGATTTGGCCGCGCTGTTAACCAACCTCGAAGAAAACGATGTGTTGTTCATCGATGAGATTCACCGCTTGAGCCCGATGGTTGAAGAGGTGCTGTATCCGGCGATGGAAGATTATCAACTGGATATTATGATCGGTGAAGGTCCGGCCGCTCGTTCTATTAAGATCGATTTACCACCATTTACGTTAATTGGTGCGACGACCCGAGCGGGCTCTTTAACGTCACCATTGCGCGACCGCTTTGGTATTACTCAGCGCCTTGAGTTTTATAAGATAAAAGACCTCCAAGATATCGTGCAGCGAAGCGCGGATTGTTTAGGTTTATCAATGGAACCTGAAGGTGCATTGGAAGTGGCAAGACGTGCGCGTGGCACACCACGTATTGCTAACCGTTTGCTACGTCGTGTTCGTGATTATGCGGAAGTAAAAGGCAATGGTCACATTTGTGCCGATGTTGCCGATAAGGCGTTGAATATGCTTGATGTGGACGCCGAAGGCTTCGATTACATGGACCGTAAGCTACTACTCGCGATTATGGAAAAATTTGGTGGTGGTCCGGTCGGGCTCGACAACATGGCAGCGGCGATAGGTGAAGAAAAGGACACTATTGAAGACGTTCTTGAACCTTATCTTATTCAGCAAGGTTATTTACAACGCACTCCGCGTGGAAGAATCGCGACAGATCGTGCGTATTTGCATTTCGGAATTGAAAAATAAGATTCCCTCGCTGGGCCGTTGTTGCCCAGCGCTTCATTAAAGTTGACCAAACTCACATTTTTTGAATTTTTTCTCATACTGGTTTAGTAAGTAAAAAGCATTGATTGTTAACTCGATGTTTGCTTGCAACTGGTTAATTTCTCTCCTGATTACTCTCTCTTAACATCCGTATCCAATACTGGTTGATCTAGATCAATGTGATGGATTTTTGTGCAAATTCCGCGCATAAACATTGATGTATATCAAAGCGCGTTACGGCTATAAACCTTTTGAAACAATCTGTTTTTACAAGTAATATTAGCCCTAGCTATATTAGCTGATGCTTAACAATTAACTAACCAATGAAGCACATTTTTGCAACAATGAGTTGTGATAATTCAACATTTTTCAAGTGTAAATAACACCTGAATATGGATTGCAATATGTAGAGAGTGTCATTCAGCCGACACATAGGAGTTACCATGATTGACGTAGTTGATCTATCGCGGTTGCAGTTTGCACTGACAGCGATGTATCACTTCCTATTCGTACCATTGACCCTTGGTATGGCCTTCCTTCTGGCCATTATGGAATCGATGTACGTAATGACGAACAAGCAAATCTATAAGGACATGACCAAGTTCTGGGGTAAGCTATTCGGTATTAACTTTGCACTTGGTGTGGCGACAGGCCTTACCATGGAGTTCCAGTTTGGTACGAACTGGTCTTACTACTCCCACTATGTAGGTGATATCTTCGGTGCACCGCTAGCGATCGAAGCACTTGTCGCATTCTTCCTGGAGTCAACTTTTGTTGGTCTATTCTTCTTCGGGTGGGATCGTCTATCTAAACGCCAACACTTAGCGGTTACCTGGCTTGTGGCACTAGGCTCTAACTTCTCTGCTCTTTGGATTCTTATCGCAAACGGCTGGATGCAAAACCCAGTAGGCGCAGATTTCAACTTCGAAACCATGCGAATGGAAATGGTGAGCTTCTCTGAGGTTGTACTAAACCCAGTTGCTCAGGTTAAGTTCGTGCATACGGTTGCTTCTGGTTACACTTGTGGCGCAATGTTTATTCTAGGCATCAGTTCATACTACCTATTAAAAGGTCGTGACATTGCGTTTGCTCGTCGTTCGTTTGCTATTGCTGCTTCTTTCGGTATTGCAGCTATCTTATCTACCATCGTTCTTGGTGACGAATCTGGCTACGAGCTTGGTGAAGTTCAAAAAGTGAAACTCGCTGCAATTGAAGCAGAGTGGCACACTGAACCTGCACCTGCCGCATTTACGTTATTTGGTGTTCCTAACCAGGAAACGATGCATACCGATTACGCAATTAAGATCCCTTACGTAATGGGTATTATCGCGACACGCTCTTTTGATGAGCAAGTAACAGGTCTTCGTGATTTACGTGATGAACACGTCGATCGTATTCGTGACGGCATGTACGCTTATGAACTTCTAGAGAAGCTTCGTGCGGGCGACAAGTCAGAAGAAAACATGACTGCGTTTGATGAAGTGAAAGGTGACCTAGGTTACGGTCTACTTCTAAAGCGCTACACAGACAATGTTGTTGATGCAACAGAAGAGCAAATCCAAGCTGCTGCGGACGACTCAATCCCAACAGTATGGCCGCTATTCTGGTCATTCCGTATCATGGTTGCTTGTGGCTTCATCATGTTGTTTGTCTTTGGTGCGGCGTTTATCCAAACGTGTCGTCAGAAGATTGAACAGAAACAATGGATTCTAAAAGCTGCACTATTTAGCATTCCACTACCTTGGATTGCAATTGAAGCGGGTTGGTTCGTCGCTGAGTACGGCCGTCAGCCTTGGGCTGTAGGTGAAATTCTACCAGTGCATGTTGCAGCTTCTGCGCTAACTGCAGGTGAAATCTGGACTTCACTCTTCGCAATTCTGGCGCTATACACGGTATTCCTGATTGCAGAAGTTTACCTAATGTTGAAATTCGCTCGTAAAGGCCCAAGTAGCCTGAAAACGGGTCGCTACCACTTCGAGCAAAATGCTGACTCTGTTGAAGACAAAGTTAGTCGCCAAGTAGAAGCGTAAGGTAAGGAGATAACAAGATGTTTGATTACGAAATCTTGCGACTCATCTGGTGGGTACTAATCGGTGTTCTACTAGTTGGTTTTGCAGTAACAGACGGCTTCGATATGGGTGTAGGCGCGCTTGTACCTATTATCGGTAAAAACGACACGCAACGCCGTGTCATGATTAACTCAATTGCTCCTCACTGGGATGGTAACCAAGTTTGGCTTATCACTGCTGGTGGTGCACTGTTCGCAGCTTGGCCTTTGGTTTACGCAACGTCATTTTCAGGCTTTTACTTAGCGATGATTTTGACACTAGCAGCGCTATGGCTTCGTCCTCTGGGCCTAGACTACCGCTCTAAAATCGAAGATCCAAAATGGCGCAATACCTGGGATATCTGTATCTCAATCAGTGGTTTTGTTCCGCCAATCATCTTTGGTGTGGCGTTTGGTAACCTTCTACAAGGTGTACCGTTCCAATTGAGTGAGTTCTTGATGCCAACATACCATGGCTCATTCTTTGGTCTACTAAACCCATTTGCACTGTTGTGTGGTCTAGTAAGCTTGTTCATGATTTTGATGCAAGGTTCTACTTGGCTACAAATGAAAACAACAGGCGAAGTGCATGTGCGTGCGCGCAACGTTGCTCAGTTGGCTGGTTTACTGACGGTTGCTGCGTTTGTAGCGGCTGGTTTCTGGATCCAAAATATCGATGGCTACGTCATTGTTGGCGGTATCGACACTAACGCTGCTTCTAACCCTCTAAACAAAGAGGTTATCCGTGAAGCTGGTGCGTGGATGAAGAACTTTGAAAACTACCCACTACTATGGGCTGCTCCTGTATTAGGTGTTGCAATGCCGCTTCTCGCTGTATTGGCATCTCGTCTTGAAAAATGTGCGATTTCGTTCATTACTTCAAGCTTGGGTGTTGCTGGTGTTATCTTTACTGCAGGTTTTGCGATGTTCCCATTCATCATGCCTTCAGACTTAATGCCAAGCCACAGCTTAACAATGTGGGATGCAACGTCATCTGAGCTGACTCTGAACCTAATGACAGGCGTTGCGTTTGTTATGGTGCCAATCATCCTTGGTTACACATCTTGGACTTACTACAAGATGTTTGGTCGCCTTGATGACCAGTACATTGAAGACAACAAAAACTCACTTTACTAAGGAGCATTTACTATGTGGTATTTCGCATGGATTCTAGGTGTACTACTTGCTTGTGCATTCGGTATCATCAACGCTCTTTGGCTAGAGCACTCAGAAATGATGGATAAAGACAGTGAGTAACCTCGCTGATAAGGTAGCGAAACTTCACGCACCAATGGATAAGACTCTGCTACGAGTCTTATCTCTCATCCTTGGCTTTATGCACATAGGATTGGTGATGTGGGACCCTGAAGCTTACCATCAAGCAATTGGTGGTTTTAACTCAATCATCGCACCAGCACTGATTTGGTCTGTATGTTCAAGCATGGTGTATGGGGTGGGCTTCAAGCCAAGAAACTGGTACTGGCAAGTTTTGTTTAGTCCTTATTTCTCGTTAGCTATCTTAATTTATCTAACGGCACTTTATTTCATTTAGGCTGAAATATGCTGTAATAAAGTCGGTTACTAAATCATCGAATAAAAGCTAGGTATCTCGCCTAGCTTTTATTTTTTCTACAAATTTCAAAAATATTTCCTTAGCTCGGTACCAATTGCTGTCGCTTCAGTTATAGTAATTACTTTAAAGAATTGAATATATTGGTACTCCCTTGCAAGGCACATCAAATCTCTTTCACTGGCCGATCACCGTGTACTATGAAGACACTGATGCGGGCGGTGTTGTATATCATTCTAATTATCTAAAATTCTTTGAGCGCGCACGGACAGAGATGTTACGTGCTAAAGGCATTTCTCAACATGTGTTACTGGAACAAAATATCGGCTTTGTTGTCCGACACATGGATATCGATTTCAACCAAGGGGCTAGGCTGGACGAGCATCTGACAGTCGTAACCCGAGTGTCAGAAATAAAACGTGCTTCTCTGCAATTCTGTCAAGAGTTGGTCAATGATCAAGGCAAGATATTGTGCAAGGCCTCGGTTAAGGTAGCATGTATCGATAATAAGAAAATGAAACCAATAGCTATTCCAACCTTTATAAATTCGGAGCTAACAAATAGTGACTGCTGATATTTCCATTTTAGATCTCTTTCTTCAGGCCAGTCTGTTGGTAAAGCTTGTGATGCTGACGTTGCTTGGCATGTCAATTGTGTCATGGGCAATGATCATCAAGCGCAGCAAAGTGCTTTCTCAAGCATCAAAAAATGCAGAGCAGTTTGAAGACAAATTTTGGTCGGGTACTGATCTTTCTCAGCTTTACCAAAAAGTAAAAGCGCGTAAAGACGAAATTGAAGGCACAGAAGAAATCTTCTACGCAGGTTTTACAGAGTTTGCTCGCCTACGTAAGAGCAACGCAAATTCACCAGCTTACATCATGGAAGGCACTGGCCGCGCAATGCGCGTTGCTGTTTCTCGTGAAGTAGATGAGCTAGAAACAAGCTTACCGTTTTTGGCAACAGTCGGTTCTATAAGCCCTTATATCGGCCTATTTGGTACCGTTTGGGGCATCATGCACGCCTTTATTGCGCTGGGTGAAGTAAAGCAAGCTACGTTGTCTATGGTTGCACCGGGTATCGCCGAGGCACTTATCGCGACAGCGATGGGGCTATTTGCGGCTATTCCGGCAGTAATGGCGTACAACCGTCTAAGCAATAAAGTGAGTAAACTAGAGCACACTTACGCAACATTTTCTGAAGAATTCCACAGCATCCTTCATCGTCAAGCGATGGCTGGCCGAGACAGCGCGGATAAGGAATAAAGCATGGCGGGTTATCAACCTAAAAAGCGAAAAATGACAGCGGAGATCAACGTTGTTCCGTATATCGACGTAATGCTCGTACTGTTGATCATTTTTATGGCGACCGCTCCATTTGTGACTCAAGGCGTCGACGTTGATCTTCCGAAAACATCGACCGCAGAATCTATGCAAGACCTTGCTGGCGAGACTGACAGTAGCTTTATTATCATCGAAATTGATAGCGAGGGTAATTTAGGCCTAAGCGTAAATGATGAAGAAGTTCAGCGAGGTTTGTCGTTGCAAGATGTTATTGTGCGAGTGAAAGCGGAGCGAGAGGTTAAGCCGGATTCACCAGTTGCGGTAGGTGGCGACGCGGCAACACCATATGCCGATGTTGTTCTATTGCTAGATGAACTAAGTCGAGCTGGTATCCCTAAGGTAGGTCTAATGACCGATATCAGGGAATAGACATCAATTATCTATGAAAGATCACAAGAAGAAACCCAACCAATACGCCAAACCGATAGCAATATCGGTTGGTTTGCATGCAATTCTAGTTGCAGCCCTGCTTTGGGGGACGGACTTCAACATGTCTAAACCAGAGCCTACAGGGCAAATGGTTCAAGCTGTTGTCATCGATCCAAAACTTGTGCAGCAACAAGCGAAAGAAATTCGCCAGCAACGCGAAAAGGCAGCGAAAAAAGAACAAGAGCGTCTTGATAAACTGAGACGCGAAGCAGAGCAGCTAGAAAAAAACCGCAAAGCTGAAGAAGAGCAAATTCGCAAGTTGAAAGAGCAGCAAGCGAAAGATGCTCAAGCGGCGCGAGAAGCAGAAGCTGCACGTAAGAAAAAAGAGCAAGAGCGCAAGCAGGAAGAAGAACGTGTTCGCAAAGAAAAAGAGCGAGCTGCTAAGCTAGAAAAAGAGCGCAAGGCAAAAGAAGAAGCCGTGCGTAAAGCTGAGCAGGAGCGTTTAGCAAAAGAAGCGGCTATAGCAAAAGCTGAGCAAGAACGTTTAGCTCGCGAAAAAGCAGCAAAAGAAGCGGAAGAAAAAGCACGTCGTGAGCGTGAAGCTGCTGAAAAAGCTGAACAAGAGCGCATTGCAAAAGAGAAAGCGGCAAAAGAGGCAGCGGAGCGAGAGCGTAAAGCGAGAGAAGCAGCTGAGCGTGCCGAGCGTGAGCGTAAAGCTCAAGAAGCCGCGTTAGATGATATTTTTGCGGGTCTTGAGGATGAGGTCAGTAAAAACAGTGCTGCGCGCAATCAATTTATTGACGACGAACTTTCTCGTATGTCATCCATCTATACTCAAAATATTCAGCAAAAGCTGATTAAGGATGACTACTTGCTGGGAAAGGAGTGTAGGGTAAACATCAAATTGATTCCGACAGGAACTGATATGATGGTCTCTGGTGTTACCGTTTTGAGTGGCGATACTCGAGTATGTGCTGCGGCGAAGCGAGCAATAGCTCAGGTAGGGACGTTCCCTAAATCTTCAGAATCAGCGGTCAATGAAAGACTAAAAGACATCAACATAACTGTTGCTTTGGACTAAAAGGAATAAGACGTGATTAGACGCCTTTTACTAGGAATGTTTGTACTGTTTAGCAGTATGACAAATGTGGCGAATGCCGCATTAGAGTTGGTCATTACCGATGGTATTGATTCAGCACGACCAATTGCTGTTGTTCCGTTTAAGTGGGAGGGCACACAAGCGCTTCCAACGGATGTTTCTGCTGTTATCGCCTCGGATTTACAACGTAGTGGTAAATTCAGCCCAGTTCCAACGAGCAAAATGCCACAAACACCGTTCAGTGAATCAGAAGTTAATTTTGATGCTTGGACCAATTTAGGTGTGGATGCGCTATTGACTGGTTCAATCAAGCAAAACGACCAAGGTGACTACGTTATCAACTATCAACTTGTTGATATTGTGCGTGGTCAGTTAACAGGTGGGAAGAGTAAGGCGCTTGGTAGTGACGGTGAATTGGTTCTGTCAAAAGATCATGTGCTGTTCAATAAAGTAGCCACTGTTCAAGGGCCTCGTATGCGTGAGTACGCTCACCGTATCTCTGATTTGGTGTATGAACAGTTAACTGGCGACCGTGGCGCTTTCATGACTCGTATCGCATATGTGGTAGTGAACGATAAAGACCGTTTCCCTTACCAACTTCGAGTCGCTGATTACGATGGCTACAATGAGCGTCTGGTTTTACGTTCTAAGCAACCATTAATGTCACCAGCGTGGTCCCCCGATGGTAAAAAGCTTGCGTATGTTAGCTTCCAAAATGGCCAAGCAGAAATCTTCATCATGAACATCTACACCGGTGAACGTGAGAAAATTACTTCATACCCACGTCACAATGGTGCGCCAAGATTTTCGCCAGATGGCAATAAGTTAGCGATTGTTCTTTCTAAAACAGGCTCGCTTCATGTTTATACGTTTGACCTTAACACTCGTAAGCTGACGCAAATTACGCGTGGCAGATCAAATAATACGGAACCGTTCTGGCATCCGGATGGAAAATCGTTGATTTTCACATCGGATAGGGGTGGTAAACCACAGATTTATCAAGTAAATTTGGGCAGCGGTTCTATTGACCGTTTGACTTGGCAAGGCAGCCAAAATTTGGGTGGTCAGATTACTCCTGATGGGCGATTCCTAGTTATGGTGAACCGCAGCAACGCAGGATTTAATTTGGCGAAACAAGATTTGGAAACTGGTGCTCTTCAAGTCTTAACTAAGACCTTGCTTGATGAGTCTCCTAGTATTGCCCCAAACGGTGGCATGGTTGTGTATAGCTCGATTTACAACAAGAAAAACGTACTATCGATGGTGTCAATTGATGGTCGATTCAAAGCTAGATTACCGGCAACAAATGGGCGTGTTCGAGCGCCTGCATGGTCACCGTTTTTGTAGTAATAAGTTTGATTAATAAAGGAAAATAAGATGCAACTGAACAAGGTTCTAAAAGGGCTACTAATCGCGCTTCCTGTAATGGCTGTTACAGCGTGTAGTTCAAGCGACGACGCTGCTTCTAACACTGGTGCAGCAACAAACAACAATGGCGCAGTTGAAACAACAGTAGCTACGCCAATTGATCAAAGCGGTCAGTTGACAGAGCAAGAGCTAAAAGAGCAAGCGCTACGTGAAACTCAAACAATCTACTTTGCTTTTGACAACTCAACAATTGCAGCAGATTACGAAGAGATGCTAGCGGCTCACGCTTCTTACCTAAGCAAGAACCCAGCACTTAACGTAACTATCGAAGGTCACGCTGATGAGCGCGGTACACCTGAGTACAACATTGCTCTAGGTGAGCGTCGTGCACAAGCAGTAGCGAACTACCTACAAGCACTAGGTGTTCAAGCTGACCAAATCTCAATCGTTAGCTACGGTGAAGAGAAGCCACTTCTTCTAGGTCAATCAGATGAAGTTTACGCTAAGAACCGTCGCGCGGTTCTAGTATACTAATTCGAGGTAATCCTCATGTTCAGTAACACTAAGCGCGCTGTTGCGCTTACGTTACTGGCAAGTGCAGCGAACTTTGCGTTCGCTGCACCAGCTCCAGTATCCGATCTCAACAGCACATCATCCGTCTCTAAGAGCCGTTCATCTGAAACGGAAGTAGAGCGTCTAGAACGTTTGCTACAAAATCGCAATCGCGTTCAGCTCCAAATGCAACAGCAAATTGACCAAATGTCACAAGAGATCAGTGAATTGCGTGGTCAATTAGAGCGAAATAGCTACGAAATGAAACAAATGTTGCAACGTCAACGTGAGTTGTTTGTCGAGCTGGATCGTGTTCGTGGAGAGATAAAATCCACACCTGCACAAGAAGCACAACCTGTGAAAACAGGTGGCCAGTACACTCCAAATGTTGATGAGCAAACGGCATATCAGAATGCAGTTGACCTCATTCTCAAAAAGCGTGATTACACTGGCGCAATTGCAGCGTTCCAGCAGTTCCAGAAAGATTATCCTGATTCTACATATTCAGCGAATTCTCACTACTGGTTAGGTCAGTTGTACTTCGCTAAAAAGCAGGATGAGGATGCAGTGAAAAGTTTTGCCGCTGTTGTGTCTTATAAAGACTCCAACAAGCGAGCCGATGCGTTGCTTAAGTTAGGCGAAATCGCTGAGCGTAATAACAATGCAGCTCAAGCGAAAAAGTACTACCAACAAGTGGTTGATGAATACCCAGGTAGTGCATCTGCAAAACTTGCCAGCTCTAAGCTGTAAGACGTTATGTTTTGAAAAGGAAGCCTCGGCTTCCTTTTTCTTTTCCATTTTCTGTTGGTGCAGAACGGCTAAGTCGATAGCAATGATGCAGAGCCTCTGACCTTGTGTCCGAATTTCGCTACTCGGAAATGCTACCTGTAACAAAGATATACGGCTAGACCGCTAGAAATCCCCGCGACAAGTTGGTTTTTGAAAATTAACGAGGTTACAATACTCGGATTAAAGGAAGTTGCGTAGAGCAAGAGCAATGAGCCATATATTAGATAAAATCGACACTGTTTACCCATTCCCACCGAAACCAGTTCCATTAAGCGAAGAAGAAAAAGCATCTTACATTGAGCGTATTAAAAAGTTACTCAAAGAAAAAGATGCGGTACTTATCGCACACTATTATACCGACCCTGAGATTCAAGCCCTAGCTGAAGACACTGGCGGGTTTGTTGGTGACTCGTTGGAAATGGCGAAGTTTGGTAATCGTCACCCTGCAAGTACATTGATTATTGGTGGTGTTCGCTTTATGGGCGAGTCGGCCAAAATTCTGACACCAGAAAAGCGCATTCTAATGCCAACGTTGGAAGCGGAATGTTCGCTCGACCTTGGCTGTCCTGCGGATAAGTTCAGCGAGTTTTGTGATGCTCACCCTGATCATACGGTTGTAGTTTACGCAAACACCTCAGCAGCGGTTAAAGCCCGTGCCGACTGGGTCGTTACATCGAGTATTGCGCTTGAAATCGTGGAACACTTAGACGCTGAAGATAAGCCAATTATTTGGGGACCAGACCGTCACCTAGGATCGTACATCGCTAACAAAACTGGCGCAGATATGCTGCTTTGGCAGGGTGAGTGTGTGGTTCATGATGAGTTCTCTGCTGATGCGCTACGAAAAATGAAGAGCGTGTATCCAGATGCGGCTATTTTGGTTCACCCTGAGTCACCAGCAAGCGTCGTAGAACTTGCCGATGCCGTTGGATCAACGAGTCAGCTGATCAAAGCAGCGAAAGAGCTTCCTCACAAACAAATGATCGTTGCGACAGACAAAGGCATTTTCTTTAAAATGCAGCAACTTGTGCCAGAGAAAGAACTTATCGAAGCGCCAACCGCAGGTGCAGGCGCAACATGTCGCAGCTGTGCACACTGTCCTTGGATGGCAATGAACGGTTTGAAAGCAATTGAGAAAGCGCTTAGTGAAGGTGGTGAAGAGCACGAGATTTTTGTTGACGAAGAACTGCGTGTGAAATCACTTATCCCACTGAACCGCATGCTAGATTTTGCTGAGCAGCTAAATATGCAAGTGAAAGGTAATGCTTAAAAAGTAGGCGTAACTGAAAGTAAATCTCAAAAACCAGCCGAATATGGCTGGTTTTTTTGTGTCTTACTATCAATGAGTTACTATTGATGCAATCAATGAATATCGAGGTCATAAATTTATGGCGGTGTGGTTAGTAGTTAAAAAGTGGCTTAGTTCCCACCTTCTTAAATTGAGCAACCGAAGCCTTCTCATCTTTAGTGGCTTATATGTGAGCCTTTCATGGTGGCTGCTGGTTCTCGCTGGTGAAACCGCATTAACAGACAGTTTCGCTAACTTTATCTATTACCTCATGGTTACGGCGAGTACGGTGGGTTATGGCGACCATTCTCCTGTAACAGATTTGGGTAAATGGGTTGTCGTACTATTTGTAATCCCCGGCGGTTTGAGCTTATTCGCCGCATTATTGGGGCGTGTCGCTGGAGCAGCGATGGACTATTGGCGAGCGGGTATTTTAGGAAAACGGAGAGTAAGAGTGGAAAACCATATTGTATTGTTGGGCTGGAATGGATCGAGAACGATGCACCTTATTCGCATGTTACAACATGAAGAAGAGGGAAAGCGTCCGATTGTTTTATGCAGCCGTTCAGAAATAGAGAACCCGTTACCTGGCGAAATCAGTTTTATCAAAGTGACCAGTTATACCGATTCGCAAGAAATGAAAAACGCCAATATTGCCGAAGCCGCTTGCATTATTGTGGATAATCTCTCGGACGACATTACCTTGTCAGCCGCTCTATACTGCGCATCTGTAAACCCTTCCGCTCATTTGGTCGCTTACTTTAAAGATGAAGCGCTAGGCCGACTTCTAAGTCAGCATTGCCCGAAAGCGGAATGCATACCTGCTGTTGGCGCAGAAATGTTGGCAAAAGCGGCGGTTGACCCGGGCTCAAGTGCGCTTCATCAGGAGCTTTTGGCTTCAACACGAGGTATGACGCAATACTCAGTTATTTATCCTGAGGGGCAGTCTGCCACCACTATTGAGAATCTCTTCGTTTTTCTCAAAAGACGCCATCATGCCACGCTGATTGCTTTTGATATTGGCGATGGTATTCAACTCAACCCAGATTTAGATGCTGAAGTACCCGCGAGTACCAAGCTGTTTTACATTGCAGATGAACGTATTGAAGATTTTGCCTGGAAAGAAATGAACAAGGAACAATAATGCACATGATTGCCGGCCTGTTAGCAGGCTTCCCAAACTTTTTACTCTATTTCTCTGTTTCTATTATTTTTGTATTGGCGTTTAAGTTCATCTACGTCAAGTTGACGCCATACGATGAGTGGCATCTGATCAAAGAAAAACAAAATACAGCAGCAGCGATTGCGCTAAGTGGGGCTTTCCTTGGTTACTGTCTCGCGATTTCGGGGGCGGCAAAAAACTCGGTCAATATCGTCGATTTTATGGTGTGGGGCGTTGTCGCAATGCTTGCTCAAATTATCGCATTTGCAATTGTACGCTTTATTTTACTTCCGAAAGTGGCAGAGCGTATCGAAAAAGATGAACTGCCAGCCGGTATCGTATTAGCAGCAGTTTCTGTTTCGGTTGGCGTATTGAATGCCGCGTGCATGACCTACTAGGAGGAACGATGAAGCGGAGTTCTAACGTTAAACGTTCTTCCATGGACAAAAGCTTAAAGCTTGGGAAAATTCTTCCCTTTGCTGCCTTTGGTGGTATTTTCTTCTTTGCTACGTACGAGTCAAAAACAGAAGGGTACATTTTTTCTGATGCTGATGAGTGTAAATCTAACTCGCCTGAGTTTAGTGAACAGTGTGACATTGCATACCAAGAAGCTTTAGCTCGTGCCGAACAAAATGCCCCTCGCTACCGCAGCGAGTTCGAATGCGAGAATGATTTCTACGAGGATGATTGTTACTACAGTTCCAGTTCCCGAGCTTATGTACCTAACTTTGGCGGTTTTTTTTACAGTCGCTCATTAAGCGGGTTGAAAGGTTATAACAAGAGCTATTACTCAGAGCCGATGTACCGTTATAAATCCAAATTCTATAATGGAGCAGGACAATTCTTTGGCTCCTACCGAAATCAGCCGACCAAAGTTGCGACGAATAGCCTTAATAAACGTGGTGGCGGCACCATTGGCAGGGCGATGTCTCGAGGCGGGTTTGGTAAAGCGGTGTCGGTCAGTCGAGGCGGTTAAAAAGAACTATGTTTCGACGAGAAATACAAGAGCGCGAAAACTGGCGTGAATTAGCACGCCAGTTTGGTTTTGGTTTCCATACCATGTATGACCAACCGTATTGGGATGAGAGTGCTTACTATCAATTCACGCTGGAGCAAATTGAGCGCGATATAGAAGCGCCCACTGAAGAGCTGCATCAGATGTGCCTGGCTATTGTGGATGAAGTCGTTCGGAGTGAGCGGTTGCTGACGCAATGTGCGATCCCTGAATCTATGTGGGAGCAGGTCGCTTCTTCATGGAGACGAAGCGAACCTTCGCTTTATTCGCGGCTGGATTTCGCGTACAACGGGACCTCGTCAGCAAAATTACTGGAAAACAATGCGGATACGCCAACCAGCTTGTTTGAAACTGGCTTTTGGCAGTGGGTGTGGCTAGAAGATGTTGTAAATAAAGGTCGAGTTCACCAGAGCGCGGATCAATTCAATATTCTTCAAGACTTTTTGATCGAGCGCTTTGCCGAAATAGCAAAATACCAACCAGGACAAACACTTCACTTTAGCTGCTGCAAGTACACTGAAGAAGATAAAGGGACTGTCCAGTATTTAGAGGATTGCGCGCGAGAGGCAGGGTTAGCAACGGCATTCGTGCATGTCGAAGATATTGGAGTGACGGAAGATGGTCTGTTTGTGGATGCTGACGACAGAGCGATTCGTTGGATGTTTAAGCTTTACCCTTGGGAGTTTATGTTTGAAGAGGAATATGCGAAGTACTTAGCGACTGCGAACGTAAACTGGTTAGAACCGATGTGGAAGTCGATTCTATCCAATAAAGCACTTTTACCGTTATTGTGGGAGCGTTTTCCTAACCACCCGAACCTTTTGCCCGCTTATTTTGCTAACGATTCAAAAGCGAACACTATGAGAGATTATGTCATCAAGCCACTATTTTCTCGAGAGGGCGCGAACATCGAGATCGTCATCGATGGAAAACGTTTTGTTAAAACGTCAGGGCCTTATGAATCTAAATTTAATATCGTCCAGCAATACCATCCACTACCTAAGTTTGGGCAAAACCATACGTTAATTGGCAGTTGGTTGGTCAATGATAGAGCTGCCGGTATTTCGATTAGGGAAGACAGTAGCTTAGTGACTCAAGATATGGCGCGGTATATTCCACATGTAATTTTAACATGATCAAAAAAGCTCTCCATTTGGAGAGCTTTTTGTCTATTCAGCCGTTCAATCTTGATGGTCGACAGCGTTGCGTCTATTGTTCTTCAGCTAATGCAACACCGCGCTGGGTAAGACCACATAACATCACTGGCATTGCATTGAAGATTTCCTCAAACTGCTCTAAGCCTTCCATACCTTGTTCGGCCAATGTTTCAATGGTTGTTTCTGGGTCGTAAAGCATAGTAAGAGAAAGTAAAAGACCACCGAGTAGGGCATTATCTTCGCTATCCTCAGGCATCAACGTTTCCCAGTCATCACGCGCAAGTTGCCAGCCTTGTAATACACCTTCACAGAAATCGCGAGCCTGACTTGTTACAATGTCTTGCTCATCTAGCGCGCACCCTGCAGGCCACTGCCAAGTGCCTTCTAGGAGAGCGGGACGAGTTTGGTTCCACATTTGTACAATCTCGTCAATGTACTGCTCTAGTTGTTCACCGTCAGTAAATGGCGCTGTTTCTTCTCCACCCCATAAGAATGGCAACCACTCTTGAGGCATTAATACGTTTGGCGCTGCAGCCATCGCTGTTACAAAGCCTTGAGTTTTTGCTAGGTTTAGTAGTTTACCGTCAAGTTCTGGGAGAGAAAGGATGTCTTGTAGTTTCAAAATAGAATACCATTTGTTAATGGGCTGGTTGATTGCGCTCATCTTACCAATCAATTAGTGATAAATCGATATTAGGGAATGATTCACACATCTATGGAAATTCGCTCATCACTTAGAAAAAAAAGCATTCTCGCCCTAACACTTTACCTGTGCTTCTTTATCGCCACTATCGGTTCTGTCGCCTATTTGGTTGTTGAGCCACCGGTTAGACAAAAGCTAGAGCAAAACCTAGAGTTACGTACCCAACTTCTGGCTCTTGAGATCAAAGAGCCCCTCCTCAGTTCTACAGGTGTATTGAGCAGCTTAGTAGGGCTAGCCCAAGGGACTGAAAATATTCAATCTCTCAACACAATAATTCCACATATACTTCAATTGAGTGACAAGATGCTTGTTAGTGGTGGCGTATGGCCTAAACCCGAACTCAAAGCAGAACAATGGAGATATAAAAGTCTATTCTTCAATAAAAACAGTGATAGTGGTATTGACCAAATTCACTCCTACAATAACCCCGAATCTGGCGGTTATGATAATGAACCCTGGTATGTCGCTGCCGCCGATGCTCCGGTAGGTTCTGTTAGTTGGTCTACGGTTTACATCGATACCTTTACTCAGGTCCAGATGATTACCGCGTCTTCTCCGTACTACCAAAACGGTCGATTCGCTGGAGTTGTAACGGTAGACCTATCACTTGATGCACTTTTTCAGTTTATTCGAGAGCACACGAACCAGCATTCTTTGGGGGTAGTGGTTCGCGATGCTGACTCAAACGTGATTATTGAACACAACTTTCTACTGACGGACGAAATTTATGTCAGCGAGCTTGATTTCGGAGAGTTCGACTGGCGCATGGAAGTTGTCAACGCAAAAGCTAAAGTCGCCGATCAAGTGTTTGAACAAGTGATGAGCGTTGAGGGGAGGATCATTCCATTTTTGCTCTTGTGTGTCTTGGTCGGTTACTACTTACTGAATCGCTATATTGTTGAACCAATTGTTCGCATTGCCGCTAAGATTGACGACTCTAAAACAGGTGGGATCATAGATATTGAGTACGATAGCGATGACGAAATCGGACAGCTTATCGAGAAGTTCAATGAAAAGACGATCTATTTGGAGCAGGAGAGAATAAAAGCTCAGGCTTCGACAAACGCTAAAACGGCATTTTTAGCCACATTGTCCCACGAGATTCGCACACCAATGAACGGTGTACTAGGAACTGCCCAGATACTGTTAAAAACACCACTTACCGATGAGCAACGTAAGCACCTGAGAACACTTTATGATTCAGGTGATCACATGATGACATTACTCAATGAGATTTTAGATTACTCAAAAATTGAACAAGGGCATGTTGAGTTTGAAAATAAGCCTTTCCCAATTGAGTCGATTATCGGCAGTATCAAGAGTGTTTATCAAACTCTATGTGCAGAAAAAGGTCTTCGCTTTAGAGTAGTCTCGCATTTACCAACGGGTCGTTGGTACAACAATGACAAAGCCCGTTTGCGTCAAGTACTGTTCAATCTACTCAATAACGCTGTTAAGTTCACCGATCGTGGCATCGTAGAGGTAGAGCTAGCCGAGAAATCGAGTAAGGCAGGCACCAAGCTGATACTAAAGGTAAAAGATACAGGAATTGGTATTTCAAAAGAGGCACAAAAACGCATTTTTCGTCCTTTTGAGCAAGCGGAGTCATCAACGACTAGACGGTTTGGTGGAACAGGGCTTGGTTTAGCAATAGTCAAAGAAATCGCGGAACATATGGGTGGGCAAGTGGTTGTAGAGAGTCAGGAGGACGCTGGAACGACTTTTACTGTCGAAATTGCCCTTACACCTTGCAAGCCAGGTAAAGTAGAGTCAATCAATACACATAAATTGAACTGTAAAGGGTTGAAAGCACTCATTGTTGAAGACAACCGAACAAATGCGATCATTATGGAAACTTTCCTCCGAGCCAAGGGCTTTGAGTGCACAAGTGTCGAAAATGGTCAGCTTGCAGTCGATGAGGTTGCGATCAAACCATTTGATTTGATACTGATGGATAATCATATGCCTGTTCTAGATGGCGTTGGGGCCATATCAGCCATTCGAGCAATGAGTTCACCTGCTAAGTCGGTACTGATTTTTGGCTGTACAGCGGATGTGTTCAAAGAAACACAAGAGCGTATGATTAATGTAGGAGCAGATCACATAATAGCGAAACCAATAGTGGAGTCTGAATTAAATGATGCACTGTATCTTCATGCGACACAGTTATATCAGTACCAATCGGACTTTGATGGAAATGCAGCAGATAGCTTTAATGCTGAAAAGTGGTTACTCAACTTCTATGTCGCTCTAGATAATGGACATCTTAATGAAGCACTTGAGGCTATTTCAGCGATCATTGCGGAGGCTCCCCTTGAACTCAGTGGCGACGTTTCTTCAGTCGCCGAACGGATAAGAAGTAACTTAAAGCGTCAGCAATCCCCAGACCAAGATGATATCGATACATTAACGATTTTGCTGGCCTCACCATAATTTAATCAATATGGCGCAACTGTGAATTGTTCTTACTATTCATACGTCATCCAGCTTCGTGACAAACTCTTCTAACCCGCAATGAACAGGCTTGCAGTTTTACTTTTACGAGTAAAACAGCAAGACCTTCTACTGTGATTATATCGGTAATACTCTGAATTTTCGCAGCTTGGTAGCATAAGCTATAGGAGTGACTGTTTTCGGTCCGAGTTTTGTTCTAACTTTACGTCAAAATAATTATCGTAACCCCTTTTTATGTAAGTGAAATCCGTGTTTTTGTACCATTTTTACGTGATTTTAGGCGTTTTTACTCGCCATTGGTGAAAAAAACTACTTTTACTTTAAAAGTTGGTTATAAATTTACAACTTAATTTTAAATACAGAGCCATAAGCTAGTTTTTGTGTGTTCTAATTGCATCATTAACTGGCTTGATGTCTTTTTGGTGGTTAATAGTTTTATTATTTTCATTAATTGCAGTGTTTGATTTTAAGGGTTTTGTAAATGAAGTCTCGTGGACCATTTTGTATTCGTCACGCCGCAGCGGATACCTTTGCTATGGTTGTTTTTTGCTTTATCACAGGGATGATTGTCGAGATTTTGATTTCAGGGATGACATTTGAGCAATCTCTAGCATCGCGTACGCTATCGATTCCAGTGAATATCGCCATTGCTTGGCCGTATGGGGTTTTTCGTGATTGGGTGCTGCATCAAGGTAGTAAGGTGTCACCGTCTTCCTTTATGAAGAATATCTCTGATCTGGTCGCTTATGTACTATTTCAATCTCCAGTTTATGCGGGTATCTTATTCGCAGTTGGCGCATCTACAGATCAAATTGTGACCGCAGTAGCAAGTAACGCTGTTATTTCTTGTGGCATGGGTGTGTTGTATGGGTACTTCTTGGACATGTGCCGCCGTTGGTTCCGTGTTCCCGGTTATTCTCAAAGCATCTAAATGCCCCAGTTTTGCTCAATTTAGTTACTTAGTGAGCAATCGATTCGAAAAGGGCGCTTTTTTTTATGTTTAGCCTTGACCATCAGGCACATAATCATTAAATTAGCGCCTCGTTAGCCAATGATGCTAACCAAAATTTGATTCGGTGAGTTGTCCGAGTGGCTGAAGGAGCACGCCTGGAAAGTGTGTATACGGCAACGTATCGAGAGTTCGAATCTCTCACTCACCGCCACATTCTAAAAGGTCTGATTTGTCAGGCCTTTTTTCGTATCTACACTAAAGTAATGCGTAATTGAAAGTACACAAGAGTGCTCAAGGTGCAAGCGCCATTCTATCTACAAGCCAACTATTCACATCTCACCTCTATACAACGCCAAAATTGAAGATGCTATACAGAGGCAGCCATAATCTGATTGGTGCGGGTTAGCACATCCGCTTTAATCTAGAATTTAGCACCCATATCACATGAGGTATGAATACGGCCACGAGAATGAACGTAGTGCTACTAGATGCTAAGCAAAACAGCCATGAACACGAATACAACAGCAATCATACCAAAGAGATCTGTGTTTAGATTGAGGTCATCAGGGTTAAATTTTTCAATGCTTTGCGTCGTTTTGCATCTTATCTTCATGTTCTTGTCCTTATTTCATGTACGATTTCAACAGCAACATAACATGCAATTGAGTGTTCACAAGTCATAAAAAGCATAAGTATACTTGCACCACATTGAGCGCAAAAAATACTCAAAGCGTTTTAAAGTGGCGGTCTACCTTTTGTAACATCAAATATTCTTTCTGTTTTTGTGCCTGTATCGCTATAGTTGAGAAACGGTTATCTCGTTCTAGTTAGGAACAAACTACTGGCTGCCGCTACATTCTCTCAGCGTTCCCACTCAGTCGCCTTGGGTAGATACTTTAGTCGTTGAGTACTGCAAAAAAACGCCGCATGAGCAGCGGCGCTTTGTTGAGGAATTCCCTTTCCTACTTGTAGCTAAGTTCTGTCGCTTTGCCTTTGAAGATCCGGTATACCACAAAGGTGTAAAGCAATATCACCGGCATAACAATCATCACACCGTAGCCCACGATTATTAACGTCGCAGGCGAGGAGGCAGCTTGTTGTGCGGTCATTAATCCCGGCACAACTTCTGGGAAGAAGCTATACGCAAGCCCGAGAAAGCTCAACGCGAAAATGACAGTGACACCAAAGAAAGGCCAGCGCACACCCAGATCATTCACCATTGGAACCTGACGCAAATAGCGATCAACTAGGAAGATGGTTGCCAATACAATTAACGGAACTGGGGCAAGCAACAAGATTTCTGGGAAGCTGAACCAACGCAAGGCAACTTGTTGATTTACAATTGGGTTTACAACGCTAACCACCAAGATTCCTAAGGCTGCTAACCAACCAGCACGGCGAGACCAACGGGCCGAGCGTATTTGCAAATCACCTTCCGTTTTTAGTACTAACCATGCGCCACCGATGTAAACGTACGCCGCCGCTACACAAAGTGCGCTTAACCAAGCAAAGCCAAATGCTTCGGTTGATTGTTCAAATCCCATGATGTAACGACCCACCATGTAGCCTTGGGTTAGCGCGGTGACTAACGAGCCAATTCTGAAGCACCAATCCCAGTGAGGTTTATGATCCGAGTTCGCTTTGGCTCGGAAGTCGAACGCCACGCCACGCATGATCAGTGCGATAAGCATAATCGCGGTCGGCATATAAAGTTCCGTCAAAATCAAGCTATGAGCAGTAGGAAAGGCAATCAGCAGAATACCGACGGCTAACACCAACCACGTTTCATTCGCATCCCAGAAAGGGCCGATAGACGCTATCATTCGGTCACGTTGCGCTTCATTATCACTCGGTAAAAGGATACCGACGCCAAGATCGTAGCCGTCGAGCACGGCATACATAAAGACCGAGAAGCCAAGCAGCAGAAGATAAATTTCTGGTAGATAGTCGAGCATGATTAGGCCTCTTGTTGTGTCAGTGGGACTTCATGGGCTGCAACGTCTTTGCGCGCCAAATAGAATAGGGTATGGATGTACGCAACCAGCAATGCAGCATAAATGGCTAAGTACATAATGAGCGAAGTCATCACGCTACTGCTCGCAACCGTGGTGACGGCTTCGGATGTTCGCAATACACCGCTGACCAACCAAGGTTGTCGACCAATCTCAGTAACATACCAACCCGCCAGTGTGGCTATCCAACCAGAGAACGTCATGGCTAATACCGTGTACAGGTAAGGTTTAGGTAGCGCTTTTTTACGTGCTAGCTTCACCGCGCCATACCAGCTAACAAGCAACATAAGGACACCAACACCAACCATCACGCGGAAACCAAAGAACAAGGGCTTCACTGGCGGGTGGTCAGGTGCAAACTCGTTAAGTCCTTGGATTTCCCCATCTAAGTCATGCGTAAGAATCAAACTCGCCAGCTTTGGGATGCCCACTTCAAAATCATTGCTGCGAGTTTCTTCATTTGGCATCGCAAACAGAAGAAGAGGCGCGCCTTGCTCGGTCTCCCACACGCCTTCCATCGCTGCGATTTTTGCAGGTTGATGTTCAAGCGTGTTTAACCCGTGAAGGTCACCGACAAAGATTTGAATTGGGATGAATCCAGCCGCCGCGAACAGCGCGACTTTTAGGCCAAGTTTGGCTGAGCGGTGATCTGGCTTTTTCATTATTTGATAAGCTGAGATACCCGCAATCAAGAAGCTGGCAGTCAGCGCCGATGCTAATAGCGTGTGCAGAAGACGGTACGGTAAAGAAGGATTGAAAATGACTTCCTTCCAACTGGTTACATGTACAATTCCGTCAATCACTTCATAGCCACTTGGTGTGTGCATCCAGCTGTTAAGCACTAGAATCCAAAACGCGGACATACTTGTCCCAACAGCAACCAGAACGGTGGCGAGAGTATGAACCCATTCCGGCACTCGTCCTCGTCCAAAAAGCATCACGCCAAGGAAGGTGGCTTCCATAAAGAAGGCGGTCATCACTTCGTATCCGAGCAATGGTCCTGCTACGTTACCGACTCGTTCCATAAAGCCTGGCCAGTTGGTACCAAACTGGAAACTCATCGTAATGCCGGATACTACACCTAAGGCGAAAGTAAGAGCGAATATCTTGACCCAGAAGTAATAAACATCGAGCCATACGGGGGCTTGGGTGCGGTTATATCGCCACTTGAAAAACACCAACATCCATGCCAACGCGATGGTGATGGTCGGGGAGAGAATGTGAAAGCTGATATTGGCCGCGAACTGGATCCGCGACAGCATGAGGGTATCTAACATCTTGGTTCCTCAAAAACGTGCCATACTAAAAATCGTGTCTATCTGTAATTTAGTTACGAAAAGTCGGGCAGTTTGGATTCATGTATCGAGAAATACAGGTGATTCTGTTTTCTTCTAACCATGATTTATATCAACTAAGGGAAAGAAAGGAGTGTAGGAAATTGTCTCAAAATGCCACTAATAGTCGCGAGAAGTGAGTAAAAGAAAGCAAATGTAACTGAAGGAGCATGGATTAAGATTAGTTCGAATTATCCTTATGATGGTTTCGATAATCCTGAAATAAAATTACAAAAACAATATTTTTAGTAAGGAAATTTGCCTTGCCTTCACTTTGAACCTCCATACTATTTATACACTAGTCATGTCGAGATCATCTCAAACACAGCAAGCTTACTGACAGTTAAGGTGGGAAACTTTAGCTAATTGATAAACTTAAAATTGCACCGCTAATGACATATGCATCATAAGTTTGTTAGGACTCGACCAGAAGTGCGATAGGCTACATTTTTATACTAGCGAACGATTTAAAGCTAGGTAATTCGGCTTTCACTAGATCAGCAAGTCGACTGCGGACCATTTTCGATTCCTGATGAGTTTCAATCCAAACTGACACTTACTTTTCAGCAAGTGTGCTAGTGTCTTTCTTGTTATTTATTAAATAATTAATAAATGCCGATATGGTAAAGAGAGTTGTGGACAGCTATCTCGAGCAGTAGACTGGCGCTAGCCAGAGAGTCTGACTTTGAGGGGGGCATTCTACATGAATTTTGGATTCTGCCACCGCAAAGCTGATATTGAATTTGATGGAGATGGATAATGAATGACAGTTGGGCTAATTTCTTTCCTTACTTTGCTGGAGCTTTTAAGCTTATTGTATTAGGGATAGGAGCCTACTTAGCCATTAAATGGCATTTTGACGAAGAGCGAAGGGTAAGAGAAGCGGAAGGTGTGGTGTTTGATAACCCAAGTCTCATGAAAAAGTTTGCGAAGACGCTAACTCTGCCATTCCTTTTGTGTCTTCTCGTTCTTCTTGTTATATATGCTACCAACTGGTTCCTGTATTGACGGCTTTATTGTTTGTTGTAGTAAAGCTGAATGCTGCCGCCTCTGAGAGTCGAGCCGTAGTTGAAGTTAACGCCTATGCCGAAATTGTCCAACCAATCAAAGGGCTTTGGTGCATAAAATAGCCATCCTATAGAAGCTTCGTAGTAATGCGGACTTCCCAGTTCATCGCTTAAATCATGCGAAAGGTCGACTCTTTTAATCCCGGTAAATAAAGCCTGCTCACCGTGATAAATATTGTAGTAACCGGTGATTTCATTAGATAGGTACCAACCTTTAGGGTTGCCTATATTGCCGTTATTTGCGCTTCCCCAGCTGTGCCCAATGAATGAATTCAATGTCGAACTGGCATGCCATTTCCCCCAAATTGTGGGAGACGTGTATTTGGCTTTAATGGATGGTTGAACTATTGCCGCCCATGCTGAAACGTTAACGGCACGGCCGTCTAGGATTCTTCCAATGATGGATGAAAGTTTATTATCGGTAGAGAATGAGTTTTTATAACGCATAAGGTGAGTCGTCGTTCTGGTGCTAAGGGTGACGTTTTCACTTGCTTTGTATAGATACCCATAACCAATCGATGCACCGTATGTCCTTTCCTTGAGAAGATCCTTACTTGTGCCGAATAGTTTGAGATCATTCTCTGTTTGTATCGTAAATGCCTTAAACGACAGCTCATGTAAGTCCTCGCTGCCCTCTATGTCAAAGTTAGTCGTGTAAGGGAGAACATATACGGATTTGCTTCGACGTTCATTGATTGACTCGTCAGTCCCGAACTCTGGGTTGGCGGTATCAAATAATGCATTCGGATCAAAGTCGCCAATACCAAACGCAATTGCGTCAGTGTCGGACAGCAAAACCGCGATAGAAAAACGTTGTTGGAGAAGGTTGCTAATTTCCTTATCTAGTGGATCCGCTTGAGCTGTGTTAGGAAGAGAGAGTAGGAGAGCGAGCGAAACGACTCGCCACTCCACTGAGGCGAAGTTGGGTTGGAACATTTTGGCTCTTTCAAATGGTTCATGCATGGAGTTTTTGGACGTACCGGTACGCTAACATTAGTTTAATCGTTGAATGGTCGGTGTAACTTTGAGAAATCTATGTTTTCTCATATTGATATGAAAAAGTTCCTTAAACGAGTTTAGCTTCAATGTGTATGCTGCACCAGATTTGTTTAGCAACATCATTCTTTTCTGAAGATGTAGCAAGACTTTGTGACTAGGTTGCATTATTTTCTTTAATGCGTCTCTTGAGAGGAAAATAGCAAACTTTTTTATTGCCTTGGCGCTCAAGAAAATCTGAATCGTTCACTGTGCTACTGGTTAACTTCGAAAACTTGTAAGCATCCTGTCTGCCAACATCACGACTAACATCATCAAGGAGTCCCCTTAAATACGTCAGATAAACAATGGTTTTTTTGAGCTTTAGAAGAAATGTTCGGACCTTTGCATATTCCGCGGTGGTGCTCAATCCAAGAACTGTGTTTTGTATGTGTTCTCAGTAAATCATTGAGTCGATCTATTCTTCAAAATGTGGTCCCTTTTAATTCACTTTCTGTTACATATTTTTCGTTTTGAAAGAGCATTTTAATTTGCATCTTTTGAAAAGATCTCTTTGTTAAATTTTGTATAAAATCAACTAATTGTTGAAATTAGAACCCTTGTCAAAAAGTCATTAGATTTCATGTTGAATAGCCTCTTTTACCTAATAGTATACTCTATTTGTTTGATATAATTTCCGGCAGTTTGTATACCATAAATAAAGAGAGTCTATTCATGTTCCAGAACTTAACGATCAAGCAGAAGATAGTGATTCCGCTGTCATTGATTATTGGATTGTTTATTGTGAGCTCTGTATTAAACGTTATGACAAGTTGGAAGCAATCTGAATTGAGTGAGACACTCAACGAACAGATCGTGCCGAACTTATTAACGATTGAGGATGCTTACCGCGATCTTTACCAAGCTACATCTGCAATCCAAGGTGTTGCTCTTTCTGATACTCAAACCGATATTGATCACCACATCGGTGAATACAAAGACAACGCATACAAAGCGCTGCCGCGTATGGAACAAATGATTGAGCTATCGCAAGCCGGTGTGACGCCTTCTACACATGGTAATGAAGTTCGAACGCTTGTCTCTTTGGGTGAAAAATGGTTAGCAAGTTATGAGGCGATGCTACGTTTACCTCAATCTCAATGGCGTGGTTACTACAATGAGCACAAACATACCTTTGAAGACCAATTTATCGAGGTTAGAGCGCAGCTTAACGTTGTAAAAGATGCAATAGAAGAAAAGCAAAGCCAATTGAAGGACGAAATATCAGCGGCTGCAACAAGAGCAGAACTCATTCTTGAAGCGGGCATTGTGATTGTTATTCTGGCCGCTATTGCGATGGCGTTTTTGTTGTTGCAAACGGTTGTGAAGCCTATCAATGATATTAAAAATGCGATGACAGAAATTGCGTCCGGTGAAGGTGATCTAAGTCAGCGAATCGATGTAAAAACACAAGACGAAATTGGCAATTTAGCAGACGCATTTAACCAGTTTGTGTCCAAAATTCAAGTGACAGTCGCTCAGGTAATTGAAAGCTCAAATACCCTACGTAACGAAATGGCAAATCTTAGCTCGTTGACCAAGACCATCGCGAACTCGACCGTTTCTCAGCAAAAAGATAGTGAGGCGGTAGCGGCGGCAGTGCACGAAATGCAAGTCACCAGCAGAAATGTAAGCGATAGCGCTAACGAAGCCGCGGTTGCGAGCCAAACAGCGAATGATGAACTTACCAATACCAATGTTATTTTGGATCAAACGGTTAGCTCAATTCGCAGCCTCGCAAGTGAAATCGAAAGCGCAAGCCACGTCATTAACACATTGGATCATGATGTGAGTAACATTGCGTCCGTACTGGATGTAATTCGTGGTATTGCCGAGCAAACAAACTTATTAGCGCTTAACGCAGCCATTGAAGCGGCTCGCGCTGGAGAGCAAGGGCGAGGCTTTGCTGTGGTAGCGGACGAGGTTCGTTCTTTAGCCAGTCGTACGCAACAGAGTACGGGAGAAATCCAAACCATGATTGAAAAGCTACAATCTGGTGCAGGACAAGCTGTAGAAGTGATGCGCGGTAGCCAAAATAGCAGTGATGAAACGATCAAGTCCGCTGGCCGAGCGAGTGAATCCCTTTCTGAAATCTTGAACGCGATTTCACGTATGAACGAGATGAATACACACATTGCAACGGCTGCGAGCCAGCAAAGTACAGTAAGTGACGAAGTAAATAGCAACGTACAAGGCATTGCAGACAGTAGCACTTCAATTGTGGAAATCGTAAACCAAGCGCAAGCTTCTTTAGCCATGTTGTCAGAGCAAACTCAACGTTTAGATCATCAGGTCAGTCAGTTCAAAGTATAAGCTGAGAACAGCAATCTCACTGACGAAATAACCCGCTTCTTAGCGGGTTATTTTTTAGATAAGTGGCGAACCTGACTTGTGAAATTTCGACTATATTTACATTCCTTTCTCACTTTAGTTCGTATACCAGAGTGGGCAAATAACCCTAGACAGCGGTAACAAACTCTGTACAGCGTGATGATGCTTTTATCATCACTTTTGCTGCTTTTTAACCATTGCAATTGCACACAGGAAAATGTGATTTCCAACCCAAAATCTTCAAATTTGAGAACTTCATAACACCTTTACCATAAACGTTTTTCGTAAGCGTATAGAACTGTAAATTTTGTTGTATGTACAACACTGGGTATTTATCATCCTAATTAATTTGTTCTGGATATACATCCATTAGTCATTATTAAGTCATTCTAGAAGCTTTTAATAAGGAATCTTGAAGGCTTGTCGGTAGATAAGAGAGAAAAATTCATGAGACGTAAAACCACGCTATCTCTGCTGATTGCGTCGAGCCTTTTTGTGGTTGGATGTCAACCTAGCGAAGAAGGATCGAGCCAAGGTGGGGGGCCTGCGCCCGTAACCGAAGTAGAAGTGTTAACAGTGCAGCCAACGCGCCAAGCATTGACAGTAGAGTTGCCGGGTCGTAGCAGAGCATTCAAAGAAGCAGAAGTTCGTCCGCAAGTCACTGGCATTATTTCGGAGCGAAATTTTGTTGAAGGTGGCCTTGTTGAACAAGGACAGTCGCTATATCAAATTGATGATTCATCATTTCAGGCGGATTTGCTGAGCGCTGAAGCGGAATTAATCCGTGCGCAAGCTGCGGCAGAGTCGACCTATGCCACGGTGAAGCGTTACAGAACCTTGATCACCAAAAAATCCATCAGCCAACAAGACTTGGATGAAGCAGAAGCGGCATACAAAGAAGCGAAAGCGCAGGTCCTAGTCGCAAAAGCCAAGATCAACACAGCAAAAATCAACTTAGATTATACGCAAGTCAAAGCTCCGATTAGCGGGGTGATCGGTAAATCGAGTGTGACAGCGGGTGCGTTGGTTACGGCTAACCAAGCTGCCAAATTAGCGACCATTCAGCAGCTTGACCCTATCAATGTTGATATTGTGCAATCATCCGCGCAACTGCTGCGTTTGAAAGCATCACTCTCCCAAGGCCATATGCAAGAAGATGACTCTGCGCAAGTTACATTGATGCTTGAAGATGGCAGCACTTACGAACACAAAGGCACAATGAAATTTACTGAGGTCAATGTGAACGAAAGTACGGGCAGCGTGACGCTTCGTGCCGAATTCCCAAACCCTGACGGTTTGTTGCTACCTGGAATGTTTGTTCGTGCGACGGTCATTACTGGTGTCGACCCTGATGCGATTCTAATACCACAAAATACGGTATCTCGTGATGCGACAGGTAAAGCGACAGTGATGACGGTTAATGGCGAGAACAAAGTGGAAGCGAAACCAGTGAAGACTGCCGAAGCGATCAATAGCCAATGGCGCATTATTGATGGTTTGAACGCGGGTGATAAAGTCATTACCGCCGGTTTACAAAAGGTAGGGCCAGGCAGTTCGGTAACTATCCAAAACGGTGAACAGGAGTAATCATGGCACGATTTTTTATCGATCGTCCGGTATTTGCTTGGGTTCTCGCGATTCTAACGATGTTGGCGGGGGTAATGTCATTATTCAATTTACCCGTCTCGCAATACCCAACGATTTCACCGACGACGATCACCATCAGTGCTCGCTATCCAGGTGCATCAGCAAAAACCGTTGAAGACTCGGTAACGCAGGTTATCGAGCAAAACATGACAGGATTAGATTACCTTCGCTACCTATCATCGAGCAGTGATGCATTTGGTAATGCGACAATTACCCTGACGTTTGATAGCGAAGCTGATCCTGATATCGCGCAAGTACAGGTGCAGAACAAACTGCAATTGGCATTGACTTCATTGCCGATGGAGGTACAAAACCAAGGTATTGTCGTCAATAAATCCAATACGGCATTTCTCATGGTTGTCGCAGTTTATTCTGAAGATCCTGACTTTACAGAAAACGATATCGGCGACTTTGTTGTAACGAATATTCAAGACCCGATAAGTCGTGTAACTGGCGTAGGACAAGTGCAGGCGTTTGGTGCGCAGTATGCGATGCGAGTTTGGCTGGATCCATTTAAGCTTACGCAATTCAACTTGACCGCGATCGACGTAGCAAATGCAATCAGTGAACAGAACGCGCAAGTTTCTTCAGGTCAACTTGGTGCGGCACCTGCGCAGGAGGGTCAGTTGTTGAATGCTACGATTTCTTCTGCAAGTCGTTTGACCAGTGTAGAAGAGTTCCAAGACATCATTCTTAAGTCCGACGCCAGTGGTTCGAATGTTTATTTGAAAGATGTAGCTCGCGTTGAGCGTGGTGCAGAAAGTTATGATATTCGAGGCCAATATAATGGCTTCCCAGCATCGGGGTTAGGTATTTCATTAGGTACTGGCGCAAACGCGCTTGAGACAGCCAATGCGGTAAAAGAGCGCTTAGAACAACTGAGTGCAACGTTCCCAGAAGGGTTGCAGATTGCTTACCCATTTGAAACAACACCATTCGTCAAAGCCTCGATTCAAGAAGTGGTTAAAACGCTATTAGAAGCTATTCTTCTTGTGTTCTTAATCATGTACCTGTTCTTGCAGAACTTCCGTGCGACGATCATTCCAACGATCGCAGTGCCTGTCGTATTGCTCGGAACCTTCGCTATTTTGTACGCGACTGGATTTAGCGTAAACACGTTAACCATGTTCGCGATGGTTCTGGCTATCGGTTTGCTGGTGGATGATGCCATCGTTGTGGTGGAAAACGTCGAGCGTGTGATGCATGAAGATGGTTTAGAGCCCAAAGAAGCGACCAAAAAATCGATGGGGCAGATCACTGGTGCCCTGATTGGTGTGGGGTTGACGCTTTCAGCGGTATTCGTCCCTATGGCGTTTATGCCTGGTTCTACCGGGGTTATTTACCGTCAGTTCTCGATAACTATTGTGGCGGCTATGACGCTTTCCGTTTTGGTTGCGATAATTCTGACTCCGGCATTGTGCGCTACGTTGCTGAAAAAAGGCGATGCTGAGCTTCTAGAGAAGAAAGGCTTCTTTGGCTGGTTTAACCGCAAGTTTGATGCGATGACAGCAGGCTATGAAACCGGCGTTGCCAAACTTCTAAAACGCACAGGTCGCATGTTGGTTGTATTTTTGGCAATGAGTGCAGGTGCTGGCTGGTTATTTATGAACCTTCCAACGTCATTTTTGCCAGATGAAGACCAAGGCACAGTATTCTCAATGGCTATTTTGCCGCCTAACTCAACACAAGAACAGACGGAAAAAACACTTGAGAAAATGCGTGACTTTTACCTAGTAGACGAAAAAGACAATGTAAAATCCGTCTTCTCTGTTGCGGGCTTTAGTTTCGCAGGTCAAGGCCAAAACATGGGGATGGCATTTATCGGCCTGAAAGATTGGTCTGAGCGTGAAGCGCCTGGCGCTGATGCGGCTTCCATTACGGGCCGAGCGATGGGGTACTTCTCTACCATTAAAGAAGCTTTGGTGTTTGCGTTCGCCCCTCCAGCGATTCAAGAGCTAGGTAACTCGACAGGTTTCGATTTCTATCTCCAAGACTCGTTGAATAAAGGGCACGATGCATTAGTTGCGGCTCAAGGGCAACTTCTGGGCATGGCAGCACAAAACCCGAAACTTGTCGGTGTTCGTCCAAACGGTCAGGCAGATGCGCCAATGTACAAAGTGAACATTGACCACGTCAAACTTCGTGCTTTGGATGTCAGTATCAATGACGTAAACCAAATCCTGTCAGCTGCATGGGGCGGGGCTTACATTAACGATTATATTGACCGCGGTCGTGTGAAGAAAGTGATGGTGCAAAGTGATGCGGAATACCGCATGCAGCCAAAAGACTTCGATTCATGGTACGTACGCAACTCTAAGGGAGAGATGGTGCCTTTCTCTGCTTTTGCGAGTGGCGAGTGGACATATGGTTCTCCTCTTTTGCAGCGCTTTGATGGTTTGCCAGCAATGAATATTCAAGGCGGTGCAGCTCCTGGTGTAAGTACTGGTGAAGCCATGGAAGAAATTGAAGCAATGGTAGAAAAGCTACCAGAAGGTTTCACGGTGAACTGGAATGGTATTTCGTATGAAGAGCGCCTTTCCGGAAACCAAGCGCCGATGCTATATGCGCTATCTATCCTCGTCGTATTCTTAGTTCTTGCCGCTTTGTATGAAAGTTGGTCAGTACCTTTCGCCGTGGTGTTAGTTGTTCCTCTTGGTGTGCTTGGTGCTGTGCTTGCGGTAATGACGCGCAGTATGGATAACGATGTGTTCTTCCAGGTGAGCTTATTAACTACGGTCGGCTTGGCAACCAAAAACGCCATTCTGATTGTTGAGTTTGCAAAGGACTACTATGAGAAAGGCGCTGGGCTTATCGAAGCAACCTTACATGCTGTTCGCGTTCGTCTGCGCCCAATTATCATGACATCGCTTGCTTTTGGTTTGGGTGTGGTACCACTTGCTATCAGTTCAGGTGTGGGATCGGCAGGTCAAAACGCAGTAGGTACCGGCGTACTTGGTGGCATGATCAGTGCCACGATATTGGGTATATTCTTCGTCCCAATCTTCTTTGTAGTGGTTGAGCGATTGTTTGATCGACGTGCGAGAAAAGAGTCGGAGGCAGAGTTGTCTGAGACCAGCACTAAACCCACTCAGCAAAGCGAGTAGGACTTGGTTGTTTTAACTGAGTTATACTAGTGATAATAAACACGATTAAAGGGCGCTTCGGCGCTCTTTATTTTATGTTTTCACTTGGTGGTTACCGTCTATGACGCGAGCCTGAAAGACGGCGTGTTGTGTGCAGTATCAGCACAGCCTTTTCGGCCGAATGAAAGCCTAAAGAAGAAAAACGACGATGAAAGATCAGAAAATTTCCCCAATTTCCGTTTTGGATCAAAGCCCTATGTTTGTCTGCGGTGTGATGCAGCGCATGTACCGCAATCGTGCCCAAGCCGAGCTGTCTCGGCAAAATTTGATGACACTAGAAATGGCAAGTGCACTGGCCGCTTTAGAAGAATTTCAACCTATGAGCCAGCAAGCGTTGGCTGATGCGGTTCGAACTGAGCGAAGTGTAGCAAAGCGGATGGTGGACAATCTGGAAAAGAGAGGGTTTGTTCAAGTTTCTAAAAGTAAATCGAATCAGCGCCTTAAAATGCTAAGCATGACAAAAGAGGGAGCAAATGCTTTAAAGCAAGTTCATCAAATCATGACGAATTTACAGAAAGAGTTTTTTTCTTGTTTGTCGGAATCTGAAGCGAGTGAATTTTTTCGTCTGGTAAGAAAGCTCACTTTTGCGAATCACGACCAGTAACTGACATCAATGCCGTTTAGCGTTTTTATTTTATCGCGGACCAATTATATTAAGCTGTAGAACTTAAGAAATAGGATGCCCAACGTACAGGTCACGGTAGAAAGCACCGTAGTGAGTGCGATGATATTTGCAGCTAACGTGGCATTGCCTCCCATGGAACGCGCCATGACATAGCTGGCAGCTGCGACTGGAGAGGCGTTCATAAAGAAAAGAATACCTAGCTCAATTCCTCGAAACCCTACTAAGTAAGCTCCCATGGTGATGATGACTGGCGCTACGATGAGCTTGTAACTGCTCGCAAACCAAGATGGACCTTTCTCTTTTCTCATCAAGCTAAAGTCAAGTGAGCCACCCGTACACAACAGCGCCAAAGGCAATGTCATTTTGGACAAGTAGTCTCCTGCGTCAATAACCACATTCGGTACTGGAATAGCGAGTAAATAAAAAGCCATTCCTAGAACAATGGAGATTATGAGCGGATTCCTAGTCAGTGTTCGGCCCATCATCTTTGCTGCTTGCGAGGCAGACGTTGCCCCCTTGGGCGATAAGCAAATTACCGCTTGGACGTTATAAATAAATGTGGTGACCGCGACATAGAGCGCTGCTAGCGCCACACCTTGAGAACCATACGCATTGGCAACGTAAGCGATACCAATAATACCTGTATTTGCTCGGAACCCACCTTGGATGAGAACGCCTTGGTCAGGCGATGCTTTGAACAGAAGTTTGACGGAAAGGTAGGTGAAAATGAAAAACGAAATACTAGCGATGACGCCGAAATTGACGAATCCACTTGCCGCGGAAAAGTCGTGTTCTGAAGCCACAATGCTGACAAATAACATCGCAGGCAAGGTAACTTGAAACACCAGCTTAGAGCCTACTTCGATAAAATTATCGTTGATTAGACCAAAGCGCTTAAAAAGAACGCCAAGTACCAACATCAAACAGATAGGTCCGGTTATCGACAAAGAGAATTGCAACTGATGTAAAACAGCTTCCATGTAAGTATCCGCAGCAAAAGAAAAAAGTGTTCCTGCTGCCTATTAAGCCACAAACCCGGAGGGTAGGACAGTAACGTAATGAAATTTTCTTCTGTTGTAGGTTCCGGAGTCATTTACACTCCAAGTTATGGACGAGGTCCCAATTTAACAAAGCGGTACTGGTCCTACGTGCGATATGTTGGTTAACTCGTTGTCGTGATGCATCCACATGCGTATTAGATGTGAGGGCTGGTCATCGTAGTTATGGATAGGAGTTCATCAATGAAAAGGAAACACAACAAAACTGTACTGTGTGCGTTTGTCTCTGGTTCGGTATTTGGTGCGGTTTTGGTCATTGCGATGTCTTTACCAATGTAATCCTCTTAATTGGCTGTTGGAACACTCACACTAATTCAGTACAAAACAGATTGAGTTCTGCGGTGTGTGCTGTTAGTTTAAAAAACATGAAAATACACGTTCGCCCTTCATTAACAACCTTCTCTTGGTGGCGCTCTAAATAGAGCGGCGCGGAATACTTACATTCTTAAGCTGCTGGATGGTAGCTAAGAGTGTTTGATCTTTTTATCTCCAGTAGCGATCTATTAAATACTTGGAGACAAATATGAATAGCCATAAAAATACATCTCAGCGTGAAATTATACTTACCGGAGATCGAGCAACAGGTCCATTACACCTCGGGCACTATATTGGTTCATTGCAACAACGAGTCAAATTGCAAACGGAGCACGAGCAAACGATCTTGGTTGCGGACATGCAAGGGCTGACGGATAACGCGCATAACCCATCAAAGGTATCCTCTAATATTCTCAATGTCGTTGCAGATTATTTGGCTGTTGGTATCAACCCCGCTCAAACGACGATCACGTTGCAGTCTCAAATTCCAGCGTTAGCCGAGTTGACAATGTATTACAGTAATCTTGTTTCTATCGCACGATTAGAGCGAAACCCTACGGTTAAAAATGAGATTCAAAGTAAAGGCTTTGAACGCTCTATTCCCGCAGGCTTTTTAACGTATCCAATTTCTCAAGCTGCTGATATTACGGGGTTTCATGCGACGCTAGTACCAGTGGGTGATGACCAGCTGCCGATGTTAGAGCAAACTAATGAAATCGTGAGAAAAATAAACCACCTGGGTGGAAAAGAGGTTCTTAGGGAATGCCGTCCATTACTTAGCGATGCACCTCGTTTGCCGAGTACTGACGGTAAAAATAAGATGTCTAAAAGCATGGGGAACGCAATCAACTTAGGCGCCTCCGAAAAGGAGATTTCCGCGGCAGTGAAATCTATGTATACCGATCCCAATCATCTGAAAATTGAGGACCCTGGCCAAGTCGAAGGGAATATTGTATTCATCTACCTCGATGCTTTTCATCCTGATAAAAATTATGTCGAACAGCTAAAAGACCATTATCGACGAGGTGGATTAGGTGATGGTTTGACCAAGAAAGTGTTAGAAGAATGCTTACAAGAGATGCTTCGCCCTATTCGAGAAAAGCGCGCTATGTATTTGAATGATAAAGCGCAGCTGATTGATATTTTAAAACAAGGTAGTGAGCGTTCTCGCGAGAAAACCGAAAAAGTGCTATTTGATGTGAAAGATGTATTTGGTTTAAATTTGTTCTGAATTAAAAGTAGAGAGTTGAACATAAGGCACGACGGCTGGTTAGCAACGTGCCTTTTTAAGTTCCCAGTCAGTCAAAGCGCATTATTAAGAAGAAAAAAATTCACGACGAAAATCCGCGACTTCTTGTTGGTAATAGCTTTGCCATTCCGGTTCTGACAAATGTGAATGGCTAGAGGCTCTTTGCGTTCTTAGTTTGGACTCAAGTTGCTGTAATGCTTGTTGATAATCTTTGACTCGTTTTTTTTGCTCTGTAATTTGCTGCTGACGAGCATGAATGTTTTTACTTTCTTCTTTCGTTAAGTAAGTTCGTTCTAGCTCTGCGATGAGCGCCAAGCGATCTGGTAGGCTTATACTATTAGGAATCAGGGTGACCGCACGCTCATATTTTTCCTGGTCGCTTGTTAGCCCGATAGCACCTGCATGTTCTTGCCAGTCAATGGTGAGTTGCTCGAAAGCTCGCAAAAAGTTATCTGGGCTTTGAGTGTCCAGCTTTTGGGCTTCTAAGTTGAAATCGTACAGCGCGAACTCATCCGCGAAAACAACATCAGCCAATTCTCCCCAGATGCGTCTTGCTTCGTTCTTCAGCTGTGCAATACGCGACGCCAGTGATTGCTGCTCATCAAATAACAAATTTCCTACACTCTCTTGCCATTGGCTGCTGAGCTGAGGGTAGTTCGCCAAAAGCTGGAATCGAGCTGAAGATAAATGCGCCTCAAACAAGGCGACCTGCTCTTCACAACTACGGTTCAACATACACTCTTGCCAAAACGTCTCAAGTTGGGCGACAAGTTTCCTGCCTTTGAGTTGAGTTAATCGCTCAGTCGTTATTTGAACTGTGGAAGGGAGCTTAGCTGTTTGTGGTGAAGTATCTGTATCGGGCACGATGCTGCTTGTTTGTGGTGATGTACTGGAGACACTCTGATTTTTTGTCTTAGGGGAAGGAGAGGAAGCGAGCTCTTCTTTTTGAACATCGTGACTGAAAGTTAAAAATATCATGCCCGCCATAATGGCGGACATGATTATCAAAGCGATTTTCTTCATGGCTTGATTGTTGCGCTTACTGGGAAATGGTCAGAAAGGTTATAGTGTTTCCATAAACTCTCTGCGGTTGTGCGCGGCACGTCTACACGGTTGTCATTGAATGATTTCACCCCGTATTCACTACTCACCATAACATAGTCAAGGTATTCCACGTTTTCGCCACCTGATAACGCTTCACCTGCGAAGTTATTGATACGGGGATCAAAGGTTGACTCCGTGTAACCAGAGTAGTGAGGCTCTATGGCACTTAAGTTAGCGATCATTTGTTGGTAGTCACCAGGGAACTTTCTTTTGTTTACGTTAAAGTCGCCGCTGTATACCACAGTTTCGCTCGAAGGAATGTCAAGAGATTGGGCGAGTGCGCGGATTTGTTTGAACTGGCGCTGACGATACTCACGGGCGGTGTCTGTATCGAAAGATGCGGTATGGGTAGCAAACACATGGTAAGCCTGACCACCTTTAATTATTTCCGCATAATTTACGCCTTTATCGGCAAAGCAGTCTGTACCAGAGCAATCGGGAAAGACATATTGCGCTTCATTCACGATAGGGTAGCGACTAACTATGATTACGCCACCATCATGAATATTAACGCCTTCTTTATCTAACATCTTTGTTTGGTAAGGATATTCCTTGGCTAACTCACGTAAGAATGCTTCACGGCCGCTGGCAAACACCTCTTGCAGCGCCAAAACATCGTAACCTTTTACATGTTGAGGAATCAGTTCGTAACGATCTCCAATGTGCGATGCAATAGCCGTCAACGCCCAGATGTTATAAGTCATCAACTTAAGGTTTTGTTCTTCGTTGTCGACAGACTCCGCTACCTTGCTTGGCGTGATGGTGTAGTAAAGATCATCATATCGAGCGGTACTGTCTGACTTAAATGCCAGTTCGGTTTCTCTCGTACCAAAAGCGTTAGTGTTGGCACGATGAATGTTACGATCATCTTTGAGAGATAACTCGACATCGGCTGCGGATAAGCCGTATTCAATGGTCGAATTGTACCAATGGCCTTCCATTATTTGATTGAGTGTTATGCTTTCACCTTCGGGGCTAGAAACCACCGTTTCAAAACGGTAAGTTTGATTTGATTTCACGCCCTCCCAGCGGTTGAAGCTTAATACAGATTTAGTTTCCCACGGACCAAGTACCTGCACATGTTGTTGCCACTCGTCTCCGTATTGAAGCAAATCACTACCTTCATGTTTTACTTGAATAGTTAACGGTTGATCAGAGTTATTCGTTAGGTAAACGTCGGTATCTGCAATGCTGGGTAACGCTATCAAGCTACTTAATAAAAGGCTCCACTGCGAAAATTTCATCTTATTTTTCCATCATTTGAACTAGAGTAATCATTCTTGTTTATAAATGTTACTTGCACGTTAAATATGGATGACATCTAAGCCAGTGTTGAAAATTGTTATCAGAATGTGATCTTTATTCAATGGTGAGGGTGGAGGTATTGAGTGTGTTGCCGTTGAAGCGGTGGAAAATAATACCAACAGTCAACGAATTGCATTCACTGCAATCAAGCTGTCATCTTTGCTCTATAAGTTGTGCGGCGTCATTCATCTAGCCATATGGCTAGAACTCAAATTGATAGATGGAGCACCATGGCTAGAGCAGTAAATCCAACCGATGAAACCATCATTAAATTGTTACAAGAGCAAGGTCTGATTAGAAGTGAAGCAGAAGCGCGTTTAAAGAAAGAGGTGTACCGCTTGCAGCCTAATGAGATAGCAAAAGTAAAAAATTATGCCCAGCATTTTGGGATAAACGCGAAAGAAAAGCTCATCGATGAGATCTTGGATCTGCGCCGAGAAGCGCTCATGAAAAGATGTAGACACAATAAGGAGCATACGAGCCTATCTCTAAAATAGCATGTGATAAAACTATCAATTACTGGTCAAGATTTGATCTCTCAAGCCGATGTATATAAGAGCGTTCAATGATATCGAGCGAAAAAACAGTGTGTTTTAGAGGTTAAGCTTTCACTTAAGTGAGAGGTTTGGAAAGGCTGCGGGGAGAAAGTGCATGCGTATTAAAGACTTAAGTGTCGTAAAGAAAATATCGGTTAGTTATTTAACCGTTTTTGCCGTGTTTGGTTTAGTGTCAGTAATGTTGGTGCAAGGTTTGTTAACACTGAATAAAGACATCTCAGTGTTAACAGATAAAAGTTTACCTTCTGTTGCGATTTTGAAAGGTATCCAAGTTGATATTACTAAAGTGCGTAAAGATGAGTTCTCTTTATTGCCAAACGCAAATCACCCCAAAATTGGTGAGTGGTTAAAAGGCCTCGACCAATGGCGTTCTGATGTGCAGGCTGGTATTGCAGAATACGAAAAGCTCGACCTTAATAAGCGTGAAACGCAGTCTTTTAGCGTTTTTAAAGAAACTTGGAATCAATACATCAAAGAAACGAAGACTTACAACGCACTGCTAAGCCAAGGTGATGCTGAAAGTGCAAATGATGTGATTTTATCGAGTTTCGATACCTACTCAAAAGCGTTGAGCAGCTTGGATGATACCCTCGCGTTGAACGATGAGTTGGTGAATTTGATTGGTGAAGAAGTACAAAGTGAAGCGGCATTTACACAATACAGCGCTGCTGTTGGTGCGCTTGTCGTCGCATTGGTCATGGTAATGTCTGCCATGCTGCTTTCTCGAGTCATTTGCGGGCCTGTTGATCGAGCATTGGAATTCGCTTCTAAAATCGCCAAGGGTCAATTGAATAATCAAATCGACGAAAGTGAATTGAGCAAAGACGAGTTAGGAACGTTGCTTAAAGAGCTTGTCGGTATGCAAACAAACTTACATTCGCTGGTTTCTGAGATTAATGACTCAACGATTCAGCTAACGGCAGCAGTAGAGGAAGTGAGTGCTATTTCTTCTCAGACCGCCTCTGGTATGCAAAATCAACAAATTGAACTTAGCTCGGTGGCTTCTGCGATGACAGAGATGCAAGCTGCTGTAAGTGAAGTGGCACAAAATACCGAAGTTGGCGCAACCTCTGCTTATTCGGCTGCGGAAGTGGCAAAGCAAGGAACGGCGACGTTACAACAAACTATCGCAGTAATTGAGCGTGTATCACATACGATCCAAGAATCAGATGAACTGGCACGTGAGCTTGAATCGAGCTCAAACAATATCAATGTGGTCGTCGATGTGATCCGCGGGATTGCCGAGCAAACAAACTTGTTAGCACTGAACGCCGCAATTGAAGCCGCTCGGGCTGGTGAACAAGGACGTGGGTTTGCTGTTGTGGCAGATGAGGTTCGTTCTCTGGCGCAACGCACTCAAGACTCCACTTCACAAATTGTGGAAATTGTTAATCAGCTACAAGAGAGCAGCAGTAAAATAGGGCATTCAAGCCGTGATTGTCAGGAGGGTATTTCTCAGTGTGTTGAGCAAGTTAATGACGCTGATAGCCAGATAAAAGAAATTGAACATTCTGTCGATAACATAGCGCAAATGAGCACACAAATCGCAACGGCGTGCAGTGAGCAGAATTCTGTATCCGAAGAGCTGAATCGCAGTGTGGAGCATATTAATAGTGCTTCAACAGAGATGGCTGAGGGAGCTTCACAAACGGCTGTGGCTTGTCAGCAGATTAGTAGCCTAGCGCACAACTTGAAAACTCGAATGGGTTCATTCCAGCTCTAGTTGTTGTGTTTCAGCTTTATTCCTAACCTCATTGCTACAATAAATAAGCCGGACGAAATGTCCGGCTTATTTATTCTCTGTCTATATAAGTTCAGAGTATGCTCAACCTTGGGAGAATATGCTCGCTAGGCTGGGATACCACTGTGAAACTTAAAATCTGTATCTGGCGTAGAAATTAAATCTGCCTCTATACGTCCAAAGTAGGCGATGCGCTCGCTGATATCTTTGCCTGCGATTTGCTCCGCTAATACAAGATAATCCTGGTAATGGCGTGCTTCTGAACGTAATAAAGAAATGTAGAACTTTGCGATATCGTCATCCATATGTGGTGCTAGTTTGGCAAAACGCTCACAAGATCGAGCTTCGATGTACGCACCAATGATGAGTTTATCGATCAGCGTTTCCGGCTCATGAGTCTTCATATGCGAAATCAGTCCTTTAGCATAACGACTTGCTGGAATATTTTTGTACTCAATTCCACGACTTTCCATGATCTCTAAAACTTGATAAAAGTGGTGTAACTCCTCTTTTATCAAAAGCACCATCTTATCGATCAAATCTTGGCTATATGGTGAGTCGGACTTAGCCATGATTGCCTTAGAAATATTGCTCTTGCCTTTTAAAGTTTCCAATGAGCCTACGTTACGGTAAGCAAAATCTTCGTAGGGCTTAAACCAGTCAAGTAGAGCATGTGAACTGGATTGATCAACGGCATACTTACGAATTAAAAACATGGCAGATTGGCCAGCTTTTAGTTCGCACAGTAGGTGGTCTAACAAAATGGTTTGAAGGTTCTCTGGTTTCTTTGCTTCCTCTACCCATTCATCAGGTGTACTGCATTGCAGAAATTGGTTAATGGGAGCAAGAAGATCTTGATAGGCGTCTAGATTCATCATTTTAGTTTTAGTACTTCACATTTTTATTGGGCATATCCGTTGTCTTGCGGATAGAAAAAAGGCTGCAATTGCAGCCTTTCTTGACCTGAAGTGAATGTTACCACTTTTTCTTCTCGCCGAAGAGTGCTTCCATGTCATTGTCACGCTCTTTGTCAGCAATCTGCTGCATTTCAGCATCGCTTTTATCTTGGCGCTTTTTATCTAAGTCACCCAACATCTCTTCAAGCTTTTGTTTCGCTTGAATAGAATAAGGATCGCTCTTAGTGCTCAAAGCATCGATACCTTTACGCAGCAGTTGAAGCGCGGTGCCTGGTTGGCCACGAGCGATAGAGTCGTTTGCTCTTTTGATGACATTTTCAATGTTGATGCGAATTTGCATCGTTTCCAAGCGCGCATTTTCAGTGACGTAAGTCTGGGTATCCAATCGGCCTTTGTTGTGCTCGTTACGGATAGTGTCGCGAAGTCGTTTGACCAGCTTAAGCATGACGATAGCTTGTTTATCACTACTCGGCATCTTGAAAGTGGTACTCTCGCCAGTAGGACCATTCTCTTTTAGCTGCGTAATCTGCTGCTTCATATTTTCGATACGTTGAGCAAGTTGCTTGTTCTTCGGATCCAGCTCATGCATGCTCTCTAGCGCGTCAAGAATACGATTGTTTAGACACAGCAACAGCTCTTTACTAAAAGGGATATGGTGCGCATGACCAATCAACTCTTCAGTACCATCTATCAAGGCTACATATCGTGCTGATTCCTGCCTTTTTGCGGTTTCAACTTTAACCTTATATTGCAACATAATGTTATAGCCTAGGATTAACACCAGTAGGATGGCTACCAAAGCGATTATTAAACCAATATTCATATCTTTGCGTCTGCTTTACTTTTCTGCGGCTAGCGTTAAAGAATACATGAATCTTATCTTACTCGGCACCTTATTTGTTTGATTATTTTGTCTCTCCCACGTTTTAGTTACTGATAGAAGTCACATCATAGAACTTCGGTCATTTATTGGCTCAACTTTGTGCATATTGTTTCTTGCTTGAAGATTATTAGTATGTGATTGAGGTATAAGTTAGAAATTGCTGTTCATTTCGATTTGAACGCGTTATAACTAATTATTATATCGCTCGCTTGAGTGGCCAATAAACTCTCTCATGAATAAGTAAGGGATTACGATGAAACTGCAGCAGCTGAAGTATATTGTTGAGGTTGTAAACCATAATCTGAATGTATCTGCAACGGCGGAAAGCTTATATACCTCTCAGCCAGGTATCAGTAAACAGGTTCGGTTGCTGGAAGACGAGTTAGGCATTCAGATTTTTGAACGTAGCGGTAAGCACTTAACGCAAGTGACGCCAGCTGGAGAAGAAATTGTACGTATCTCTCAAGAAATTCTCGCTCGTGTAGAAAGTATCAAAGCGGTGGCTGGAGAGCACACCCATCCAGAAATGGGGACGCTGAATATCACTACGACACATACGCAGGCTCGTTATGCACTGCCAGATGTCATCAAAGGTTTTACTTCTCGTTATCCAAAAGTGTCGTTACACATGCACCAAGGTACACCGTCACAAATGTCTGAGGCGATAGCTAAAGGCACAGCGAATTTTGCGATTGCGACAGAAGCGCTTCACTTATATCAAGATGCCATCATGTTGCCTTGTTATCACTGGAATCGTTCAATAGTTGTGCCTAAAGACCACCCACTAGCGAAGAAAGACAAAGTAACGATCAGTGATCTTGCCGCTTACCCATTAGTCACTTACGTGTTCGGTTTTACTGGCCGTTCAGAGCTGGATACAGCATTCAACCGCGAAGGTTTAACCCCGCGAGTGGTGTTCACTGCAACTGATGCAGACGTCATTAAAACTTACGTTCGTATGGGTATTGGTGTGGGTGTGATTGCAAGCATGGCTGTGGATGAAGAGCAGGACGGTGACTTGGTTGCAATAGATGCGAGCCATTTGTTTGGCGCGAGCACCACGAGCATCGGCTTCCGCCGTGGTACATTCTTACGCTCTTACATGTTCGATTTTATGGAACGTTTTGCACCGCACTTAACGCGTCCAGTGGTTGAGCAGGCGATTTCGTTGAAGTCTAATGCAGAAATCGAAGAGATGTTTAAAGACATCGAGCTTCCAGTGAGATAACACTTCATTGATGTTTCGATTCCCTCTACAATGCGCTCGTTGTAGGGGGAGCTATGAAAACGCAATTTCAGTTTATTAATGACTGCTTAATCGAGAACCAATCTTTGTGGCGATTCGAGCCTTTTAAAAGCAGCATTCACACATCATTACCTTGGCAGGAGCAACATCCTCGACTGTGCCAATGGCTAGCGTCTCTTACTCCCTCTCAAATCGAAGAATACAAAGCAGCACCAGAACTCGCGTTAAAAGCACTTAGTCCGTTTTTGCCTGAGCTTGAACAACTCGCAGAACTGACTCATTTAGAGCTTTTGTCGTTAAACGGCTTGGAACTCGCTCGTGGTTTAGATAACGGTATTCCGGGACGTAAGTTGGAGCAAATTAGCTCGATGGGTGAAGCTGCAATTCAACAACACTGTGGCGAAGAATGGCTAGAATGGTGCTCAGGTAAAGGTTACTTGGGGCGAATCCTGACCACGCAAACCGATCAGCCTGTAACCAGCTTTGAATACCAACAAGCACTGTGCGATTCGGGACAACAAGCAGCCAATGAACATCATTGGAAGATGACGTTTATTCAAGGCGACGCGTTTGATAGCAAAGCGAAAGCCGTGTTTAAGCCAACGCAACACGCAGTAGCACTGCATGCGTGCGGTGACCTTCACGTTCGTCTAATGCAGTACGGCAGTGAAAATGGGATTGCTGCGATGACCATATCACCTTGTTGTTACCACTTGATTCAGTCGGAACAATACCAGCCGATGTCGGAATTGGGCAGGGCTTCTTCTCTCTCATTGTCTAAGCAAGAACTGCGTATCCCATTACAACAAACGGTGACGGGAGGAGAGCGCGTGCGTCGTCATCGTCAGCAGGAAATGATGTTTCGTCTTGGGTTTGATTTGATCACGCGACAAGCTTTGGGAATGGCAGAGTATCAGCCTGTGCCGAGTATCCGTAAGTCGCAATTAAGTGATGGTTTTGAATCGTTCTGTCGCTGGGCAGCGGAGCAAAAAGGCATTGTTCTTCCTCAAGAAATCGATTTCTCTCATTTTGAAAAGTTAAGCGAACAACGCTTCTGGCAAATGGAGAGAATGAGCTTAGTGCAACTTGTTTTTCAACGTCCGTTGGAGATTTGGCTCGCATTAGACAAAGTGCTTTATCTTGAAGAACGTGGTTACCGTGTTAGATTGTCAGAGTTTTGCCCTAAATCGGTCACGCCTAGAAATATTTTAATTTGTGCATATAAGATTTAGTTATTCTTTATAGCCAAACGCTCTATATGAAAAAGCCCACTTCAGTGTGGGCTTTTGTAAACAAAACGTGACAAGTTATGTGTTATTTTGTCATTAATTGAACATAGCAATAGCTTGAGTTGGTTCAACGTATTCCAAGTCAAAGCTTTCTGCTACTTCTTTACATGTTACTTTTCCGTGAATAACGTTTAGACCTTCAAGGAAGCCTTTGTCTTCTAGAAGTGCTTCGCGGTAGCCTTTATTTGCTAACTTCACGATGTATGGAAGTGTAGCGTTGTTGAGTGCAAATGTTGAAGTGCGAGCAACTGCGCCAGGCATATTTGCTACACAGTAGTGAACCACTTCATCAACGATGTAAGTTGGATCTGCGTGAGTTGTCGCGTGTGACGTTTCGAAACAACCGCCTTGGTCAATTGCCACGTCAACCACTGCTGCACCAGGCTTCATCTTAGCAATGTGCTCTTTAGTGACCAGTTTAGGTGCTGCTGCGCCAGGAATTAGAACGGCACCGATAACAAGGTCCGCTTCTAGAACATGCTTCTCGATAGCGTCTTCAGTAGAATAAACCACTTTTGCGCGACCTTGGAATTCTTCGTCAAGCTTACGAAGTGTGTCTACGTTACGGTCTAGAATGGTGACGTCAGCGCGAAGGCCAACCGCCATACGAGCAGCGTTTGCACCAACAACGCCACCACCAACGATAACGACTTTTGCAGGTTCAACACCAGGTACGCCGCCTAGGAGCAGACCACGACCGCCGTGCGATTTTTCCAACGTTTGCGCGCCAGCTTGGATAGACATCCGACCTGCCACTTCTGACATTGGTGCTAACAGTGGCAAACGACCCATATTATCTGTTACAGTCTCATAGGCTATACAGACAGCTTTGCTCTTGATTAGCTCATCAGTTTGTGGAAAATCTGGTGCTAGGTGTAAATAAGTAAATAAAATTTGCCCTTCGCGGAGCATTGCTCTCTCTACTGCTTGGGGTTCTTTTACTTTTACAATCATGTCTGCTTGCGCAAATACGTCAGCAGCATGAGGGAGAATGGATGCGCCGACAGCGATGTAATCATCGTCTGAAAAACCAATGCCGGCACCTGCATTGGTCTCAACTAAAACTTGGTGACCATGTGAGATGAGTTCTCTCACGCTAGCTGGGATCATACCAACACGATATTCGTGATTCTTGATTTCCTTAGGTACGCCAATGATCATCCTGTATCCTCTTTCTATAATGGTTGTATTAACTGTTAGTAGGGTGTTATTGTCGAATTAATAACTAGTATAGTTATAGATTTGTAAAATTTGGCACCAAATATTAAAAAGTTGTAGTATATTTTTTTGCAAGGAAGTAATAAGGTGGAATAAAAAATGGCAGACAACTATAAAAAGCCGTCCAAGGAACTAGACCGTATCGACCGCAACATTCTTAATGAGCTGCAGAAAGACGGTCGTATTTCAAACGTTGAGCTTTCAAAACGTGTGGGACTTTCTCCAACGCCATGTTTGGAGCGTGTGCGTCGCTTAGAGCGTCAGGGTTATATCACAGGGTATACTGCATTATTGAATCCGCAGTTCCTGGATGCATCACTATTAGTATTCGTTGAGATTACGCTAAACCGTGGTGCGCCGGATGTGTTTGAGCAGTTTAACTCAGCTGTTCAAAAGCTAGACGACATACAAGAGTGTCATCTTGTTTCAGGTGACTTTGACTATCTTCTTAAAACCCGTGTATCAGATATGGGTGCTTACCGCCGACTATTGGGCGATACGTTACTACGTCTACCTGGCGTAAATGACACTCGCACATACGTTGTTATGGAAGAAGTGAAACAATCTAACCAGCTTGTGATCAAAACTCGTTAATTTCTTGCAAAGAAAGCGGTATATGCTTCCGCTTTCGCCAGAGAGTAATTGGGTTTTTCTCCTTGATATGGTTAAATCAATTTACCGAGCGGCTTGATGCCGCTCGGAATGTTTTGCAATTTCCTATTTCATTTCCATATTCAAGTTGATTTATGTTCAAAGAGAACGCAAAGAAAGTCGAAACCATTATCAAAACCAGTGAAGAGCCCCAGTCTTCACGCTTAAATGGCTTCCAACGCTTAAAAGAGTGCTGCTTTATCGTTGGCGTTCTTAGCTCGGTATTGCTTGCGGTTGCACTATTTACCTTCAGTCCGGCCGATCCTTCTTGGTCCCAAACCGCATGGGGAGGGGATATCGATAATGCTGGTGGCCTTTTCGGCGCTTGGCTAGCCGATACTCTATTCTTCACATTTGGCTCTCTCGCTTACCCAATCCCTTTCTTGCTAGCGGCGGCTGCATGGGTGATTTGCCGTAAACGAGGAGAAGATGAGCCCATTGATTTCATGCTATGGGGTACAAGGCTGCTCGGTCTGGTCGTCCTTATTATGACCAGTTGCGGTCTTGCCGATATTAATTTTGATGACATTTGGTATTTTTCATCCGGAGGTGTGGTCGGGGATGTGTTGTCTAGTCTCGCTTTACCTACATTGAATGTACTCGGTACCACATTGGTATTGCTGTTCTTGTGGGGAGCGGGCTTTACGCTCTTCACTGGCATCTCATGGCTTAACATCGTGGAATGGCTTGGTGATCGTGCGTTAGCATTAATTGCCGCGCTTGCAAATAAGGCAAGAGGTTCAGAGCAGGAAGTTTTAGAACCTCAGCTTGATGAGTTTGTAGAAGACAAAGTCTCTACACCTAAACACAATGTAGACCATGAAATTGATGATGAGCCGCTTCCTCATTTAACGGCGTACGATGTCGATGAACCGAAAGAGCCGGCGCCAGCGCATGAGTATCCTATTTATATGCCGCAAGCGAAACCTGATAAGCCTGCGGAACAGGCGATGGTAGAACCGACGCCACCACAACGCAAGGCTACGGTTAATGCTGCGCCAGTTTATTCTGAACCTGAGCCTCAAATACAACCTATCCATACGGTTAACACTGATAACGTTGATCCGCTCTTGGAACGCACCAAGCAACTGAATGTTACGATAGAAGAGCTTGAAGCAGCGGCGCAACAAGCAGATGACTGGGGAACTGAAGAACAGGCAGCACCATCATTTGCAGACACTTACTCTTCCTATGTAGAGTCACATACAGCTACAGAAGAACCGATCAGTGTTGAACCAGATTATGCGGAGTACGAACAATTTGAAGCAGAGCAAGTACAGCCGCCAAGTATTGAGCATCCTGTACATGAAGAGCCTGCAATTGATTCTGCTGTATTAGATAGCATCACGGCGCAAACAGAATCGAGCCAACATATTGAGCCTACGATCTCTGACTTTGATGTGTTAGATGATGAAGACGAAGTGGAATCTCAGCCTGCACAGCAAGCACAGCCAACAACGCCTCATCAGCAAGTTGCAACACCTTCAACAACATTTGAACCTGCACCTCAAAAAGTGGAGGTGGAAGAGGTCCAAGACAACGACCAAGATGTTACCGCATTCCAAGATATGGTTTCCAATGCGCAAGCCAAAGTCGCTGCAACACAGAACCCATTTTTGGTACAGAAAGAAGAAAACTTGCCAGTTCCGGAAGAGCCACTCCCAACGCTCGAGTTGCTTTATCATCCAGAAAAACGTGAAAACTTTATCGACCGTGATGCGCTAGAGCAGGTCGCTCGATTGGTAGAGAGCAAACTCGCTGACTACAAAATCAAAGCCGATGTGGTTGGTATTTATCCTGGTCCAGTGATCACTCGTTTTGAGCTTGATTTGGCGCCAGGGGTGAAAGTAAGTCGTATTTCTGGTCTTTCAACTGACTTAGCGCGTGCATTGTCTGCGATGGCGGTACGTGTTGTGGAAGTAATTCCTGGCAAGCCTTACATCGGTTTGGAACTGCCAAACATGAGTCGTCAGACGGTCTATTTATCTGATGTCATCAGTAGCCCTCAGTTTGAGCAAGCAACGTCACCAACAACGGTTGTGCTAGGTCAAGACATTGCGGGCGAAGCTGTGGTGGCAGATCTTGCGAAGATGCCTCACGTGTTAGTAGCAGGTACAACAGGTTCTGGTAAGTCGGTGGGTGTGAACGTGATGATTTTGAGCATGCTGTATAAAGCAGGTCCAGAAGATGTACGCTTCATCATGATTGACCCGAAAATGCTAGAGCTTTCTATTTATGAAGGTATCCCTCATCTTCTTTCTGAAGTTGTGACTGATATGAAAGACGCATCAAATGCTCTGCGTTGGTGTGTGGGCGAGATGGAACGTCGTTACAAATTGATGTCGGCATTAGGTGTACGTAATGTGAAGGGCTTCAACGAAAAATTGAAGATGGCAGCAGAAGCGGGCCACCCAATCCATGACCCGTTCTGGCAGGAAGGCGACAGCATGGATACTGAACCGCCATTGCTAGAAAAGCTGCCTTACATCGTTGTTGTTGTTGACGAATTTGCTGACCTGATGATGGTGGTAGGTAAGAAAGTTGAAGAACTGATTGCTCGCTTGGCGCAAAAAGCGCGTGCGGCAGGTATTCACTTAATTCTTGCGACTCAGCGTCCATCGGTTGACGTTATTACCGGTCTAATTAAAGCGAACATCCCAACTCGTGTTGCGTTTACGGTATCGACTAAAACGGACTCTCGTACAATCTTAGATCAAGGCGGCGCAGAATCACTACTTGGTATGGGTGATATGTTGTATCTACCGCCGGGATCAAGTCATACAACTCGTGTTCACGGTGCATTTGCATCAGATGATGATGTTCATGCTGTTGTAAACAACTGGAAAGCGCGTGGTAAACCGAACTACATTGAAGAGATCATCAGTGGAGATCAAACTCCAGAAAGTCTATTGCCAGGTGAGCAAATGGAAGCGGATGAAGATGTAGACCCGCTCTTCGATCAAGTTGTTGAGCACGTGGTTCAATCACGTCGAGGTTCGGTTTCCGGTGTTCAGCGCCGATTTAAGATAGGTTACAACCGTGCCGCCCGTATTGTAGAGCAGCTTGAAGCGCAGGGCATCGTAAGTGCTCCGGGTCATAACGGTAACCGTGAAGTACTGGCACCTGCGCCACCAAAAGATTAATGAACTTGTGTTACTCACCTCAGTCCAACTGAGGTGAGTGGTTCTAATAATAGGTATCTGAATGAAAAAACTATTTTCAGCGAAACTTTTCTCCGCGCTTGTTTTAAGCTTTTCCCTCTTCTCTACTGCACACGCAGCATCTCCTAAAGATGAATTAAACAAACGTCTTTCTATGAATGATGGCTTTAGTGCAGATTTCTCTCAGCAGGTTATCAGCCCTGAAGGCGAAACGGTTATGGAAGGAGAAGGTACGGTTGAAATTGCCCGCCCAAGCCTGTTCCGTTGGAGTACAACATTCCCTGATGAGAACCTATTGGTCTCTGACGGTAAGACATTGTGGTACTACAGCCCATTCATCGAGCAAGTGAGCATCTACTGGCAAGAGCAAGCAACAGAGCAAACGCCATTTGTTTTGCTAACGCGTAACCGAGCAAGTGATTGGAATAACTACAAAATATCTCAAAAAGGTGACCAGTTCACTCTCATTCCTACCGCAGTAGACTCCACACAAGGTCAATTCCAGATTAATATTGATGCTAAAGGTGTGGTGAAAGGTTTCAATGTGGTTGAACAAGACGGTCAAAAAGGTTTGTTCACCTTTAACAACGTGAAGCTGGGTAAACCAAAAGCAGACAGATTCACATTCACAATTCCAAAAGGTGTGGAAGTGGATGACCAAAGGAATTAATTGGTAGTGAGCAATTACACATTAGATTTCTCGGGGGACGAAGATTTTCGTCCCCTTGCTGCTCGTATGAGACCGGAAACGATTGAACAATACATCGGACAGCAGCACATTTTAGGTCCCGGTAAGCCACTGCGCCGTGCGCTAGAGGCGGGTCACATTCACTCGATGATCCTTTGGGGACCACCAGGCACAGGCAAAACGACATTAGCGGAAGTGGCTGCAAACTATGCCAATGCTGAAGTAGAGCGTGTGTCTGCGGTAACGTCTGGTGTGAAAGAAATCCGTGCTGCAATCGAGAAAGCACGTGAGAACAAAATGGCGGGCCGCCGCACCATCTTATTTGTGGATGAGGTGCATCGCTTCAACAAATCTCAACAAGACGCGTTTTTACCGCATATCGAAGATGGCACGGTTACCTTTATTGGTGCGACGACAGAAAACCCATCGTTTGAGTTAAACAACGCATTGCTGTCACGTGCACGTGTCTACAAGCTGACGTCTCTTGATAGAGATGAAATCTCACTGGCGCTGAACCAAGCGATCAGCGATAAAGAACGTGGCTTGGGCAATACACCTGCACACTTCGCTGATAACGTATTAGACCGCCTAGCAGAACTGGTAAACGGTGATGCTCGCATGTCTCTCAATTATCTTGAGCTGCTCTACGACATGGCAGAAGACAATGCGCAAGGTGAAAAAGAGATCACGCTTAAGTTGCTGGCTGAAGTGGCAGGGGAGAAAGTCTCTCGCTTCGATAACAAAGGTGATATCTGGTACGACTTAATCTCTGCGGTCCACAAATCCATTCGTGGTTCAAACCCGGACGCTGCGCTTTACTGGGCTGCACGTATGATTGCAGCGGGATGTGATCCTCTTTACATTGCCCGTCGATTACTTGCGATAGCATCGGAAGATGTCGGCAATGCGGACCCTAGAGCCATGCAAGTGGCACTCTCCGCGTGGGACTGTTTTACACGCGTTGGTCCAGCAGAAGGTGAACGTGCGATTGCTCAAGCTATTGTTTATCTCGCGTGCGCTCCAAAGAGTAATGCCGTTTACGTTGCTTGGAAACAAGCGCTAACGGACGCTCATAACTTACCTGAATATGAAGTGCCGCATCACCTTCGAAATGCGCCAACCAGTTTGATGAAAGACATGGGTTATGGGGCTGAGTATCGTTATGCTCACGATGAGCCTGGTGCTTACGCAGCCGGTGAGCAATATTTGCCGCCTGAAATGGGAGATCGTAGGTACTATCAGCCGACAAATCGTGGTCTAGAGACCAAAATCGGCGAAAAGTTAGATTACTTGGCTACTTTAGACGCAAATAGCCCACAAAAGCGCTATGAAAAGTAGGCGTTTTTGGATACATTTGTTCAGTAAATTTTTTTAACGCGTACGCTTGGAAAGTGCGCGTGATTTCACAACAAAAAGCATAGGATTAACAATGCTGGATTCTAAATTACTTCGTACAGAGCTGGATGAAACAGCTGCTAAACTGGCGCGTCGTGGCTTTAAGCTAGACGTAGATACTATTCGTAAACTTGAAGAACAACGTAAGTCCATTCAAGTAGAAGTAGAAAATTTACAATCCACGCGTAACTCCATCTCCAAGCAAATCGGCCAAAAAATGGCGGCTGGCGACAAAGAAGGCGCAGAAGAGATCAAGAAACAAATCGGTACGCTAGGTAGCGATCTTGATGCGAAGAAAGTTGAACTTGAGCAAGTAATGGCTCAACTAGACGAATTCACGCTTTCTGTACCAAACATCCCAGCAGATGAAGTGCCAGATGGCAAAGATGAAAACGACAACGTTGAAATCTCTCGTTGGGGTGAGCCAAAGTCTTACGACTTCGAACTGAAAGATCACGTTGACCTAGGCGAAATGGGCGACGGTCTAGACTTCGCAAGTGCAGTTAAGATCACTGGCGCACGTTTCATCGTGATGAAAGGCCAATTCGCTCGTCTACACCGTGCAATCGCTCAGTTTATGCTAGATCTTCACACTGAAGAGCACGGCTACACAGAAATGTACGTGCCTTACCTAGTAAACTCTGACAGCCTATTCGGTACTGGTCAGCTTCCTAAGTTCGGTAAAGACCTTTTCCACACAGAGCCTCTAGCGGAAAAAGTAAACGACGAAGAGCCACGTAAACTGTCTCTAATCCCTACTGCAGAAGTACCTGTAACGAACCTAGTTCGTGACACGATTTCTGACGAAGCGGATCTACCAATTAAGATGACAGCGCACACGCCATGTTTCCGCTCAGAAGCAGGTTCTTACGGTCGTGATACTCGTGGTCTGATTCGTATGCACCAGTTCGACAAAGTTGAGCTAGTACAAATCACTAAGCCAGAAGATTCAATGAACGCACTAGAAGAGCTAACAGGTCACGCTGAGAAAGTTCTACAACTTCTTGAGCTTCCTTACCGTAAAGTGGTTCTATGTACAGGTGACATGGGCTTTGGCGCTCGTAAGACTTACGACCTAGAAGTTTGGGTTCCTGCTCAAGAAACTTACCGTGAGATCTCTTCATGTTCTAACATGTGGGATTTCCAAGCTCGTCGTATGCAAGCGCGTTTCCGTCGTAAAGGCGAGAAGAAACCTGAGCTTGTACACACGCTAAACGGTTCTGGTCTTGCTGTAGGTCGTACAATGGTTGCTATCCTAGAAAACAACCAAGAAGCAGACGGCCGTATTGCAATCCCTACAGTACTTCAGAAGTACATGGCGGGCGCAACGCACATCGGTTAATTCATTAACCACTAGAACACCAAAACCCAGCCTTAGTGCTGGGTTTTTTGTTATCTGCGTCGAGTGAAAATACGTTGTTATGTAAATGTAGGATGAGGTATTGCATAGTTAGCCTAAATTATAAAAACCAGTCCCTAATGATATTTTTCTAAGCTTCATTGAGCATGACAAGCTCCTCCAAAATATTAAGAGGAGGTACTTTCATGGCTTCAATAAGAATAAGCGGCTCTGTTGGTTTAGGTGGTAAAAATGTGGATGCTGATATTCGTACGGTACAAAGGTCTATTAACCAATTGCTTGGTTCTTTAAAAGGAGTAAAGGAGCTTAAAGTGGATGGGAAAATAGGCTCTAGACCGGAAAACTCCAAGACTGTCGCCGCAATTAAAGCTTTTCAGAAAAACCTTGTTGGGATGGCTCGGCCAGATGGAAGGATAGATGTGAATGGAAGAAGCCATCGTAAGCTAAATGAGTATTTAAAACGAACGCCTGAGACCGCGGTGGCATATACGTTACCTTTGGTTGGCTCAAGAGATGCGTTGACGGACTTGGATTATCGCAAAGTAGCTGAAACTCTTGGATGCGAAGTCGCTGCTATTAAAGCTGTAGCGGAAGTTGAGAGCCGAGGAGAAGCCTACTTTAGCAATGGTAAGCCAAAGATTTTGTTTGAGGCTCATATATTTTCGAGACTCACTTCAAGAGCCTACGATAACAGTCATCCAAGTATTTCAAGTCGGCATTGGAATCGAAGTCTTTATGTTGGTGGTATCTCAGAATACGTACGTCTAAATAAAGCGATTGAACTGAATTCAAATGCAGCAATCCGCTCCGCATCTTGGGGACGTTTCCAAATTATGGGCTTTAATTTCAAGTTAGCTGGTCATGTTACCGCTGAATCCTTTGTTAAAGCTGTATTCGAGTCGGAGAAGAAACAACTTGAGGCTTTTGTTACGTTTATCCAAAAGTCTGGCTTAGGTGAGCATATAAGAGATAAAAATTGGGCTGCCTTTGCTCGTGGTTACAATGGTTCTGAGTATCAGAAAAATCAATACGACGTCAAATTAGAAAAGGCTTACAAAAAATATGCTTCGATTAAAAATGCTGCGTAACATTTCTTTGCTTGGACTTATTTTTAGTTCATCTGCTTGTGCTTTCAGCCACACTAATACTGCGCTATTTAAGTGTGATGCTTCACATCCTAACCGTCTAGAAATATCAATAGAAAACATAAACAGTCAGGTTCTACTGTCGGAGCTTAGCTTAGGGGGGAGCAGTATTGAAAGATCTTTAGTTATAAAGGACTTTAAATTAGACCAGTATCATCGAGCGTTGGTAGATGAGAAGTCACTGGAATTTAGTATTGGTGAGCGCGTCATATTGGTTAGTGAGTACTTTAGCGAGGAGTTTGATGAGGTTGAGAAGATACTCAGTGTTACTTTGAGAGAGCCTGAGCAAACGCAGTATTTTGAATGCGAGGAAGGGAGTATGAGTAACCTTGCATTGCTTTTCCATGAGAGCGCCGAATAATCGATTACAGAGTAATTATTACTAAAACGTAATAGTGTTTTCGTATTTACCTTAATTATCTTGTTATTTGTAATCGATATAATCATCCACCTTACCACGGTAAGTAGATTTTCTCATTCAAGTAACGAGGAGGGCTTATGGCCGTAGGGTGGGCAAACGACGATAGCGTCAGCCAACAAATTCAAAACACAATAGACGACGAGATTTCCCGTGTTCGTGGCAGTATCACAAAGGGTGAGAGCACCCATTACTGCGATGATTGTGGTGATGAGATCCCAGAAGCGCGTCGTCTTGCAATGAAAGGCGTTCGTTTGTGTATCGAATGTCAGTCAACAATCGAATTGGTATCTCAACGCCAAGCATTGTTCAATCGACGAGCGAGTAAAGACAGTCAACTTCGATAGCTTTACTGCTCTAATAAATAACGAGACGGTTTGAGTCTCATACTCAAACCGTTTTCGTATTGAATGGAACTATGAAGCGAAGCAGTCTTTACGTTGCAACGCTGCATCAATCGCGTTAACTAGCTTCTCAATATCTTCTGGCTTGCTGATGAACGGCGGCATCATATAAATCAGTTTGCCAAATGGACGAATCCACACTCCGTGTTCAACAAACAAGGCTTGGATGGTTTCCATATTCACAGGGCGAAGCGTCTCCACTACGCCAATAGCACCCAACCAACGGGTGTTTTTCACCAAGTCGTATTCTTCAAGTTTTGGTAGTAACTCAGAAAACAGCGTTTCAATTTGTTGGGTTTGTTGCTTCCAATCACCTTGCTCGATCAATTCCAAACTTGCAGTAGCTACGGCACAAGCGAGTGGATTCCCCATAAAGGTTGGACCGTGCATAAAACAACCAGCATCACCACCACAAACAGTGTCTGCTACGTGTTTGCTCGCGAGGGTCGCAGAGAGGGTCATGTAGCCGCCAGTAAGTGCTTTCCCGACACACAGAATGTCTGGTTGAATATCCGCATGTTCGCAGGCAAACAATTTACCTGTGCGTCCAAAACCGGTAGCGATCTCATCTGCAATCAATAACAGACCGTATTTGTCGCAAAGTCTACGCACGCCTTTGAGAAATTCTGGATGGTAGATACGCATGCCACCTGCGCCTTGAACGATAGGCTCAAGGATCACCGCAGCAAGTTCTTGATGGTGCGTCTCAATCTTGTGCTCGAAGTCGGTAAGGTCTTCTGGCTTCCATTCATCCCAATAACCACAAGTTGGTGACTCCGCAAAGATATGCTCAGGCAAAAAGCCTTTGTAGAGAGAGTGCATTGAGTTGTCAGGATCGGTGACCGACATCGCCGCAAACGTATCGCCGTGATAACCGTGTCGCAAAGTAAGAAACTTCGGTCGGCGTTCGCCTTTTGCATGCCAATATTGAAGTGCCATTTTTAAGCTGACTTCTACGGCAACAGAGCCTGAATCGGCAAGGAATAAATGTTCAAGATTACTTGGTGCTAGGGATAGCAACTTCTTACACAAACTGATTGCTGGCTGGTGGGTAATCCCGCCAAACATCACGTGAGAGACCTTATCGATTTGCTGGTGAGCGGCTTGATTTAAGTGCGGATGGTTATAGCCGTGGATCGTCGACCACCAAGAAGACATGCCATCGACCAGCTCAGTACCATCTTCCAATTTAATGTGCACACCATTTGCCGATGCCACTGGGTAGCAGGTCAGAGGTGTCAATGTAGAAGTGTAAGGATGCCAGATATGCTGGCGGTCGAAGGCGAGATCCATGTGCGATTCCAATAATAATTGAGATTAAAAAACAGACAGATGTAAACTTTGTTCTTTTGCGTTGTGTTGACAGTTTATCGAGACTCAGTAGACTGTCAACACAACAACAAAAGTGACTAAAGGAATACACGTGGAAGTTCGTCATAACTGGACGCATGCTGAAGTGCGCGATCTCATGGAAAAACCATTCATGGATCTCCTATTCGAAGCGCAGCTTGTACATCGTCAATATCAACAAACCAACCATGTTCAAGTAAGCACGCTTCTGTCGATTAAGACAGGTGCTTGTCCAGAAGATTGTAAGTACTGTCCTCAGAGTGCTCGTTACACCACAGACATCGAAAAAGAGCGTCTGATGGAAGTAGAACGCGTACTCGATGCTGCGCAAAAAGCCAAAAATGCTGGTTCTACTCGATTCTGTATGGGCGCAGCATGGAAAAACCCGAAAGAGCGTGACATGCCACATTTGACCGACATGATCAAAGGCGTGAAGGGCATGGGTTTAGAAACGTGTATGACATTAGGCATGCTGACGCCAGATCAAGCAAAGCAATTGGCAACCGCAGGTCTGGATTACTACAACCACAACCTAGATACCTCACCTGAATTTTACGGCAACATCATTACCACACGTACTTACCAAGACCGTTTAGATACTTTGTCTCACGTTCGTGATGCTGGCATGAAGATTTGTTCCGGTGGCATCATCGGCATGGGTGAAAGTGCTAACGACCGAGCTGGTTTGTTGGTTGAATTGGCTAACTTACCGGTACACCCTGAAAGCGTTCCAATCAACATGCTCGTGAAGGTAAAGGGGACACCACTGGAAGAAGTGGATGATGTTGAGCCTTTCGATTTCATTCGCCTGATTGCGATTGCACGAATCATGATGCCTCAATCAGCCGTTCGTTTATCCGCTGGCCGTGAAAACATGAACGAACAAATGCAAGCGCTGTGTTTTATGGCGGGTGCAAACTCCGTTTTCTATGGCTGCAAGCTTCTGACCACGCCAAACCCTTCTGAAGACAAAGACATGATGCTGTTCAACAAGCTCGGTATTAACAGCCAAGAGGTGTCTCAAAAGCCTGATGAAATCGAAGAAAACGAGTTACTCGATCGCGTCGTAGAGCGCGTTGCTGCCCGTCCGACAAAAGACGACCTTTTCTACGATGCCAGCGTTTAAATCTCGTATCGAGTCCGCCCTTGCTGAGCGTAAAACGCAAGGGTTGAATCGTTCTATGAATGTGGTGTTTGCCGGTAACCAGTCCGTTTTGGAACACGAAGGTAGACGCTACATTAATTTCTCAAGTAATGATTATTTGGGATTGGCTAATGACCAAGCGCTTGTTCGGGCTTGGCAGCAAGGTTTAAGCGTATATGGTAGTGGCAGTGGAGCATCACCGATGGTGACTGGCTTTAGTGCCGCGCACAGCAATTTAGAAGCCGCACTGACCGAATGGTTGGGTTACGACAGAGCAATTCTGTTTGGTTCTGGATTCAGTGCTAATCAAGCCTTGTTGTTCACCTTGTTGGAAAAATCAGACGTATTGATCCAAGACCGTTTGAACCATGCCTCACTGATGGAAGCGGGGGCGTTGTCACCAGCTAAGATGAAGCGCTTCAAACACAATGACATCGAGCACCTAAAGTCGCTGATTAATAGCGAAGACAACCATCTAGTTGTGAGTGAAGGGGTATTCAGCATGGACGGCGACTGTGCGCCGCTTAGCGATATAGCTGAAGTCACTCGTAGTCATGATGCTTGGTTTGCTGTCGATGACGCTCATGGTATTGGCGTTCTTGGTCAATCCGGTGGTGGTTCTTGTGAGTTGGCAACGGTTAAACCCGAGATACTGATCGTTACTTTCGGCAAAGCGTTTGGTATGTCTGGCGCGGCTATTTTATGTGACCACGCAACGGGGGACTTTTTAACTCAGTTTGCTCGTCACCATGTGTATTCCACAGCGATGCCTCCGGCACAAGCCTATGCGCTAACGCATGCGGTTTCTATCGTTCAAGAGCAGTCTTGGCGACGTGAAAAGCTTTCAGAGCTTAGTGAAGTGTATCGAGACTGCCTCAGCGATCTGGAGGGCTTTGTTGAGACTCAGACTTCGATTAAGCCGTTTGTGATTGGTGAATCTGAACTGGCTTTGCAGGTTGCGAGCGCTTGTCGCCAAAACGGCATTTGGGTTACCGCTATTCGACCACCGACGGTGCCTAAAGGGACGTCTCGCCTTCGAATCACACTCACTGCCAATCACACCAACGAACAAGTTAAAACGCTTTCAATGGCATTGAAGCAAGCATTAGGAGCGCTGTAATGGATAATGCAACTACCGCATTAGCGCAAACGCTCGCGTTAGAGAGTTTCCATCAAGATAAAGACGCGATTGCCTCTTCGTTTGGTAAAGCAGCAGAAACATACGATAAACATGCGGCTTTTCAACGTGATGTCGGGCATCAGCTGCTTGATAAACTTCCTGAAAACTTGACGGGAAAACGTGTATTGGATTTAGGTTGTGGCACGGGTTATTTCTCCCAACTACTTCAACAACGCGGTGCGGAAGTAGTCTGCGGCGATATCTCTCAAGCCATGTTAGATAAAGCAGAGCAGCGTTGTGGTGCAGTACGAATGCACTACCAAGTTGCTGATGCTGAAAACTTACCATTTGACGATGATAGCTTCGATTACGTGTTTTCAAGTTTAGCGCTGCAATGGTGTACAGATTTAAGTTACCCACTAAAAGAAGTGCGCCGCGTGCTAAAAAATGGTGGGAAAGCGTGGTTCTCTACACTGGTTGATGGATCACTGTATGAGCTGCGTGCATCATGGGAAAAAATTGATGCATATCAACACGTCAATAACTTTCTAACGCTCAATCAGGTAAAAATTGCGTTAGCGCAATCTCGATGTGACAGCCATCAACTAGACTTGACCACCATCACAGTTTGGTACGACTCTGCATTTTCAGTTATGCGTGACCTCAAAGGTATAGGTGCAAATCACGTAAGCGGGCGCTCACACGGTTTAACTAGTCGCGAGACTTTGTTAAAAGTTGAGCATGCGTACCAAGCGTTTAAAGACGATCAAGGTCTTCTACCTGCAAGTTATCAGGTTTGTTTTGGAGTAATACATCTATGATTGATGCTTTTTTTATTGCTGGTACGGATACTGATGTTGGAAAGACGGTAGCGTCTAAAGCCATTTTGCAAGCGATCGCAGCAAAAGGACTAAACACTATTGGTTATAAGCCAGTGGCAGCAGGGAGTGACAAGACTGAAGCGGGATGGCGCAACTCTGATGCTTTACACTTACAAGACGTCGCAACACTCGATGTGGCCTATGATGATGTGAACCCATACGCTTTAGAGTTGCCTGCTTCTCCCCACATTGCAGCGAAGCATGAACATGTCGAAATAAGTTACGATGTTCTGAGTCAAAAACTGGCTCAACATAAGCAGCAAGCCGATGTTGTTCTCGTTGAAGGTGCTGGAGGCTGGCGTGTGCCAGTATCCGATACGGACTGTTTATCTACATGGGTAAAAGAAGAGCAGTTACCTGTTGTACTGGTGGTTGGCATTAAATTAGGCTGTTTGAGCCACGCTTTACTCACAGCGGAGAGTATTAAAGCGGATGGTTTGAATCTTGTTGGCTGGGTGGCAAACCGCGTCAACCCAGGCACAGAGCACTACGCTGACATTATCGAGATGCTAGAAGCACGTATCGATGCACCTAAGCTTGGGGAAATTCCATATATTCCAAGTGCTAAACGCAAAGAGCTAGGCAAGTACATTAATGTAGAGCCGTTGCTAAACACTGACTAATGGTGTTTAGGATAAAAGACTAAAAAACCCAAAGGGCTGCGCAATGCAGCCCTTTCTTGTTGGTGTAACCTAAAAAGTCAGATTACTTATCTTGGCTGAGCCCCATCAATGCTTGTTGTGTTTCTGCAACACGCTGAGACATATGATGATCGGTTGAAATACCAAGTTGTTGCTTTGCCTCGTCCTCTGAGATGCCTAGGTGACAACGTAGTAAATCAATAGCCATTTGATAGTCGTTAGTTTCTACCATGGTTTTTCCCTCAATACATGGAGTTTTTGAGCTCACCCAATGCACTTTTTGCAATGTACTTAGAGTGGCTCTGTTTTGTTCATCTCATTCGAATTTAGCATGTCCATGTAGCCGCACAATAAGACCAAAGTCTATAGCAGAGCTAACGTACTGTTTTTGGTCTATTAAAAAATTTCTAGCTAAGTTGCTAAGAGGTGATAGATTTAACACCAAGATCATCTATCAATAGATGATGGGTAGCTCAGAGCTTATTTTATCATTTTGATAAATGTATATGAACGGAGGTTCCAGCTCCTACCAAAGCATGTTTTGAAATCGCTTGAATCAAATATTTCAGTCCCGAAAACAAATGTTGCAATTTATTGCTTAACCTTGTTTTTATCGCGGATAGACTATATCTATAACGCACGGAACATGAAAATCAACGGAATTGGCTTTTATAGCGATTACCATTTGTTCCTTATAACAATCCGTTTTAAAAAAACGATAAGCTTCCTCGGAGAAAAGTAATGAAGCGAATTATGTTATTCCTAGCAACTAACCTAGCTGTCGTGCTAGTGCTTAGTGTTGTTCTGAATATTGTTTACGCTGTAACTGGAATGCAACCAGGCAGTCTGTCAGGTTTACTTGTAATGGCTGCTGTATTTGGTTTTGGTGGCGCATTTATTTCGTTGATGATGTCAAAGGGTATGGCGCTACGCTCGGTTGGTGGTATGGTCATTGAAAGCCCGCGCAACGAAACGGAGCATTGGTTAGTCGAAACTGTGGGTCGTCAAGCTCAACAAGTGGGTATTGGTATGCCAACGGTGGCTATTTATGATTCACCAGATATCAATGCATTTGCGACAGGTGCAAAACGAGATGACTCTCTTGTCGCAGTTTCTACTGGTCTTTTACACAATATGACTCGTGATGAGGCAGAGGCAGTACTTGCACACGAAGTGAGCCATATTGCAAATGGTGATATGGTCACGATGACGTTGATGCAAGGTGTCGTGAACACGTTTGTTATCTTCCTATCACGCTTTATTGCCAATATCGTGGCATCGAACGATGATGAAGAAGGCCAAGGTACAAATATGATGGTTTACTTTGGCGTATCCATGGTGCTTGAACTGGTATTTGGTTTCCTAGCTAGCTTCTTGACTATGTGGTACAGCCGTCATCGCGAATTCCACGCGGACGCAGGTGCTGCGCGCCTCGTTGGCAAAGAAAAAATGATTGCGGCTCTAGAGCGTTTGAAGGTGAGTCATGAATCTCAACTGGATGGCACCATGATGGCGTTTGGTATCAATGGCAAGCAGTCGCTGACTGAGCTACTAATGAGCCACCCTCCGCTAGATAAACGTATTGCAGCGTTGCGAGGCCAGCAATACTAATTGTTCCTACTTAAATAATTGTTAATCTGCTGAAAAGGCTTGGTTTTGACCAAGCCTTTTTTTTCGCCGATTGATCGCGTGCGAACTTCATCACGTACTACTTACAGAAATAAAGTTATACAAAATTATTTTTGTACAACTTTGGAGGAATGAACTATCTTGTACATATAATAATTTTGTACAACTTAATGGGCGTGTAGGAGTAAAAAATGGACATACAGTCTGTTGGCAATATCTATCAAAAGCTCAACAAAGCGAACTTACATCTGCTTAAGGATATATATCACCAAGATGTAGTATTTGAGGACGCAGCGCATCGTTTAGAAGGATGGCCAGCACTTTCGGATTATTTCACCTCATTATATGCCAACGTCATCAGTTGTGATTTTGTAATCCATGAGCATCAACAAGTCGGAGATACAGGCTTCCTAACTTGGACAATGGACCTTCAGCATCCCAAACTTCAGAAGGGTGCGCCTATTCTCGTCAATGGTGTTTCGCACCTCAAATTTAGCGAAGGTCAGGTCATTTATCACCGAGACTATTTTGATCTCGGAGAGATGCTCTATGAGCATTTACCATTACTTGGTTCAGTCGTTAAAACCATCAAGCAGAGGTTAGGACAATGAACAACACCATTTTAATCACAGGCGCCACCTCCGGAATAGGAAGACAGCTTGCCCTAGATTACGCGACCTCAGAATGGAATGTGATTGCTTGTGGTCGGAATCAAGATGTTCTTGCAGAACTGGAGGCAGTTTCTTCCAAAATTCATACATTGCAGTTTGATGTGACAAATTATGAGGAAACTCAGCAGGCGCTCTCTAATTTGCCCTTTACGCCAAACACATGGGTTTTTAACGCAGGCGATTGTGAGTACATGGATGAGGGAGTGGTCGACGCGAAACTCATGGCGCGTGTGATGAACGTAAATGTTGTCGGTGTTGCCAACTGCGTTGAAGGCTGCCAAGTACATTTAGAGAGAGGGCACCGCATTGTTATTGTTGGCTCTATCGCATCAGAAGTGGCACTGCCTCGTGCAGAAGCTTACGGCGCATCCAAAGCGGCAGTCAGTTATTTTGCACGCACGCTCGCCGTCGACTTGAAAAAGAAAGGGATCAATGTGGTAACGGTGTTTCCTGGTTTTGTTGAAACGCCGTTGACTGACAAAAACGACTTCGAAATGCCAATGATCATTTCTACTCAGCAAGCGTCGGACTCTATCAGGAAGCAGTTAGCCGCCAACAAGACCTATATCTATTTCCCAGCGAGATTTACCAGTATTTTACGTTTTATCTCGTTACTTCCATACAGTTGGCAAGCTCGCCTAACTGCTAAACTCGTATCATAAGAAGGAATAAAAATGAAAACAGCAGGAAGAAAGAAGATAGCGATTGTGGGAACGGGAATCTCTGGCCTTACTTGTGGTTATTACTTGCATAAAGAACATGATGTAACGCTTTTTGAAGCGAACGATTACATCGGTGGCCATACTGCAACCGTTGATGTGAGCCTTGATGGTAGAGAATACGCGATAGACACTGGGTTCATCGTCTATAACGACCGTACGTACCCTAATTTCATTAAAATGATGAGCGAGATTGGCGTTGAAGGTCTGCCGACTCAAATGAGCTTCAGTGTCAGAAACGATGGGAACGGACTAGAGTACAACGGCCACACAGTGTCGACATTGTTCGCTCAAAAACGCAACTGGGCAAACCCTAAATTTTATCGATTTATCTTCGAGATACTTCGTTTCAATAAACTTGCCAAGCGCTTCGCTAGCGAGCAATCCTCGCACTCTCAGACGTTAGGTGAGTTCCTTGATGAACACAAATTCAGTGCTTTCTTTACCGATAACTACATATTACCGATGGGTGCTGCGATTTGGTCGTCGACTTTAGCTGACATGCGTGCATTCCCTCTTATGTTCTTCTTACGTTTCTTCCTCAACCACGGTCTGCTAGATGTGACTAACCGGCCACAATGGTATGTGATTAAAGGTGGTTCACGTTCATACATTCCACCATTGACCAAAGGCTTTGCCGAGAGTATTCGTCTTAATAGTCCTGTCAAAAAAGTGGTTCGCAACGAAAAAGGGGTTGGCGTTCAAGTTCGCGGAGAAACGCATTGGTTTGATGACGTTATCTTTGCTTGTCACAGTGATCAAGCAATGAGAATGCTAGAGGATATCAGCCCAATTGAGCAGGAAATCTTGGGGGATATGACATACCAAGCAAATGAAGTTGTTCTTCATACCGACTCTGCCGTACTACCAAAACGTAAGGCAGCATGGGCATCATGGAACTACCTATTGGAAGGCAGTGAGGAGGAACAGCAACGCCTCCCTTCGCTAACTTATAACATGAACATTCTTCAGCATATTCAATCAGAACACACGTTTTGTGTAACGTTGAATAGTACTGAGCAAATTAACTCAAATAAAGTCTTGCGTTCGTTCACTTATCATCATCCAGTATTCACCACTGAGTCTATTGCAGCGCAGCAGCGCAAAAATGAGATACAGGGTAAACAAAGTACCTGGTTCTGCGGCGCTTATTGGTACAACGGTTTTCATGAAGATGGCGTGCGTAGCGCGCTTGATGTTGTGAAAGAACTAGAAGAAAAGTACCGCGAACAAAATGTGGTTCCTTTCGAAAAAGGCGCAGCGTGATATGGATAGCCAAATGAACAGCCGATTGTTTATAGGCAACGTTCGTCACCGTCGATTCACGCCGGTGAATCATGAGTTGAACTACTCTTTATTTATGCCCGCCATCGATGTAGACGAGCTCGATGCTTTAGAGAAAAAAGTATGGGGTTTTGGTTCGCGTTGGTGGCATTGGGCTCGCTTCAAGCGCAGTGATTACATTGGTGAAGGTAGCGTCAAGTCGGCAGTGCACAGCAAAATTGAAGAACTGACAGGTGTTCGCTGTACCGGCAAGGTAATCGCAGTCTGTCACTTGCGTTATCTAGGACTTTATTTCAGTCCCGTTAATTTCTACTACGTTTATAACACGGAAGGAGAATGGAAGTATCTCCTCGCAGAGGTGAGTAACACTCCTTGGAATGAACGACATTACTACGTGGTGTCAGCAGATAAAGAAGAAGAAAAGTTTGGTTGGGAACAAGTTAAAGCATTCCATGTTTCACCATTCAACCCGATTGACCAACTCTACCGCTGGAGAATTAAACCTTTGACAGACAAGTTGAACATTCATCTTGAATGTCACAAAGGAGAGAAACACTTTGATGCCACCATGGTTATGAAAGCCAAGCCACTTTCAAGCAAAACCTTATTGAGGTGTTTGATCGTTACACCAATACAAACGGTAAAAGTAATGGTTGGTATTTATTGGCACGCATTAAAACTTTGGGTGAAAGGCGCACCTTTTTATTCTCATCCTAAATATTCAACGCATGAAGAAATAGAAGCCGATACTGAAAAAACAGACAAAAAAAATAAAAAGCACAAGGAGAATTCTGCATGTTAAATACTAGTTCTATGACATTGCCGCGTAAATTGACGACAACGCAAAAAGCGGCTCGCGGAGTTATTTTTCAATGTCTGCAAAAAATGGAAATCGGCTGCTTAACAGTTATTGAAAGTTTTAAGACGGAAACGACAGAGCGAAGCGAGCGTTTTAGTGCGCCAAATGGGGAGTACAGTGGTCAACCTGTTGTCGCTACTATAGAGGTAAAACATCCAGGCTTTTATTCACGGATCTTGCAGGGCGGCAGTATTGCTGCTGGTGAGGCTTATATGGATGGGTGGTGGGATAGCCCCGATTTAACCTCATTAATGAAACTGATGGCCCTTAACATGCGTGCTCTAGATAAACTCGAAGAGCAAGGCAGTTGGTTGACTAAAATACTGTACAAGTTCAGCCATTGGTCAAACAGAAACTCTGAAGAGAACTCACGTAAAAATATCCATGCGCATTACGACTTGGGTAACAACCTATACGAAGCGTTCCTTGACACCAATATGCTGTACTCGTCGGCGCTTTACAATCATGCGGATGACTCTCTAGAGCAGGCTCAAATCAACAAAATGGATCGTCTATGTCAGCAACTTGAGCTGAAATCTACCGATCATGTTGTTGAAATTGGCACTGGGTGGGGCGCTATGGCGATTTACATGGCTGAACAATACGGTTGTCAGGTCACCACAACAACGATATCTGAAGAGCAACACGCGTACGCGGAGCAAAAAATCAAAGAGCGTGGCTTAGAAGACAAAATCACTCTACTCAAAGAAGATTACCGAAACCTAACCGGCACTTATGACAAGCTCGTTTCTATTGAAATGATTGAAGCTGTGGGCAAACAATTCCTGCCTTCGTACATTAAGGTCTGTGAGTCTTTATTGAAGTCTGGTGGCTTGATGGCGATTCAAGCGATTACGATTGCCGATCAGCGTTACGATTACTACAGTAACAACGTCGACTTTATCCAAAAGTACATTTTCCCGGGTGGTTTTTTACCGTCGGTAACCTCACTAACCCAAGCAACAACAAAGTACAGTGACTTAGTGACGCGAGACTTGTTCGATATTGGTTTGGACTACGCCAAGACGCTGAACGAATGGCACCTTCGTTTTAATCGAGCAGAGAATGAAGTGCGCTCGTTTGGCTACGACGACCGCTTTGTGCGTATGTGGCGCTACTATTTGAGCTACTGTGAAGGTGGCTTTTTGGCTCGCACGATCAGTGCAGTTCACATGACGTTTCAACGCCCGTAGTTCGTTATGAAGGTATTTCTTGCTTCGACATGGTTCCAACTCTGCTGGTTTGCAGCGGTGCTTGGAACCTATCAATGGCAATGGGTCACGTTATTCCTTACTTTGGCAACCCTACTATATTGTCTGAAAAGCGATGCATCTTCGCTCAAAAGTATTGGTGTTATCGTCACGAGCGGGCTCGTGCTTGATACGCTCAATCAACAACTCTCGGTCTTTGTCTTTCCAACCCCATGGCTGCCAGTCTGGTTATTATGCTTGTGGGTTTTGTTTTCTTGGTATGCCTATCAACTTAAGTCAATTTTGTACCGTTTCCCAAAAACCTACGTATCAATAGTAGGCGGACTCGGAGGAACAGTGAGCTACTTTGCTGGCTATAAGCTCCAAGCCGTTGAATTTGGATTTAGCACTGGCGCTACACTGGCAATGTTGTTTGTCGAATGGTGCGTCATGATGCTCTTGATACTCAAGGTGTACGGAAATGAAAAGCTTGAAGAGAGTTTTAACTCAGAGACTGACTAGGTTGCTTGCGTTGGTAATAGTAACTGGCTCTTTTGCTCTGCAAGCTCAACCTGTTGGAAATAGCGAAGCTGCCAGCAACATTGCGAATTGGAAGGGGTGGAAAACTGTTGGAGAAGCCCAACTTACTTGGTTCATCTTCGATATTTATCACTCAAGATTAAAAGCGCCTGATGGAAAGTTCATCGTAAGCGATGACGTATCGCCACATCCCCTTGCATTGGAAATTAATTACAAGAGAGACATCAGTAAGCAACAGCTGCTTGATGTGACGGATGAGCAGTGGGCGAAATTGGGTTTTACTGACTCATATCGAAAAGATTGGATTAGCGAGCTCGATCGTATGTTTCCTGATATTCAAAAAGGTGACGAGCTTACTTATCTAACAGATGGAAAATCTGGTCAGCTTTTTTATAAGCAGGTTGGGGACGTGCAAGTAAAGAACGTTGGTATCATTGAAGACGAACGAATGAACGATGCATTTTTGGCTATATGGTTATCACCCAACACAGAATTTCCGAAACTCCGAAAACAATTGATAGGGCAGGTTAGATAGTGTTTAAACGAATTTTTAAATCAGCGACTTTAGTGGCAGCTGTTTTTCTTTCGGCATGTTCCGCAGACATTGATAATTACCGCTCTTCTACACCGACTTTTGACGTATTCGGTTATTTCGAAGGCGACATAAAGGCGTGGGGGATGGTGCAAGATTATACCGGACAGCAAACGCGTCGCTTTGAAGCCGATATAGTGGGTACTGTAGCGGGTGATACGCTGACGCTGGTGGAAGACTTCGTGTTTGATGACGGAGAGGTGGACCAGCGAATTTGGGTTATCACTAGATTAGAAGACGGTCGTTATGAAGGTAAGGCAGACGATATTATAGGTGTAGCAACAGGGGAAGAGCAGGGCAATGCGTTACAGTGGCAATATGACTTTGAGCTACAAATGGAGGATTCATCAGTGACGGTTGCTTTTGATGATTGGCTTTATCGTCAGGATGACAGACACGTTTTCAATCTAACGAAAATAAAAAAGTTTGGTGTGGAAGTAGGAACAATAACCTTGTTCTTCCAAAAGCAGCCATAACAAATGGGGCTGATCTTCAATTAATAATCCATTCCATATAACTAAAATTATTTTCTCCCGACCTAACTCTCCTAACTAAAAAAGGTTGACGCTTTCGCGTCAACCTTTTAGGTATCTGGTCGTTACACGAGGATTACAGCTTATCTGTCAGCTCGATTGCTTGACCGATATAGTTCGCTGGCGTCATCTCTTTCAGACGTGCTTTCTCGTGCTCAGGAAGCTCAAGACCGTCGATGAAGTTACGCATTGCTTCGCCGTCTACACGCTTACCACGAGTTAGCTCTTTCAGCTTCTCGTATGGCTTCTCGATGCCGTAACGACGCATAACTGTTTGTACTGGCTCAGCTAGTACTTCCCAGTTCTTGTCTAGTTCAGCAAGAAGCGCTTCACGGTTTACTTCTAGCTTGCTGATGCCTTTAAGCGTAGAAGTGTAAGCGATGATAGCGTAGCCAACACCAACACCAAGGTTACGTAGAACCGTTGAGTCAGTTAGGTCACGTTGCCAACGAGAGATAGGCAGTTTCTGTGCTAGGTGGCCGAATACAGCGTTCGCAAGACCTAGGTTACCTTCTGAGTTTTCAAAGTCGATTGGGTTAACTTTGTGAGGCATTGTTGAAGAACCGATCTCACCTGCAATAGTTTTTTGCTTGAAGTGGCCTAGTGCAATGTAACCCCAAACGTCACGGTCGAAGTCAATCAGGATAGTGTTGAAACGAGCGATAGCGTCGAACAGCTCAGCGATGTAATCGTGCGGTTCGATTTGAGTTGTGTAAGGGTTCCAAGTTACGCCTAGAGACTCTGTGATGAACTCTTCAGAGAACTTGTGCCAATCTAGCTCTGGGTAAGCAGAAAGGTGTGCATTGTAGTTACCCACTGCACCGTTGATTTTCGCTAGGATCTCAACGTTTTCGATTTGCTTGAATTGACGCTCCATACGGTACGCCACGTTTGCCATTTCTTTACCCATAGTAGATGGAGAAGCAGGCTGACCGTGTGTACGAGATAGAAGAGGAATGTCGCGGTATTCCACTGCTAGTGCTTTGATAGCGTCGATTAGGTTACGGATTTCTGGAAGAATCACGTTCTCACGCGCTTCTTTAAGCATTAGAGCGTGTGATGTGTTGTTGATGTCTTCAGAAGTACATGCGAAGTGGAAGAACTCGTTTACTGCGTGCAGTTCAGGAACGTCTGCTACTTTCTCTTTTAGGAAGTACTCAACCGCTTTTACGTCGTGGTTAGTTGTACGCTCGATCTCTTTGATACGGCGTGCATCTTCTTCAGAGAAGTTTGCAGCAAGGTCGTCTAGGAATTGGTTTGCTTCTGCGCTAAACGCTGGCACTTCTGCAATTTCAGCAGTAGCAGCAAGCTTTTGTAGCCAGCGGATTTCAACGATAGTACGGTATTTTAGTAGACCGTATTCACTGAAAATTTCGCGTAACGCAATTGTCTTGCTTCCGTAACGGCCGTCTACTGGTGAAACAGCAGTCAATGCTGACAGTTCCATGATGTTCTCCTGAATTGGGTTTCTAAATTTCGTGAGCTTTATACCAATAACTGTGGCAATTGTCACGAATATTGCGCAAACGTTTGCGCGGGATTTGTTTTAGTCGAAAAAAATGAGCTCGCGATAAACGCGAGCTGCTTATTTGATATTTTACTACAGACGAGCAAGAAGGATTTGTGCTTGCTCTACCATCTTCTTGCGCCCGAAGATTAGGTGGCGACGCTTACCACCAACTTGACGCCAAAGAACTGCACTACGAATGCCAGATAACAACAGCGCACGAACTTTGTGTTGGCTTGCCGTCTGCTGCAGTACAGATGGCGTGCCCGTTACTTGAATGCGTGGGCCAATAGGGCTAACGACATCCAGATAGATGCTCGCTAAATTGCTGATCATTTGATCGTCTAGTAGCTCAAAGTGCTCTGACTGACGCTTGGCCATTTGAATACGATCACCAAGCTGAGACATAGCATCGTTACGAGAGCTTAACTTACGCTCTAACGCCATTAAACTAATAATGTAACGAGTAATTTCACTGCCTGATGGTGTGCTATCAATCCCCTTAACCAAGCACTCTAGGCCGAGCTTTAGATCGGCTTCGCGACCGAATACGCCAACTGTGTTAGCAGGGTTCGTGCTCAAAATAGCGTTGATTGATGTTTCAAAAGCATCTTGATCACAATGTCCGTTTCTCGCTACCTGTTGAACTAAAGCAACAGCTTGGCAAATCCCAGCGAAAGCGATAGTACGGTCATAAAGTGTATTCGCCACGTAACGACTCCTAAGCTTGAGAATATTTAATGCGTTGCTCGATGATGCCGCCACCTAGGCACACGTCACCTTTGTAGAACACTGCTGATTGACCTGGAGTTACAGCAATTTGTGGCTCGTCAAAGATAACTTTAATGTTTTCATCATCGATAGGGATGATTGTACAAGGAATATCTTCCTGACGGTAACGAGTTTTCACTGTGCACTTCATAACATCGCGAATTGGCTCACGATCTACCCAGTGAAGTTGTGATGCAAGTAGACCTTCTGATTTTAACATTGGATGGTCTTTACCTTGAACGGCAATCAAAACGTTACGTTCTAGATCTTTCTCACCAACGAACCATGGGTCCTCGTTACCACCGCCGCCTTTACGGCCACCGATGTGCAGACCTTTACGCTGACCAAGCGTGTGGTACATCAGGCCTTGATGTTGACCAATCACTTCGCCTTCAGGTGTTTCGATGTTGCCTGGTTGAGCTGGAAGGTAGCGACCTAGGAATTCAGTAAACTTGCGTTCGCCGATGAAACAAATACCCGTAGAGTCTTTCTTCTTCGCCGTGATTAGATCTTGCTCTTCCGCGATGCGGCGTACTTCTGGCTTCTCTAGGTCACCAACAGGGAATAGGCTACGTGCGATTTGCTCGTTGCTTAATGTGTACAGGAAGTAGCTTTGATCTTTGTTGCCATCTAGACCACGTAACATTTGTGGTTTTTCACCGTTTTCTGGGAAAGAGCGACGCACATAGTGGCCCATTGCAATGTAATCAGCATCAAGTACTTCATCAGCGAATTCTAGGAATGCTTTGAACTTGATTTCTTTGTTACAAAGAATGTCAGGGTTCGGAGTACGGCCCGCTTTGTATTCAGCAAGGAAGTACTCAAATACGTTATCCCAGTATTCGGCAGCAAAGTTGATAGTGTGTAGGTGGATGCCTAGCTTGTCACATACTGCCTGAGCGTCAGCAAGATCTTCTGCCGCTGTACAATATTCTTCGTTGTCATCTTCTTCCCAGTTCTTCATGAAAAGGCCTTCTACTTGGTAGCCTTGCTGCTTTAGAAGATACGCGGAAACAGATGAATCAACGCCGCCGGACATACCGACGATGACTTTCTTTTGGCTGTTATCAGACATTACTAAACACCACTTAAATAAACGGGATGCAGATTCTATCAGAATCCACAGACCGGTGACAGATCCGAGATCGAAATCACAATTCGTTTCGCTGGATTTTTCTTCAACAAAGATTCGAACGAGTAATTTCGCAAGTATAGAAGAGGTATATATGGCATAGTTGGCCAAAATCCAAGAGGAAACATCAAATGACAGAAGAAAACCAATTTATGCAAGAAAGTGAGTTGATTGAAATTGTTGAAAATCAGCTCGAAGATGGTAACCCGCTTAAAGTAAAAGAAACCCTTATGCGTTTAATGATGACTGGCACACCACGTGAAGATGCGGTTGCGATGATGGCATGTGCGATGTCAATTGAGGTTTTTGATGTAATGAAGAATGAGGGTGAGTTCAACCTAAAGCGTTATAGCGAGCACCTTGAGCAACTACCAGATCTCAGCTTTATGGAAGGTGAATAAGCCACCTAAAAGAAAAAAGCTGTCAGCAAACGTTTGCTATAATTGCTTTTATTGCCGCTTTATTATTAGCGGTATAGAATCCGTTCTCCTTTTCATCCCCTTACTCAGACTGACAATATGAAATTTCCTGGACAACGCAAATCGAAGCACTATTTTCCTGTTCATGCTCGTGACCCGCTGGTGAGCCAAGCACAAGAAAGCAAGAAGATGACGCGCACTCACATCATTGGTATTGACCAAACTTTGGTTGATATTGAAGCTAAAGTTACAACGGATGTGATTGAAAAGTACGGTCTGAGTAAAGGTCACTCTTTGGTTATTGATGACGAAAGAGCAGAAGAGTTGTACCAGCAACTTAAAGAAGAGAACTTAATTACCAATGAGTATGCGGGTGGCACAATTGGTAACACGCTACACAACTACTCTGTGCTAGCAGATGATCGCTCTACGCTGCTTGGAGTGATGAGCCAGGATATCAAAATTGGCAGCTATGGCTACCGTTACCTTTGTAATACATCAAGCCGCATGGACTTGAACTATCTACAAGGTGTTGATGGCGCTATCGGTCGTTGTTTCGCTCTTATTACAGAAGATGGTGAACGTACTTTTGCGATCAGTGAAGGGCAAATGAACCAACTGCATCCTGATAGCATTCCAGAAAAAATCTTTAAAAATGCATCGGCGCTTGTACTAACGTCATATTTAGTACGTTGTAAAGAAGGCGACCCAATGCCTGAAGCAACAATGAAAGCGATTGAGTACGCGAAAAAGAATGATGTACCTGTTGTTCTGACTCTTGGGACGAAGTTCGTTATTCAAGATGACCCGAAATATTGGCAAGAATTCATTCGAGATAACGTTTCAGTCGTTGCGATGAATGAAGATGAAGCAGAAGCTCTGACGGGTGAGTCAGACCCACTTGCTGCATCTGATAAAACACTGGAGTGGGCAGATCTAGTATTGTGCACCGCGGGGCCTGTAGGCCTATTTATGGCGGGTTATACGGAAGATAGCGCGAAGCGCGAAACTTCTTTGCCATTACTTCCAGGGTCAATTGCTGAATTTAATCGTTATGAATTCAGTCGTCCGGCGAAAAAAGACTCATGCGAGACGCCAATAAAAGTGTACTCGCATATCTCGCCATATATGGGTGGCCCAGAAAAAATTAAGAATACAAATGGCGCAGGTGATGCTGCGTTATCTGCTGTTCTTCATGATATGGCAGCAAATAAATACCATAAAGAAAATGTGCCTAATTCAAGCAAGCACAGTAACGAGTATTTAACTTACTCTTCTTTTTCTCAAGTCTGCAAATACGCAAACCGTGCTAGCTACGAAGTTCTCGTGCAACATTCACCACGATTGTCGCGCGGACTTCCTGAGCGAGAAGATAGCCTAGAAGAAGCATACTGGGAACGTTAATACGAAGCGATTTAATTAACTATTCTGTAACTAAAGTAAAAGGCACATTAAGAAACGTGCCTTTTTTATTTGTAATGGTTTAAATAAAAAAGGCTCCCTATGGGAGCCTTTTAAAAATAGCACGGATCTAGATTAGGAACTCATCCAGAGATTTACCTGCATCAAGTTGCTCTTGAATCGCCGAAGGTGTACGACCTTGGCCAGTCCAAGTTTTCTCATTACCGTTTGAATCTGTGTATTTGTATTTAGCAGGGCGAGGTGCGCGCTTCGCTTTGCCTTTCGTCTTAGTTTCGCCAGATAGCGCAGTAATAAGTGCTTCTACGTCAATACCGTCTTGAGCGATTTTCTCAGCAATCTCTGCAAGCTTAGCTTCTTGCTCTGCTTGTGCTGCGCGTTCTGCTTCTTCTGCTTCACGACGCTCATCTACGACAGTAGTGAGTTTATCTAGAGCTTCTTCCAATTGTTCTAGAGTCAGCTCACGAGAAAATGCACGAAGGCTACGGATATTTAGAAGGGTTTTAGTCAGCTCTGACATAACGATTCCTATTAAAAGGTTAATGTGTTGGGCACTTTTTATCGTTACGATTAAATAATGCCAATCTATAAATAAACAAAGAGTCCTTATATTTAACTTTATCTTTTCCTTATGTGCAAATGCTAAATCAAGATTTTGTTTAAATTTGACTATTTTTTAAAGCAATTAATATTATTACACTCGAAATAAATCATTATTAGATGAGAACTAAAATCAACAATCATTATTGTATAGAGAGAGTGACAGCTTGGTTTTTTATAAAAAAATTTGAGTTATTACTTAAAAATATGAAGCATCCATCTTTAATGCTGTGTCATATATCCTTAATTTATTGATATAAGATAAACCATGATATTTCTAAGGTAGTAATAATGTTTCATAAATAACATGATTGATGTGATTTCAGTTGCACAAAACTTATGGAAGTAGGCAAGGTTTATAAATTATCTCAGTCATTATTTATTTGTTTAATTTAGTTTGATGTGTTGCATTGACTCTCATCATAAGTACAATGGCTGCCACCTGATGCAATATTGCAGACAATTTGTTGTTAATTTGTACAGTTAGTGGTTAATTGTTTGTTGTTGCCGTAGAGGCGCGGTCTCGAAGAGTAGCTATTATTGGGGTGATGCCAATGAATAATAGTGGAAGGCGAAGATTGCCGAAGTAAGTAACTCATCAAAGTTACTTGCTGGGGTTGTATCTGAAAGGAACAACACTGCCATAGTATATATTCACATTAAACTATGGAGCGCTACTGTAGGGTTGGGTGGAGTGTTCGCTTCCCTGTCGCTAAGTTCAACATGAGCACGTATCGTATGCTACGTGACTTGTCTGCAGTAGATCTCTAGCCAAACTTTGGTTTTTGAAGATCATGAATTTAATAGATTTTTCTAGTTCTCCTGTTTCATTATTGCCACCTATTGTCGCTTTGACTTTGGCGATTTTGACTCGACGTGTATTAGTTTCCTTGGGTGTAGGTATCGTGCTAGGTGCGGTGCTACTTAATAGCTGGTCTATCAGCGACACCGCAGGTTACGTCAGTTCTCAAGTTTCTTCTGTCTTTATTGAAGATGGCGGAATTAACACTTGGAACATGAGCATTGTTGGTTTCCTAATCTTATTAGGTATGACAACAGCTTTATTAACGCTATCTGGCGGTACTCGTGCTTTTGCTGAATGGGCACAATCTCGAGTGAAGAGTAAACGCGGCTCCAAACTTCTTGCCGCCTTTTTAGGCGTATTCATTTTTGTCGATGATTACTTTAATAGCCTTGCTGTTGGTGCGATCTCTCGCCCAGTAACCGATCGCTTTTATGTGTCTCGCGCTAAGCTTGCGTACATTCTAGACTCAACCGCTGCTCCAATGTGTGTAATTATGCCTGCTTCTAGCTGGGGTGCTTACATTATTACTATTATTGGCGGGATCTTAGTCTCACATGGGATCACAGAGTATTCGGCTCTTGGCGCATATGTTCGTCTTATCCCAATGAACTTCTACGCCGTTTTTGCGCTGCTAATGGTGTTCGCTGTTGCGTGGTTTGGTCTTGATATTGGTAAAATGCGTGAGCATGAGATCTCTGCATCGCAAGGTCGTGGCTTTGATAAAGACAAAGAAAATGACTCGCAAGAAGCGCATGACCTAAACGAAGAGCTAGATATCCGTGAAAGTGAAAAGGGTAAAGTGTCAGATTTGATACTTCCTATCGTGACGCTGATTATCGCGACTATCGCTTCAATGCTTTACACGGGTGGCCAAGCATTGGCTGCTGATGGTAAGGAGTTTGCGCTTCTTGGTGCTTTTGAAAATACAGATGTAGGTACATCACTAATCTACGGTAGCTTGCTTGGCTTAGCAGTTGCACTGTTTACTGTTGTGAAGCAAGGTCTACCAATGGCTGAGATCGCACGTACACTTTGGATTGGTGCTAAGTCTATGTTTGGTGCGATTCTAATCTTAGTATTTGCCTGGACCATTGGTTCTGTTATCGGTGATATGAAGACTGGTACTTACCTTTCGACAATGGCGCAGGGCAATATCAACCCTCATTGGCTCCCAGTTATCCTATTCTTGTTGTCTGGCCTGATGGCGTTCTCAACAGGTACTTCATGGGGTACGTTCGGCATCATGCTTCCAATCGCTGGAGACATGGCTGGCGCAACAGACGTAGCGCTAATGCTACCGATGCTGAGTGCGGTTTTAGCTGGTGCGGTATTCGGTGACCATTGTTCACCAATCTCAGATACGACTATCTTGTCATCGACGGGTGCACGTTGTAACCACATTGATCACGTATCAACACAGCTACCTTATGCATTATCAGTCGCGCTTGTTTCATGCGTCGGCTTTATTGCCCTTGGTATGACTGCTTCAATAGCGTTCTCGTTCATTGCAGCGTCGATAACATTCATTATCGTTTGCGCTATTTTGTCATGGCTTTCAAAGTCTAAAATAGCGTCTTGCCAGAGTGCGTAATTCACTGATTTAAAAAGTAAATTTATAGGAGGCTTCGGCCTCCTTTTTTATTTGTATTATACAATTCGAATTTTTTTAAAATTAAGGGTTGAAAAAAGTAATCAGCTTGGTTAGTGTTGTTGGTAACAAAGCAAATGAGAAGAGCCTTGAAATAAGTATGCGTAATTTTGTAATGAACATTCATCACCATCATCACCCAATCTAGTCTTTCGGGCGATGTACGCATACCCGGGAGGCAGGAAACTCCCGGAGGTAAAATCAAAGTAAAAGCAGATTTTAAACCCTCGGGAGACTTCAATCTCCCGAGGGTTTTTTAGTTTTATTAGTTTGAAAAATACTTAGATATCAAAATCTTGCATAGGGACAAAGCAATGCAAACACAACGTTTAAGAATCGCAATTCAGAAAAAAGGTCGTCTTAGCAAAGAGAGTCAAGCTCTACTAAAACAGTGCGGCGTAAAGTTCAACGTAATGGGCGAGCGTTTAGTTGTCCATTCTGAAAATATGCCAATTGATTTACTCTTGGTTCGTGACGACGACATCCCAGGTTTAATTATGGATGGCGTGGTTGACCTTGGCTTTATTGGCGAAAATGAACTAGAAGAAGTTCGCCTTGACCGCAAAGCATTAGGTGAACCCTGCGAGTTTGTTCAGCTTCGTCGACTTGATTTTGGTGGCTGTCGTTTATCTATCGCAATCGACAAGGACGAAGAGTACAACGGTCCACAAGACTTAGCTGGCAAGCGTATTGCTACAACGTATCCTCAACTTCTAAAAGCGTACATGGATGAAGCCGGCGTTCCATTCTCTACATGTATGCTGACAGGCTCTGTAGAAGTTGCCCCTCGCGCGGGTCTCGCTGATGCTATCGCTGATTTGGTTTCTACAGGTGCAACACTGGAAGCGAACGGCCTTAAAGAAGCTGAAATTATCTTCAAATCAAAAGCGACATTGATTCAACGCACAGGTGAGTTCGACGCAGACAAAGTGGCGCTAATCGAAAAGCTGTTAACTCGCATGCAAGGCGTGCAGCAAGCGAAAGAATCTAAGTACATTATGCTTCACGCCCCAGCAGAGAAGTTAGATCAAATTAAAGCACTACTGCCAGGTGCTGAAGACCCAACTGTTCTTCCTCTTTCTGCAGATAAGCAGAAAATGGCTGTTCACTTAGTGAGTTCTGAAAACCTATTCTGGGAAACAATGGAACAGCTGAAAGAGTTGGGCGCAAGTTCAATTCTCGTTCTACCAATTGAAAAAATGATGGAGTAAGCATCATGAGAACAGTCGTTTGGCAATCATTAAGTGAGAATCAGCAAGACTCTATTTTGGAGCGCCCTGCTATTGCAGAAGGTGCCAATATCACCACTGCTGTGGCCGAAGTTATTGCTAAAGTTCGAGAAGAAGGTGACTCTGCTCTTATTGAGCTGACAGAAAAGTTTGACCGTGTTAAGCCTGAATCCATTCGTGTTTCTTCTCAGGAAATTAAGGCAGCGTCAGAGCGTTTGTCAGAGTCAATGAAGAGCGCACTAGAGCAAGCTTACGCCAATATTTCTAAGTTCCACAAAGCGCAAAAGCCGCAACCGATCAAGGTGGAAACCCAGCCAGGTGTCCTTTGTGAACAAGTAACACGCCCAATTCAAAAAGTGGGTTTGTACATTCCTGGTGGCAGTGCGCCTTTGCCATCGACTGTTTTGATGCTCGGCGTTCCTGCAAAAATTGCAGGTTGTCGTAAAGTCGTTCTTTGTTCTCCACCCCCAATCGCTGATGAGATCCTTTATGTCGCGAAACTGTGTGGCATTGATGAGGTGTATAACGTCGGTGGTGGCCAAGCAGTTGCTGCAATGGCTTATGGCACCGAGACTGTATCGAAAGTAGATAAGATCTTTGGTCCGGGCAACGCTTACGTGACCGAAGCAAAACGTCAGGTAAGTAATGATTTCCGTGGTGCTGCGATTGATATGCCAGCAGGTCCATCAGAAGTTCTTGTAATTGCCGATGAAACCGCAGATGCAGACTTTATCGCTGCGGATCTTTTGAGCCAAGCGGAACACGGTCCTGATTCTCAAGTGGTACTTGTGACTTCTTCTCCTGTGATTGCTGATCAAGTGACGGATGCGGTTCAACGTCAGCTTAAGGAGCTATCTCGTGAAGACATCGCAGAAAAGGCTCTGGCATCAAGCTTGATCATTATTTCCGAGTCGATGACGCAGTCAGTTTCTATTTCCAATTACTACGGTCCTGAGCACTTGATTGTTCAGACTAAGAACCCTCGTGAGCTTCTACCTCTACTTGATAATGCAGGCTCTATCTTCCTTGGGGATTGGTCGCCTGAATCTGCGGGAGATTACGCATCGGGGACTAACCACGTCCTTCCTACTTACGGTTACACACGTACTTATTCAAGCTTAGGTTTGGCGGATTTCTCTAAACGAATGACGGTTCAGGAGCTTTCTGCTGATGGTTTAAAGAACCTTGCACCAACGGTAGTCACGATGGCTGAAGCAGAAGGTCTGGACGCTCACAAACGTGCTGTTACTATCCGCGTAGAAAAATTAGCAAGTAAGAAAGAATAAGAGAGTAATGAGATGGAAAAGCTAGCGCGTAAACAAGTCCAACAGCTTACCCCTTATATGTCGGCTCGCCGAATCGGTGGTACGGGTGACGTATGGCTAAATGCCAACGAATCACCATTTAACAATGAATACAAAACAGACTTTGCTCGTCTTAATCGTTACAGCGAATGCCAACCGAAAGAACTGATTTCCGCTTACGCAGCGTATGCGGGTGTGAAGCCAGAACAAACACTGACTTCTCGCGGCGCAGACGAAGGTATTGAGTTATTAATTCGTGCATTCTGTGAGCCGGGTGAAGATGCGATTCTTTACTGCCCACCAACTTACGGCATGTACGCCATCAGTGCAGAAACCATCGGTGTAGAGCGCAAAACCGTGCCGCTAACGTCAGATTGGCAACTAGACCTTGCAGGCATCGAAGCTAATCTGGATAACGTGAAACTGGTTTTTGTATGTTCGCCAAACAACCCAACAGGTAACTTGGTTAAGCGTGAGGACATTGTGTCTCTGCTTGAGATGACAAAAGACCGAGCAATCGTGGTGATGGATGAAGCATACATCGATTTTTGTCCAGAAGCGTCAACGGTAGATTTACTGGCGCAATACCCGAATCTTGCGATTCTGCGTACTCTGTCGAAAGCTTTTGCGCTTGCAGGTCTGCGTTGTGGATTTACGCTTGCGAACGAAGAGCTGATTAATGTACTTCTTAAAGTTATCGCACCTTACCCAGTCCCAGTTCCAGTGGCAGAAATTGCGACTCAGGCACTTTCGGAAGCTGGTTTAGCGCGAGCGAAGTTTCAAGTTCTCGATTTGAATGCAAACCGTGCTTACTTGCAAGTTGGCCTTTCAATGATTCCGGGCTTGGAAGTGTTTGAAGGGTGGGGAAACTACCTATTGGTGAAATTCCCAGATGGCGATGACCTTTTCAAAGCGGCTTGGGATACGGGCATTATTTTGCGTAACTCGCCAATTGAAAACTGTGTGCGTATCAGTGTGGGTAACCGTGACGAGTGCGAAAAAACGCTTGGATTTATCAGAAACTACTACGCATAGATAGAGACAGAATTTATCGCTCTCGCTCAATAGCGGGAGCGCCAAAAGAATAGCAATAAGGAAGTTCGAGTGAGCAAACAACAAAAAATCCTTTTTATCGACCGTGATGGCACCTTAATTGTTGAGCCGCCGATTGATTTTCAAGTAGACCGTTTAGATAAGCTAAAACTAGAACCATTTGTTATCCCAAGCCTGCTGTCGTTGCAGGATGCAGGATATCGTCTAGTGATGGTCACGAACCAAGATGGTTTGGGTACAGACAGCTACCCACAAGCTGATTTTGATGCACCGCACAACATGATGATGGAGATCTTTGAGTCTCAAGGTGTGAAGTTCGATGACGTACTGATTTGTCCTCACTTTGATGAAGATAACTGCTCTTGCCGTAAGCCTAAACTAGGCTTGGTAAAAGAGTATCTTCAAGGTGGCAAAGTAGATTTCCAAAACTCTGTTGTGATTGGCGATCGTCAAACCGATCTTCAACTTGCAGAAAACATGGCAATTCGTGGTATTCAATACAACCCAGAAACCATGGGCTGGAAACAGATCCTAAAAGATCTCACAGTGAAGGCGCGCGTGGCTGAAGTGGTCCGCACCACAAAAGAAACAGACATCAAAGTATTCGTTAATCTTGACGAGCAAGGCGGTAATGACATTTCTACAGGTCTTGGCTTTTTTGACCACATGCTGGATCAAATCGCGACGCACGGTGGATTCCAAATGGTGTGCAAAGTGGAAGGTGACCTGCACATTGATGATCACCACACAGTGGAAGATACCGCTCTTGCGTTAGGTCAAGCGTTGAAGGAAGCACTGAGTGACAAGCGTGGTATTGGTCGCTTTGGCTTTAGCTTGCCAATGGATGAGTGTTTGGCGCAATGCGCACTAGACCTATCAGGTCGTCCTTACCTTAAGTTCGACGCTCAATTCAGCCGTGAGCAAGTGGGTGATCTTTCAACAGAGATGGTGGTTCACTTCTTCCGCTCTTTGACTGACACATTAGCATGTACGTTGCACCTTTCTTCTGCGGGCAACAATGATCACCACATCATTGAAAGTCTATTTAAAGCGTTTGGCCGTACGTTACGCCAAGCAATCAAAGTAGAAGGCACTGAGCTACCAAGTAGTAAAGGCGTGCTTTAAGGCGAATCTTAGCAAGGAGAAAAACAGTGACAGAACAGAAAGTTGTCATTATCGATACTGGCTGTGCCAACGTCTCTTCGGTGAAGTTTGCTATTGAACGCCTAGGCTATGACGTAACTATTTCAAAAGATCCGCAGGTCGTATTGTCGGCAGATAAGCTATTCCTACCGGGTGTGGGCACTGCCAGCGAAGCGATGAAGAACCTAGAAGAGCGCGATCTTATCAGCTTGGTAAAACAGGTAGAAAAGCCTTTGCTAGGTATCTGTCTAGGCATGCAACTGTTGGGCAAAGTGTCTCAAGAGAAAGGTCAGAAAGCCGACGAGTTAGTTGAGTGTCTTGGACTTTGTGATGGCGAAGTGAAGCTACTACAAACTGGCGATTTGCCGCTGCCGCATATGGGTTGGAACACAGTCTCTGCAAAAGCAGGTAATCCACTTTTCAAAGGTATTGAAGAAGGAGAGTATTTCTACTTCGTGCACAGCTTTGCGATGCCTGTTGGGGATTACACCATTGCCGAATGTGATTACGGAAATCCATTCACTGCTGCGGTTCAAAGCGGTAACTATTATGGTGTGCAATTCCACCCTGAGCGTTCTTCAAAAGCGGGCGCGAAGCTTATTCAAAACTTCTTAGAATTATAAAAGGGATTTAGTGTGATTATTCCAGCTCTTGATTTAATTGAAGGACAGGTGGTTCGCCTTTATCAAGGTGATTACGGCCAAGTAACTGAGTACAAAGTCGACCCAGCAGAGCAGTTCAACTTGTACCACCAAGCGGGTGCTAACTGGCTGCACTTAGTGGATTTAACTGGCGCGAAAGACACGACAGCACGTCAACTTGATTTAATTGCAAAGCTACTAGCAAGCACGCCAGCGAACATCCAAATCGGTGGCGGAGTGCGCACAGAGCAAGACGTGATTGATCTGCTAGAAGCGGGGGCTCAGCGTGTTGTCGTTGGCTCAACAGCAGTAAAACAGCCAGAGCTTGTGAAAGGTTGGATGGAAAAATACGGCGCAGAGAAAATCGTTCTCGCGCTAGACATCAACATCGATCAAGACGGCACGCGTAAAGTGGCGATCTCTGGTTGGCAAGAAGACTCAGGCGTGACTATCGAAGCTCTGATCAACGATTACCTAACGGTAGGTTTGCAGCACGTGCTTTGTACGGACATTTCTCGTGACGGTACGCTAGAAGGCTCAAACGTAGAGCTTTACGTTGACCTATGCAAACAGTACCCACAAGTGCAGTTCCAATCTTCAGGTGGTATCGGCTCATTAGCAGATATCGAAGCGCTAAAAGGTAGCGGTGTGGCTGGCGTGATTGTTGGTCGTGCACTGTTAGATGGTAAGTTCACAGCAGAGGAGGCGTTTGCATGTTGGCAAAGCGAATAATTCCATGTCTTGATGTTCGTGATGGACAAGTGGTAAAGGGCGTTCAGTTCCGTAACCATGAAATCATTGGCGATATCGTTCCTCTGGCGCAGCGTTATGCGGAAGAGGGCGCAGACGAGCTTGTGTTCTACGATATTACTGCTTCAAGTGATGGTCGTGTCGTCGATAAAAGTTGGGTCGCTCGCGTTGCTGAAGTGATTGATATTCCTTTCTGTGTGGCTGGTGGTATTAAATCAGCGGAAGACGCAGCGCGCATTCTTGAGTTTGGTGCAGACAAAGTGTCTATCAACTCACCTGCATTGGCGAACCCGCAATTGATTACTGACCTTGCTGATAAGTTTGGTGTGCAATGTATCGTCGTTGGTATCGATTCATACTACGACAAAGAGACAGGTAAGTATCAGGTTTACCAGTTTACTGGTGATGAAGAACGCACCAAAGCAACCCAATGGGAAACGCGTGATTGGGTGCAAGAAGTACAAAAACGCGGCGCTGGTGAAATCGTTCTGAACATGATGAACCAAGACGGCGTGCGTAACGGCTACGATATTGAACAACTTAATATGGTGCGTGAAGTGTGTAACGTGCCATTGATTGCATCGGGTGGTGCAGGTGCCGTGGAGCACTTCGCAGAAGCCTACCAAAAAGCAAATGTGGATGGCGCGCTTGCCGCATCGGTATTCCACAAGCAAGTCATCAATATTGGTGAACTAAAGCAGTATTTGAAACAACAAGGCATTGAGGTACGACTATGAGTGTGAAAGCCGCCGAAGTAAGTTCGCTAGCTGAGCGAATCAACTGGGAAAAGGTGGATGGTCTGGTACCTGCCATCGTACAAGATTTCCAATCAAGCCAAGTGCTGATGATGGGTTACATGAACCAAGATGCGTTGGCAAAAACGGGCGAAACAGGTCAAGTGACGTTTTTCTCTCGTACCAAGCAACGTCTTTGGACGAAAGGTGAGACCTCTGGCAACGTATTGCAATTGGTAAACATGCAGCTAGATTGTGACAACGATACGCTACTGGTGAAAGTGAATCCCATTGGTCCTACGTGTCACTTGGGTAACACAACTTGCTGGGATGTGGACCCTCAAGAGGAGTCACAAATGGTGTGGCTTCATCAACTTGAGCAGCTATTGGCTGCCCGCAAGAGTGCCGACCCAGATTCCTCTTATACTGCCAGTCTTTATGCCCGTGGCACCAAGCGTATTTCGCAAAAAGTGGGCGAAGAAGGCGTTGAAGTCGCGCTTGCGGCGACGTCGGGCGATAAGGCGGAGTTAGTGTGTGAATCGGCAGACTTGATTTATCACTTAATGGTATTGCTTCAAGACCAAGGCTTATCGATGAATGACGTAGTGAATAAACTGAAAGAGCGTCATAAATAAACCTGCTATAGATAAATGAAAGCCCTATGCTCTCGAGCCTAGGGGCTTTTTTACTTTAGTGTTCTTGATTCGGGGAAAAACCGGCAACAGTGCTAGTAGCGATTAGAGTCTGAATCACGCTTGTTCTTCGTTGTTGAGAATGACGGTATATTTTCTAATGGCGCTGCAGTAGAGTTATTTACTTCAAACAGACACATATATTCACGTCATTCCGACGAACCTAGGCGAGATCAGGAATCTAATTAAAGCGAGCTCAATAAGCTAAGCGTGGATGATCTTACCCACAACACTTCTTAAATTTCTTACCGCTTCCGCAGATACACGGGTCGTTGCGACCTACTTTTAAGCTACTTACTGGCTGGTTTAGGCGAGGATCTTGTTTTGGTTCTTCTTCTAGCTCTTCTTCTGGAAACGTGCCGTCAATGTAGTACCAAAGCCCGTCTTCTTTCACGAAACGAGAACGCTCGGTCATGCAGTAGCGTTTGCCGTCTTCATCAAAGTAAGCGTTGAATTCGACAAAACCTTCATTCTCGTTGCTGCTCGCTTCGGCTTTTATTACCTCAAGCTTGCACCAGTCGCTGTCGATGGATTGGGCAATGCCCTCACGTTGCTCTTCTGCATTACAGCTTGGGTGATATGTGTTCACCACGTAGTCCACTAGACCTAACACATGCGCACTGTAACGAGAGCGCATTAGCTGCTCTGGAGTAGTGACGTCAGCATGGTTATTGTGGGCAATTTCACAACACTGTTGGTAGGTGCGGTTAGATCCGCAAGGGCAAGAAGAAGCCATAAAATGAAATCTCGATTAATTAAGCGGTAAAAACAAACAACCTCACAATTGCGAGGCTGGAGGTGAGGCATTATAGCGATTTAGGGCGTTTGAGACAGCAGTTCTTGAGCCCACTCGGTAGATTGATTAAAAGCGTCCGCTAATTGAGGTTCGGTTAATTTAAGAACGGTGCAATATCGCTCGGCTAACTCCCAGTCCGCTTGTTCATAGGCGATCGTCATCGAAAGTAAGTGACCAAGTACGCCTTTTCGACTGGTTAATGCGAGTTTTATATCTTCGTCAACGGGTATATCTTCAATGACATCCGAGAGCGGTTGATCGAGCAAAGAGCCGAGTAAAGAAAACATGCCTGTCAAAAAAGCCTGCCCAGGGTCATACCTAGTGTTCATTTGACTAAGTAACAGTTCACACATTCGTGCACGCTGAATCGCTAAAGAGTAAAGAGAGTCAGGTTTATCTTCTTGAACGGACGCAATTGCAACTAAGGAAATAAAGCGTCGTAGTCGCTCTTCACCCAGATAAATAAGCGCCTGTCTGAACGATTTGATCTTAGTCGTTAATGTATATCCTGAATTTACGTAAGTAAGCAGCTTGTATGACAGCGTCACATCAATCGAAAACAGACGTTCAACCTCATTGAAGTCGATGGGCTTATCTGCAATCTCTTTACAAAGTTGGATGACGGTAAGAAACGCGGGGTTCAACCGTTTTTTCTGGATCATCTCAGGTTTGCTAAAAAAATACCCTTGAAAATAGTTAAAACCGGCTTCTAGAGCTTGCTCAAACTCTTCATAGGTCTCTACCTTTTCCGCAAGAAAGTCGATTTTAAATGGGCTCAACGCCTGAATAAAAATGGCAGCTTTCTTGATCGGCACAAGTCTAATATCAAACTTGATCATGGAAACGTATGGAAGAAAACGCTTCCAAGCTTTCGTCGGAACAAAATCATCCAGAGCAATTTTGTATCCGCACTCATGAAGGTGCTTGATGGCTTCTAACAGTTCTTCTGTCGGTTCGCAGTCTTCAAGGACTTCAATGACGAGAGATTCTTTAGGGAACAAAGTTGGGACCAAGTTTACCAAGCTTTGATGCGGAAAGTTAACAAAGCCAAGTTTGTTTCCTAATGTGTTGTAATGCGTCGACAAAAAATGATCGGATAGCAGTCGACTAGTAGCCAGCTCTGGTTCTACTTCAGGGAAGGTATTTTTAGGGCCGTCTCGAAAGAGGAGTTCGTAACCTATGGTTCGTTTTTCTCTATCCAGAATCGGTTGGCGAGCTACGTAAGAATACTTCAATTAGGTACTTCGTTCTGTTTAACTTAGTATTATGATAATAGCGATTTTTTACAAAATATCTACGACTTGAGCGTGAATCTTCTACACGCTCTACATGCTTAACGCAAATTCTGTATGAACGGTCTCGTTTGTAGGTCAAAACTATCAGAATTTACTTTTAAAACTGAGCCTTGCGTATACCAATCCCCTAAAACAATTCGGGTCTTTTTAACGCCATCGACGTCAAAAAAATGTGTGTTCGGGCGATGTGTGTGACCATGAATCATTAAGTTGACGCAGTTCTGAGACATTACTTTCTCGACCTCATTTTGGTTGACGTCCATGATATCTAATGACTTGCTCATTTTATCATCACGAATATCGGATTGAACTTTTGAGACAATTTTCTTCTTAATGAACCAAGGAATACGGTTAAACAACCATTGTAGCCATGGCTTGTGAACGGTTTTTCTAAACTCTTGGTATTTCACATCGTCAATGCAGAGCGTATCGCCATGTAGGATCACGGCTTTTTGACCATAAAGATCAATCGTGCAGACATCGTCGAGTAATGTCATACCGGTTTCTTTGCAAAAGCGTTTGCCGAGTAAAAAATCTCGATTGCCTTGGATGAAAAAAGTTGGCACACCCGCATCCGTCAGTGCTTTAAATTCTGCACGGATTTGGTCTGCAAAAGGGGTGTTGTCATCGTCACCAATCCAGAATTCAAACAGATCGCCGAGTACATAAAGTGCATCAGCTTTTGTTGCTTCTGTTCGCATGAACGTCACAAAACATTCCGTGATATCAGGACGTGACGGGGTAAGGTGAAGATCGGAAATAAATAATGTCGTCATAGAAATAAGGGGAAGCTACGCCTCCCCATTAACTTATCTTTTAAAAATAATTCCTAAGAATTACTCTTCAATTGTTGTACCAGTGATTACTACGTCTTCTAGAGGTACGTCTTGGTGCATGCCGTAAGAACCAGTGCTAACGCCTTTGATCTTATTTACGATGTCCATGCCTTCGATTACTTCACCGAACACACAGTAACCCCAACCATCTAGGCTTTCGCTACGGAAGTCTAGGAATGTGTTGTTGTTTACGTTGATGAAGAACTGAGAGCTTGCTGAATGCGGCTCCATAGTACGTGCCATAGCAAGTGTACCCACTTTGTTGCTTAGGCCGTTGTTTGCTTCGTTCTTGATAGGTGCACGAGTCGCTTTTTCACGTAGACCAGACTCCATACCACCACCTTGGATCATGAAGCCGTCAATAACACGGTGGAAAAGCGTGTTGTCGTAGAAACCGTCGCGGCAGTACTGAAGGAAGTTTGCGCTTGTCTCTGGCGCTTTCTCTTCGTTTAGTTGAATCTTGATGTCACCAAAATTAGTGTGAAGGGTGATCATGCTACTTTCCTTTACTGTGTTGTGTTGAGCCCGAGATTCTAGCCTAAGTTCTAGTGCTTTAAAAACTCAGGAAGAGGAAATTCTTCGTTTTGTGCTTGAAGTTTAGCCGATTATCGTTTTATCGGTTAATTGCTATTACCTAACTAGGTTGGAGTTGATATACTCATCTTCTTTTATTCATTCACAATCATAGATAGAGATCATGTTAAAGATATATAACACACTCACAAGACAGAAAGAGGAATTCAAACCAATTACAGCTGGCAAAGTCGGTATGTATGTCTGTGGAGTTACCATCTACGATCTCTGTCACATTGGTCACGGTCGTACTTTCGTCTCTTTTGACGTTGTATCACGTTACCTTCGCTATTTGGGCTATGATCTGACGTTTGTACGTAACATCACAGATATCGACGATAAGATCATCAAACGTGCCGCAGAAAATGGTGAGTCTTGCGATTCATTGACTGAGCGTTTGATTGGTGAAATGCACGCTGATTTTGATGCGCTGAACATGAAACGTCCGGACGTTGAACCTCGTGCGACACAGTTTATTGCTGAAATCATCGAATTGGTTGAGAAGCTAATCGAGCGCGGTTTTGCATACGTTGCAGATAACGGTGACGTAATGTTTGAAGTGGGTAAGTTCAACGAATACGGCAAGCTTTCTAAGCAAGACCTTGATCAGCTTCAAGCTGGCGCGCGCGTTGATATCGAAACAGCAAAACGCAGCCCTCTAGACTTTGTACTTTGGAAGATGTCTAAGCCGGGTGAACCAACGTGGGAGTCACCATGGGGGCCTGGTCGTCCAGGTTGGCACATTGAGTGTTCAGCAATGAACTCTTCAATCCTAGGTAACCACTTCGACATTCACGGCGGTGGTTCTGACCTTCAGTTCCCACACCATGAAAATGAAATCGCACAATCATGCTGTGCACACGATACACAATACGTGAACACATGGATGCACAGCGGCATGGTAATGGTAGACCGTGAGAAGATGTCTAAATCTCTAGGTAACTTTTTTACTATCCGTGACGTTCTTGGTCACTACGATGCTGAAACAGTGCGTTACTTCCTAATGTCTGGTCACTACCGTAGCCAGTTAAACTACAGCGAAGATAACCTAAACCAAGCACGTGCTTCGCTTGAGCGCCTGTACACATCTCTACGTGGTTTGGATCTAAATGCTGCTCCTGCTGGTGGTGAAGAGTACGTATCTCGCTTTACAGCAGCGATGAACGATGACTTCAATACACCAGAAGCGTACTCAGTTCTGTTCGACATGGCGCGCGAAGTTAACCGCCTGAAGACAGAAAACCTAGAGAAAGCGAGCGAGCTAGGTGCGCTAATGCGTGAACTAGCTGACGTGATCGGTATTCTTCACCAAGATCCTGAAGCCTTCCTAAAAGGTGATGCGGGTAACGATGATGAAGTGGCTGAAATCGAAGCTCTGATCAAGCTGCGTAACGACTCTCGTGCTGCGAAAGATTGGGCGAATGCAGATATGGCTCGTGACAAGCTGACCGAAATGGGCATTGTTCTGGAAGATGGTCCAGAAGGCACAACGTGGCGTCGTAAGTAATTGAATTTTCATTTTTAAAGGGCTGATAATTCAGCCCTTTTATTTTCCATTTCCATAAATTAAAACTTTGACTTTAGGTAATGCTCTGTGGCTCAGATGTATTTCTATTACTCAGCAATGAATGCGGGTAAATCAACAACGCTTCTTCAATCCTCTTTCAACTATCAAGAACGCGGCATGACGCCAGTTATTTTTACGGCTGCGCTAGATGATCGTTTTGGTGTCGGTAAAGTGAGCTCTCGTATTGGTCTTCAATCTGACGCACATTTATTTCGTCAGGATACCAATTTGTATCAGGAGATCGCAGCTCTGAATGAGGTTGAAAAACGTCACTGTATTCTTGTTGATGAGTGTCAGTTCTTGTCGAAAGAACAAGTTTATCAACTTACTGAAGTCGTTGATAAGTTGCATATTCCAGTATTGTGTTACGGCCTTCGCACCGATTTTCTAGGCGAACTTTTTGAAGGCAGTAAGTATCTATTATCTTGGGCAGACAAGCTGGTTGAGCTCAAAACAATCTGCCATTGCGGCCGCAAAGCGAATATGGTTATTCGTACCGATGAACACGGCGTGGCAATTAAAGAAGGCGATCAAGTTGCGATCGGCGGTAACGATAAGTATGTCTCCGTATGCCGCCAACATTACAAAGAAGCGCTCGGTAAATAAGCCGTATTGATACAGAAAAGCCACCGAACTTGGTGGCTTTTTGTTGTCGGTTAGAAAAAGTTAGACTAAGTCAAAACCAAACCGCTCGAGTAAAACCTGGTAAGAAGATTCGACTTGCTGAGGGATGTTCTGCTCGGTTTGAAATCCTTTCTCTGGATAGCTTTTTACGCGAGAGAAATCTTCCATTAGTGCTTCTAGCACCATCATTAATGGCATGTCTTCATTAATGTATTCAAAAAATGGAAGAGCCGCAGAGCTTACTTGGAGCTGAGTGTAGGGTGACTGCCACTGTTTTTCAAATGTCGCGATTGCTCTACGCTCCATAAACGGTTTTTGTACCAGAATAAACGAGGAACACTGTTTTCCTTCCTCTTTTAATCGTTGCTCAGTAAAGCGAACATTTTCTCCACTGTTTGTGGATTCAGTTTCGAGCAAAATTGCTTCACTTGGAACGCCCGACATCTTTGCAATCTCGGCAAAGGTTTCTGCTTCGCTTTTTTCAAACAGTCCATCTGTGAAGCGACCTTCACCCCCTGAAAATACAATCAAAGGTGCCAACTTTTGGTGGTAGAGCTTGGCAGCGTGCTCCGCTACACGCACATCATTACTGCACATCACAAACAAACAGTCCGCAGGTTTCAGTTCATGTTTGAGTTGCATGTAATCCCAAAGCGTTTCTATATGTCTATAGAGTCTCATAGCGCATCCAAAGTTGAATTGAAGTGAAATCGATAACCAAGTGAGAGTAGTTTGTCAGCAAGAATACGCTTGTCAGCTTGCTCTGTGACGGGTGGAAGAGGTATCTCACTTCCGATTTTGTTTATGGCAGCTTGGTAGAACTCAGCCTTGCTGACAGTATGAGGTGTAGTAACGTTAATGACTTGGTTGCTTAAATTGCCTAAGGCAAATTTCGCAGCCGAGACAGCATCATCTTGATGAAGCATATTAGCTGGTGCTTTACGACTAACTTGTTGAAGCCTTGCTGCAAAGCGAGATGGGTGTCTATCTGGCCCGATTAATCCGCTACAACGTAGAATAACAAAGTTAATATTCGAGTCGATAACATGCTGCTCTGCTTGAAGCATAATACGTGCATTGTCAGAGAAATAAGGGCTTTCGGCTGCTAAAGAGAGTGACGCGTCAGCTTCTTCCATATCGGAAGCAAGGTTAGGGTAAACCGTGGTAGAGCTGATCATGAGAAGTTTTTCAACGTTGTTTTGCTTAGCTGCGTTGGCAAGTATTTGCCATTGCTGTGCATATTCTTGACCGCGTCCTTTACGAAATCCTGGAGGAAAAGCACCGATAACGTGCGTAATTTGATGCTGTTTGAGCAGCTCATCTAGCCGTGCTGTGGCGTTCAATTGATTGAAATCGAACAATGCGGAGTGAGTTAATGAGGTGGGTAACTCTTTTAATCGAGTTTGGCTACGACGAGTGACGACAACATAGTGTCCATCTTTCATCAATGTTTCTGCTAGCGGAGTTCCGAGCCAGCCTGCACCTACGATCAATGTATTTGCCATTTGGGTCTTCCTACTTACTTATGTCTGCCCGAATAGGTTGAGCAGTTCTGCTTTAGCTTGTTGATGGAGGGGATCTGAATGCCATTTCTGGTGCTGAATAAGGTCAACATTGACTTGCCAAGCCAGTTTTGTGAAATCATCCCCAACTTTTTTTAATGTATTAGGTGAATACGCGACTAAATGCTGTGGTAGAAAGCACCAACCAAACCCTTTATTCGCCAATTCCAACAAAATATAGTAGTTATCAGCGTACCAGATATCTGGGCTAAATGCTTGATTGAGACCACATGGCTCTGCACTTTTGGATCGTATGACCAATTGACGATGTTGTTTTAGTTGATCAATGTGAGTGATTTGCTGCTTTGCTAAAGGATGCGTTGAAGAGACATAGACATCAAATGCAATATTGCCAAGATTGGTGAAATCGATGTGCCTTGGCATTTGTAAATCACTCAAAATAATCCCAGTCGTGGCGCGTTCCGACTTAACCAATTCAATGATATCAGGGCTTGATGCCGTTAAGCATTCAACTTGTAAGTGTGGAAAGCGTTGCTCTAACTTCTTTAGCACATCCGGCAAGCGAGTCAGAGGAATCCCTTCATCAATAGCTAAGGCTAATTTGTTCGTTGGCGTGGAAAAGAGCTGCGATGCCCTATTGTTTAGGCGGTCGAGTTGGCTGATTGTTGCTTGTGCATAGGGTACGAGAGCGAGGCCATTCTCAGTTAATTTAGGGTACCTGCCTGATCGATCAAAAAGCTCAACGCCACAGTCGATCTCCATATTCATGATGTGCTGGCTCACTACAGATTGAGCTCGCCCCAGCTTTCTAGCTGCTCCTGAAAATGATCCTGCTTCTGATGTAGCAATAAAAGCTTGCAGTTGTTCGATGGTAAACATATCGCTTAAACCGATGGTATCTAACTTTTGGTTATCTAAATAATAGATAAAATTCTAAGCATTGAGTAGAACTATTTGGATAGAGAAATATGACTCGTAACGAACGAATTTTTCATGCAGTACTTTTTGAGTTAATCGCACTCGCGATTATTGTACCAGCGGCTTCATTGATCACTGGAAAGGGCTCTAGTGATCTTGCGTTGGTTGGGGTCGGGTTGAGCATGTATACCGTGCTATGGAACTACATCTACAACTTGTACTTTGATAAGTGGTTTGGTGACAATCGAGCTGAGCGAAGTTTAGCGATGCGGCTTGGACACACTGTTGGTTTCGAGGGAGGATTGATCTTTATCTCTCTACCTGTGATTGCCTGGTTCTTAGAAATTACGCTTCTTCAAGCTCTGATGCTGGAAGCCGGCTTCCTCGTTTTCTTCCTATTTTATGCTACTGGTTTTAACTGGTTGTATGACAAGGTTCAACCATTTAGCAAAATGAAAAAGCGATTATTGCCGCAGGCATCGACAGGAAAAATATAGGACTAAAAAACGCCACCGAGTTCGGTGGCGTTTTTTGTTCAAATTACACAGACAAAACTCTTAAAATCTTATCTGCATGTTCTGCAACTTCAATGCCTTCGTCTGTTAGATAACCACCGTCAGGCTGTGTACAAAGTTGCTTCTCATATAGACGAGCAACGGCTGCCTGCATTTCTTCTGACGCGTCTGTATGAACTTTAATACCAGTTGCAGCACTACTTAGGTCGAACTGAAGAAGTAGATTCAATTCGGCGATATGTTCAGCTGAATATTTCATAAATGATTCCTTTGCGCTTTTTTTACCAAGCTAGTCTGAAAAGTAGCGTTGGGCAACATTCAACGACAAGAAGTGTTAAGTATGGCGCTATCAGGCTGATATAACGCAGGATCTTTGTTCGAAAGGCCGAATACTTGTTAAGTATCAATGATACTTACGGTAGCGAATGATAGGCGCTATTTATTGCTTGATCTCCCAATAACAACGATTTTAGTAAACACGCCAAATAGCACTTGAAAAAATAGGGAAATAGAGCGATTATCCGCGCCTCTTTAAATGTTTCTAAATGTTACACCAGAATGAACTTTAATCAGTTTGACTCACTATTACCGCCACAAGCTGCGGAACGCGCGGCTGAAGTGGGGGTAGGCAAAGCAACGAAAGCTCCAATCAAATCTTTTCTGCTCGCCATTTCTGCGGGGCTTCATATTGGTATTGCTTTCATCTTCTATACCACAGTAACGACAGGCGCAGGCGAGCTGCCTTGGGGCATTACACGACTCATTGGTGGTCTGGCATTTAGCCTTGGTTTGATTTTGGTGGTGGTTACTGGCGGAGAGCTTTTCACTAGCTCTGTGCTAACACTAGTTGCGCGTGCGAGTGGAAAAATCTCTTGGCAAGCACTTATCAAAAACTGGTTGGTGGTTTACTTTGGCAATATGGTTGGGGCCATTTTGCTCGTGGCCTGTATGCTAGTTACCAAGCAATATATGTTTGATCATGGCCAAGTTGGTCTTAACGCGATGGCGATCTCCCAACACAAATTACATCATGGTTTCTTTGCTGCTGTTGCGCTTGGCATTATGTGTAACGTATTAGTTTGTATTGCAGTTTGGATGACGTTTAGTGGGCGAACATTGACAGATAAAATAGCGGTCATGATTTTGCCTGTGGCTATGTTCGTGTCGGCAGGTTTTGAGCACTGTATTGCGAACATGTTCCAAGTACCTATGGCGATTGGTATTAAGTACTTTGCGCCAGAAGCGTTTTGGCAAATGACAGGGGCAGATATTGCAAACTACGCGGACTTAAACATGATGGGGTTCATCGTAAACAACCTAATTCCTGTTACGATAGGAAACATTATTGGTGGTGGCGTATTTGTTGGCATGTGGTATTGGATGATTTATCTACGCGATGAAGATAACCATTTGCGATAAGTTTAGAAGATCACAAGAAAGGCGAACCAGATGGTTCGCCTTTCTTTTTATTTGTCTCTGCAAATGTCAAATAAGTCGAGTCATGCTAAATCAACTCTTCGTTGATGCCAAAATCGGTTGGGAGCCAATGAGAAGTTACTTCCTTTGGTTCTTGAACGAGCCAATCCAGAGGTGCATCGGACAGGAGTTCATCGTAATTTTCTTTGATCATTAAGACATCCATGTACGTCTCTCCAAGTTTGTGGTCACTGCCTTTACTTTAAAATTAGAACATGTCAGTCACGTGATCAATGCATGAAGATTCGATTGATCACTTATGTTGCTATGTTTCTGGTTGCGTATGGGGTTTGGGGGCTTATCCACATTTTCTGTGGATAACCTGTATCAAAGATCGTGCGTATCTAAACTTGCAAAGAAAATTTCATAAAATTAGAGGCTTATATCAAAAAGAATTCTGCCTGACTTTTCATCTGAAAGCGTCTTGATGAGTGCTCGAAGAATAGTTGAGTTATTCAGTTATAAGTACGTTCGACTTGGCAACATAAGTTGTTTAACGGGCTTTACCCACAAGCGCCAACTAACCGTGAGTTTTGGTCGATTCGGGTTGCTCGATTTTTATCTTGATTCGGCCTTCTTTGGTTTGTACCCAGCGCAATGTCATTTCTAACGTTATGGTTACGGAGGCACTCAACATAACGAAAATCGCCAGCATAATTACTAACTGGTATTTAATCGCAACCATCGGGCTCGCGCCACCTAGAATTTGACCGGTCATCATACCCGGTAAGGTAACCAGCCCTGTAGTGGCCATAGAAGCTAAAGTCGGGGCGAGGGACTTTCTAAGAGCCTCCTGAATGAAGGGGAAGGATGCGTAGCGAGGAGATGCTCCAAGTGAGATTGCAGCCTCATATTCTGCTTGTCTCTGCTCAAAAGCCGTAAACAAATTCTGAAGAGCGATGATATTACTACTCAAGCTGTTACCCAATAACATACCGGCAAGTGGGATCATGTACTGCGCATTGTAAATAGGGGATGGTTGCACTAAGCCTGCTGTAATTGCTATCAGAAGTGGTATTAGACCACAGGTAAGGCCCGTTAGTAGCGGAAGCATAAGTGGCTTTTTAGGTAAGTGAGCTTTTCCCGCAATTGAGCTGGCACCAATCAGTAGCATGATGGCAAGCCAAAGTATATTGACAAGTAAGCTGTTTAATTGAAAAAGATATTCTAAATACACGCCAATCAATATGAGCTGAAGTGTCATTCGGATAACACTGATTATGGTGTCTTTTGCTATCCCTAATTTGTAGCGGGCATTGATAAAGAAGGGGACCAATAAAATCAAACCAAACAGTGCCAGTTTGACCCAGCTTATATCCACCACGTTATCCATAATCGCTCCTTGAAAATACGCGAATAATTGTATCTAAGCCTCTCCTTTATATGAACCACTACGTGCACTTTTTGCTGTTCTTAAAGTAAATCTTGAGTGCTATTTTAGACATTAATACGCAGCATTTTGTTTACAAGTGGTTATCTTTTCCGGAGTTTTTAAGTCGATTTATGGCATGGTAATTACGATTTAAATGTGATCGATGTTTCTTAAATGTTGGTTATTTAACAACTCCTTAAAAGACTTATTTTGTCACATCTGTTCATGTTTTTTAATAAATAACATCAATCCATCATATCTCTGGATGAGCTCAAAAAAGTGTTGAATTACAAGGTCTGAGGTCGCTTATTTGATTGAACCCTACTATTAGTATGGTCTAACATTTTCCATTAGAGATTGTAAAAAACTTAAGCTTGGTTACGCGGGCTTTTCAATAACACTAGATACAAAATAGGCAAATGTATGAGTGATGTTAATAAAATTGAGAGTGGTGAAAAACGCTCCCTGGAGTGGAAGTCGTTCCTCTTCATTGCAGTTGTTCTCTTCCCAATTCTGAGTGTGGCCTTTGTTGGCGGCTACGGGTTCATCGTTTGGATGTTGCAAGTCTTCTTCTTTGGGCCTCCAGGCGCGCACGGCATGTAAGCCAGTGAGCTCATAACCACACTTTTGAAAAGATTTTAAGAGAGCAAATAATGAAATCATTAATCATTAAACTGTGGCGTACCATGACGCGCCCAGCTGTACATATCAGCCTAGGTGTGCTGACTATGGGCGGCTTTATTGCTGGTGTTATCTTTTGGGGTGGCTTTAACACCGCTCTAGAAGCAACCAACACAGAAGAATTCTGTATTAGCTGTCACACAATGCGTGACAACGTGTACGTTGAGCTGCAAGAAACGGTGCACTGGAAAAACCACTCTGGTGTTCGTGCTACCTGTCCTGATTGTCACGTTCCACATAACTGGACAGATAAGATCGCTCGTAAGATGCAAGCTTCTAAAGAAGTATTTGCACAAGTATTTGGCAACTACGACGAACCGGGTGTGTTCGAAGAGCGTCGTATCGAACTTGCTAAACACGAATGGGATCGTTTCTCGGCAAACAAATCTCTGGAGTGTAAAAACTGTCACAACTATGAATCGATGGATTTCGAGCAAATGTCTCCTACGGCTCGTATCCAAATGAAGCAAGCCGCTGAGAAAGATCAAAGCTGTGTTGACTGTCACAAGGGTATTGCGCACAACCTACCAGCAGGCATGGACAGCATTGGCGGTATCGTGGGTGATCTAGAGGGTATGACTTCTAACACGGATTACGGCGTTGGTCAGCAACTCGTGAGCGTTCGTCACCTACCAATTTACTTTGATGCGCAAGGCAGTAAAGAAGCTGGTCTTCTTAATCCTGCATCGACCGTTAAAGTTCTTGAAGACAAAGGCGAGTTTGTTGAGATCGAAATTGACGGTTGGCGCAAAGCAAAAGGTTTTGGTCGTGTAATTCAAGAAGACTTCGGTAAGAACATTGCGACTGCGTCTCTGATGAAAGAAGCAGCAACAGACAGCAACATTGTGACGACTGGTGAGAAAAAAGTGGATGAGCTAACAGGCCTTCCTTGGGAAAAAGTAGCGGCGAAAGTATGGATTAAGAAAGAGTCTATGCTGAACGACATCAATCCTGTTTGGGAAAAATCTCGTGAAGCCTACAAGACCAATTGTTCTGTATGTCACACTCAACCTGCGGAAGCGCACTTCGACGCGAACACCTGGCCAGGTATGTTCGACGGTATGTTGGCGTTCGTTAACCTAGATACAGACAGTGAAGCACTGATCTTGAAGTATCTACAGAAACACTCTTCAGATTATGCTGAAGGTCACCACTAATAAGCGTCGGATTGGAGTAATTTTAAATGGCTATTACACGAAGAAGTTTTCTTAAAGGTGTAGCAACCACAAGTGCAGCGTCAGTAATTGGTCCTAGCTTATTGGCATCCGCCTCTGCAAATGCCGTTGAGACGACAGGTACTTGGAAAGTAACCGGTTCTCATTGGGGCGCGTTCCGCGCCCACATCTACGCGGGTAAAGTTCAAGAGATCAAGCCGCTAGAGCTAGACAAAAACCCAACAGAAATGTTGAACGGCATTAAGGGTATTATCTACAGCCCTTCACGTGTTCGTTACCCAATGGTTCGTCTAGATTGGTTGAAGAAACATAAATACAGCGCAGATACTCGCGGTAACAACCGTTTCATCCGAGTAACTTGGGATGAAGCGCTAGATTTGTTTTATCGCGAACTAGAACGTATTCAAAAAGACTACGGCCCATGGGCGCTGCATGCAGGTCAAACAGGTTGGAACCAAACGGGTTCATTTAACAACTGTACTGCGCACATGCAACGTGCAGTAGGTATGCATGGCAACTTCATCACTAAAGTAGGTGACTACTCGACGGGTGCAGGTCAAACCATTATGCCGTACGTGCTAGGCTCAACCGAAGTTTATGCACAAGGTACGTCTTGGTCTGAGATCCTAGAAAACTCTGACAACATCGTTCTTTGGGCTAACGACCCAGTGAAAAACCTTCAAGTAGGTTGGAACTGTGAAACGCATGAGTCGTTTAAGTACCTTGCACAACTAAAAGAAAAAGTGGCAAAAGGTGAGATCAACGTTCTATCTGTAGACCCAGTGAAGAACAAAACTCAGCGCTACTTAGAGAACGATCACTTGTACATCAACCCGCTGACAGACGTAGCGTTCATGCTCGCTGTGGCACACGTGTTGTACAACGAAAACCTGTACGATAAGAAATTCATTGATACTTACTGTCTAGGCTTTGAAGAGTTCATTCAATACGTTCAAGGTAAGACAAAAGACAAAGTAGAGAAGACGCCCGAATGGGCAGCAGCGATTTGTGGCGTGAAAGCGGACAAGATCCGTGAATTCGCACGCATGCTAGTCAGCGGTCGTACACAGATCCTGATGGGTTGGTGTATCCAGCGTCAAGAGCACGGTGAGCAGCCATACTGGGCAGCGGCTGTGGTTGCTGCAATGGTTGGTCAAATCGGTCTACCTGGCGGTGGTATCTCTTACGGTCACCACTACTCAAGTATCGGTGTGCCTTCTACTGGTTTCGCGGGCCCTGGTGGTTTCCCTCGTAACCTTGACCAAGGTATGAAACCGAAGTGGGACAACAACGACTTTAACGGTTACAGTCGTACTATCCCAGTTGCACGTTGGATCGACTGTCTGCTAGAACCTGGCAAAGAGATCAACTACAACGGCGGTAAAGTGAAACTGCCAGACTTCAAGATGATGGTTATCTCGGGTTGTAACCCATGGCACCACCATCAAGATCGTAACCGCATGAAGAAAGCGTTCCGCAAACTTCAAACGGTTGTAACGATCGAGTTTGCTTGGACTGCGACATGTCGTTTCTCAGATATCGTTCTACCGGCGTGTACGCAATGGGAACGTAACGACATCGACGTATACGGTTCATACTCGAACAAAGGTCTGATTGCGATGCATCGTCTCGTTGATCCATTGTTCCAATCTAAGCCTGACTTCCAAATCATGAGTGAACTCACTCAGCGTTTTGGTCGCCGCGAAGAATACACTCGTGGTATGAGCGAGATGGAATGGATCGAAAGCCTTTACAACGATTGTAAAAAAGCGAACGAAGGTAAGTTTGAAATGCCAGAATTCAACGAGTTCTGGGAGAAGAGCGTACTAGACTTCGGTGAAGGTAAACCTTGGGTTCGTCATGCGGACTTCCGTAAAGACCCTGAGCTTAACCCACTAGGTACACCGTCTGGCTTCATCGAGATTACATCACGCAAGATCGGCCGTTACGGTTACGAACACTGTCAAGAGCACCCAATGTGGTTCGAAAAATCAGAGCGTTCACACGGTGGTCCTGGTTCAGATAAATACCCATTCTGGTTGCAGTCTTGCCACCCTGATAAGCGTCTTCACTCTCAAATGTGTGAGTCTGAAGAGTTCCGCGCGACTTACGCGGTACAAGGTCGTGAGCCGGTTTACATCAACCCAGCAGATGCCAAAGCAAAAGGTATCAAAGATGGTGATTTGGTACGTGTATTCAACGGTCGTGGTCAGCTGTTAGCTGGTGCTGTTTTGACTGACAGCTACCCACGTGGCGTTATTCGTATCGAAGAAGGTGCATGGTACGGTCCTCTAAACGAGAAAGAAGGCGCAATCTGTACCTACGGTGATCCTAACACGCTAACGCAAGACATCGGTTCTTCTGAGCTTGCACAGGCGACTTCTGCGAACACATGTATCGTAGACTTCGAGAAGTTCACAGGTAAAGTGCCGCCAGTCACTTCATTTGGTGGTCCGATCGAAGTTGCTTAATTAGTGCAGTTTGCATAAATCCAAATACCAGCCTCAGGGCTGGTATTTTTTTATCAAAATTTCAGTGAGCGTTGTCTCAATAGTAACTTCATAACGTTAAACGAGACTGGTATTCGTGATGATGGTAACGAATTGGGTGAGACAAGCAGGAGATAATGCGCCAAGCTAAACAATAATAATTAAGTGAGTAGACTCTTTATGGCTCAGAGCATTCAATTAGCAAATCACACTGAGATCACTGTGAATAACAATGACTTCCAAGTTGAAGTCGAGGGTAATCAATTACATTTTTCTTTTGCTGGTCTTCACAATAAAACCTTTACGGACCGTGAAGTGTTATTCGAAATGCCGTTTTTGTACGAGCACGAGGCCGACGTAATTGGGGATGGTTTTCAAATGTTGGCGCAAACGGCGGGAACGATCAATCACCCCGTTGATATTGGTCGCTGCCCAGACAATAATCCTTCTTATCGAATCTACCCTAAAGATGCCCCTAAGCGTTATTACAACTATTTAGTGGTGGAAGGTTCAGCGGGCTACACATTATTTGGCTTCACATCGTGTCATCGCTTTGCAGGCTATTTTGATGTTGTGCTGCGTGATGGGCATTGGGTTTTATCAGCCGCAATTGATGGTGAGTTGACTCAAGTGGCGGATTGGGAAAGTAATCAACTTGAGTCCGTGGCGGTACTCTGCGGTCAATCACTGTCCGAGCTTTATCAAACCTATGGCGAGATGATTGCAGAGCATCATCCTGTTCGCCAAGGTGTGACACAAGATGCGCCTGTTGGTTGGTGTTCGTGGTACGCGTACTACGCAGACGTGACAGAGCAAAACATCATGCAGAACGTAGATTGTATGCAAGATAAGCTCGAAGACCTAGAGTGGGTACTTCTGGATGATGGCTATCAAGCCTTTATGGGCGATTGGTTAACCCCATCAGATAAGTTTTCTGGTGGCGTAAAAGAGCTCATTCATAACATCCGTGCAAAAGGAAAAAAGCCGGCAATTTGGATGGCGCCTTTCATTGCACAGCCTGAGTCGGAGATCTTCAAACAGCATCCAGAGTGGTTTGTTCGCCACAAGGATGGTGGCTTACTTAAAGCAGAAGATGTCACATACGGTGGTTGGCGATGCACGCCTTGGTACATACTCGATACCTCAAACCCAGAAGTACAAGACCATCTGACGAATGTAGTCTCTGTCATGAGACAAGAGTGGGGCGTTGAGTTGTTCAAGCTAGACGCGAACTATTGGGGCACCTTAAAAGGTGTTCGTAAACAATCTGGTATTACAGGCGTTGAGGCGTATCGCTTAGGAATGGAAGCGATTGCCAAAGGCGCTGGTGATGCGTGGCTTTTAGGTTGCAACGCGCCAATGTGGCCATCTCTGGGGCTTGTGGATGCAATGCGTGTTTCTGACGATGTAGAGCGTCATAGTCGTCGATTCGAACAGATAGCCAAAGAAACCTTTTACCGTAGTTGGCAGCATCGAAAATTGTGGCAAATTGACCCGGATTGCGCCACGTTCACTTCATTAGCTAATCAATCTGCATCCAGAGAAGAGTATGAATTTCATCGCACGGTGTTATTAGCGAGTGGTGGTTTGCTGCTGTCTGGTGACCCGCTCCCTGAGATTACGCCGTTTGCTAAGAAGACACTGTCTAAGCTCATGTTACGTCAACAACGTAACCAGCAATCTGCAAAGTTTACCGCTTTGAGTTTAAATCACGCGTTTTTAAAACTAACGACGAAGAATGACCTCCATTGTTTGTTTAATTATGCGAGTTACGGAGCGATGGAATTTACGCTGACGTCTGATCAACCGATGGACTGGTATGATTACTGGACAGGGGAAAAGCTAAACCAAGAACCTTGCCAGTTGTTAATGGTGAGCGTGGATAAAGGGCTCAATGCGAAAGCGATCGTTACAGCATAAAACGTGAAGTAAATCGCCTAATACCAAGATCAAGAAAGGAGCCTATTGCGGCTCCTTTCTCGTTTGATGCTCTGAGCGTTAGAACTCGAATAAAAAGTAATACCCGTATCCAACAATAAACGCAGGAATGGACGAGTAAATAGTCGCGACCAAAGCAGCTTTCGGTGCCATTGCAATAGCGGGGAATAGGGCGTCACCATCGTTAGAAATCGCATTGGCCAGTTGCGCAGAAAGTGGCGCTGCACCAGAAATGTATAGGCTAGTGACTAAAATTTGCGGTCCACAACCAGGCAACATACCAATGGCTAGGCCAGCTAATGGCATCCAAATTCCCCAATGAGAAAAGGTTTCTACAAGGTCGAGTCCAGAAAAATAGGTCGTCAGTTCAAACGCCAGAAACGCCACGATCACCCAAGCACTGACGAAATTCGTATCTTGTGCTGCTTTTTGAATCGGGTGTGAGTCCACGATTTTTTCATCTTCAGAGACCGTTGACTGATAATCGCCGAGCTCTTTTGTCATAGCCCACAACGACATTGTGATCACCGCGAAGATAGCGCCCAGCCATTCAATGGTATTGGCCTGCAAAGACAACAGCTGATTAATATCGATTTGGAAAGACATTAACACAGCAACGACACTAGCAGGCACAATAAGCCATTTCCAAAATGCGCCTTGTAGATTGATTGCACGTTGTTCAAGGGGTGTGTGTCGGTCTGTCTGGTGTTGGCAGCAAGCATGTGTCTGAGGTGCTTCTTTTGGTTCTGGTCGCAGAAAGTTATCAGCATGAAAAGCATTAACGACCAGCCCTGAAAGAGTACCCACGATAATGCCTAATCCAACCACGCCTAATCCTACACTTGGCTTGGCGGCAAGAAGTAAAAAGGCAGCGTCACCCATTGTTGAAGTAAGTACCGCGACAATCGCACCAAATCCCACTCGGCCACTAATAAATTGCGTTGTCACAACAATAGCGCCACCACAGCCAGGCAAAGCACCCAACAAAGAAGCAAAGAAAACCTGATGATTACGCGAGCGATGGTAGAGCTCGGTAATTCGATTGGTTTTCGACATAAAGTTTGAAAGATAATGATAAATAGCCAATGTGGCAGCAACATAGCATGACACTGCCCAGAATGAGTCGGATAGCGTCTGTACGGCAACGTCACGTGTATTTTCATTGCCTAGCAAAATGAGCATGACGATAGGGATCAGCAATCGCTTATAAGCTAAACGAAACTGAGTAGGCTGAAACAACTGTTGTGCAGAGTGTAAAAATTGGGTCGCGTTCATCGTTTACTCAAATGCAAATAGGAATAATTATCATTATATGTAAATGAGATTTATTCGCAATAGCATTGTGAACTTTTCTTCGTGTCAAACTCTCTGAAATCAGGTAAAGTATCGGCCTTTGTGAGCAAACACGCCCTAATTAACTGTATTAGGCGGCGTATAAAATTGACTTGAATAGGAAGAAACATGATTCTAGTTGTAGGTCATAAGAACCCAGACAGTGACAGTATTTGTAGTGCACTCGTTGCAACTGAACTTCTAAAAGCGCGTGGCGTTGAAGCTATGCCAATTCGCCAAGGCGAAATCAACCGTGAAACTCAGCACATCCTAGAAGTTGCTGGCGCTGAAGTTCCTGAGCTTCGCACATCAGTTGCGGGTGAGACCGTTTGGCTAGTAGATTACTCAGATCTAGCACAAGCACCAGACGATATCGCAGAAGCTGAAATTGCGGGTATTGTTGACCACCACCGCCTAGGTGACGTGATGACAGTAAACCCAATGGAAGCATGGATCTGGCCTGTTGGTTGTACCAACACTGTTCTATTCAACATGTTCAAGATTGAAGGTCACGCGATTACTCCACAAATCGCTAAGCTAATGATGTCAGCAATTCTATCTGACACAGTAGGCTTCGCTTCTCCAACTTGTACACAAAAAGACAAAGGTGCCGTTGCTGAGCTAGCGGTAATCGCAGACGTACAAGATGTTGACGCATTCACTAAAGATCTTCTAATTGCTAAGACAAACATCGAAGGTCTATCTGCGGCTGAGCTTGTTGAGAAAGACCTTAAAGGTTACCCATTCAACGGTCGTGACGTAGTGGTTGGTCAGGTTGAACTTGCAACTCTTGAGCAAGTTGACGGTATGATCGAAGCACTAGAAGCAGACCTAGAATCTCGTTGTGAGAAAGATAACCTAGCGTTCGCTGCTGTAATGCTAACAGACATCACGACTGCTCAAACTCGTCTTCTATACAAAGGTGAGTGGGCTGAGAAGCTTGTTAAGCACGAAAAAGACGGCATGCTAATGATGGAAAACACGCTAAGCCGTAAGAAGCAAGGTTGGCCTTGGCTTCAAACTGAACTAGCTTAATTTTCTAGCATATACTTTAAATGCCCGCTTAGCTGCGGGCATTTTTCTATGGGAAATAGGAGACGAATATGTCTGAGCAGCTGACCCAAGAGCAGATGGATACCATTAATCGCTACAACGAAGAGCAACGTTTAAAGTACTGCGTAAAAGAGATTGTGGCGAATCGTAAGGTTTGGATTCTGAAAGACGAACATGGCTGTGTCATGTTAAATACAGAAGATGATGATTGTGTACCAGTATGGCCAAACGAAGAATTTGCTTTGCAATGGGCGAATGGTGATTGGGAAGATTGCGAGCCTGAGGCGATCTCTTTAAACAAGTGGCACAGCCGTTGGACCTCTGGTCTAGAGGATGACGAGCTATCGATTGTTGTATTCCCAAATCAAAATGAAGAAGGGGTCGTATTGTTTCCTGACGAGTTTGATTTTGAACTGCGCAAACAAGCGAGCCGCCGTTAGTTTTTTGATTAGTACCCATGCAATAAAGAAGCCTGCGTTAAAGCAGGCTTCTTTACATTTGCACGATCACATCTTTGATAAGCTATTTTGTTTGATGGCTTGGCGCTTTATAAAAGTGGCTTTCGACTAGTCGTTGAGTAATAGGATGCTCGGGATGAGTAAGTACTTGGTTGGTCTCGCCAAACTCGACCACTTCACCTTCATGCATCACCATCACTTTATCAGTAATATGCTTAACAATGCCAATGTGCTGAGACACGTACACAAATGACAATCCCATCTCTTCTTGCAACTCGAGGAATAAGTTAATGATCTGTGAGCGCATTGCCATATCCAAACCGTTTAACGCCTCATCAGCGACAATGATGGAAGGTTGAAGAATAAGTGCACGAGCCAAACACACGCGCTGTTTTTGACCGGCAGCTAGCATTTGTGGATAAAAATAGGCGTGCTCAGGCAGCAATCCTACGCGGAGCAAGGTGTTCTTTACACGCTGCATGCGCGCATCTGGCGGCATGTTGGTATTTCGCTTTAGCGGACCTTCTAAAATACGACCAATCTGGATACGTGGGTTTAACGATGTGTTTGGATCTTGGAAAATCATGCGGATGAGCTTGCAGCGTGTCGCGTAATCTTTGTGCTCCAATCGTTCGCCATTCACACGGATCTCTCCGGAGCTTGGTTCAACAACGCCAGCAAGCATACGAGCTAGTGTGGATTTTCCTGACCCGTTTTGACCAATAAAACCAATAGTTTGTCCTGGCTCTAAAGTAAAGCTTACCGGTTTAACTGCCTCATTAACCTGACGTTTGAACAGACGGGAGCGCGTAACAAATTGCTTCGATAAATTATCGACTTCAAGTAACGCACTCATGACTTTTTCTCCGTGTTCAATGGAAAGTGGCAGTTAAATTTATGATTCTTAATTCGTCTGGTGTGTGGAATTTCTACACATTGTTTCTGCGCATATGGGCAACGTGGTCCGAGGCGACAACCGATAGGTAGATGCTGCAATGGCGGAATCGAGCCCGGTAGGGATTGGAGTTTTTGCTTGTGTGGTACCCAATCATTAAAGTCAGGCATCGCTTTAAGCAAGGCATCGGTGTACGGGTGCTTGGGTGCCGCAATGATTTTACTGGTATCGGCAGACTCCACCGACTGACCACAATACATTACCGTAATACGTCCTGCCCACTGTGTTATGGTCGCTAAGTCGTGGCCGATAAGCAAAATGGTTGTGTTATTAAGTTGGTTCATGCGGCTCAACAGACGCAAAATTTGCGATTGAGTAATCGGGTCTAAGTCGTTGGTTGGCTCATCTGCGATCAGCAACTTTGGTTTGGTCGCTATCGCCATGGCAATCATGACTTTTTGACACTCACCATCAGTCAGTTCATAAGGGTAGCTACCCATTAAACGCTTGTGATCTTTAATACCCACTTTATGCAAAAGCGCGATGGCCTGTTTTTTACGCCATTTAAATCGCTCCCACCATTTCCCTTCAAATGCGCGAGATGGAATGGATTCAATCAATTGACGCCCGACTTCCTCTGAAGGGTCAAGACAAGTTGAAGGCTCTTGGAAAATCATCGCAATATCACGAGCAATGACGCGCCGACGCTCTTTTGGTGTAAGCTGAAGCAAGTCAATATTGCCAAGGCGCATACGGTCTGCGGTGATGCGCCAGTTATCTTTACTTACCCCGACAATCGCTTTTGCAACTAAGCTTTTCCCTGAACCAGACTCACCTACAAGACCACGAATTTCGCCTTCGTTCAAAGTTAGGCTCATTCGGTCAACGGCTTTGACCAACCCTTGAGGTGTTTCGATCTCAATGGTCAAATGTCGAATATCTAACAACGGCATTATTCGATCCCCGCATTAAGCGCTTGACGTACACCTTCACCTACTAAGTTTAGGGTAATAACAGTAAACATGATGGTCAGGCCGGGTAGGGTCACTGTCCAAGGTGCAATATAAATAAGCTCGACAGAGTCACCTAATATTGCTCCCCACTCGGTGCTTGGTGCCTGTGCGCCTAGGCCAAGAAAACCCAGTGCCGTAATATCTAAAATCGCAGCAGAGAGCGCGAGTGTGATTTCAGCGGCAATGACCGTCAGAATGTTAGGAAGAATTGAACTCCACAGTAAGTAGAAATCATTAGCGCCATCAAGGCGTGCTGCCATTATGTAGTCTTTTTCAACTTCGGTGTGGACTGCTATATAAACGGAGCGAATAAAACGCGGAATCAAAGCCAAGCAGATTGCGAGTAAAATATTGAACCCACCAAAGCCTAGAAATGCCACAAAAATGATTGCTAATAAGAGCGACGGGATCGACATGACGGTATCGAGCAAGTGGTTGAGAGTACTCGACAGTAAGCCTTTCGTCATACCTGCCAATACGCCAATTAAACAGCCTACAACGGCAGCAATTGCGGTGATGGCGACAGCAGCGCCAAATGTCAGCTGAGAGCCCATAATCAGGCGCGAAAGAATATCTCTACCTAAGTCATCGGTCCCCAAAAAGTAATCAACCGTTCCTGCTGGGGCCCATGATGGCGGCACAAGCAACTCACCTGACTGTGCTTGGGCGTCAAATGGTGCAAGTAGGGGGGCAAAAATGGTAATAAGGACGATAAACACCAAGCACCACAAGCCAAACATGGCTAGTCCGTTGGCGCGGTAGCTTCGCCAAAAACGCTCAAACTGTGTTGGAATACGCTCTTCCTGATAAACGTTATTTGTTAGCATACCATTCCTTTCGAACTAAAGGGTTAATCATCGCGCCAATCAAATCCGAGAGTATGTTAGCGGTAAGAACCAAAGTCGCAAGTACCATCACGCCAGCTTGGATAGATGCATAGTCTTGGCTTGCTAGCGCATCTAAAAGCCAACGACCAATACCTGGCCAGTTAAAAATAGACTCCGTGATGATAGCTAAGGTAATCATACTCGAAAGTTGAACACCAACTTTGGGAATGATAGGCGGTATCGCATTCCGCAATACATGTTGAGTTACGATTTCGCGGTTAGAAAGACCTTTGATTCTCGCTGCACGGATGTAGTTTTGGCTCATCACTTCCGCTACCGAGGAACGCATTAGTCCGACAACCTGGGTGGTTGGAGCCAAAGCGAGCACCAAACATGGCAGCACCATATGCTCAATAACGCTTTGCAGTGCATGAGCGCGGTATTCGCCTTTCGCCATGAATGCGTCGATAATGGCAAACCCGGTTACATGATCAATTTCGTAAAGTAAATCATACCGTCCCGCAACGGGAAAGAGTTGGTATTCCAATGAAAAGACCATGATAAGTAACAGAGCAACCCAAAAGATTGGGGCGGAATAACCAGACATTGACATGAATGAAATGCTGGTATCGAGCCATTTACCTTGCTTCATCCCAGCCACGGTTCCAAGTGGAATGCCGATCAAAAGGGACACCAAAAAGGCAAAGAAACACAATTCCAAAGTGGCTGGGAATACAACGGCGAGCTCGTCGTAAATCGCATTGCCGTTTTTACTTATGCCAAAATCGAGTTGAGAAAGGTTGATCAAGTAAGTTTGCCAGCCAGACCAAAAATCAACGTTTGCCCAGTGCGAGAGAGGGTCAAGGCGCAGCAGAGAAAAACCCACTAATGTAAGGATCATCAAAGTGATGATAAATAGGTTAAAGCGTCGAACGGTATACCAAAACATCAGTGAATTCTCTCAACTCTATCAAACGGTTGGGCATTGAAAGGGCTTGATTTGAAGCCTGTCAGCGATTTGTCGTGCACACGGAACTGCACGCCATGCGCCAGAGGAATAACCGGGAACTCTTGATTCAAAATGTTCTGTGCTTGGCGATATAGGTTCAAACGGTAACGCGGTTCTTGAGTTTCTAAAGCCAAATCGAGCAAGAAATCGAAGTCATCGTTACACCACATGGACACGTTAAGGCCAACGCGGTCAGACTCGCAAGATAATAAAGGGCGGAAAAAGTTGTCAGGATCCCCGGTATCACCAATCCAACCAGTTAAAAGTAAATCGATATCGTTGATGTTCTCCAAATCCACACGTTCAAACCTATCATCGGTAAGTAGCGTTAATTTAACCCCAATATCGGCAAAATTCGCTTGGATTAGCTCTGCGGTCTTGCGAGGGCTTGGGTTAAAAGCACGTGGTTCAAGTGGTACCCACATGGTCAATTCTAGGCCGTCTTCGTAGCCTGCATCTCGAAGTAGTGCCAATGCATAATTCCGGTCATAACGAATTTTTACGCTGTCTTTTTGATAAGCCCATGAATTAGGTGGTAGCAAGGTATAAGCTTGGGAGCCAGTTCCGTAGTAAACCGAATCTAAAATATTTTGACGGTTGATCGCTAAGTTAAGAGCTTGGCGAACTCGAGCATCACTCAGCGCGGTGGTTTCTGTGTTTATCGCAATAAAGGAAACGTTGTTAGCTGGTGTAGCCGTCAGCTCAAGGTTGTCATTTTCTTGAATGACAGGTATTTGGCTCGAAATAGGTGAAGAGAGTACGTCACACTCGTTTCTTAAAAGTTTAGCTAATGTACCCGTCCCTCTGTGAGAGATATCGAACACCACTTGTTCCATTTTTGCTGGTGACTTCCAGTAATTTGAATGACGCTCTAATCGAATCAAGTCGTTCACTTGGTACTCTTTTAATTGATAAGGGCCGGTACCGATAGGAAGTTGGTCGATTTCTTCTTTATGATCTTTTGCAGCCAATTGCTGTCCATACTCCGAAGACAAGATAACCGCATGGCTGGTAGCAATATTGGCCAAGAAAGAAAAGTTTGGCTGAGATAACGTAAACCTTACCGTATGCTCATCTATTGCAACCACGTCTTGGAGTAGGTTTTGAAAATCTAACCCTGCAAACCATGGATAAAAACCACCACCTACTTGGTGAAAAGGATGGTCTACATCGATGATTCGCTTGAAGCTAAATACCACATCTTTTGCATTCAATGGGCGAGTGGGTGTGAACCAAGGTGTGGTTTGGAATTTAACACCACGTTTAAGCTTAAACGTGTATTCCGTCCCTGATTCATTTACTGACCAACTCTCGGCGATGCTTGCCACGGGCTGATGTGATTTAGGATCGAGCGTGAGCAGCGTATCGTACAGCTGCGGGCTCAGAGCCTCTGCGGTAATACCGCTATCAATAAGCTGAGGGTTAAACGTGGTCGGCTTACCTTGTCCGCAAAACACAAAGCCAGCTTTGCGAATATCATTGTGGTCAATTTCATCGCCACAAGCGGTCAGTAGGCTAATCCCAATAAGGCTCAGCGATAATCTTATAAAAGCATTCATAATATGAAATGTTCATTGGATCTTGCTCGTTTCGTTTGATCTTACTCTTTCAAAGCTAACAAGCGAAAATGATCTCGCTAATTTATCACCTTTGTGAACTCGCTCCAAACATAAAATCCATACACTGTAAGGTGTTATGCCATAAATGCATGCGAATTAGAGCGCAGTCACGAGCTCGTGTATTGATTGAGTACTCTCGGTCAAGTTAGCTTTGTCCGACCAAACCATATTTTCTAACCATCCCTCGTAATTGGTGATAGCTCAAGCCAAGTAGCTCGGCTGCTTGTCGTTGATTAAACTTGGCTTCTTCCAACGCACGATTGAGTAAATGGATATCTTGTTCCTCTTGCCATTGTTTATAGTCTAGAGGGAATTGGATGGTGTTGCTTGATGCTTCCTCTTCTTGTTGTTCTGCTTGTGTTGCACTATGGCCAAGCGCGCTGTGCCAAACCGTTTCAAAAGGATTGAAAACCAGTTCATCAATTGGGTGAGCATTCAGACCATGTTGGTAAATCGCACGTTCAATCACGTTTTTTAGTTCGCGGACGTTACCGGACCATTCATATTCAATAAGCGACTGCTGCGCTTTTGGCGTAAAACCGACAAAGTATTCCAGTTGCAGTTCACGACACATTTTCATCGCGTAGTGCTCTGCTAAAGAGAGAATGTCCTCTTTGCGCTCGCGAAGAGGCGGTAACATAATGACATCGAAGGCTAGCCTGTCGAGCAGATCTGCACGAAAATCACCTTGCTCTGCCAATTTTGGTAGGTCGGCATTGGTTGCACAAACAAGTCGAACATCCGCATTTAGAGCGGTATGACCGCCAACTCGCTCATATTCACCATATTCAATGACACGTAATAGCTTTTCTTGAACCCAAAGTGGTGCGGTTGCCAGTTCGTCAAGAAACAAAGTACCGCCCTCGGCACGCTCGAAACGCCCTTTATGCTTACCTTTAGAGCCCGTGAAGGAGCCGGATTCATGTCCAAACAATTCGGAATCTATTAGCCCTTCGCTTAATGTCGCACAGTTGAGTGATAGTAGTGGTTTATCCCAACGTCTTGATAAATAATGCAAACGCTGAGCGATGAGTTCTTTACCCGTACCTCGTTCACCAATGATGAGGACAGGGCGCTCAATGGGTGCAAGTTGTGATACTTTATCTAGTACAGCGAGAAAAGCAGGTGATTCACCAATCAGGTTTTGCTTCATAAAGTCCTTCTTATTTAACAGCCGAGCCATGATTCAGGGATAGAGTTGGTAAATTTCACCAACAGTTGGTGAAAAACATCATAGCACAATAGTGTGTAACGACAACAAAATGAATAATACTCTGATTTAAAAGAAAATTATAAGTTGGCACGTTACTTGTTATATATTCAGGGAGACACAAGGTTAATCACCACCTTGTCGAGTTTTAATAGGAAAAAAGAGGAGTTCCGTTATGGGTATTTTTTCTCGATTTGCAGATATCGTTAACTCAAACATCAGTGCATTACTGGACAAGGCGGAAGATCCTGAAAAAATGATCCGTCTTATCATCCAAGAAATGGAAGACACACTTGTTGAAGTGCGTACTAACTCGGCTAAAGCGATTGCAGACAAGAAAGAGTTGGCTCGTAAGGTTGAAACGTTAGAAGAGCAAATTGGCGAATGGGGCCAAAAAGCGAGCTTAGCATTAGTGAAAGAGCGTGAAGATCTAGCTCGTGCAGCGTTAATTGAAAAGCAAAAGCTAGAGCAAGTGATTAAAGGCCTCCACACTGAGCAAACCTTAGTGGAAGAAACGATCGATAAGCTTACTGGCGAGATTGGTAAGTTGGAAAGCAAAATTGCCGAAACGCGCGCAAAACAGCAAGCACTAGCAATTCGTAACCAAACTGCATCTAACCGTCGTGATGTGCAAAAACACCTGCACACTAGCCGTACTAATGAAGCGATGGCGAAATTTGAGCAGTACTCACGTAAAGTGGATGAAATGGAAGCGGAAGCAGACCTGTATGCTCAAACTGGTAATGCTAAATCGCTAGAACAAGAGTTTGCAGAGTTGCAGGCACAAGACGAAATTGAAAAAGAGTTGGCAAAGCTGAAAGAACAGATGTCATCGAAAGATAAATAAGAAAGGAGCCATTTATGTCGGCATTTTTTATAGCAGGACCAGTGATTGTCTTTTTAATCTTTGTCGCTCCACTATGGCTCTTCTTACACTATCGCAGCAAACGCAAAACAGATAGTGCACTGTCGAGCCAAGATTTAGAGCGCCTTCAGGTACTATCTGAAAAAGCGGAAGCGATGCAGTCCCGAGTTGATACATTGGAGCGCATCTTGGATGCTGAGTCACCAACATGGAGACGCAAGTATGAATAATCGAGAACTGTATCGTGATCCAGTAAATGGCAAAATCTCCGGTGTTTGCGCCGGAATTGCCAACTACTTTGGTGCAGAAGTTTGGTTGATTCGTATTGTAGTGATTTCTGCAGCGCTGTTAGGTGGTACGTTTTTGGTATTGTTAGCGTACATCGCGATGGCGTTTATGTTAGAAAAGCAACCAGTAACGTATTCTGAAAATATCAGAGCGCAGCAAGAGCATACGCTCAAAAGTAAGCCTTGGCAGAAAGGGCAAAGCCCTGATCAACTGCTCAGTGTGTTGGAAAGGGATTTTGACCGTCTTGATGGCAAAATTCGTAACATGGAAGCTTATGTTACGTCTGATACATATAGGGTGAACAGAGAATTCAGTAAGCTTTAGGCATTTTGTATCCAAAGAAGATTTAACTGAAGCAGGCATAAAGCCTGCTTTTTTATCACAAATTACTAATTTTAAAGCACTATTAATCTTTTCTGCTCTGGAAGTTCGTTCAAAATTCATCTACTTTAAAAATAATCCCCCAATTTTTATGGATGAATGTAATGAGAAAATTGCTCATTCCTATTGCCATCTCGGCTGTCTTGTCGGGGTGCGGTAAAGAACTTCCTCCTGTTCCTGAACCTGAATCGCGCCCTGCGAAGCTATTTACAGTATCTGTTGGCAATGCCCAGTTTGAGCGACATTTTCCTGCCACGACGGAAGCTGGCGATAGAGCAGTACTGACATTTCGAGTTCCTGGGCTTCTTCAAACGATAGAAGTGAATGAAGGTCAAGTCGTTAGTAAAGGTGATGTTTTGGCGTCATTAAAACCAGATGAATATTCTCTGCTCGAACAGCAAGCTCGGGCAAATTTTTTGCTCGCAGATGTGCAATACAAGCGATACCAAAAGCTACGTAAAGACCAAGTAGTATCTGAGCAAGATTTTGATGAGGCAAAAGCGAATCACAACTCAGCAAAAGCTCAATGGAATCAAGCAAAGGCAAACTTAAGATATACCAAACTTGTCGCGCCATATGATGGCACTATTTCGTACATTCCAGCAGAAAACCATGAATATGTTGCCGCGAAAGAAGGGGTGATGAATATTCAGTCCAACCAACTCCTCAAAGTGATATTCCAAATCCCAGACTATCTTCTAAATCGTTACGCGCAGGGGAGCGATGTCTCTGCCAGAATGATATTTGATGCGTTCCCCGAGCGAGCCTTTGACTTAACCTTTCAGGAAATCGATACAGAAGCCGATCCTAAAACGGGCAGTTACAAAGTCACGATGGTCATGGAGCGACCAGCAGAAATAGGCCTTTTGCCGGGAATGTCTGGCAATGCTTACCTCCTGTCCAAAAGTGCAGGAGCGACAAAGATTCCTAACTCCGCGTTGCTAGAAGAGAACGGCAAAACGTACGTTTGGCGTGTCGATGAGCAAGGCATTGTGTCTAAAGCCGCAATTGAGATGAATGACAAAAATCAAGTGTTAGCTGGGCTTAACGATGGCGACCAAATCATTATCTCGGGTGTCAGTGTAATTGAACCCGGAATTAAGGTAAGAGCGTGGATTAAGGAAAGAGGGTTGTAATATGAAAGGAATCATCTCTCTAGCGACTTTACTTTCAACGCTTTTTCTCGTTGGCTGTGGGGATAAGGCGCCAGAAAAAGAGCTCGAAACGCCACGAGTTAGAGTTACGTCATTAGCGGGAAACAAGGTGGATGACAACTTGTACTTCCCTGCGGTTGCGAATGCAGCGGATCGCTCTCATTTGAGCTTCAGAGTGACAGGAGAAGTCAGCCGCATCATGGTAAAAGAGGGCGACAAAGTCACGAAGGGTGATGTTATTGCAACGCTAGATCCCACTGACTATGAGTTGGATGTAGATAATGCGAGTGCGCGTTTTTCTGTTGTCGACAGTCAGTATCGCCGCTCACGCCCTTTGGTTGATAAAGGCCTATTAGCTAAGTCTCAGTTTGATGAAATTGCAGCACAACGACAAATCGCCTTAGCAGAGCTTCAGTTAGCCAAACTTCGTCTATCATTTACTGCCTTAAAAGCGCCCGTGGATGGGATTATTTCGCGAGTTAATATCGACCAATTCGAAAATGTTCAAGTCGGACAGCATATCGTTAATATTCACAGCTTGGAGCGAGTCGAAGTGTTGATTCAGCTTCCAGACCGCCTCTATGTGAACCAACCGCCAACGGAAGAGAGGCTCACCGCGATCAAAGCATTGGTGCGCGTGCCCAGCGGTAACGAATACAACGCGACGGTAAAAGAGTTTACGACGGAGCCCGATCCAACAACAGGTACGTTTACTGTCACACTGTCGCTTCCTATGCCGGAAGAAGAGTACATCCTAGATGGGATGGCTGTTGAAGTAACGTCTAAAGACGAGAATGTTGGGCTTGATCTCAACCTAGGAATTAATGTCCCTATCGAAGCCATTTTTAATGCGGATGGTGACGAGCTGGGGCGCGAAAACAAATTTGTTTGGGTACTGAATGACGACAATACGGTATCGCGCAAACAGGTGCGAGCAGGTAAGGCATCTAAAACGTCCATTCAAATCCTTGATGGTCTCATGCTCAAAGACAAAGTTGTGATTGCCGGTGTTTCTCGATTAAGGGATGGCATGAAAGTGGAAGTGATACAGGAAATGGCTACGCAGGAGGCCGGTCTATGAGCGATCTTAATAAGTCAGTGCCTCAAAGTGATGATGATGTGACCGGTATTGCTGCGTACTTCATCCGAAATCGCGTCATCAGTTGGATGGTTGCACTGATATTTTTGATTGGTGGTATCGCCGCATTCTTTGGGTTAGGGCGTCTTGAGGACCCTGCTTTTACTATTAAAGATGCGATGGTAGTGACCTCTTACCCTGGTGCGACACCGCAACAAGTCGAAGAAGAAGTGACGTACCCAATCGAAAAAGCGATTCAGCAGCTTACTTATGTTGATGAAGTAAATTCGATTTCTAGCCGAGGATTATCGCAAATCACGGTCACGATGAAGAACAATTATGGCCCTGATGATCTGCCACAAATCTGGGATGAGTTACGCCGTAAAGTGAACGACCTTAAAGGGACGTTGCCTCCAGGTGTGAATGAACCTCAAGTGATCGATGATTTTGGTGATGTTTACGGGATTTTGTTAGCGGTGACTGGCGACGGTTATAGCTATAAAGAGCTACTGGATTACGTCGATTACTTACGCCGAGAGCTCGAACTGGTTGATGGCGTGAGTAAAGTTTCGGTATCTGGGCAACAGCAAGAGCAAGTGTTCATCGAAGTATCGATGAAAAAATTGAGCAGTATAGGTCTTGCTCCGGATACCGTGTTTAATCTTCTTTCGACGCAAAACGTAGTTTCTGACGCAGGAGCGATCAGAATTGGTGATGAGTACATCAGAATTCAGCCGACTGGCGAGTTCCAGAGTGTGGATGAGCTAGGCGATTTGTTGATTACTGAGTCGGGTGCTCAGGGGCTCATCTTCTTGAAAGATGTGGCGGAAATAAAACGTGGTTACGTAGAAGTCCCGAATAATATTATTAATTTTAACGGAAGTCTTGCACTAAACGTCGGCGTTTCTTTTGCTGAAGGCGTCAACGTCGTTGAAGTCGGAAAAGCATTTGATCATCGCCTTGCCGAGCTAAAGTACCAGCAACCTGTCGGTATCGAAATTTCGGAAATCTATAGTCAGCCGAAAGAAGTGGATAAATCGGTTAGCGGTTTTGTTGTGAGCTTGGCTCAAGCTGTCGGTATCGTCATTATCGTACTTCTGTTCTTTATGGGGCTACGTTCTGGGCTACTAATCGGTTTAATCTTGCTGCTGACGGTGCTGGGTACGTTCATTTTCATGAAGTATCTCGCGATAGATTTACAGCGGATTTCATTAGGTGCCTTGGTTATCGCGTTAGGTATGCTGGTGGACAATGCCATCGTTGTGGTTGAGGGGATTTTGATTGGTACTCAAAAAGGGCGAACTCGACTCCAAGCAGCGACCGACATTGTTACCCAAACAAAATGGCCATTACTTGGGGCAACTGTGATTGCGGTAACTGCATTTGCGCCAATTGGACTGTCTGAAGACTCGACGGGCGAATACTGTGGCACTTTGTTTACGGTTCTGCTGATCTCTTTAATGTTGAGCTGGTTTACCGCTATCTCGTTGACACCATTCTTTGCTGACATCTTCTTTAAAGGCCAGAAGATTAAACAAGGTGAAGGGGAAGAAAATGATCCATATAACGGGGTTATTTTCGTTATTTATAAAAAGTTTCTTCAGTTTTGTATGCGTCGTGCTTGGTTTACCGTTGTAGTGCTGATTGCGGGATTAGCGGCAAGTGTTTACGGGTTCACCTTTGTGAAGCAAGCGTTTTTCCCATCTTCGACAACGCCGATTTTTCAGTTAGATGTATGGATGCCAGAAGGAACTGATATTCGAGCAACTAACACAACGCTTAAAGAGTTAGAAAGTTGGTTAGCTAAGCAAGAGCATGTTGACCATATCACGACGACCGCGGGTAAAGGCTTACAGCGCTTCATGTTAACGTACGCGCCAGAGAAAAGTTATGCGGCTTATGGTGAGATAACCACTCGTATGGAAAATTACGAAGCGTTAAAACCATTAATGGCGAAGTTTCGAGAGTATTTAAAAGCCAACTACCCAGAAATCAATTACAAGCTCAAACAGATTGAGTTAGGCCCTGGTGGTGGTGCAAAAATTGAAGCTCGCATTATTGGTTCAGATCCAACCGTCCTTCGTACGATAGCCGCTCAGGTCAAGGACATCATGTACGCCGATCCTCAGGCAACAAATATCAGGCATGATTGGCGTGAACGAACCCAAGTTCTTGAACCGCAGTTTAACGAAAGTCAGGCACGTCGCTATGGCATTACAAAATCAGATGTCGATGACTTCTTGTCCATGTCATTTTCTGGAATGACGATAGGCCTTTACCGAGACGGCACGACGCTCATGCCTATCGTGGCTCGCTTACCTGAAGATGAACGTATTGATATTCGTAACATCGAAGGCATGAAAATATGGAGTCCAGCACAGAGTGAGTTTATTCCACTTCAACAAGTCACAATGGGTTACGACATGCGTTGGGAGGATCCTATTATTGTGCGTAAGAACCGTAAGCGTATGCTCACTGTGATGGCAGACCCTGATATTCTAGGTGAAGAAACCGCATCGACGTTGCAAAAACGTTTACAGCCCCAAATCGAAGCGATTCAAATGCCTCCTGGCTATTCACTAGAGTGGGGTGGTGAATACGAATCTTCTGGTGATGCTCAAGAGTCGCTGTTTACTACCATGCCAATGGGGTACTTGTTCATGTTCTTGATCACTGTATTCCTATTTAACTCTATCAAAGAACCACTCATTGTTTGGCTTACCGTGCCGCTGGCGTTAATTGGTGTCACCACCGGTTTGTTGGCACTCAACACGCCGTTTGGCTTTATGGCATTGCTCGGCTTCTTAAGCTTATCGGGAATGGTGCTCAAAAATGGCATCGTATTACTTGACCAAATTGAAATTGAAATGAAGTCCGGTAAAGAGGCTTATGACGCGGTCGTTGATGCTGCGGTGAGTCGCGTCCGTCCCGTTTGTATGGCAGCTATCACGACGATCCTTGGTATGATCCCACTGTTGCCAGATATTTTCTTCAAACCAATGGCGGTTACGATTATGTTTGGTTTGGGTTTTGCGACAGTCCTGACACTGATTGTCGTGCCAGTGTTGTATCGTTTGTTCCATAAAGTGGCAGTACCGAAACAGGCTTAGTGCTACTGATATAACGATGAAAAGTATTGCGCCTCTAGCTCATCAGTTAGAGGCGCTTTTTAAGGAAGAATAATGACAGAACAAAAAACGTGTGCGTGGGCGATGAATCACCCATTAGAGCGCGAATATCATGATTCCGAATGGGGCGTGCCAGTATATGACGACCAAGTCCTGTTTGAATTTATTACTTTGGAAGGTGCGCAAGCTGGTCTTAGTTGGATCACCATCCTTAAAAAGCGCGAAGGTTACAGAGAAGCGTTCGAGAATTACGATCTAGATGCGTTGGAACAAAGAAATGAAGAACGCGCTGAATACATCGTGGAAAACTTCGATGTTGTGAGACATCGCGGAAAGATTAACTCGGTATTCAGTAATGCCAAAGCGGCCAAAGCGTTAATTGCTGAATACGGGAGTTTATCAGACGCGTTGTGGCAGTTCGTGGACGGTGAACCAATCGTCAATCAATGGCAACATATGAGTGACGTACCAGCTTCGACAGAGCAATCCAAAGCCATGAGTAAATTTCTAAAAAAGAAAGGCTTCAAGTTTGTCGGTGAAACCATCTGTTATGCTTTCATGCAAGCCGTCGGCATGGTGGATGACCATATCGTGGGATGTCCTAAAAAGCAGAATAAGTAACGTTTGGCGATTAAGCTAATGTTGTTAGTTCTGGCTATCATGAATACGTTCCAAAGCTTCGATTCGACGCCATTGAGTGGCATCGAAGCTTTGTTTTCTTAAAGAAATGATTTCTGCCTGTTTTTCGTCTTGCCCTAGAAAATCCCTATTCAGAATATTTTGACGCTGTTTTAAGTAAGTGGCGAGTTGAGTCTCAAATGATGCTCTTTGCTCATCAAGCTTTTGCAGCCTCTGCGCTCCGGCATCTCCTACCAGAGCAACACGGGCGATGTACTTGTCTTGTGAATCAAGCTGAGAAGCTTGCTCGAGCTGCTTTGCTAATGCGTTATTGCGTTCACTTTCTCGTATGTAATCCGGTTGTTCTGATAACGCTTGATTAAGAAGGTGTGTTTGACTCTCGATATCCGATGCCTGTGTTTTAATCGTCAGCTTTTCTAAAGCAAGTTGGCGAAGTCGGTTTTCTTCGTCAAACAATTGGGTTATCTGCACCTCGTTAAAGTATTGAAGCTGTAAGTTCAGTATTGCTTCATTCAGCATGGTTAACTGTTCAAGCGTTAGGTGGTTGTGCTCAAAAGGCTCTAATGCAGTGAGTGCTTGCTTGTAGGAAAGGTAGGCTTGAAAAAGTGTGGCATCAATATTCAGAGTTTGCTTTGCTAAAGTGTCATCATTGACTTCCGCTTTGATCGTATCGAGATCTTCTTCGCCCAGCCGGCTAAGAGAATATTCGAAGAAGTCTTTTGGGGAAGAGACATCGGCGGCTATATCTTGCTGAGATGGCGAATGGTTAGAGGTTATCTCTTGTTGTTTGTCGCTTTGTAACAGAGAAAGCGCTCCCACGCCAAATATCGAGAGCAGGATAAAAGTGGTGAGAGCGACTTTCTTCATTGTGATGACCTCTTATAAACCTTGAAGTTTGAGACGATTTGCATGTTGGCGATAAAGCGTGACTGGATCGGTTTCAAAAAGATGATGAATACCGAGTAGGCCGTTAATTTCATCCAAATGGTTCATTTGATAATCATCACGTATGACTTTGCCCAAATGTGTGCTGCACGCACCAACTAAGCCATCATTTGGCCCATCAAAGGCTAAGCCAAGTACCATCATGGCAGCGTCGGTCGGATCGAAAACGTTTGTAAAAGTGGATGATCCGGTCCATGAGTAGTAATAAACGCCATTTGAAGCCAGCAAGTCACCATTACCACATTCACTGGTAGGGACTCCTTCCGGGTAGTGTTGGTTAAACGCTAATGATCCTTCCGTGGTTAATGCTGCTAGTGAGGCTAAAGGGTCTTGGTCGAGATCAGAACCACCTGATAGAAGATTAATAAGAGTAGTTAAGCCTTGCGCCAGTTTTACCGCGAGCTGCTCACTACCCGAACCCTCGGATACGGTGCCACGAACTAGATCTGCCACTTTAGACCCTTTATTAACGCCTCCTATACTCGTAACTGATGCGACTAGGTCAGGACGGACAGAGGCAACATAGCGCGTTGTTGGGCCACCATGACTGTGACCAATGAGATTGACTTTCTCTGCGCCTGTTGCTGCAAGTAAGGTTTCGACTTGAGCAAGCAGTTGCTCCCCTCGAACTTCGCTGCTATTGGTCGCGGATACCTGTGCAACATAAACCGTAGCGCCATCTTTTGTTAAGGAATGTGGTATTCCGAAAAAGTAATCAACGCCTGCCAGGGTATCAAAACCAAACAAACCGTGAACCAGAACAATCGGATACTTGGTTTGGGTATAACCTGTTGCAGCGTATACGGAGGTTATTGGGACGGTAACTAAGGTAAAAAGCATTAGCGCTATAAATTTGAGTTTCAAAACTATCTCCTTGTGGTATGACCTCTTATGAATGATAAAAAGTAGGAGAGAAACTCTAAATTTGGAAAGCCTATTTGTGGCACATTATTTCATTCTGTGACTGCTCAATTGAAAAACAACACAAATGATTAACATTAATTAATAGTTCTGGTGAATGTTAGTTAATTCTAATTAAGTCAGGGAGTTATAAAAACGCCCCGCAATGCAGGGCGATTCAATCATTGTTATAGGGAGACTTCTTTTTCAAGCATTAAGGCATTATAACGCGCAAAACCAGCCTCTAAATCAGCGATCAAGTCATTTACGTCTTCTAAGCCAATATGAATACGAACCAAAGTACCTTCAAAGTGTGGGTGAGCTACGGTTCTCAGACTGTTAAAGCTCTTAGGTTCGTTAGCTAGAATGAGGCTTTCATAACCGCCCCAAGAGTAACCCATACTGAAGTGTTTCATGCCATCAAGCAGAGCCGTCGTCGCTTTTGGATAAGACGTTTTGAGAACAAATGAAAACAAGCCGTTTCCCCCTGTGAAGTCTCGTTTGAAAAACTCATGGCCAGGGCTTGTTTCTAAAGCTGGATGGCGGACATGATCAACTTCTGGGCGAGAAGCGAGCCACTGAGCGACTTTTAAACTGCTTTCTGCGTGCTGTCTTAGGCGAACATCCAACGTGCGAATACCTCGAAGACCTAGGTATGCGTCGTCAGGAGAAACGCACTGACCCATCAGGTAGCTTTGTTCACGAAGCTGATCCCAATACTTTTCAGAAGCCACAGCAGTACCTAGCATGACATCTGAATGTCCAACGATATACTTAGTCGCCGCTTGAATGGAAATGTCTACGCCATGCTCGAAAGGAGAGAAGTTCACGCCAGCTCCCCATGTATTGTCTAGCATCACGATGATATCTTGCTCATGGGCAATGCGTGCTAATGTAGGTACATCTTGGACTTCCATGGTTATTGAACCAGGAGACTCCAAGAAAAGGACTTTGGTATTCGGCTGAATCAAGTCTCGGATACCTTCACCGATCATTGGGTCATAATAGGTGGTTTCGATGCCCATTTTCTTCATGATGGTGTTACAAAAGTCACGAGTTGGTTCGTAACAAGTGTCCACCATTAGAATGTGATCGCCAGTTTCAACGAAAGAGAGGATGGCATTTGAAATTGCTGCCGTTCCACAAGGGTAAAGCGCGCAACCAGCTCCACCTTCAATCTCAACCATTGCGTCTTGGAAAGCAAAGTGCGTGTTGGTGCCTCGGCGACCATAAAACAATGTTTTGTTTGCACGATTAATGGTGGCTTGGTTCTTTTCTGCAACGGTATTGAATACCACGGTTGAAGCGCGTTGAACGGGTGGGTTTACAACACCATTTGTCCACTTTTTATCGCGGCCAGCGGTAATGAGTTTGGTTTTTTTTCCCTCTGACATAAAAGTTCCCTGTCTTAAATATTGCGGTTTTGAATATTTAAAACATGGACGACGTAGGTTATGCAAGGGAAAAGTCAACTATCAGCCAATAACAGCCAAGATGAACAGGTAATGATGTCGAGAGGTATCGTGTAGATAGGGAGCTAAAAGAACAAACCTCCAGCAGGATGCATGTAGCGCTGGAGGTTTTTTAGTCGGTGTATTTGAGGTATTAGAGGAGTGGGTTGAAGAGATAGAACACTCGCTCTAAGAACCGAGAAAATAGGCTCCTTTTCTCCCATTCTTCCAATACAACAGTGTGAGATTGCTTAATATAGCTATCTTGTAACCAAGACATTTGCTTGGTGAACTCTTCGTCATCAACGGCGAGGGTCACTTCGAAGTTCAGCCACAAGCTGCGCATATCCATGTTTACGGTGCCAACTAAACAGAATTGGTCGTCAATTACGACAGATTTTGTATGCAGCAAACCACCATAAAACTCATAAATCTTGACCCCTGCACTCAAGAGCTCACTATAAAAAGCGCGTGACGCCCATTGCACCATCATAGAGTCATTTTTATGTGGAATAATGAGTTCAACGTCAATGCCTCGTTGTGCTGTCATCTTTAACGTTTCGAGTAAATCAGCATTGGGCACGAAATATGGTGTTGTGATTCGTACCGAGCGATTGGCTTGGTTTATTGCCAATGTTAATACTTGATAGATCAGATATTCCGGCATACCTGGGCCAGAAGGCACAACCTGAATAGGGTGTTGGAATTCACTCTCATCGATCTTGCATTCAGGTAGTCTTGGTAAATGACGTTCGCCAGTTTCGACTTCCCAATCCCAACAGTGGATGGCACTCAATACGTTTACCGTTGGTCCCGTAATGCGAACCATGATGTCCACCCAATGCCCGACGCCACTGTTTTGCTTGAAGTAAGCCGGGTCAACCAGGTTCATTGAACCGGTATAAGCAATTTCATCATCAATTACGATGATCTTGCGATGTTGGCGAAGATCAAGACGACGTAAGAAAATACGCCACATCTTCACTTCTAGCGCTTGAATAACTTCAATTCCAGCATCCTGCATCATTCGATACCAAGGACTTCTGAAAAAACGCGGGCTACCTGCTGAATCGAGCAATAGTTTGACATCTACGCCGCGTTTAGCCGCTTGAATAAGCGCAGAAGCGACAGAATCAGCCAAACCACCCGGATGCCAAATGTAGAATACCATTCGAATACTGCTCTGCGCGTTTTCGATGTCTTCAATAATGGAATGCAAAATCTCATTAGGTGACTGTTGCAGCGACAATGTATTACCGCTCAATGCGGGAAGACCAAGGCGGTTGTTACAAAGTTCATCAATTCGGTAGATGTGCCTCCCCATCGTTTCTGGGTTGTGCGCGTTACAGTCGTTAAGCTGACTGAACCACTTCTCGAATGGTGTAAACATCTCTTTCGCACGTTCGGCTCGCTTTCTGCCTAAGTTCAGTTCACCGAAGAGGAAATAACATGCGACACCCAGAACGGGAAGGATATAAATGATCATTAGCCAAGCTAAAGACACGCTCACTGCACGGCGCTTTAAAACGACACGAATGGTCACACCTGCGACCAGTAACCAATATAGCCCGATGCCAGCTAAAGTCAGAAAGTGATAAAACTTGTCCATATACGCTCAGAGTAATATGCCCTTCTAGGATATTAAGCATAAAAGTGGGTTGGGGGAATAGATTTCCCATTTAGACATGGGATTGACCTTATATGAGGAACGAATTTCATAACAGCTGATTCTGTTATTTTAATGTGAAAAATAAGGTCATTCTTTAACTTTTGAACAAAAAAGCAGCATTTAACCTGCGTAACTCGACACTTGTGCGATAAATGTACTTTTTTGGGGTTCCAATTTTAAAGGGGAGCTGCTTTACTTTCTAGACATAGTGCGTCGAACGCTTATTTTATAAGTGTACAATAATTTTTACATAAACTTTTTAGACGCCTATCTCTATGCATACACAACAAACTAATTTTGGAGAAAAAGCGTGGCTACAACTAATACAGCAGCACCACGTGATACGTGGGGGTCTAAACTAGGCTTCGTAATGGCAGCAGCGGGTTCCGCTGTCGGTTTAGGCAATATATGGAAATTCCCTTACACAGCAGGTGAGAGTGGCGGCGGTGCATTCGTTGCTATCTATCTTATCTTTGTAATTTTTATCGGCTTTAGCGTGATGCTGACAGAGTTCGCTATTGGTCGTAAGACAGGTCTTTCTGCCGTAGGTGCATTCAAGACAACTGACCGACGCTGGACGTTCACTGGCGTTATGGGAGTCTTCAGTGGTCTTTTGATCATGGGCTTCTACCCTGTGGTTGGTGGTTGGGCATTGGCCTACATCTTTAAAGTGGGTGGTGGTCTACTCAGCGCGCCAGAAGCAATTGGCGACAGTTTTGGCGGTTTCATCTCAGATCCGATTCAACCTTTAATGTGGATGGGTGTTTACCTGTTCCTTAACGTCATGATTGTGATGAAAGGGATTTCGGGTGGTATTGAGAAAGCCGGTAAGGTTCTGATGCCGCTTCTGTTCTTAATCCTAATCGTTGTTTCTGTTAAAGGCTTGATGCTGCCAGGTGCAATGGCTGGCCTTGAGTTCTTATTCATGCCGGACTTTTCTAAAGTCGACAGCAACGTGGTTCTTGCTGCACTAGGACAGGCGTTCTTCTCACTTAGCTTAGGTATGGGTTGTATGATGACGTACGGTTCTTACCTGAAGAAGAAAGAGAACCTAGTTCAAACAACCGGTATGGTTACAGCTATGGATACAGGTGTCGCGATTCTTGCTGGTGTTGCTATGTTCCCAGCTATGTTTGCCTTTGGCATGGAGCCTGCGGCAGGCCCTGGTCTTGTATTTGTTGTCGTTCCTCAGCTGTTTGCTGAAATGGGCGGAGTGATTGGGTTGCTATTCGCGTTGCTATTTTTCATCGGTTTGACGGTGGCGGCATTAACTTCTTCAGTATCATTATTGGAAGTTGTCGTGTCTTACCTAATCGACGAGAAAGGCATGAAGCGCTCTAACGCTGTTCTGTCTGCAAGTGCAGTTATGGCGGCATTATGTATTTTTGCGTCACTATCTTTAGGTGGAATGGGGCCAACGCTGTTCGGTACCGGTGCCTTTGATATTTTCGACTTGCTAACGGACAAAATCTTCTTAGCGGTTGGTGGTATGTTGGTTTGTATCTTTGCAGGATGGCGCCTAAGCCGTGCTGAGCTAGAAAAAGAGATCACTAATGACGGCGAAGTATCCTTCCCGCTATTTGGATTGTGGTACAACCTAGTTAAATACCTGATTCCTGTTGCGATTGCTATTGTTGCCTTCATGGGGATTAAGTCTGGCTTTGATAGTGGCAAAGGTGAAATCATGCTGCTGGGTATCGCAATCATTGGTCTTGCTGGCATTTTCTCGAAGAAGCTTTAGCAAATACCTTGGGGGCAAGCCTCGATAGCTTTGTCCGATAACTTATGTATACTGCTGGCTCCAAACGTGGAGCCAGTTTTTTATGTTCGATATTCTACATACCCATCCCGATTTTCTGATCATCAATAAGCATCCTAACGTCTCTGTTCATAAAGACGATGGCGACACAATGCTGCTGCAAGAAGTGGCTAAGCAGAGTGGTGATGAGCATCTCTATCTTATCCATCGCTTGGATAAAATGACATCGGGTATTCTGCTCCTCGGACGCAACGCCAAAGCGGGCAGTGCGTTATCGCAAGCTTTTGCTGACCGCCAAGTGGAAAAGTTCTATCTGGCGATTGGCTCTAAAAAGCCGAAAAAGAAACAAGGTTTGGTCGTTGGTGATATGGAGCGTTCGCGCCGTTCATCATGGAAGCTGGTCAACAGCAAAAATAACCCAGCCGTTACCCAGTTTTTCTCTCTTGCGGCAGAGCCCGGAGAGCGTTTATTTTTATGTAAGCCGCACACTGGTAAAACGCATCAAATCCGCGTGGCATTAAAATCGGTTGGCTCAGGTATTGTTGGCGACCCGATTTACAATGCAGGCAATGAGGCTGATCGCGGTTATCTGCATGCATTTTCACTTTGCTTCCAATACCGAGATGAGCAATATCGCTTTGTTTGCGATCCACGAGAATACAAAGTGCTTGGTAACAAATGGCACAGTGAAATCGTCTCTCAGGGTTTGGATACTTGGCTTTCCCCCTGGGAACTGAACTGGCCTACGATCAAATAACCGTCACAAAGAAAACTAATAAGAGAACTCGATGCAAGCATCACAACTTCCGCTGTTTTTTCAGCATCTAGAAACCGAGCTAGCGCAAGCTCCGAATGAAATTCGTCGACTGTTTCATGGTCGTGGTCGTCGTTTTGAGGGCCTAGAGCAAATCACCTGTGACTGGTTACAAGGTCAGTTGATCATCAACTTGTTTAAAGAAGTCGACGACGTGTTTCTCGCTGAGCTGAAAAGCGGCCTCAATGCGTTGGTACAATCACCACTGTGGGCAGACAAGCAAGGTCGTACTATGGTTATTCAGCACCGTTATGCCGATGGTGCGCCTTCAGAAGTGCTTGTCGGTGAATTAGATGCTCGCCCTGTCGTTGAAGAAAGCGGTTTGAAATACCAATTGGATATTGGCCGCAACCAAAACTTCGGTCTGTTTTTGGACATGCGCTACGGTCGTGATTGGGTACGGGAAAATGCGAAGCATAAAAACGTGCTCAACTTGTTTGCTTACACGTGTGGCTTTTCTGTCGCTGCCATTGCGGGTGGTGCAGATAAAGTGATTAACGTCGACATGGCGAAAGCGTCGTTGTCTAAAGGCCGTGAGAACCACAAGCTAAATGGTCATAACATCAACCAGGTAAGTTTTATGGGGCATGATATCTTTAAATCATGGGGTAAGATTAAGAAATCTGGTCAGTATGACTTGATTATCATCGATCCGCCTTCATTCCAGAAAGGCAGCTTTGCGCTGACTAAAGATTACAAAAAGATTTTACGTCGGTTGCCGGATTTGTTGGCAGACGGTGGTCAAGTGATGGCATGTGTGAACTCGCCATCTGTGACAAGCGACTTCTTGATTGAAAGCATGAAAGAAGAGGCGCCAGAGTTGACATTCCGTGAGCGTCTGGATAACCCGCCAGAGTTTATGGACGTAGACAGCGAAGCAGCATTGAAAGTGTTGTTGTTTAGCGAGAAGCAATGACGACGAAACGAAAGTTGTACCTATCTATAATACCAGCCGTTTGAGTACGGCTGGCATTTCCGCGATACCCCGTCAATCTGAATAGCGAGACGCGAGTGTGATTCAGAGTCTATTATCAGAATGAGTTATTCCTAACACGCTGATATTAGGTTCCTGATCTCGCCTAGGCTCGCCGGAATGACGGGAAACAATAAAAGATCGACACCAGCAGCATTAACCGATCTGCACTTCAAGATCCGCTTCGATGGTTGATGAGCAGGCGAGCACATAGCCTTGTTCAATTTCTTCTGGCGTCAATGTTTCTAGGCTGGTGGAAGAGACGTTGCCTTTACGAACCTTGCATTTACACGAGCCACAAATCCCGCTTCGACAAGCGACGATTAATGGTAAACCTGCGCCTTCGAGCACATCGGCCAGTACCTGACCTTTTTGCGCATCGATGCTTTGAGCAAAATCAGGAACAGAAACGTTAACCGTCTCATCGGAGACCGATGTTTCTGCGCCAGTCGCTGGCGTAAAACTCTCTTGGTAGAAGTTCGTCATGTCAAAACCAAGGTCATTCAAATAGCCGTGAACATCTTGCATAAACTGGCTTGGACCACACAGGTAAACGGTGCGCTGTTTGAAATCAGGAACAAGCTCTTTAAGCCAGTCGGCATTCAAACGACCTTGTGGATGCGATGTTCCTTCGCGGTTTTTCAGCAACAACTTTAAATTGAAGTTGGGATATACGGCGTCTAACGTTTCTAGCTGATCGTAGTAAATCGTCTCTTCTGGGCTGCGTGCAATATGAAGAAATGCGATGTCCACATCGTTGTCGTTTTCATCTTGATTACTCAGCCAGTGCTTTGCCATCGAAAATACGGGCGTGACGCCGCAACCTGCACTGATAAGCAAGGCTTTTGTTTCGCCATCACGTAACACGGGTGGATGGTCGATGCAGTTAAATTCGCCTGCTGGTGGTAATGCTTGAACAGTATCACCGAGCAGCAGCGAGTCAACGATGTAGTTCGATACTTTACCGCCAGATACTCGTTTGATTGTGAGTTGAAGGTGATCGTCTTCATTGATCGAGCTGATTGAATAGGCACGAAACTCCATTTTTCCATCAATTTCGACGCCCAAGTTAATAAACTGGCCAGGCTTAAACTGAAACAGAAGTGATTCGGTTAGTTCGGCCAATTTGATGCTGACGGTGTCGTGTGTTTCGAAGTATTTGTCGATGCAACGGAGTGTGACGGGTTGGTTACCTTGCCATTCAAAAAACATAACAATCTCTTTGGTTGTGGCTATTTTTGGTTCGAAATAGATAGCGCCTCCGCGTAAGGAGGCGCGTAACAAGCAAGTTTATTAAGCTGCTAGGATGGCTTTTAGATCATCCTGAACATTGCCAATACTGCGCATATCGAACTTCTCTTGGATGATGGCGATTAGGTTTGGCGTTAGGAATGCTGGTGCAGTAGGGCCTGTGTAAATGCCTTTCACACCCAATGCAAATAGCGTTAGCAAGATAACGATCGCTTTTTGCTCGAACCAAGAAAGTACAAGCGTGAGTGGCAGTTCATTGATGTCACAGTCAAACTCTTTCGCCAGTGCAAGTGCAAGCTGGATTGCAGAGTAAGCATCGTTACATTGGCCCACATCCAATAGGCGAGGGATGCCGTTGATATCGCCGAACGTATTCTTGTTGAAGCGGAACTTACCACACGCCAACGTCAGGATTAGTGTGTCTTCTGGCGCTTCAGCCGTAAAATCAGTGTAGTAGCTGCGTTCCGCTTTATCACCATCACAACCGCCGACTAGGAAGAAGTGTTTGATGTTGCCTTGCTTCACTTGGTCGATAACCGCAGGGGCGGCGTTCATCAGTGCATTGCGACCAAAACCAACCGTGATGTGGTGTTCGATTTCATCGTGTTGGAAACCGTCTTGCGCTAGAGCACATTCAATCACTTGGCTAAAATCATCGCCTTCGATGTGAGCCACTCCAGGCCAGCCAACAATACTGCGGGTGAATAGACGGTCTGCGTATTGACCCACATTTGGATTCAACAAACAGTTTGACGTCATTACGATTGCGCCAGGGAAGTTTGCGAATTCTTTCTGCTGGTTTTGCCATGCGCTGCCGTAGTTACCGACAAGATGAGAGTATTTCTTCAGCTCAGGGTAGCCGTGTGCAGGCAGCATTTCACCATTGGTGTAAACGTTAATGCCTTTGCCTTCGGTCTGTTGCAGGATTTTTTCTAGGTCATGCAAATCATGGCCAGAAACAAGAATACATTTACCTTTTACTGGCTTGACGTTCACCGTGGTTGGTTCTGGATGGCCGAAGGTCGTTGTTTCACCTTGGTCGAGCATTTCCATCACTTTGTAGTTCATCAGGCCAATGCGCATTGAGCAATCAAGTAGTTCGCCAAGATCTTCAGGGTCTGTGCCCAACCACGCCATGATTTCATGGTATTCGGCATAGATATCGTTGTTGGTTTGCTCAAGAACACGTGCGTGCTCCATGTACGCGGCTGCACCTTTAAGTCCGTATAGGCAAAGTAGGCGTAGGCCAATAACATCTTCATGTACTTGGTCTTTACCACGGTTAACCGCGACTTGAGGAGCAAAAGCTAAGATCGCTTCTGCGCTGTTTGGTAGCTCGAAGTTGGCAACGGCAGGAATGTCAGTAAGGTTGGTGTTTGACAAAGTTGCAGCAGACATTACTTGCTCTTTTAGCAATGCTTTGTACGTTGCCGCTTGAGAAGTTAGCTCTAGGACACGTTCAGGGTCAAAGTTTACGTTCGTCAATGTAGAGAAAAATGCCTTTGGTGCCCATTGGTTGATTTCATCGTTAATGATGTTGAATTCAAGTGCTTTTGATGCCCAAAAAGAAACCCCTTGCAGTGTGTAAACCAACACGTCTTGAAGGTCAGATACTTCAGAAGTTTTACCACACATACCTTGTGCAAAAGAACAACCTTTAACAGCAGGGGTTTGAATTGTCTGTTCACATTGAATACAGAACATATTGGGTTCTCCAGTGATTGTTTTAATAGTCGTGATGTTGACCACTAGAGAGCAGAATGTGTGCCAATTATTATCTTGTTGATTTATATTGAATTTTATCAGATTTAGGAGAGTGGTTGATGTAATTAAGACAACGGGGTTGATGTCTTAATCACATCGACTTCTTGTGGTCGGTTATTTATTGATCCCGAGCTTTTTACCCATCCGATATAAGTTCCCGCGATCCATTTGTAAAAACTCCGCTGCTTTTGCCCAAACGCCACCAGTTTGGCTCAAAGCATGTTCAATTAAATCACGTTGATAGCTTTCTATTAGCTCTCGCATTGGTTGGCTTTCTTTAGGCAGATAATGCGATGTGTTTTTTACATCATCGAGAGCCAGTGAGGTGTCAAAATGGTTAAGCATGATCGTGCTTGCACCTTGTTGAATAGCGTGTAAAGCCGCGCGAGTTAAAGTGTGTTCGAGCTCGCGTACGTTTCCGTACCAAGGTAAAGACTCCAGTTGAGTCAACACTTTAGGGTGAACGTGAAGATTGGGCGCATTAAATTGTTGGCGTACCTTTTCTAACAGATATCCGGCTAAAACGGGAATATCACCGTCACGGGCACGAAGTGGGGGAACTTGGATTGGGAATACGTTTAAACGGTGGAAAAGGTCTGCTCGAAACGTGCCAGCTTCGACCTCTTTTTCTAATTGTCGATTGGTCGCGGCGATGATGCGCACATTGACCATCAAATGCTGATCGCTACCCACACGTTGCAGCTCGCCTTGCTGAATTACGCGCAGCAATTTTGCTTGCAAAATCATAGGCAGTTCGCCCACTTCATCAAGGAAAATCGTTCCACCGTCTGCCAGTTCAAACTTACCGGCACGGTGGCTATTAGCACCTGTAAATGCGCCTTTGACATGGCCAAACAGTTCACTCTCAGCCAGACCTTCAGGCAGGGCCGCACAGTTGACGTAAATCATCGGCTTATCGCTACGATGAGATTGCGCGTGTACCGAGTGCGCGACCAGTTCTTTACCAGTTCCGGTTTCTCCTAAGATAAGTACCGCGTAATCTGATTGAGCAACAGTCGCAATGTTGTTTCGTAACTGGTTGATCTGCGGACTCAAACCCACCATTTCGCCATGTTGAGAACGGGCTTGTTGGATAAGGGTTTGAGTGACGCTTTTTTGCTTCTGGTTTTGCGCTTTGAGCGCTTTTAACTGAGCAATGTTACGCAATGTCGCAGCGGTCAAAGCCGCAAAGGTTTCGATAGCGACAGGGTCAATGTCATCAAACGCGCCCACCGTTAGTGCATCCATCGTTAGTGCGCCAACAAGTTGGCCTTCGACATACAAGCTAAAGCCCATGCAATCGTGAACATCAATGCATTGGTCTTCAGTTAATAGTGTGCCGTCGAAAGGATCCGGCAGTGAACAATCGGCATCGAAACGCACCGGTTCACGGCTATGAATAATGGCATCTAAGCGAGGGTGCGCCTTGGGGAAATAGCGACGACCTAAGACTGAGCTGGATAAGCCTTTTACCGCGACAGGAGTTAGAAACCCATCCTCATCGAAAATAAACAGGCAGCTCGCATCACATGGGAATACTTGCGCGACCCCATCAATGAGGTTTTGATATTGCTGCTCGTGAGAGCGATTTGAGCTGAGGTTTAGCGCGATATTAAGGAGTACGTGGTCAATAGTCGGAGTCATAACAAGCCCAAAGTTATCTGGAATGGGCTCATGCTAGCAACTTGATGTCATTTGAACATCGAAAGGTGTGGGAGATTGATGTTCCATTGACGACGATCAAGTTTGATACGAAAAGAAACGCGCAAGTTAACAAGCCAGTGATGTGAGCTTGCGCGGGTTAGGTGTTTGAATCAAAGCAGGCCAAAGGTTTGGTTCGTCCGAATTAACGAGGAACGACTCTGGCGTTATTACCAGAAACATTGATTTGGACCGCTTGGCCTGGTTGGAAAATCATGTTTGGATTTGCTTCTTGAACAATAGAGATAATCTTTCCGTCCTCTAAACGAATGGTCAGATTCACGCCATTTCGTTTCGCGGTTGCTTCAGCCGCTTTGCTGCCTGCATAGCCACCCAATAGACCACCACCAATGGCAGCGATATCCGAGCCAGAACCGCCCCCAACTTTTGAGCCTAAGATCCCGCCCACGGCAGCACCAGCGATGGTGCCAATGGCATTGGATTGGGTAGAGGCATCAATGGTTACGGGTTCTACTTTTTCTACTGTGCCGTAGTAAACCTGCTGAACTTTGCGAGTGTCGGATGAGCCGTATGCATCTCCGTACGGGTTAGGTGAGCTACAGCCGCCAAGCACGAGCGCACAAGTAATGGTGAGCAACATGCCTAAATTGATCTGTTTTTTCATATAGCCTCCGAATGGTTTCTTCATTCAAAGAGTATATACCCCAATTTAACCTGCGTTTTGGTGCTTTATAAAACAGTGGCTTAGCGGCCTGTCCCTTAAGGAAACGCGATTGTCTAAGCAGTATTAATGATCGTTAAGCGTATGAAACCCTGAATAAATACGTGTAAAAGTAGTAAACCAGCATGCCGCGCCAAAGATATACGCGATGACGGCAAAGTGTTGCGGTAGCAAACAAAATAAAACCAAGCAGCCAATGGTTTCTGTACCTTCGGTTAAGCCGCTCATGTAGTAAAGCGATTTGTTTTTATATACCGGATTATCGATGCCTTGTTTTCCTGCCATGATGGCAAAAGCCAAAAAGCTACTACCAGTGCCGATGAAGGAAAAAATCAAAAATGCGCCTGCAACGGCATTGTGCTCTGGGTTGGCAAGCACAAAGCCAAAAGGAATCAACGAATAGAACAAAAAATCTAAGCTGATATCAAGAAAACCACCCGCATCGGTAATGCCTTGAATCCTCGCCAGTGCACCGTCTAACCCATCACAGATTCTGTTCAGCAAAATAAACAGCAACGCCAACAAGTACTGTTCGGTGATCAAAGCCGGCAGGGCAAAACAGCCAAGTACAAAACCAAACACTGTCGTCTGATTTGCAGTGATACCACATTTATCGAGATATTTCGCACTGAGTGCCAGCGGTTTGCGGATGAGCTTTATACTCAGGCTATCAAGCATGATTTGTCTCCCACGGCCAGTTTAGGCAGCTGCTGCCATCAGGAATATCGTCTTCATCGTGCGTTACCATCAAAGTAGGGATGTTCGCTTGCTGCAATTGTTCGACCACCCAATTGCGAAATTGCACGCGCAGGTCTTTATCCAGCTTGCTATAGGGCTCATCAAGTAGCGCAACTTTTGGCTTTGCTAGCAGCATACGAGTCAATGAGATACGGGCACGTTGCCCTCCCGAAATTTGGTCAGGAAAGGACTCTGCTAGTTTGGTCAATGAAATGTTCTTCAGTGCTTGCATAGCGTGAGCTTTACGCTCTTCACCTTTGATTGAGTTTGGTAGCGCGAAGGCAAGGTTCTCCCACACCGTTAAATGAGGGAAGAGCAAATCTTCTTGGAATAGAATACCGACCTGACGCTTATGGGCAGGGAGGGCATCCAACTTTTCGTTATCAAGCGTAATGGATCCAGAGTAGTTGAACTCGGCGGATAGGTGCCCGGCAATGGCATCCAACAAAGTGGATTTACCACAACCGCTAGGCCCCATCAGGGTAACGATTTCACCTTTTTCTACGGTCATGTTGAACGCTGAAAAAAGCGCGTCGCCATTGGTTTTACGGATGGCGAGGTTTTCGAGACAAAGACTCATTCAGTAGTAAACCTTTTATAGACAAGCGGCGATACTTCCTGTGCAAGTGGCTAAGCAGTATCGCAAAAGAAAAGAACAAGAATGGCAGCAGAGCTTGCCAAATGGCGTAAATAGCGGTGACACGTCGGTCAAAACCACTGGATAGTGCAACGGCTTCGGTTGTGATGGTGCTAATGCGCCCAGCCCCTAGCACCAATGTTGGTAGGTATTGCGCCAGGCTGACACTAATACCGACAGCCCACGCGAATGCAATTGCAGGCAGGAGGATTGGCAGTTTCACTTTTAACCAAGCTTGCATCGGTGATTTACCCAAGCTGAGTGCGACGCGAGTTAAGCCGTTATCGAAGCTGCGCCACGGACCGTCTAGCGAGAGGTAAATAAATGGGAACGCAAAGAATATATGCGCCCAACATACCCAAAAGAAATACGCATTACTGTTTAAGTACAGCGTCACTACTTGCATACCGAATAGCACGGATAGCTGAGGAATCAGCATTGGGATGGCGATGATGTAACCGGGCACCTGCCAGCGATAACGGAGACGATACTCATGTGCTATTAAAGCAAGAACTAGCGCGACAGTCGCGCTGATTAGGGCGATTGACATACTTTGTTCTAGAGTCCCTAGAATACTGTGCCATTCGTATTCCCAAAAACGCAGGCTGTAACGGCTTGGGAGCAAATCTGGAAAGCGCCAACGTTGGGCAAAGCTCCACAGCACCATGAGTGGAATCATTAGAAGTGCAAGTAGCGCGACCAGTGAAAATAGGGTTTTACCGGGTAAACGAAACCCGTTTCGACCAGAGTACTGCCAGCGTTTGAAGCCTTTGGTAATACACCATTCCATTAAGCGTGCAAATCCAATCAAAAGGCTTGCGATCGCAAACAGTATTACTGCGCCAGCGGCCGCTCTTGGTAGGAGCGATAAATCTGGATCGTTAAACCATTGCCATACCAAAACCGCAAACGTCGGCGGGTTGGTGGGGCCAATAATCAGGGCGACATCGACAACGGACAAACTGTAAGCCAATACCGCCAGCATTGGAAAGCGCAGTTTTGCTATCCACTGTGGGAACACGCATTTCCACCACGCTTGCGCCGAACTGTAGCCCATCGAATGACTGACTTTTTCAATCTTATCGACTTTCAATTGCTGAAGAATTGGAATACTCATCAACAATAAAAACGGCACTTCTTTAATCGCAAGCATGATGATCAAACCGAGTGCGTGCGGATCTTTAATCAGCAATGCTAAGTCATTCACCATTTGTGCATTCGGGTCGTAACCAAACAGTTGGTTGAGAACCCTAACGCCCATACCAGTTGGGGCAAACAAGAACGCAAAGCCAATCGCAAACGCGACGTGCGGCATGGCAAGAAGTGGCGAGAGGCTTACTTCAATTTTTCGCCAAAACTTGCTGCCCCAAGACGCCTGTAGAATGGCAAACGTGATGAAGCAAGCCAAGTAGCTACTGAAAATGGCAGAGTAGAAAGTAAGCCCGATGGATGTCCAAACACCCTCCCAATCAAAAACAGCGTTAAAGCCATCTAAAGAAAAGTGGTGTAGACCGATAGGAGGTACATAACCGAGCGCAGAGACCACCACTCCAAGTAGTCCCGGAATGGTAGGCAAAATACAAACTGCGATAATGACTAAATACAGCGCTCTTAACATGGATTCTTACTAATTCCCGTAGCGTTTCAACCATTCTTTTTCTAACGCCGCTTGCCAACTTGGATGCGGCTCAGCGATAGATTTGAATTGTTGAGTGTTTTTGGCCGAACCAGTTAGGTATTGGTTGCTTAGTACCGAAGGGTCGCCCCAGATGTTTAGGTTACCTTTGCGAGACTGTGCTTCAGGGCTCAATAAAAAGTTTATCGCAACTTGTGCACCAGCACTGGCATTTGCGTTCCAAGGAATCGCTAAAAAGTGGATATTTGAGAGTGCTCCTGCGTCCATTGCGTACGCTTTGGTGCTCTCTGCAAGATTACCGCTCGACTGCGCAGAGAAAACCGCGTTCGGGTTAAAGGTAATCGCCAGGTCAGTCTGACCATCATCTAGTAGCTGAAGGGTTTCTGCTGTACCACCTGGAAACTGCTTACCACCGCGCCAAGCGACTTTATGGAACTCATCTAGATAAGACCACAGCGGTTGAGTGACTTGCTCAAACGTGTTATCGGTAACTGGTTGTTGCAGCTCAGGGGCGTTGTTAGACAGTTCAATGAGTAATGCTTTGATAAAGCTTGTGCCATGAAACTCTGGTGGTCGAGGGTAAGTCAGGCGATTCGGGAACGCTTTTGCATAGCTCAGCATTTCTGCGAATGATTTTGGAGGGTTATGGAGGGTTTGCTCGTCATGGATAAACACTAATTGTCCTACTCCCCAAGGTGCTTCTAGACCTTCTGTTGGCTCGGAGAAGTCCACATCAATTGGTAGAGATTTATCCACATATTGCCAGCTTGGCAAACCTTCGACAAAAGGACCAAATAGCAATTGGTTATCCTTCATTGATTTGAAGTTTTCGCCATTGATCCAAACCATATCAACACTGCCACCGCTGTTTTTGCCTGCCGCTTTTTCTGCGATAAGTCGAGTAGTGGTCTCAGAAATATCAGTTACTTTAACGTGGTTTAGCGTCACGTTATAACGTGATTTTAGCTCTCTACTCGCCCACTGTATGTAGCGATTAATTTCTTGGCTTCCGCCCCAAGCATGAAAGTAGACGGATTGCCCGTCGGCTTGATGTTCGATTTTTTGCCATTCGCTATTCACTGATGAATCGGCAAAAGAAGGTGTCGCAAAAGTCGTGGCTAAAATGCCAATGCTGCTGAGTAGCTTTTTCATATCTATTCCGTGTTATGTCTTTTGGTTCTTGCTTTCGTTTCTATTGACGTTTTCGCAAGTCGTTCCGCTCTGTTACAAGGATAGTAATTCATCTCTCTCTATTATCAATGCCAATCCCAAACGGAATCACTCATTGATTCAAAGAATTACTCTCAATGTGAAGCAAAACGAAGAAAGGACAAATTTGGTGTCATTTTAGGAGCGGACCGTTTGTTTGAGGATATTCTTTCAAGTAATTGAAAATTATTGTCCCCAGAGATATGAATAGGTTGTTTTACAGAGCAAAATTGATGTTTAAAGCATGGAATTGAGGGCAAAAGAGAAAGAAAGTTTGTCACTTAAATGACTTTGGCATGCACGACCAATGACTCGTGGACATAAAAAAAGCAGCCGTCTGGCTGCTTTCAAAATACTATTTGGTTTACTTAGTTGGGATTAGTTTACCCAGTCACGTAGTGTAAACGTCAATTCGTGATCGGCACTTTTCAGAACAAGACCATCTTTAGTTAGCGTGATATCGCTCCAGTTAGATAGTGTTTGTGTCATTGCGTTTTCGATCTTCATTTGATCTTCCATACACATCTTCATGGTCATGCCCATTTTTTCGATGCGTAGTTGGTTGTTTTTCAGCTCGGCTTGACCGAAGAAGTTGTTGCAACCTGCGTTGCCGTTTGCGGTTAGATTTTCACCAATTTCTAGGCGAGCCGCTTTTTGGTGTTCGTCTAGAACGATATTTTTGCCATCAACTTGAACAAGTTCCCAGTTGTGGTGCTGCAAATCTTGAGCCGTTATTTCTTTCACATTATCACCGTTGCTAGCACAAGCAGTCATAAGAACAGGGAGAGAGATTGCTGTAACTAACGTTTTTAGGCTAAGCTTCATTTTATAGACTCCGTTTTTATAAACGCGGTAAGTATAAGTAATAAAACACTGTTTTTGTCAGCATAAGGTTATGGTTTCGTATGTTTTTGACATAACGAAGTATATCGCAGGTTTTGTTGCTGACTAATCTTCTCATTATTTAAACTAGGCCAATACGCCCTAATATGGAAAGAGCGGTTTTAGTATGGAGCAACTGGAGTTTTTTACTGTCCCAAGCCCTTGTGTTGGAGTATGTACCTCCGATGAAAAAGGGTATTGCAAGGGGTGTATGAGAAAGAGAGAGGAAAGGTTTAATTGGCTTAACTTAACCCCCGCTCAGCAGTTGCACGTTATTAAGTTGTGTCGTCAAAGGTACAGAAGAAAGATGTTGGCAGGGAAGACGAAGCCAGAACAGCTTCAAGATGAGTCATCGCCTCAACAAGACTTATTCTAGAACTCTTGTTCAATCAATGGGTTTACGCTTTCGGTTCTGATTAGGCTTTTACATATTCCCGGTCCGGCAAGGTGTCCTTTAAGAACCGGGAATCTCCTATCCATTTTCCCTATAGAGCGGTAATTGGCGTTATTTCATCGACCAACGGTCGCTAACCCAGCCTCCCGCTTGTTCGTCGAAGTGATTTCCTGAAAATCGATGATTGAATTCAACATCTAATTTACTTGTTGGGCGTTCATCCATCAGTTGATGAATATATCTCGCCATAGGATCCGTACAAGCTTCACGCTCTCTACGGGTAACTACTTCTTTGATCATTTGGAGTCTGTAGCTATTGCTGGCTCGTTTCATTTTTGACCTCCAGAACTCGATGGCAGCAGTTTGAACACATTGACGTCCAGATCGCTGCTCATTAGTGTGCGCGTGGAGGCACATCACCATCGTTTGAAGTCCAAAGACAAATTGTTTGAGAGCAGTGTTTGTAACGCCATTCACATCTTTCTCAGAATCATTGACTATGCGATTAAAAATGTTTCGCGAAATTTAGCCGATGAACCTGCATATTTAAAAGACCTTATCAAACATAGAAGCCCAACACAGGGGCGTCAATAACACAAATGAACAATTTTTGAACATATTGTGAAGGTGGAGAGTTTTCAGTAATTTATCGAAAATAAAAAACCGAAGCACAAAGCTTCGGTTTTGAGGAAAGCCCTGACGAAATTGCTTGTAAAAGCTCTTAGTGCCAGGGGTAAGGTGTTGAGTATTAGCTACCAGATGCAGGACAGCCTTTTACTGGTTGGCCATTACTGAAGTACTTGATGTTCTCTAAGTTCTTGTTGTAGTTATCCGCAGAGATTTGTGGGTTGTTTACGAAGAACTCGCGCAAAACGTATGCATCAGTTAGCTGTGTAGATTGAACATCGATGATTGGATAGTTATCGCCACCAGCAGCACTGAAGCTGATTACAGAGAATGTGTACGTTTCGTTTAGATCGAAGCCTTTATTGTTAATATCGGTAATGGTTACTGAGCCAGCATCACAATTTACATCTAAAGTGATGTTATCTAGTTGAGCGTAAGCACCAGACCCTGCAGATTTCGTCGCAACCACGTCTAGGTATTCTTTAACTTCTTTACCTGTCATAGTTGCTTTAGTCACGAAGTTACCAAATGGCTGAACCGTTAGTACGTCACGGTAAGTGATATCACCATCTTGGATTGAATCACGCACGCCGCCAGAGTTCATCACACCAAAGTCAGCATTTACCGTTTTGTAAGTACGGTATGCCTCGCCGAGTAGGTGACCTAGGTTAGTTTGTTGAGAGCGAACTACGTTACGATCACCTTCTAACTTACCCGTCGTATTAGAAATCTTCTCATCTAATAACTCTTGACCTTGTTGTTGGTATGGCAGTAGTAACGCTTTTACTGTTGCATCTTGTTGAATTCGTTCACCGATAACTTCATCGTTTTCGTCTAGAAGGTTTACAGGAATCAGTGCGTAGTTCGCTAAGTGAAGCTTGCCGTCGTAGTATTCGAAGTCAGCACGACCCACATATTTACCCCACTCATGCGCTTGCATAATCCAAGTGCCTTTTTGTTGGTCTGGGGCACAATCATCCCCAGGTTTGAAATCAGCATACTCATTGGTACCTGGTTCCATACATACAGGGTTTTGTGAGTGACCACCGATGATAGCGTTTAGCTGTCCTTCTTCAAGAGAGCGAGCGAGTTTAACGTCACCTGGTGCTTCACTACCGTTTTTGCCATCTTCGTAGTGACCCATGTGCGTTGTTGCAAATACTAGGTCTACCTTTTCGTTCTCTTCGATTTCCTTCAGTACCTTTTTGATTTCTACTTGAGGGTCTTCGAAGTGGATGTTTGATACGTTGTCTGGATTGACTAGCTTCGCAGTGTCTTGCGTTGTTAGACCAATAACAGCGATCTTAAGGCCGTTGATAGTAAATACTTTGTAAGGGTCGAAGTAACGCTCGTTTGTATCTTTTTTATAGATATTCGCAGCCAGCATAGGGAAGTCAGCTAGCTCGGCTTGCATATCGAGAATATCTAGTGAGTTATCAAATTCGTGGTTACCGACAGCCATTGCATCGTAACCAAGTAGGTTCATCCCTACGAAGTCTGGAACCGCATCTTGCATGTCTGATTCTGGTACACCGGTATTAATATCACCGCCAGATAGCAGAATGGTTTCACCGCCTTTTGCTTCGACTTCTGCGCGGATAGATTCGATTAAAGTGTGACGCGCAGCCATGCCGTATTCGCCGTCGCTGTTATGCCAAAAGCGACCATGGTTATCGTTAGTGTGGAGAACGGTGAACTTAGTACAAGAATCTGCAGTCTCGCAGGTTACTGGAGAATTGTCGCTGTCTGAGCCGCATCCTGCTAGCGCAGCGCCCACTGCCACTACCAAAAGAGATTTGGAAAACTTCATAAGGGATCCTTTCTTTGTGATTTTGTTATTGTTACGGCGTGAAATATACGGAATTAATGTGAAACTTTAGTGATCTATCTCTTATTTATACTTCTATCGGAGAAATGAATTAATAAGCCTGCAAACTACGTCTATAAATAAACAGAATTGGTATTTAGTATTTATTTTATATAGCTAGCTCTATTTTTTGTGAGGTAGTTAATTGAATGTGTGTTGTTTGTGTGAATCAATGCGCATTTTTGCGAAGTATTACGCTGATTTTGGTGATAATTTTGCCAAGTTTATGTTTTCCCTAATAGGTATGACACAAATCGTTATAAATTTTCGCTCTAATGATGAGGGGCTCGGTTTGTATGCATAATGAACAGCACAGAACTTAAACTCATTTGATCATGGCTTTATTCTGCCTAACTCTATCAAAAATTGTATTTATCTCTTTACTATAATTGCGATCGTTTAGAAACCTTATGCTTTAGGCATCGTTTATTTATCCTCATCCGATACCTTATCGTGCTTATTCCGCATTTGACACTCGAGTGTTTAAACAAATAGATTCAACCTAATGAGTCAAAATGAAAAGTAAATAATGGATCGTTCTTCTTCGAATATTATGATGTGAACTATCATTTAATTAATGAAAATGAAATGGATTAATGTAAAGCGTTGCGACTGTAGCTGTTATCTTTGAGCTTTGGTTTAAAGGGTAGGGTTAAAAGAATTTGTAAGTGGTGAACGCTAATAAAGGATGCTTATGAGATACACAGTAAGGGACGCACTCAAAAAGGAAGCAGCCCAAATCGCCAAGATACACGTTGACTCTTGGCAGGTGGCGTATAAAGGATTAATGCCAAAGAGCTACATAGAGCAGTTTACGATTGAGCGTCGAGAAAGGATGTGGGCACGAGTGATGACGGAGCAACTGGCCCAATTGATCGTAGTTGAGAGGCAAGGAGAAATTGTTGGCTTTTTAAGTTACGAGTTACCTAACCACACCAGCGAAGATAAAACGGCATTAGTGACATGTTGCTACGTTACGCCGCTACATTATGGGCAAGGAGCAGGAAGTGCACTGTTAGATGAGTTAGAGACACGTTTGCTCTCTACGTCAGTTATGCAGATCAGTTTGAAAGCACTGGATACTAATCAACAGGGGCTTAACTTTTACAAGAAGTGTGGTTTTGTGCGTACTGGAGAGGAAGAGTCGGAAGTGATTGAGAGTATGACGCTGACCGATCTCACTTTAGTGAAGTATATTGCCCGTTCATAAATCAAATGCTATATGCCAAACATAGTAAAACCCCGGAGGTGGTAAGACTCCGGGGTTTTGAAATTTTGTAGATGTCTCGGTTGGTAAATCCGATTATCTTTTATGCAAAAGGTTTGGATTTAATCCGATTAATTCCTTGGTAGGGAATTAGATACGGATGAAGTCCATGTGTTCAACTTTTGGCTTGAACGCGTGACGTTGAACGTCTTGTGGCTTAACTTTAACTTCTTTGCCATCGATAACTAGAACGATGCCTTCGTAGAATTCAGGCTTGTCCATTTGGTTTACGATGTCGTCGTGGTTAAGAACGATAGCTACTGCTGCTTCTTCACCGCCGTATACAACTGCAGGGAATTTGCCAGCGTGACGTAGGCGGCGGCTCGCACCTTTACCTAGTTCAGTACGTACTACTGCTTCGAATTTCATAGTATTTACTCTCAAATTAGTAAAAATCAAATGTTCACAATCAACAATGCGACCTTGTTGTTCGTGGTAAAGCTTGAAACAGGAACTGTTCAAGCGAGCGCGGATACTATCATTCCACTTATAAATGGGCAACCCAAATCGTATCCAAATCAACAAAAAGGTATGATTTAGCGGGGTGGAAGGCTATCCCTTTTAACGCTTTGCTTGGATTTTGTTCACATCGACTTCATTTTCATCGGTTTACTGATCATGGTCCGAAAAACAAAGTTTATGTGTTATATGCTTTATGTTCGGCTGAGATGTAAGACTAAAGATGCTTTTAATCCACCTAAAGCGCTTGTATCCAATGTTAATTGACCTCGGTAACTGTGTGCCATTTCACTGACTATGTTTAGACCAAGACCTGAGCCAGGGGTTGTTTCATCCAATCTAACTCCTCTCTTGATTACTTGACTCAGTTTCTCTTTAGGGATGCCTGGCCCATCATCTTCAATAATGATGTGTATATTTTCCTTATCCTGAGAGGAGTGCACACGAATCATGCTGTTGGCCCACTTATAGCCATTTTCTAGCAAGTTACCTAGCATTTCATCGAGATCGGTCTGCTCTACTGCTACATTCAGCTCTGAATCAAGTTCATTAATTAAGGTAATGCTTCGGCTCGCATACACTTTATCAAACGCCATTGAGATAGCATCCACACGATCTGCTGGGTTCGACTTCACTGATAATATGTTCATCGATCCGGCCATACGGGCACGACCCAAATGGTAATCGATATGGTCTTGTATTTGATTGATTGGAGCTCGGAGACGGGATTGTGCCTCAGGTTCTAACGTCTGAACTTCATTTTTTAGAACAGAAAGTGGCGTTTTAAGTGCATGAGATAGGTTACCTGCATGATTGCGAGCTCTCTCTAGTAATTCTTGGTAATGGAACAGCAGAGCGTTGAGGTCGAAGATTAGAGGAGAAATCTCTTTTGGGTAGGTTTCTTCTAGACTCTTTTTATTACCAGACTTCAGCTCGGCTAATTCTTTTTGTAGCTTTGTAAGCGGACTCAATGACCAAGCAATTTGCAGTAAAATGACGGTAAGTACGCCCGCGAATAATAAACCCAAAATAAGCCAAAGTTGGCCGATTAACGTTTGAAGGGTATTTTTAATGGGCTCTTCGTCAATACCAATAATAATGTGAATAGGACCATCGTAATCAGGAAGATACAGTGCTTTTTCTAGCGTAATTAGTTTTTCGCCTCTTGCTCCATACGCATCTTTATCCAAACCTTTGTATTCGATTTTTTTGTCCCACAACGAACGAGAACGTTCGAGGCTTGCCTCTGTAGAGGCACTCCAATACAAACCACTGTAAGGTCGGTTAAATCGAGGGTCTGATAGCTGAGCTGCGAGTGAAAGATGCCCGGTGTTATCGACTTCTAACTGTGCTGCGACTTCATCCATAAAAATGCTGAGCTGTGAGCGAGTGTCATCAACCATATAGTTGTAGACCTGCGTCGGTATCGTCACACCAGCGGCGAGGATCATTGCCGTTAACCAAACGATCGCCGCTAAAACGAGGCGACTTTTGATACTCAGTCGTTTTATTGCGTTCAACGGTAGCCTGTTTCTATTCGGCATTTAATTGGTATCCCAACCCTCGGACAGTTTTGATGATCTTTGGGGCGATTTTTTTGCGAATTCGGCCGATAAAAACTTCGATTGTGTTGGAGTCACGATCAAAGTCTTGTTTGTAAATGTGCTCGACGAGTTCGGTTCGAGAAATCACTTTTTCCGGGTTATGCATAAAGTAAGCGACCACTTTATACTCTAGCGCCGTCAAGCTTACCGCTTGCCCTTGCCACATGACTTTAGAAGTGCGCGTATCCAAGCTCAAGTCGCCAATTTGCATCACAGGAGAGGCATTACCAGAGGCTCTTCGCAGCTGTGCACGAATACGAGCGATAAGCTCAACCATTTCAAATGGTTTAGTTAGGTAATCGTCTGCACCTGCGTTTAAGCCTTCAACTCGCTGCGTTAGGGTGTCGCGAGCGCTTAGAATCACGACAGGAGTATTAATGTTTTCATCTCTGATGCCTTTTAGGACGGTAAGACCATCCAGTTTTGGCAAGCCGAGGTCGAGAACAATGGCGTCCCATTCTTCCGAAGTCGCGCGATACAGAGCGTCTATGCCATCTTGGGACAATTCTGGTACCCAGCCGGTACTTTCTAATGTTTCGATGATTTGCTCGCCTAAACGAGGATCATCTTCAACAACAAGTATTTTCATATTGATGATTCTTATTATGTTTGGATTTTTATCGAAGTAAGTTACGCATCGTGTCTGGATTACGCATTAGACAAGTTTAGTTGTTTTGCGGCTTTAACGCTTTGTTAAAGCTGCGACCTTTGATCTCAAGCATTTCCAGCGTGGCGGCGTCGTACTCAACTTTCAGGACGCTATTGTTGTACAGAATTTTCAATTCATACACCCAAGCATCATCATCTTCTTCAAGCTCGACCTTGATGATGCGGCCGTATAAGTCGTTTTCTACTGCGGCGTAAAGTTCCGAAAATGGTCGTATATATCCTTGTTGAACCGCGCGGTAGACCTCATCTTGATCTTCATCGAATTCGATGCGTGTTCCTGGCTTTTCGACATCTTGCACGATGGCGTGGCCATTTTGTGATGTGTACTCGTTGTCATGCTTGGCAAAACTTGGTGCACACATGAATGTCGCAATAAGGCCGAAAAGTAACGCAGAATGTAGAGAAGTCGTTGCTTTATACATAGTCAAACCTTTTCTGGAGCGTTAGCCGCAGTATATCGGATATAGATGAACAGAGAGTGAATCAGCTAATTAAGTTTTGCCATGTGTTGTCGATGTTATTTCAACTCATCTTCAAAAATCTTATCCCGCAGCTTCCAAAAGCGACCAGATTTTCTAGCAATAACAAACTGAGGCAAACGGAAACGATGTTGATTAGCTACAACGCGTGTCGGTGAAGCCTCTTCAAAAGGGCGATGCTTGTCTGCTAAGTGGGGGCGTACGAACTGATCTTTAAACGTTTGTTTTTGTTTTTTGGTACTCAATGACCAAAACTCATGAACTAACGCATTGCCTTCGCCTTGGTATGGTTCACCAGAATACGTCACTTTTAGCTGAGATTTACCATCACTGGACTTAAATACAGATAGGTCCATTTCTGTGCATTCAAAGATTAATGCATCTTTGAGATTAAGGGCTTCTTTTAGCTTTTTATCTGGGTCAACGAGCGTCGCGTCACACTCATGACAAATTCGTGCAGCAATATCGTTGTCCGCACCACATTCACCACAGTATTTGGCACGAAAACGGTAGCCACAGTGTTCACGTTCGCCTGTGTCTTCATCTTCAAAGTAACCTTGGCAACGTCTGCCAAAGTGTTCAACCAAGAAACCGTTACTATCCAACTTACCCCAGAAGTTGTTATTGAATCCGCAAGCCGGGCAAGGAATCGTGATAATTTCACTGTCAGAGTCTGGTTTGGGATCACCGACTTCAGGTTGGTATAAATCGTAGCTGTTGCCTGCGTAATCAAGCACTAAACATTCTGATTTTCCGTCTGATAAGCGTAATCCTCGTCCTACTATCTGTTGGTACAGACTGACTGACTCTGTTGGTCGCAAAATCGCGATTAAATCGACATGCGGCGCATCAAAACCGGTTGTCAGTACCGAAACATTGACCAAGTATTTTATTTGGCGATTCTTGAACGCTTGGATGATCGCATCGCGCTCCGGCGTAGGTGTATCACCAATGACGATTTCAGTTGCGCCTTCTGGCAATAAACTGTGTATCTCCTGTGCGTGTCGAACAGTTGCAGCGAAGATCATGACACCTTGACGCTCTTTCGCATATTGCATGATTTGCTCAACAATTTGTGGAGTCGCACGTTTGGCTTTATCGATCACCATGTCCATTTCTGCTTCTTTGTAGCGTCCGGTGTTAGCGGGCTTCAGCTGAGAGAAGTCGTAAGACAAAACGGGCGCATCCATCATGCGGGCTGGAGTGAGGAAGTTTTCGTCGAGCAAGTAACGGATCGGCAGTTCGAAAATACAATCGCGGAAGAATCGAGGCTCTTCGGTTCGCACTTGACCTCGGGTGTGATACTGATAAATCCAGCCCATTCCTAAACGATAGGGCGTTGCAGTTAGTCCCAGCACCTTAATGCCAGGGTTCAGTTCTCGTAAGTGAGTAATAACTTTTTGGTAGCTGCTGTTTTTGTCATCTGGCACACGATGGCACTCATCAATAACGAGCAGAGAAAACTGGTTTTTGAACGAATCTAAGTTACGTACGACCGATTGAACCGAAGCAAACACGACTTGCTGGTCAGTTTCTTTTCGTCCCAATCCTGCTGAGAAGATGGAACCTTTTAAACCATAACCTTCATACTTTGCGTGGTTTTGCTCGACCAGTTCTTTTACGTGGGCGAGGACTAACACTCGTCCTTTCGCAAGGCGAGCAAGTTCTGCGATCACCAAGCTTTTTCCTGCACCGGTTGGCAGCACGATCACTGCTGGTGTCGAGTGTTTACGAAAGTAATGAATAACGGCTTTAACCGAGTCGGCTTGATAAGGACGAAGTGTGTACATGAAAATATGTGAAATTGCTCAACTATTCGAACGAGGAACGCTATAATACCTGACTTTTATACCCAAGTGACCTTTAAACCAAGATTTAGAGATCACTTGGGTATAATTCAATGAGGTATTCATGCGTTTAGATAAATATTTGTGTGACGCTCTGGGTGCAACACGCAAACAGGCAACAAAGATCATCAAAAGTGGAGACATCACCGTTGACGGTGAGGTTCAAAAAAGTGGTGCATTTAAAGTACCTAAAGGTGCGGAAGTGATGTGGGAAGACCGTGTTATTGGTGCTCCTGGTCCTCGTTACATTATGTTGTATAAGCCTGCTGACTTTGTTTGTTCACATGAAGATGGCTACAACCAAACTGCATTCGCATTGCTTGATGAGCCTAAAATTGAAAACCTTCACTTTGCGGGCCGATTAGATGTCGACACAACTGGTTTAGTATTGATTACGGATGATGGTAAGTGGTCTCATCGTATTACCTCACCTAAGCATAAGTGTGAGAAAACGTACCGTGTTTGGCTCGTCGATGCTATTCAGCCAGATTACGCGGAAAAGCTCGAACAAGGCATCATTTTGCGCAATGAATCAGAAGCAACATTGCCTGCTCGTTTGGAAATCGTGAACGAGGCTGAGAATGAAGTATTGTTAACTATCGTGGAAGGTAAGTATCACCAAGTGAAACGTATGTTCGCGGCGTTAGGAAATAAAGTTGAGTACTTACATCGTGAGCGTATTGGTTCTATCGAACTTGATGAGGCACTAGAACCAGGTGATTATCGCCACCTCACGCAAGAAGAAATTGATTCTATTTGGAATTAATTGTCGGCATGGGAAATTCTTTAGTTCCTAATAGGAACTAGTCTTTTGGTAGGAATTGGCTCAAAATAAATTTTCCTACCAAAATTAGTGCCTAGACAATTCCGGTGTGCTTACTCATCTCAGTGATATGCCTTTGCATTTAGCTGATGCATGCATACTCTTATTGCAAAGCCTTCGGCTACGGTGAATGGAATGATGGTGTCAACGCCATCATTTTTACTGCATTGTGTTTGTTTCCCATAAACACATTTCGCTTTCACATGCTTTTCTATGTCGAGTTCGTCAAGGTCACACCTTGGTACATATTTGCCCTTATGATTCTCGAACGTTGGATAGAACAGGTTTTTGGCTTCTACATTCAGCGATATGAGAACTTCCGTTATTTTCACTTTGTTCTGCAAGTATTGACGGTAGGGCTCCAACAAGAGGTAAAAGAATGACAGAAAAAGCTCAAAGTGCTCCGCAATCCCAAATCAGTTTTCTATTGTTTCTGGTACTAGGAGCGATTGGTGCTTTGACGCCTTTGGCGATCGATATGTATTTGCCTGCGATGCCGACAATAGCGAAAGATTTGGGGGTCGCGCCTGGCGCGGTTCAGATTACGTTGACGGCTTATACCGCGGGTTTTGCGATCGGCCAGTTAATTCACGGGCCGCTTGCCGATAGCTTTGGTCGCAGACCTGTGTTGATTTTAGGCGTACTTTTCTTCGGCTTGGCTGCTGTTGTGAGTGCGACAACAAATGGCATTGATGCGCTGACCTATGTACGTACGGCACAAGGTTTTGCTGGCGCGGCAGCGGCGGTCATTATCCAAGCTGTCGTGCGTGACATGTTTGACCGTGAAGACTTTGCACGCGCAATGTCCTTCGTTACTCTGGTCATTACTATTGCGCCGTTGGTGGCACCGATGATCGGTGGCCATCTCGCGATTTGGTTTGGTTGGCGTTCCATTTTTTGGGTATTAGCTATTTTCGCTGTAGTCGTGATTTTTCTCGTACTTTGGAAAATCCCTGAAACGTTACAGCTTGAAAATCGTCAGCCTCTTCGTTTCCGCACGACGCTGAGAAACTACGCCAGATTATGCTCCAATCCTGAAGCGATCGGTTTGATGCTCTCAGGTGCGTTTTCATTTTCCGGAATGTTTGCATTTTTGACGGCGGGTTCGTTTGTTTATATTGATTTATATGGTGTTCGACCAGACCACTTTGGTTACCTATTTGGTTTGAACATTGTGGCGATGATCATCATGACCAGTATTAATGGTCGCTTGGTGAAGAAAGTTGGTTCCCATGCCATGCTTCGTTTTGGGTTGTTCGTGCAACTTTTGGCGGGGATTGGTTTATTCGTAAGTTGGTTAATGGACTTCGGATTATGGGGCATTGTACCTTTTGTTGTGCTGTTTATCGGTACATTGTCGACGATAGGTAGTAACGCGATGGCGCTGCTTTTAAGTGGTTACCCATCAATGGCGGGTACGGCGTCGTCTCTAGCGGGGACATTAAGATTCGGTATCGGTTCATTGGTTGGTGCGCTGGTGGCATCACTGCCCGGGAATGTTGCTTGGCCGATGATCATCGTGATGTTTGCTTGTTCTGTGCTTTCAGCACTGTTTTATTGGACTTTAGGAAGAAAGGCGTAATGTCGAATTACACCAAAGAAATTCAAAACTTGGTTAACTCAGCACTTGAAGAGTTAGATCAAGAGCATCGCTCAGGTAAGTTAGCCAATGCCCCTGTTGCGAATAACCATTATTTAGTGCGTTGGGTAACAAAGGCGCTAAAATCACAACGTTTCGGACGTACGGTAGGCGATGACTTAACGCGTTGGCAAAAAGCAGGTCGCTCAAAGGGGAACGATGCTGGTTTGTTGTTTATCTTTAAACGTATTTCTGCTTTTTATGCGCAATTCTTCCCTGAAGGTGAAGACTCCAAAGTGTTCAAAGATTCAGATATTGAGTCTTTTCTTGATTTGATGGAGCAAGCAGGCTGGGAAGTCTCGACGTCTGAGCAACTGATTGGGTGCGGCAAAGTACAAATCTTCACTGAAGGTCAAAACTCTTTAGCGTTATGTGCAGACCAATGCGAAAGCTGTTTTGATGGCGAGTTGCTCGTAAAGCCAATGAGTTGGTTTGTGCGTGGCAATCATGCTGAGTTTGTTGAGAAAGCAGCGCAAGCGGGCTTTATGGTTCATAAGGTAACAGACTACAAATCGATGGTGAAATACCATGGCGAGTACCTTATTTTTCCAGCAAACGAAGGCAACCAGTTAGCCGAAATTCCACTCTCGTTCAAAGCTGACTAAAGTGACATTTTGAGTGTTTAGAAGCCCCTGTTATTGGGGCTTTTTGTTTACTAAACGGTTTGCTTCTTTCGCGATGGCTTTGACCATGCCTTTAAATATGAAGAGATGGGCTGGCATCATTGCAAACCAATAAAGCAGCCCAAGAAACCCTTGCGGGTGCCACCAGGCGGTAATATCCAGCTCTCGTTCGTCACCGAGATCTTTGATGGTAATTTCTAAACGCCCAAGGCCTGGGCCTTTCATACCAAAAAACAGTGAAAGAAACTGATTATTATCGCAGCGAATCACTTTCCAAGAGTCAATAAAATCACCGACTTTAAGCTCTGGTCCAGGAGGAGAAACGCGAATCGGTTTTCCGCCACCAAAAAAGATATCGAGCCATTCACGTGTACGCCACAAGATGTTGGCAAAGTAATAGCCTTTTTCGCGACTCCCGATCTTTTGCGCCACTTTCCATAATGCCGCAGCGGAGGCATGAGTTTTAATGCTCGCTCCAGCTTGTTTTGGGTAATAGCCATATCCTGGTTGCCATCGACGAAGCGCTGCGGGTTCAAACCCCCAGACATTACTGCGTACAAATGTGCCTTCATCTTGAATGGTATCAGTTACCGCTTGCTCGTAGCTGATCAGCGTTTGAGGAAATCGTTCTTCAATCGCTTTGGAGTCTGCAATGTAGTCGTGCTCTAAGCCCGCAAGTAATGCTTTACCGATACTAGTTGGCACTGAGGTAACTAAACCTAGCCAGTACGATGCCATTTTCGGAGTAAGTAGCGGGGTCGACCACAGCCGATACGGCTTGTTCGTGATTCGGCAAATGACTTTGAACTGTTCGCGGTAGCTAAGTGTATCTGGCCCACCAACTTCATAAATGTGACTTTCTTCTGGAGAGGGGGCTTCTGCTAACTTCAATAAATAGTGGTTGAGATTGGGCAAGGCAATAGGGTTCGCTTTTGAGTCGACCCATTTAGGCGCGATCAAAATAGGTAAGTTGTAGACAAAGTCACGCATGATTTCGAAAGCGGCAGAGCCGGGGCCGATGATAACGCCAGCACGCAATTCAGTTACTGGAATACCAGACTGTCGAATTATTTTTCCCGTGGCTTTACGAGCGGCTAAATGGCGAGAGTTTCCGGTTTGAGGTTGAATGGCGCTCAAATAGATAACATGCTCGACGGAGCTTTGTTCCAACGCATATTTGAAGTTCAAAGCAAGGTTTAGTTCGTACTCAACAAAGTCATCACCTTGAGCCATCCCGTGCACGAGAAAAAAGACTAAATCAAAATCGTTCACTACAGCCTTCGTGGTCTCAGCGTCAGCCAAGTCGAGATACCTTAACGTTAAATTAGGGTGAGGCTGAGTTCTTGACTCTAAATAATCAATATGTCGCGCCGCTGCTGTGACGGCGTAACCTTTATCTAAAAGTAACGGAAGAAGTTGAGAGCCAATGTAACCCGAGGCGCCTAGCACCAACACCTTTTTCATTATCTGTCCTTTTATCTTTGGTGGAATAAACACCACAGAGTATAATCATGAGACACTTCCCCCATTCTATCAATAAGTTGTCGTTGGAGCGCTTGTGACTTTTCTTTCTCAACTCTCAATACACGCAGACAAAGCATTCTTACGTCGTTTATTTGCAATCGCGTTACCAATTACACTGCAAAGCATGATGTTTTCTAGCAGAAGCCTCGTCGATGTTCTTATGCTTGGTCAACTTGGTGAAGCTGAAATTGCCGCTGTTGGAGTTGCTGCGCGCGCGACTTTCGTCACCACCATCATGTTAGTTGGGGTGACAACGGGCGGTGCGTTGTTAACCGCTCAATATTGGGGGGCTGGCGATAAAGTTGGGGTGCGTCGCAGTACCGCTTTAACATGGATGATCGCAATGATGTTTGCTGCGATTGCTGTTGCTTTGTTTGTTGTTTTTCCACAGCCCATCATGAGTTTGACTACCGATTCACAAGAAGTGATTGAATTAGGGGCAAGCTATCTCATTATTTCGTCGGTTAGCATGTTTGCTGTTGCATGTGTGGCCAGTATGTCGGTGGGCCTAAGGGCGATGCACCAACCAGGCTTAAGCACTTTTTTTAGTGGTATAGGCATTTTATCTAATGTTTTTCTTAACTGGGTTTTAATTTTTGGTCAATTAGGCGCTCCTGCTTTGGGTATTACGGGAGCAGCGATCGCAACGGTAATCAGTGGCGCGATCGAAGTAGGTTGCTTGTTTGGTTATCTATGGTTGAAAAAACACATAATCGCATTTGGCTGGGATGATATACGCGCAGGATTGGTCTTAGATAAAATTACGCGTTTCTTGAGCCTCTCTTTGCCAACCACACTTAACTTCTTGGCGTGGGCTGGTGGGTTGTTTGCTTATCACGCCATCATGGGGCAAGCAGGCGTGCAAGGTTTGGCGGCGCTTTCCGTAATGACACCTGTTGAGTCGATCGCATTGGCGATGATGATTGGTTTATCTAATGCGGCTGCAGTTCTAGTAGGGAACCAGCTCGGCGCTCGTAATTTTGAACCCGTTTATTATCAAGCATGGGCTACGGTCATTTTGAATGTGCTTATCGCATTTGTGGTCGCCGTCTTGTTGATAGTGTCAAATCAATGGATCCTTAATGCGTTTAGTGCACTGACAACGGACACTCGCGAGCTAGCTGAACAGTTTATGGTGATTCTTGCGTTGGGTGTCGTGCTACGCTCGGTGCCGATGATGGCTATTGTTGGTGTATTACGTGCGGGCGGTGATGTTAAGTTTTGTTTGTATCAAGACATCTTGGCGCAGTGGGTGATCGGGATTCCACTCGCAGCATTTGCAGCGATTTATCTCAATTGGGACCCACAATGGGTTTACTTACTCTTTTTGACAGAAGAAGTTGTGAAGTGGGTGATTTGCTTGCCAAGAATGGTTAGCCGAAAATGGATGAAAAACCTGATTGGCCAGTAAGGAGGAACAGAGTTTATTTTGGCTGCAAAAATCTGCTCAAAACGTCAACAAAATTAGCAACAGAAAGTGAATCGAGTTGCATTTGTACTTCCATAGTGTGATCAAGCATTCAAAATACTTTCTACTAACAGGATTTTAGTGTAGATTCTGATCCCAATTTTTAAACACCATCCGAGCGGCATAATCAATGTTAAAACTGTCAGACCTATGTAAAGGCTATGTAGACGGGGGAGAGTTTCACCCTGTATTACAAGGGGCAGAATTAACATTGCAGCAAGGCGACCAAGTTGCTCTGATGGGAGAAAGTGGTTCGGGTAAAAGTACTCTGCTGAATTTAATCGCCGGATTAGATACTGCTGACTCTGGTGAAGTGCAGTTTCCAAATTTTGCTATGCATGAAGCACCGGAGCATTTAAGAACCCTTTATCGCCGCAACAATATTGGGAATATCTTCCAACAATTCAACCTGCTTCCTACACTTAATATTGCCGACAATATTCGTTTTTGTCGTCAGTTAAAAGGTCTGCCGGAAGATAAAGAGTTGTGGCGTCAAATTCTTTCTGCTTTGGACTTAATGCCATTGCTAGGACGTTATCCGGAAGAGGCGTCTGGTGGTCAGCAACAACGTGCGGCGATTGCTCGTGCACTCTATATGGAGCCAAAAATCCTGCTTGCTGATGAGCCAACTGGTAGCCTAGACGAGCGAAACGCAGAAGCAGTAATGCGCTTACTAACGAGTCTCGCTCGCCAACTGGAGTGTACTTTGCTGTTAGTGACGCACAGTGAAAAAGTGGCCGCCCATATGGAAGGAAAGATTCGACTTCAAGGAGGGCAGCTACATGTTATGGCCCGTAGTTAAGGCACTACTCGGTCATTACCGTCGTTACCCTCTACAAATTATTCTTGTCTGGCTGGGATTAACTTTAGGCGTGTCCCTCCTTGTTGGTGTTACTTCTATCAACCAGCATGCAAAACAAAGTTATGCCACTGGGGAAAAGCTTTTCTCTAATCCTTTGCCATACCGAATCCGAACGAAGCACTCTGCCAATAAAATTCCTCAAGGTTTCTATATTCAGTTACGTCGAGCTGGGTTTAACCAATGTGCACCGTTTGACGTGCTTCATCTAGATGCCAAGACCGATATGAGCCTGATGTTGGTGGGGATAGATCCTGTCGCGATGATCCCACTACAACAAGGAAAATCGCTAGGTGAGATGCCTGTTTTATCACTAATGAAGCCTCCTTATCCTATTCTTGTTAGTCAAGATTTAGCCGCTTACATGAGTTGGCAGGATGGGGACTTCATTGAGATGAATGACGGAAGCCGTCTTGGGCCTATTCAAGTAGATAAGGACAAGATGCTTTCGGGTACTCGGTTGGTTACTGATATATCGTTGTTGCGTATGCTCAAGCGGAGCTCAGGTTTGTCTGCGATTTCTTGTGGCGAAATGCCAGAGGAAAAGCTGATAGCACTGAAAAACATGTTGCCAAACGGAATGACGCTTGTTAGGAATACGCGTACTGAGCTTGAGTCGCTAACTAACGCATTCCATATGAATCTCACCGCGATGGGAATGCTCTCGTTTTTGGTTGGGTTGTTTATTTTTTATCAAGCGATGTCTCTGTCTTTCATCCAGCGACAACGTTTGGTAGGTATTTTGAGACAGACTGGTGTTAACGGAACACAGTTAGCGCAAGCCTTATTGCTAGAGTTGTCTTTGCTCGTCTTTATTGCGTGGGCGTGTGGTAACTTTTTTGGCTTGATCTTAGCAAATGAACTTATCCCAGCAGTGTCTTCGAGCCTGAGTGATTTGTATGATGCCAACGTAGGCTTAACCATAGGATGGTCATGGCAATCTAGCTTATACAGTCTAATCATGGCAGCGATGGGTGCGTTGATATCGTGTCTGTGGCCATTAATCCGTTTGTTGAAGTCACAACCAATCCGCCTTTCTTCTCGACTGTCGCTAATGCGATTTGCTGGAAGAGAGTTCTCTTGGCAGGCGCTTGCGGCATGTGCGTTTTGTGTCGCTGCAATAGCGGTATATCAGGCGCCGAAAACACAAGAAACCGGCTTTGCTATTATTGCGCTGATGTTGGTTAGTGTGGCGTTGTTTATGCCATTTATTATGTGGCATATGTTCCAAAGTTTTTCTTATACCATGCGATGGGTTCGTGTCCGTTGGTTTTTTGCTGATGCAGCAGCGAGCATGAGCTATCGCGGTGTGGCTACGATGGCGTTTATGTTAGCGCTGGCGGCAAACATTGGTGTAGAAACGATGGTCGGAAGCTTTCGAGATACAACCGATAAGTGGCTAAATCAGCGATTAGCGGCTGATGTGTACATCTATCCGACCAACAATTCAGCCGCTAGGATGAGCGCATGGCTCCAGAATCAGCCAGAGGTGAACTCGGTTTGGTGGCGCTGGGAAAAAGATATGCCGACCGAGCATGGTGCTCTGCAAGTTGTGAGTACGGGCTCTTCTGAAGGTGAGTTAGACTCACTTACCGTCAAGTTAGGTGTCCCAAATTACTGGTATCAACTGCACGCTACCAAGAGCTTAATGGTCAGTGAGTCGATGGCCTTGAAGCTGGATATCCGCCCTGGCGATTTCATTAACTTGCAAGAACCGCTTGGTGGTGACTGGCAAGTCGTAGGCGTTTACTACGATTATGGAAACCCATATAACCAGGTGATGATGTCGCACCGGAATTGGCTGTATGCATTTGCAGGTACGGGTAATGTTGGTCTTGGCGTAGTATTAAAAGATAACGTCAATGGAGAAGGGCTGAAAAATCGCTTAGAGAATGTATTCCGTCTCCCGCAAGATCGTGTGTTTGATAACGGTAATATTTATAGCCAAGCAATGAGAGTGTTTGATCATACCTTTGCGATAGCAGGAACCTTGGGCAATATCACGCTGATTATTGCAGTGTTTGGTTTATTCTTTGCGACGTTGGCAGGAGAACTTTCACGGCAGCGGCATTTTTCCTTATTAAGGTGCATGGGTGTGTCCGGAAAAGAACTTGTCGTATTAGGTGGTTTGCAGCTATTCGTCTTCGGAGCCATTTCTGCGATTATTGCAGTGCCGCTCGGCTTGGCGCTCGCACATTTGATCGTTGATATTATCATTAAGCAATCATTTGGCTGGTCTCTAGAGCTTCAAACGATTCCATGGGAGTATGCTCAAACCATTGCTTGGGCGATGCTTGCCATCATGGTTGCTGGCGCATTGCCAGTTATTAGAATGATCAAAAGTACACCGATGAAGTCATTAAGGGACGCGTTGTAATGAAAAAAATGGGCTCTAAAAAACGCTTGTTGGTTTCAACGCTCATTGTTGTTACGTTCGCTTTTCTGACTGGGGCTGCTTTTTACTCAACTTTTTGGTTAGAGGCGACAGCAACACGAGAAAGCGAACTTGATTCTATCTTAACGCGTGAAAATCAAACGATTTTCGAGCCTGTACTACCTAATGAGCATGTCTCTTTACCCTCAGACTTTCGCTTTCATCCCGAGTATCAGCATGAATGGTGGCACTACTTTGCGAAGCTAAAAGATGAGCAAGGCAAGATCTACAATGTTCAATGGAGCTATTTCAGGGTTGCGACGGACGAGCGAGAAACCAGCGGTTGGCAGAACCCTCAATTGTACATTTCACATGTTGTCGTCAGTCATGGCTCGCATGTATGGAAAGAGCAACGGGTAGCTAGAGGTGGGATAGGCCAAGCTGGTATGATCAATCGTCCTTTCAGGTTATGGATTGATAATTGGACTTGGCGATCACTCGGTGCGACGCCTTTCCCGGGCAACTTGAATGTGAATACTGATACGTTTGGACTTGAGCTCAATACCATGACAAGCGGCCCCTTTGTGGTGAATGGAGACAAAGGCTTCCAAGTTAAACATGCGTTGCAATCTGTTGCTTCTTTTAGCTTCAGTGCTCCATTTTTAAAAGTAAAAGGCAGCTTAAGCTTAAATGGTAAGCGATTCTCAGTGACGGGTTCTGCATGGGCGCAAAAAGAATGGGGCAGCGGCTTAATTGGTGAGGGGCAACAAGGCTGGGATTGGTTTGTTTTCAATTTAGATGATGGTCGAGCATTAACTGTTAGCCGTTATCGTCACCATGGGCAAACACCGCACGTATTTGGCACGTTGTCGACACGCTCAGGTAAAGTCATCAACCTCTCAGACGATGATATCAGTATTAAACCAATGCAAGTGACCAGTTTATCCAATGGAAGAAGGTTACCTTTGCAGTGGATTATCAATATTCCGAAGCATCAAATTAATTTGACTACCCGCATTATCAAGTCAGATATGTGGCTACCCTTTGTAATACCTTACTGGGAAGGGCCTACTTTAGCTTCCGGCTCCAATGAGGCTTGGGGCTTTATGCAGCTGACAGGCTATTGAGTTGTGAAGAAAACCACCCCCTACGGGTGGTTTTTTGGTGCGCGAAGCTTCCTAGCTTTTTCTCAAAAGTACGGGGTTATCATGATGGTACAAGCCGTGTTATGCTGATTTTCTCATCATCTTGATAAATATTTGGTGCGACAAGTACAAATACGATCTCCGATCAAAATTGAGTGTCATGTTGGAAAATACGATGTATAGTAAACTTAACATCGAAAAAACCGAAGTTTATACTCTGAAGAAGCGATTATTCTAAAGTTTTCGACAGCTATACACTCTTATCACTCTTTGTTAATCGTTTATTAAGATAATAAATATAAGGACGAAACCATGAACGATGTCATTCGTGACTTTTTCAAAATGGAATCAGCAGGTGGTATTCTTCTCGTAATTGCAGCGGCAATTGCGATGACCATTGCTAACTCACCGCTGGGCGAAACTTATCAATCTGTACTGCATACTTATGTATTCGGTATGTCAGTTTCTCACTGGATTAATGACGGCCTAATGGCTGTTTTCTTCTTACTTATTGGCCTTGAAGTGAAGCGAGAGCTACTTGAAGGAGCGCTAAAATCAAAAGAAACCGCAATTTTCCCTGCGATTGCAGCGGTTGGTGGTATGTTAGCCCCTGCTCTTATTTACGTTGCGTTTAATGCTAACGACCCAGAGGCGGTTTCTGGCTGGGCCATTCCAGCTGCGACGGATATTGCATTTGCTCTAGGTATCATGGCGCTACTAGGTAAGCGTGTACCAGTAAGCCTTAAAGTATTTTTGTTAGCTCTCGCTATCATCGACGATTTAGGCGTGGTTGTTATTATTGCACTGTTTTACACAGGTGATCTTTCTAGCATGGCGCTGCTTGTTGGCTTCATCATGACTGGTGTCCTGTTCATGTTGAATGCGAAGGAAGTGACGAAACTGACGCCATACATGATAGTCGGCGCGATCTTATGGTTTGCGGTACTTAAATCTGGTGTTCACGCAACACTTGCAGGCGTAGTGATCGGCTTTGCTATTCCTCTTAAGGGTAAACAGGGCGAACATTCCCCACTTAAGCACATGGAGCATGCACTTCATCCATACGTGGCATTTGGTATCTTACCTCTATTCGCATTTGCAAATGCGGGGATTTCGCTAGAAGGCGTATCGATGTCAGGCCTAACTTCAATGCTGCCATTAGGTATTGCTTTGGGGCTACTGGTTGGTAAGCCTCTAGGTATCTTCACCTTTAGTTGGGCTGCTGTAAAAATGGGTGTAGCTAAGCTACCGGAAGGCATTAACTTCAAGCATATCTTTGCGGTATCTGTGTTGTGTGGTATCGGTTTTACAATGTCTATATTCATTTCCTCTTTAGCGTTTGGAAATGTAAGCCCTGAGTTTGATACCTATGCTCGACTCGGTATCTTAATGGGCTCGACGACAGCCGCGTTACTTGGCTACGCGTTACTGCACTTTTCTTTGCCTAAGAAAGCGCAAGCGTAAGATACACACTGTTTAGTAAAGCCTCCCATTCGGGAGGCTTTTTTATGTCTGCAGATCGGCACATCAACCACTTCAGGCTGGTTACTTTTGTGACCAGCTAAGGTCTAGCTTATGGAGTTGGGGCAAATCATCGAAAGAGGCGCTTGGCAAATCTATAGGCGAAAAAAAGCCCAGCCGAAAATTTGACTGGGCGGATACAAACATAGGAGTTAATAAGAAAAAAGCAGCAACGTAACAATTAGATGGAAACAAGTTTGACGGCCAGTGAAACTTCAAATGCCCTAACTGTTACGTATATTCAGACCGAGCCTTTTCCAAACAGTTCCATTTTTTTTCAAAAAATTTCTACTTAATGCTTTCTAGCTTCTTACACACCCGAAAGTAATAGAAAAATCGAGATGGATTACCAACTTGGTGAAGTGACTAACTTCGGTGTTTCTCATTTTATATCCCCTAGAACCGAAGATGTATTTCATACTCTCGTCGCTTACTCCGAGCCGTCAAGGCTATTGTTAGCGTTTCAATTGCGATGGTCTGAGAAATTTGATCGTTTTCTTCTGACAAGCTTCACTGGAGTATTCGATTGAATTTCAAAAGATTAGATCACACCTTTTACTGTCTGGTCAGACCAATTGGTTAAAGTGTGATGTTAATCATTTGTTAATCTTAAGTTTCGGGAGTATATTTTCAAACAGTTGTTTAATACGAGTGATTAAAATGGCCCCGAGAACATCAACAAAAGAAAAAATACTCGATGTCGCAGAAGGACTCTTTGCTGAACATGGCTTTAATGATACTTCGCTAAGAACGATAACAGGTAAAGCTAACGTTAACTTAGCATCGGTAAACTATCACTTTGGCGATAAAAAAACGCTGGTTAGAGCGGTTTTAGATAGGTATTTAGAAGCACTGATGCCGAGCATTAAGACTTCATTAATTGAGTTAAACACGCGCGATAGCTACAACATGGACGATGTCTTTGAGTCATTGCGATTACCTTTACGTACATTAAATGATGTACGCCCAAATGGTACTGCGCTATTTATGTTGTTAATTGGCCGCGGTTATACAGACGTTCAAGGTCATCTACGCTGGTTCATTACCACCAGATACGAAGAGGTACTGAACCTTTTCACTTTCTCGATAATGAAGGCGAACCCGGAACTATGTGAAGAACAGTTGTTTTGGCGACTGCACTTCACGTTAGGAACCTGTGTATTTACGATGGCTTCAAGCCAAGCTCTTTCGGAGCTGGCAGAAAGTAAGTTTGAAAAGGAAGTCGATGTGAAATCTGTCGTAGATTTACTGATTCCATATTTGTCAGCAGGAATGTCAGCAAAGCAGTTGGCATAAGACAAATAAGAAAGTTAAACCAATAATAAGATTATACCCCGAGCGGTTACGTGAACAAAAGGATCTGAACTATGAGCTCTCTACGAAGAAAATGGATTAGTGACCCGGCTTTTAAAGTGTTCAAAAAAGTATTGCCACCTCTGTCTAGCACAGAGAAAGAGGCGATGGAAGCGGGTAGTGTATGGTGGGATGCCGAACTATTCTCAGGCAAGCCAAACTTCACAACATTGCATCATTATCCAACGCCTACACTGACGGCAGAAGAGCAGTCATTTATGGATAATGAGCTTGAAACTCTGCTAAAAATGCTTGATGACCAGAAGATTGTCAAAGAAGACAGGGATTTACCGCCTGAAGTATGGGAGTACCTACGTAAAGAGCGATTTTTCTCTTTGATCATCTCGAAAGCATATGGTGGTCGTGAATTTTCCGCTTTGGCGAACTCAACCATTGTTTCTCGTATTGCGACTCGAAGTATCAGTACCGCGGTATCGGTAATGGTACCGAACTCTCTTGGTCCTGGTGAGCTGCTATCGCACTATGGTACGCAAGAGCAAAAAGATTACTGGTTGCCTCGTTTAGCTGATGGTACAGACATCCCTTGTTTCGCCCTAACTGGCCCTGAAGCGGGTTCTGATGCGGGTGGCATACCTGATCAAGGCGTGGTTTGTTACGGCACCCATGAAGGCAAAGAAGTGCTTGGCGTGCGAGTTAGTTGGAATAAACGCTACATCACGCTTGCGCCAGTTGCGACAGTGCTCGGGTTAGCATTTAAACTGCAGGATCCTGAAGGGCTACTTGGTGACAAGAAAGAGGTTGGCATTACATGTGCGTTGATTCCCGCTGACCATGAAGGTGTCGAGATAGGCGAACGCCATGATCCTCTGGGGTCTGCGTTTATGAATGGTCCTACTCGTGGTGAAGATGTCTTCATCCCTATGGACTGGTTGATCGGTGGCGCTGATTATGCAGGTAAAGGTTGGCGTATGCTGGTTGAGTGTCTTTCTGCTGGTCGCGGTATCTCTCTCCCAGCGCTTGGCACAGCGATTGGTCACCTTACTACACGTACAACAGGTGCTTATGCTTACGTGCGTAAACAGTTTGGAATGTCGATCGGTAAATTTGAAGGTGTTGCAGAAGCAATGGGGCGCATTGGTGGTCTTACTTACCTACTAGAAGCGACGCGTACGCTAACGACGACTTCTCTCGATATGAAAGAAAAACCTGGGATTGTAACCGCGATTGCCAAGTACCACATGACGGAAATCGCGCGTACCATTCTAAATGATTCGTTTGATATCCATGCGGGTCGTGCGATTCAAGATGGTCCAATGAACTATCTTGCTAAACATTACCTTGGTATCCCGGTTGCTATCACTGTTGAAGGCGCGAATATTCTGACTCGTAACCTGATGATTTTTGGTCAAGGTGCGACTCGATGTCACCCATATGTTCTAAAAGAAATGGAAGCTGCGGCGAATCCAGATTCTGAACAAGGTGCGAAAGAATTTGACAACTTACTCTTTAAACACATCAAGCACGCTCTCGGTAATACATTCGGTGCATTTGGTGCAGCACTAACTGGTTCTCGATTTGTTAACGCGCACATGAGTGGCCCAACGCAGCAATACTACAAAGACATTACTCGTCTCAGTCGTGCACTTGCAGTAAGTGCAGACTTTGCGATGTTAACCTTAGGTGGAGACTTGAAGCGTAAAGAAATGATCTCAGCACGTTTGGGTGATGGATTAAGCTATCTATACATGGCATCTGCTGCCTTGAAAAAGTATGAAGATGAAGGCCGTCAACAAGGCGATCTAGACTTCGTTCATTACGCTGTTCAACACTGTTTGTATAACGCTTCTAAGTCATTAAATGAGGCTTACACCAACTTCCCTGTGAAATACGTTGGCGGTGTGCTTAAGGGGCTATTGTTCCCGCTTGGTAATCATTTCAATAAGCCAAGTGATGAGCTGTGTGTGAATTTGGCTGAAGCGATGATGACACCAGGCGCGCAACGTGATCGCCTCACGCATCTGTGCTACATCGGAAAATCAGAGGATGACAGCGTAGGCTTAATGGAGAATGCATTCCTTGCAATGTACGACATTAAACCTTTGGAGCGTAAACTTATGAAGGCTGCGAAGGATGGTAAAGTGGCTCGTAAAGGTCTGCTGCATGACCGTTTGCAGCAAGCATTTGAAGCAGGCGTGTTAACTGAGCAAGAAATTGATCAAATCATGGCTGCAGATAAATTGCGCTACAAGGCGATTCAAGTTGACCACTTTAGTCATGACTTTTCTGAAGTGCGAACTCATAGCCCAAAAAAGTCGCAGTTGAATCCGGCGGCATAATAGACAACTAATGTTAAGAAAAGCACCTCAATGAGGTGCTTTTTTGTATTCTTGGGGAGTGGATGGTGGGATAGTGCTCCAACCACTTGCCTTTTAAGAGCATTTTTACAGAAATTAGATGCGAAATCCCAACGAAACTTTTATCCTAACAAGGTTTTTTAAAGGAAGTTGAATATGATCATCAAACCTAGAATTCGTGGATTTATCTGTACTACAACGCACCCTGTTGGTTGTGAAGCTAACGTAAAAGAACAAATTGCGTACACCAAAGCGCAAGGTCCAATCAAAAACGCACCTAAGCGTGTTCTTGTTGTTGGTGCATCAAGTGGCTACGGTCTATCTTCTCGTATCGCTGCGGCATTTGGTGGCGGTGCATCAACTATCGGTGTTTTCTTCGAAAAAGAAGGTACTGAGAAGAAACCAGGTACAGCAGGTTTTTACAATGCCGCTGCTTTTGAAAAGCTAGCGCGTGAAGAAGGTCTGTACGCAAAAAGCTTAAACGGCGACGCTTTCTCAAATGAAGCGAAACAGAAAACTATCGAGCTCATCAAAGAAGACTTAGGTCAAATCGATATGGTGGTTTACTCACTGGCATCTCCAGTACGTAAAATGCCAGAAACTGGTGAATTAGTTCGTTCATCTCTTAAACCTATCGGTGAAACTTACACATCAACGGCTGTTGATACCAACAAAGATGTGATCATCGAAGCTAGCGTTGAGCCTGCAACAGAAGAAGAAATCAAAGACACTGTCACTGTAATGGGCGGTGAAGATTGGGAACTTTGGATCAATGCGTTGTCTGATGCTGGTGTTCTTGCTGAAGGTTGTAAGACCGTCGCGTATAGCTACATTGGTACTGAGCTAACTTGGCCAATTTATTGGGATGGTGCACTAGGTAAAGCAAAAATGGACCTAGACCGTGCAGCGAAAGCGCTAAACGACAAGTTAGCAGTAACAGGTGGTAGTGCCAATGTTGCGGTACTTAAATCTGTTGTAACTCAGGCGAGTTCTGCAATTCCTGTTATGCCACTGTACATCGCAATGGTATTCAAGAAAATGCGCGAAGAAGGTGTACACGAAGGTTGTATGGAACAAATCTACCGTATGTTCAGCCAACGTCTATACAAAGAAGACGGTAGCGCGGCAGAAGTTGATGAGATGAACCGCCTACGTCTGGATGACTGGGAACTTCGTGACGACATTCAGCAGCACTGTCGTGAGCTATGGCCTCAAATTACGACTGAGAACCTAAAAGAGCTGACTGACTACGTTGAGTACAAAGAAGAGTTCTTGAAACTATTTGGTTTCGGCGTTGAAGGCGTAGATTACGAAGCGGATGTGAATCCAGCAGTTGAAGCAGACTTCATTCAAATCTAATCGAATCACAGACTAGATAACCAATAAACAAAAGGCGCTCATTGAGCGCCTTTTTGTATTTCATAGTCAAAGTGAGTATTAACTTAGTATTATCAGAATCGTACCAGCTAGCGTCATTAAAATATTCGCAATCGCATAGGTACCCGCATAACCAAGGGCTGGGATGGTGGACTTAGCGTAGTCGTTAACGACATCCATAGCCGGAGCGCAAGTACGGGCGCCAATAATGGCACCGAAGAGCAGGGCACGGTTCATCTTGAGTACGTGTGCGCCAACTAAGTAAGCCAGAACTACAGGCACAACACTGACAATAAATGCCAAACCAATGACTTTTGGTCCTACTTGCGTTAGGTGCTCGAACATCTTTCCACCTGCACTTAGACCAATTCCGACCATAAAGAACATTAACCCTAGATCTTTGACCATATTCAGCGCCCCTTGTGGGACATAACCGAAAGTAGGGTGATTTGCTCGTAAGAAACCAAGCGTAATACCGGACAACAGAAGACCCACCGCATTACCCAAACTGAAAGACACCTGACCGAACGTCATTGTGATGAGGCCAAACAGAATACCCAAAATAAAGAAGCTACAAAAAGCGAGCAAATCGGCCATTTGACTGTGGATCGAGATGAAACCGATTTTTTCCGCCAGTCCATGTACTCGGCTTTTCTCGCCGCTCACTTGAAGGACGTCCCCTTTAGCGAGCACAATGTCTAAGTCCATAGGCATTTCAATCTGAGCGCGAACTACGCGGTTTAAGAAACAGCCAAACTCAGACAAATTCAAATCCGATAAACGCTTACCTGCGATTGCGTCACTTTTTACGACGATTTCTTCTTCAACGATGCGTAAATCAAGCAAGTTACGGTCGAATACTTCTTTACCATTACGGAAGCTAGGGTCTAAGCGAGCATGGCTGTCAGGGAAGCCAACCAGTGCAATTTCATCTCCCTCTTGCAAGATAGCATCACCATCTGGGTGGGCGAGAATACCATTTCGGCGGATTCGTTCAATGTAACAGCCAGTTTGACGATAAATACCCAGTTCTCGTAAGTTTTTACCATCAGTCCAGTCAATTAGCTCTGGGCCCACTCGGTAAGCTCGAATAATGGGTAAATACACTTTTCTCTGGCTTGAATTTCCAAGGCCACGCTCTTGTGCGATTTGCTGCGCGGAATCAGAAAGGTTTTGTTTTTGCAGTTTTGGCAACAATTTAGCAAACATGATCATGCTAATTAAGCCGACCAGATAAGCCATCGCGTAGCCTACGGATAGATTTTCTAATACCAGAGAAAATTCCATATTCCGCGGTATAGTCGCAAGGCCAGAGTTAAGAGCATCTTGTGCACCAACCAGTACTGGCGTTGCGGTCAATGCGCCTGCCATCATACCGGCGGATAAGCCAAAATCGAGGCCGAAATAGTGACTCAAGCCATACGTTAAGCTGACCGCAGACACGAGAACAGTCATGCTTAAAATAAAATAATGCTTACCATCTCTGAAGAATATACCAAAAAAGTTTGGTCCAGCTTCAATGCCAACGCAGTAGATAAACAGCATAAAGCCAATGGTTAAAGCTTCTGCATTAAATGAGAAACCAAGGTGGCCCATTACCAAAGAGGTAATAAGAACGCCAATAGAGTTGCCTAATTGTAATTTGCCAAATCGAATTTTTCCGATGGCAAGGCCAATGGCTAATACGACGAAGATTAGAAGGATAGGGTTTTGCTCGAGAAGGTATACGACGTCTATGTTCACTGTGTGGCTCGGTAGAGTGTGTGCCAAAAAAGATTAAGAACTGTGAATTGTAACTAAATATAGCAAAAAGATAAGTGAATTTTTTTAGGTTTTACCATTAGTTGACTTAACGTAATAACCAGCTGAAAAATAATAAAAAAGCCGCATGAAGCGGCTTTTTTGAAAACAGTCTTTATTACTCGTCAAATAGACCTAGGTGCTCTTTCGCGTATGCTTCGAACTCGTCGCAGCCACCGATGTGCTCTTGGTCGATAAAGATCTGAGGAACGGTTTCAACTGGTTTACCAACTGTTTTCTCAAGATCTGCTTTAGAAATACCTTCAGCGTGAATATCAACGTAACGGTAGTTGAAGTCATCACGTTTTGCTTTTAGCGTTTCTGCGTGCTCTTTTGCACGAACACAGAAAGGACATGCAGGGCGACCAAAGATAACAACGAACATAATCTTATTTCTCCTAAATCTATTCTTTTTTGAAAGCGTACAAAACATAGCGGCTGAGTGCGCTTTCTTTTGTTGGAGTAACTATGCCCGATCCAGATACGGAAATAAAGCGGCAATTACCTCTTGGTTCTATAGGTGAAATCTATCGAATAAAAACTAAACGCACGTGCTTATTTTACGACTCTGAAGTATGTGAAGTGACGCATAAAAAACATACATTCTAAAGGGTTAATGATGGCAAGGTGGAATTGGTCAATTTTTTTTGTTTAAAAAAATAGCAATCTATTTTGGCTATACGCAAATAACTTCAACTCTTACATAAGTGTTAAATCAGAGGGCGAGAGGTTATTTGGGTATATTCTTTTGGGAGGGTGTGTATGTTTCAGTTTATGACTGCAACAAGGATTATATTTGGTGAAGGTGCACTTCAATCTTCATTATCCGTTATTAACCAATTTGGCTACAGTGTTTTGCTGGTTACTGGGCAGGATACCCAACGAGCCGCCCCCATTATCCAATATCTTAAAGCTCAAAATATGCGTTACCAGCACGTAGCTATCGTTGGTGAACCATACATCACGATGGTAGAAGAGACCGCAGTGCTCGGTAGAAAATTCCAACCTGATATGGTGGTTGCGATAGGTGGTGGCAGCGTCATCGATATGGGCAAAGCCTTAGCTGCCATTATTCCCAATCAAGGCAATGTTTACGATTACGTAGAAGTGGTAGGAAGAAGCGTCCCTTTAAAAGCAAAGCCTCTTCATTTTATTGCAATTCCTACGACAGCAAGCACCGGTTCAGAAGTGACCAGAAATGCTGTGCTGAAATCTGGACAAGATAAAGTGAAAGTGAGTCTTCGAAGCCCTGATATGCTCGCAGACGTTGCCATTGTAGACCCGACACTTACTTACGGGACCGACCAATACACATCTGGACGTGGCGCAATGGATGCGTTCACTCATTTAATGGAAGCGTATGTGTGTGGTGAGCCAAACCCTCTTACTGATATGGTCTGCGAAGAGGGGCTACGCCGTTTAAGCCGTTCAGTGATTGCCGCTTGTAAGCAAGATAATCATAAGGCGCGCTCTGATTTATCGTTCGCTGCATTGCTTGGTGGTATGGCGATTACTAATGCCAAATTAGGTGCTGCTCATGGGTTAGCATCGGCGTTAGGAGGCAAGTTAGACGCCCCCCATAGCGTTATTACGGCTCGCCTAGCTCCGCACGTGATGCAGGAGAACATTAACGCTGCTAAACTCGCGGGTAGGAATGATGTGATAAGTCGTTATCGTAAGCTGGCCCAATTAGTCACTGAGCGAGTAAATGCTAACGAACACGATGGAATTCTTTGGGTAAATATGGTGCTAGATAAGTTAGCGTTACCGCTACTGGCTCAATTTGGAGTATGCCAAACCTCTTTTGAGCAAGTGGCGAATGATGCGCTTAAATCAATGGCAATCAAAGGGAATCCTTTACCTCTTAATCAGGAACGTTTGATACACATATTGCAGCAAGTCTGTGATTGTAGTGGAGAGTGTGTAGCAGAGAGTGCACAACATGTCAGTTCTGTTGAAGTACTGGAATCAAGAACGGACTTATCGAGTGTCAACGACTTAGGGTGATTGCTCCCTTAGCAGCATTAAAACAAAAGGGGAGCCTTGAGCTCCCCTAGATAAAGTATTGACTAAGCTTTAGTGCTTAGTACTGGCTTAGTTTGTCATAGCGACTGTCTTTCAACGCATCTTTTACGCGTTTTAGGTTCTCACGGAAACCTGTACCACGGCGAAGAGTGAAGCCAGTTGCTAGCACATCAATCACTGTCATTTGTACAACCCGGCTTGCCATTGGCATGTAAACGTCGGTATCTTCTGGAATATCGAGCGTGATGGCCAGCGAGCTTGCCTTTTCTAGAGGAGAATCCTTCGCTGTAATCGCAATAACCGTTGCGCCATTTTCACGAGCAAGGTTCGCTATTTCTACCTGACTCTTTGTTCGACCGGTATGAGAAATAAGAACCACAACATCATTATCACTGCAGTTGATACAACTCATGCGCTGCATAACAATATCTTCAAAACAAGTAATTGGAATATTAAAGCGAATAAACTTGTTTTGTGCGTCTCGGGCAACAGAAGATGATGCACCAAGGCCAAAGAATGAAATGCGCTTCGCTTGCGTTAGCAAATCGACCGCACGGTTCACTTGCATTGGATCTAGGCTATTTTTCGCGACATCTAAACAGGCCATCGTCGATTCGAAAATCTTATGGGTGTACGCGTCTGGGCCATCGTCTTCTTCCACATTACGGTTAACGTAAGGGGTGCCGTTTGCTAGGCTCTGTGCCAAGTGAAGCTTAAAATCTGGAAAGCCCTTGGTGTCCAGACGACGACAGAAGCGGTTTACAGTGGGCTCACTAACGTCAGCCATTTTAGCCAGCGTTGCAATGCTTGAATGAATTGCAGTTTGTGGAGACGCCATAATTACTTCCGCAACTTTGCGCTCTGACTTACTGAAATTCTCCAGGTTTTTTTGAATTTTTTCTAATGTATTCATAGTGTTCACGAGGGTATAGAGAACAACTCGCTGGCTCTGCTAACGAAAGGAAACACGAAGATTCCGGAGTAGAGTGGGGCGTTAACGAAAACAACCAGCGCCATAGAATCAGTATAAACCTGATCTTCAATCAGTCTAAACCAATAACGGGTACTATTTAGTGAGAATTTGACAGGCCTCAAACAAAATGTTGTAAAAACTACAGAATTGGATGTGTAAACGAAGTTTTGTTGCGCTAGTCGCACGATAATGATGTTTGAGTTACATCAAAACGAAAAAAAATTTCAAATTGATGTAACTTGATCTGGCCGTTAAGACGATTGAATATCAACAACCAGCTGCTGAATTCTTTTCATCAAATTTGGTGCTTGCTTGGCGATTTCGCGTTGTTCATCAAGCACTGAGCTCAAAATTTCTTTTGTGGTCAGTGGATTTGCCAAAACCACTCTAAACACTATCGTATTCATGCGTTGCCATTGGTCTGGGTTCAGTCTTGTACGTGAAACGAACGATTTGCCCGTTTCGCGCTGACGCTTTTGAATAAACTGTGTTAACTCATTGATCAGCTCATTCAGTTGTTCTTTTTGTGAGCCTTCTGCTTGTGCTAATGCTTCACGGATGAATGGCGGCAAATAACGGTATGTGAGCAGACAAAGCTCTGGTTCAGAAACTAATTCGAAATCATCTTGCTGTTTGATTAAATCCGCAAAGTAGCGAGCTTTTTCAATGCTTTGGTCAATAAGAAGCTCATAACCTGGGCGACTTATGATGTGCATTGCGGCGTAGACCAACATCGCCATACCCGAACGTGAACCTTCTAATGTATGGCTGCCTAGGTCTTTTGAACCTTTGCGCAATATATATTGAGCGTGATGTTCTATGGATTTCATTGCGTCAGGGTCTTTGAACAGAACCATACCAGCGCCCATCGGGATGTAGAGCTGCTTGTGCGCATCAATAGTTACTGAGTCTGCCATTTCCACACCTTTAAGAAGGTGACGGTGATGGTTAGACATAAGTGTTGCGCCACCCCATGCGGCATCTACATGGAAGTGACAGCCGTGAGCTTGGCAGACTTCAGCGATTTCAGGCAATGGATCAACATTACCTGTCTCTGTTGTGCCTGCCACACCAATAACAGCAATAGGCTTGATATTTTGTTTTTCGAGCTCAACAATTTTCGCTTTCAGGTCGTTGACAATAATACGGTTGTTGGCATCGGTTTTAACCGCAACCAAGCCCTCTTGGCCTAGCCCTAATACATCGGCTGCTTTCTTAAGGGAGTAGTGACCACGCTCAGACACTAGCACCGCTAAGCCATCATAGCCATAGTGCTTCATGGCTTTAAAAAGGCCTTCCTTCTCAACGCCTTTAAATGAGCCATTGGCTCTTAACGCTTTGTTACGTGCTACCCAAAGCGCAGTGATATTGGCAATGGTGCCGCCGGAACAAAATGCGCCTAATGAGTGGTTTGCACTGTGCATCCACTGATTGTAAAAAGTATCATTCTGACCATATATCAAGCGATGCAGCATACCCAAAACTTGACGCTCAAGTGGCGTAAAGGCTTTGGAAGTCTCTATTTTTACCAGGTTTTGGTTTAAGGCGATCATGATCTTTGACAGTGGCATCAAGAAATAAGGCAGTGCCGATGTCATATGACCAATGAAGCTTGGTGAAGATGTGTGAACTGAGTGCGACACCAAAGTGTCGAGTAAGTGCTCTGTATGATCTGACACGAACTCTGGCTGCTCAGGAATCTGAGCAGAAGAAAAGTCTTTTTCGATTTCGCGTAAAGGCTTTTCTTCTGCCACGATGTGTTCACGAAGAAATTGATTTAGATTTCGCGAGAGGCTCTCGTCAATTTTAGTTAACGTTGAGTCCGGACCTTCTGGGACAGTGAAGATCTTTAGCAAGCTCTCAAAGCTAACATCAGCGGTTTTTTGTTCCTTAACCATAGCAAAGAATCTTTGTAGTTATTTTGGTAATGCGAGCGGCACAATCTAAACTAAAACGGGCGCAAAGTCCCGTTTTAATTGTTGAAACCCAAGTTGTAGAAATGAAAATTTTAGGTGAAGGTTACGATATTCACATTAAAAAATTCTAGATTGAGTACGTTAAAACATTCTAGTGTTTTCGAATGCTAATCAACGACTAATGCGAGCAATCTTAGTCACATTTCTGCTTTTCAATCTTTTCTATTGACTGATTGTACTTATTAAGTGCGGTATCAATTTGTTGGGGATGACTAAGCAGATCAGCGAATGCTGAACGAAGCTCGTAGTTTTTTGGGTGGTTAGTTGATTGACGGTCGCTAAATGTCTGTTTTGCAACTTCACCTAACTTATCGCTTCGGGTCGCTAACTGCTTAACGTCATGTTGCTCTAGTTTTAACCATGCTTCGATTGGCTGTTCCGTCGCAACGCGGCTAGGGTCGTTCTCTAGAAAGTAGTGAACCGCTTCGCGGTTTAATTCAAAGTGATGTTTACGTCCATCCAAGAACCATTGACTAACTTCTTTCAGATCTGGATATTGGGTAACCGTCAAATCAACAAGATCTTGATACCACTGTAGTGAGGCATCGACGTAGCCATCGTATTTGCTAGCAAGACATTGTTGATCTGCGGCAAGCGTAAAAGTTGAGCTTGTAGCGAGGAGCGCTGCAACGACAAAGCGTTTCATTCTTCTTCCTTCTGGTTGTTATCCCTTTATTAACGCAATGCACATCAGTTGATGTTTCTCCCTTCTTTCTATTTGGTCGTGACAAATCGTTGGGCTGAATGACGAAAAGAAAGAGGGGTCTTGCCAAAAAATATTGACCACTTTGACGTTAACTGGGTATTTAAATTTTTGCCGTATTGTAATGGATGTTAAAGCGAAAACCTGAGATCTAGCTAGCAAGTGATACAAAGAAAAGCATCATAACTGGTACCAATAAACTCAAAATAAAGCCGCTAACGATAGCAACAGGAACACAACGCACACCACCGGTAGTTTGAATAACGGGTAGGGTGAAGTCCATTGCTGTTGCACCGGCATAACCAATTGCGGTGCACGGATAGCTACGAATAAAGAGAGGAATGGCAACCAGTGCGACTAACTCTCTCATCAATTCAATCAAGAACGACGCGCCACCAAATACCGGACCAAAAGCGTCACCCATTAAAATACCTGCGAGTGAATACCAGCCAAAACCTGAAGCCATTGCGAGTGCTTGATAAAGAGGAAGATCCAAAAGCACCGCTGCAAGAACGCCACCAAGCATACATGTTGCGATGACAACAGCCGCAATGGCCATTCCTTGTTTATTTAATAGGATTTGACGCAGAGTAAGTCCACTATTGCGCAGCTGAATACCAATAAAAAATAGAAGTAGAAAGAGTATCCATTCGCTTGCTGTATCTACCCAACTCAAATCAATGGGTAACAGCAGGCCAACCACTAACCCTCCGCCAACGACCACGATAAGCTTAACTGACTCTAAAGCCATCGAAGATAACGGTAGCTTCTTTTGATTCTGATTGGTCTGGAGTGGAATAATTTTATCAATAATAGGCAGAGCCAACAGGTTGCAGGCACTTAGACACAAAAAAAACGTACTCGCATAGAGGAGAATACTTTGTAAGTTGCTGCTTAAATTATCGAGCGCCGCCAAACTAAGACCCATCAACGACAAAATGACGTAAATAAGGTAGGACGTTGACTGATTGATCTTCTCCAATAACGAAGATCGAGATATAGGAATTAGATACCCCACCACAAGCGGAGCGAAAATAAATAGCATCCCTGAGAACATAAAGCTCAATGATTCCTTTTTGAGATAACATCAACACGCATAAATCAAATTATCTATCGGTTGAAATTAGAGACATTTCACCACACACAGCTCAGCCTTGAGCGAATCGTTTTATCGCGGATAAGGTATTATCAGAAAGCGATAAATTACAAACCGCTAGCATTGAGTACAGCACGGATTTGATCATTGAAGTCAGTATCACTCATGTTACTAAGTTCATACAAGACTTCTGCACCAGTTAAGTTGAATTCAACTTCATGTTCGTCAATGCGTTCATCGTGATTGCGGAACATCAATAAATGATGCGCAATTCTAGCGATGTCGAGATAACTCACTTCTGGTCGCGTTAACTCGTATTTTTCGTTTGAGGATACTTCTCTGAAGTCGTTGTCAAACCCCCAACGCTCAAGTACCAGTTTACTTGTGGCAGAACAACGTGTTTGGAAGATCTGCAATGCAATATCTGGGTCTAAGTAATTGCCCCTATCTAAGTACAAGTGGTACTCATTAATTAGGCAAAATAACCCAATATCGGCTAATAGACCGACCAATAACGCCTTTTCTTGCTCTAGATGACCATAAGTGCCTGGCTCGTGGCTACGAAACGATTGAACCAACATCACCATGACGGCACCGAGCTCACGCGATATCGCTGCACTCTTCACCAAGATGGCATTGCATTCTTTAGTGAGATTAACTGAGTGTTTAAGTTGCTCGATCGCTTGTGCGGTAACAATATCACGTACACGAAGTATTCCGAGACGAGATACCGCTGTAGTTAAGTCGTTGCAGGTGATATTTCTGCGATTGAAAATCACAGAGTTAGCGACTCGTAAAACGACCGCTGCTAATCCGGGATCTTCCAATAAACAGTTAGCAACATCGGCAATCGTGGTGTGTTCTTCGACACATAACTGCTGAATTTTAAGCACGACATCAGGAATAGGAGGTAACGAAATCTTACCCGTGGCGATGGACTGTTCTACCAGCTGAGCAAACTCGGATTCCAGTGCGTTTATAAGCTTATCTTTATTATTTGGCAGCCAAAAAAATGATAAATGTTCCATTGTGACGCTGTACTTGAGATCTTTCGTACAGTGTACCCTTACAGCGTATTCTTTATCAATTAAATGCGTATTATGTGCCCGTAATTGCCAGCGAGATCATAATGATGGCGTGTTTTAGGCATGCTATGCGTCAAAAAAATATCACCACACAAACAATAAGTGTGAAACTAATCACGTATGCAGAATTTATACTTTTTTATATGTGACCTATGTCCTAACTTATTTTTCAACGTTAAGTATGATTAAGCAAGTTGGTGAGCACAACTCACAAAAATATCGCCAACAAATCGACATTTATAATTCGCTATAAGCTGCTGTTTATCTGGTGACATCGCTAATCGGGGTAATTTATTCAGATTAAAGAGGTCAATGGACATGACAGACCAAGCTTTTTTTAAATATGTACGCACCTTCAGTGAGTACCAAAAACGTTCTATGTTCGGTGGTATTGGTTTATTCACCGATGATGCTATGTTTGCGCTTGTCAGCAATGATTGCTGCTACTTACGTGGTGGTAATGGGCTAGATGAAGTGTTTACTCAACTGAGCTGTGAGAAGTATAAGCACGTCAAAAAACAGACGACGGCAACCGTAAATTATTATGATGTAACCGATTTATTCGAATCCGGATATGTAGGGCTTGATGAACTGGTACAGAAATCAATTGAATACTCAATTAAGGAACGGAAATATCAAAAGTCCTCTGCCAGTAGACGCTTAAGAGACTTACCCAACATGCAACTAACCCTTGAACGTATGGTCAAGAAAGCCGGTGTTGATGACGTAGAAACCTTTTTAGAACTTGGACCTGTAAAAGTCTTCAACAAAGTTAAAACGGCTTACGGTAATGATGTTGATGTAAAGCTACTGTGGAAATTTGCTGGTGCAACTGATGGCGTACATTGGAAACTGATCCAAGAGCCGCGTAAAAAACAGTTATTGGCACTGTGTGACTAAGCGAAGCTGATCGCACAATGATTGACTCGTTTCGATGGAGTTAGCGGGTCGTAAAGGCAAGTGTGAAAAGCGGAAAAAGGACGTTGAAGTTTTTTACCACTTCATTGAGTTAGTCATTAAATTAGACAAAAAAACCGAGGCAGAGACCTCGGTTTTTGTTTTTTTAATTTGCTCTTTTCTTATAGCACAAATCTTAAAACTTAAAACGCGTAGTGAACATTACCTGATCACCGTAAAAATCGTTGATACGTGCTTCAGCACCCAAAGAGAAAAGCTCTGTTGAGTGGAATCGAGCGTAGGCAGAGCCAGTCCAATCGTCATCGTTATCGATAGAAACGTAGCCGACTTTGCCGCCTACTTCTAATTGAGGGCCCAACCATTGGCGAACACCTAAGTTAAGCTCCATACCAACATCTGTGCTGCTCTCATTCGAAGGTTGCACAACGCGCATTAGCATTTCACCAGTAAGATCTGCCCAGTTGTTTAGCGGAGAATGGAAGCCAAAGCCTGCAGCTGAGTCAAAATCACTTTCAAACTCAGAGTCAATACGAGCAATAACATGCGCGTTCGGGTGAATTGATTTGCTGAATCCAGCACCAAATGTCACAGGACTTGCGCCAATACGTGCTTCGAAATAGTCGTAGCTAAAGTTGCTCATAGTTGCTGGCGCATTGCGATCGTTTGCAGCTAGGGCATGGCTTGATGCCACTAGTAAGGCAGCGGCTAATAGTGTTTTACGCATAACTAACGATAAACCTTGTTCATTATTTCCATGGATTCAAGCAACCACTTGAACCGTAATCTGATTTGTCCGACATCATAATAAAAAGGAAGGTCCACGACCAACAAAAATGTGTCGATGTTTTGTCAATTAACTTAATAGTTCCTTGGTTTAAGCAAAAACTACGCCATATACGTAGTGTCCGAGAATTTCACTCGGACAAGTAACGATGTTTTTCTAACCTCATTCGACTATGCGAGGTTAGGTGGTGCAATGAGCATCGTTGAGTTCAAGTTAGAACCAAACACTTTATTACTCGCCAAAGCTTGCTCTTCTTTCTGCCATGGCGTTGAGGATTGCCTCAGAATCAAGGATTTGAGTCCAGGATAGCAGGTTATCATCATTCTCAATCACAAACGCGGTAAGCTGAGACACGATTGCTTTTCTCAATGCTTCACCTTTCCAAGGTTTGGCAATGTAATAATCGAGACTCGCGTTATTTACGGCTTCTACGGTGTCTTCCAAACCAGCTTGTCCTGTGAGTAAAACTTTGCGCGCTGCTTTTGTGTCACCATTTTGACTGAGTTCGATTAAGAAGCTGATCCCAGTTTGTTCCGGCATAATGTGGTCACATAAAATGAGCGCAAGCTGAACTTCTTCTTCCGCCATCTCCTCAATCACTTGCCGAGCTTCAGTCACCGATTCCGCTCCTTCGACGACAAAGTTCTCCTCGAAGGGAGCAAGATCTTGGAGCACGCTATCCAAGACTTCTCGTTCGTCATCGACACATAAAATTAGATACTTGGTCATGTTTCATCTCCTTCTTCGATGACTGGTAACCAGACGGTCATTCGTGTGAACTGGCCGATCTCTGATTCGACGTCAATCCACCCTCTGTGTGCTGTTACGATTTGCTGGCAGATGGACAGCCCGATGCCTAAGCCAAAATTACCTTCTTTTTTTGTGGTGAAGTTCAGCTCGAAAATGGCGTCTCTTTGCGATTCAGGAATGCCACATCCATTATCTTCAAATGAGATAACGGCATAATGTGTGTGCTCTTTTTCTACAAGGCGTGTTTGTATGTTTAACACACCTTTCTCTGGAAATGCGTCAATGGCGTTAGAGACCAAGTTCGTCCACACCTGTTGGAGTGCGATCGGTTGACAAAGGATGGAAGGCAAGTTTGCATAGTCGGTTGAAACTTGGTGCATTTTTAATTTGTTCTCGAAAATCACCAAGGTGTCTTCAATGCCCTCATGAATATCGGCATAGTGCAGGGTCTCATCATCTGACCGAGCATATCCTTTCAGGCTTTTTACCATATCAGCAATTCGTGCTGCACAGACATTAATTGAGCGAAGTGTAGAACCTGCTTTGTGGTATTGCTCTAGTGTATTGAGAGCATGATAAGACGCTTGCTGCTTTCTCGTTAGTTGGGTAAGTAGCTCGTGATCGGATTCTAAACCAAGGCTCACCACTTTCTTTGCCAACGCTCGGTCTGGAAGAGTATGGCTAAGCGCTTTTACGCGTGATCTGAGCTCGGCGGTTGAAGCGGGTTTTGAGGTTTGCGCTTTGTTCAGTAATTCAATGCCTTTGGTTTGTATATCGGAACTGGGCGCATCGTTAAGTAATCGTTCTAGTGTATGCGTTAAATTCTCTACGCCTCTTAATATCGCGGCTACTGGATTGTTTAGTTCGTGGGCCACTCCCGCAACCAATTGACCAAGCATCGCCATTTTTTCTCTTTCAATGAGCTGCTGGTGGGCTGATTCTAAAGATTCGAGCGTTTTTTGAAGTTGCAGTTTGGTGTTGATGCTTCTTTGCAATCGGCGGTTGAAGTGGCGTAAGAGCAAGTTTGTAAAAAGAGGCAGTAAGTTTGAGTCGCTTTGCATCACTTTATTGAATACGTTGCGATTGAGTTTGATAACTTCTGTTTTGGTTAGTGTTAGAGCTGTCGAGAAAGAACATTCCCCAGTAACAAACGACATGCCTCCGACAATATTCCCTTTGTTATGGCGTACAACCTCTCGCTGCATGCCTTGCTCATCGCGCTTGTACAGAGCCACTTCACCTTCGGTGATAAACCACAAAAAGCTATTTGGCTCGCCTTCCACGGTTAACAAATGTTCAGGTGAGTATGTACGGCACGCTCTTGTTTCGTCATTATCTTTGAAAAATTGCTGGAGAGCGGAGATCACTTGCTCGGCTAACTCGGCATCAGACATCGAGTGGTAGTCGTGTAAGAATCCGGCTTGATAATGGCTCATCTGGTTATTGATGTGCGCTCGCAACAAGCTGTGATGATCCAATATCTGACTGTAACTTAGCAGGTCTTCTTTGCCATTTCGCAAGATAAATTGGGTCAGCTCTTTTTGCACTGTGTTAAATAAGACGTGATCTGGCAAAGGTTTAGTGAGGCAGTGGTCGAGCCTGCCCTCATTAACGGCAGTGAGAATTGCCTCTATATCAGACGAGCAGCTAATAAGAATTTTTCTTGCTTGCTCGGTATGTGGCATCCGGTCTAAACCAATAAGAAAATCCACGCCGTTAAAATGAGCGTGATGGCTCGCTATAACTAAAGCAACAGTCTGTTCTCTTTCTTCTAGATACTCTAAAGCGCTTTGAGCCTCTTCTATCGATTCGACAGAAAATATATCAAACTTACTTGAGAAGGCAGACAGCTCCAATCGAAACTGTTCAGCACTGATTGGGTTGTTGTCGAGACACAACACAGCATAACGATTCACAGATGTTTTAGCTCCGGTTAAAACTTCGCCACGCAAACTTTAACAATAAAAGGACATGATGAGTGGGAGCCAAGTATGATTCCTGATTAATGGACTAGAATAAGCATCAATAGTCTGATTTGTCTCAATGTTTTCTCCGCAGGTGGTTTGGGGTAGACTGACCGAAAATATCTAATAAGTGACGTTATGCAAAATCTTAAAAAAATCGGCGCCATTGGTGGTGCTATCTCATTAGCACTGTGTTGGCCATTGGCTGTCGGACAAATTGGTCAGTCCATCATTGAAGATGGTATTACCAATATGAATGATGAAATGATTAAAGGTGAAGTGGTCGAGTATCAGCGTGGCTACTTGTCTTCAGTCGTGCTGACTCGTTATTCAGTTGTTGATCCTGAGCTTAAAACTCAGCTAGAGCGTGATGGTATGCCAACGACGTTTGACGTAACCAGTGATGTTAGCCACGGTCTAACAAGCCTAACAGCTGATTCAAAATTGGTGGACAATGACTTTTTGCCTCTCACGATGCATAGCCAGACTCAACTAAATGGCAATACAGCATTTATCTTCGACCTAGACAGTTGGCATTATCGTAACGAAGCGCAAGGTGTTTCTGTTTCTACAAGCCCTGCAAAAGTAACAGGTGATGTGACGGTATTGGGTGATCTCAATTACCAAGTTTCCGTTCCTTCTGTTCAAGTGGATTTTGAAAACGGTGAAGAGCTTCATCTGAATGCATTGACAGGGCAAGGTAAAGGAAAGCAAGCAAAAGGCTACTGGTTAGGCGAGCAATCTTTCTCTCTAGAGAAGCTAGATGTGGTTGATGCGAACTTGACGCCTGTCTTTTTGATTGAAAATGCGAGCTACCGTGGTAACACTACGATGAGTGAGTCTGGTGATAAGCTGAACAGTCAATTAAACCTAGATGCTAAGAAACTACGTTTAACTGATGGGACGGATGTCGATAACTTTAAGTTGGATTTCTCAATTGCAGATGTGGATAGCCAGTCTTTTGATCAAATTATGTCTATCTATCAAGGCTCTCCTATGCTAGATGAGCAGGAAATTGCGAATTTATTGCCGCATGTCGATACGCTGTTTAGCAAAGGTTTTGATTTATCCGTGAACGAGCTTTCACTCGCGTTCGGTGACGGCAAGTTCCACAACGAGTGGCAACTATCCATCCCTGAAGGTACTGAGCATATTACTCAAGATCCAATGAAGTTGGTGACGGCCACTACTGGTGAACTTAGCACTTACTTCTCTGATGAATTAGTAACGCATTACCCATTTATTCAAGAAGGGATTGATGAGCTCCTTATTATGGAGTTGATCGAAAAAGTAGAGGGCGGTTATCAATTAAAAGCAGAAATTGGTGAAGGCAAATTGAAGTTCGAAAATGGGCATGAGTTCCCATTGGTGGCTCTACTTATGCCTGCTTTGATGCAACAACAGTAATTCGTGTTGTTGCGAATTTGTTCCAATTCAACGCTTAGTCTTTAAAAAGAGGTCGTAAGACCTCTTTTCTTGTTTTTATCACTGCGAAAACGTGATATTAATTTCTTAATATTTACATAGCAGGAGCAATGAGCATCATGGAACAAAATACGGACAACGTATTTAACTTCAGTGCAGGGCCAGCAGGTCTGCCTAAAGCAGTTATGCAGCAAGCACAAAAGGAACTAATCGATTGGCAAGGTCTTGGCACTTCGGTCATGGAAATCAGCCACCGAAGCAAAGAGTTCATCAAAGTTGCAGAAGAAGCCGAGCAGGATTTACGTGATCTTCTGAATATTCCGGACAACTATAAAGTGCTGTTCTGCCAAGGTGGTGCTCGTGCTCAGTTTGCTGCTGTTCCTCTAAACTTACTTGGTGATGCCGATACGGCAACTTACATCGATGGTGGTTATTGGGCTGGAAGCGCGGTAGCTGAAGCGAAAAAATACTGCGAACCAGACGTGTTTGATGCAAAAACAGAAATCAACGGGAAAGTCGCGGTTCTACCTGCAAGTGAATGGAAAATTGCTCCAGAAGCGGCTTACGTTCACTTCTGTCCAAATGAGACCATTGATGGTATTGAGATTAACGATCTTCCTATCACCGACAAACCGATTGTTGCTGACATGTCTTCGACAATTCTTTCTCGTGAAATCGATGTGTCTAAATACGGTGTGATTTACGCGGGCGCTCAGAAAAATATTGGTCCTTCCGGCATTGCTATTGCTATCGTGCGCGATGATTTATTAGGTATGGCGAAGCAGGTACTACCAAGTATCTTGGATTACACTGTTTTGGCAGAAAAAGAATCAATGTTCAACACGCCACCAACCTTTGCATGGTACCTGTCTGGTCTTGTTTTCAAATGGCTGAAGGCACAGGGTGGAGTAAAAGCGATTGAGCAAGTGAACCGCGCTAAAGCCGCGCTACTGTATGATTACATCGATCAGTCTGATTTCTACCGTAATGGCGTGCACTCAGCAAACCGTTCTTTGATGAACGTGCCATTTCAACTTGCTAAGCCTGAACTAGATGCAACCTTCCTTGAGCTAGCAGACTCTAAAGGGCTGAAAGCGCTAAAAGGTCATCGAGCAGTTGGTGGTATGCGAGCATCCATTTATAACGCAATGCCGCTAGAAGGTGTTCAAGCGTTAGTAGACTTCATGCAAGAGTTTGAGAAAAACTACGCATAAGCTCAAACTGATAGTTGTTCTCCAAAGCGTCGCTATTGCGGCGCTTTTGTTTATCTCAACTCACATCATTCCAGGAAGGTAAAATGACCAAGGCAAATATTGAAGCGCTGACTAAGCAGTTCCCACTCTTGGCAGCACTTATTGATCTTGAAGAGGTTTGTTGGTTCAACCCCCATATCAGTTCCTTGGAGGAAGGCTTACCTCATGTCGGGTTAGATGAAAAAGATATTCAAGCGGCGAGTGAACGGCTAACACGATTTGCGCCTTATTTGATGAAGGCGTTTCCCGAAACGGAAACGTCGCGTGGCATTATTGAGTCCCCAGTGGTGGATATTCCCAATATGAAAGTGCGTTTGGAGCAGCAATACGACACACCAATATTGGGCCATTTAATGCTCAAAAAAGACAGTCATTTGCCAATTTCTGGTTCGATCAAAGCGAGAGGTGGTATTTATGAAGTGCTCACTCATGCAGAAAAGTTGGCGTTTGAAGCCGGCTTGCTCTGTGAAAACGATGATTACAGAAAATTGTTCAGCAATGAGTTTCGGCAGTTTTTTAAGCAGTACAGTATTGCGGTTGGCTCAACCGGCAATCTTGGTATGTCCATCGGCATCATGAGTGCGAAGCTGGGTTTTTCAGTTTCAGTCCACATGTCTGCGGATGCGCGGGAATGGAAGAAAAATAAGCTCCGGTCGCATGGTGTTAATGTCGTAGAGCACCAAGAAGATTATGGTATTGCTGTCGAGCAAGGTCGTAAAGAGGCAGAAAAAGATCCCAACTGTTTCTTTATCGATGATGAAAACTCACGGACGCTGTTTCTAGGTTACTCTGTTGCGGGTGAGCGTCTTAAGCAGCAATTTGATGACTTGGGAATCGTGGTTGATGAGCATCATCCATTGTTTGTTTATCTTCCTTGTGGTGTTGGCGGCGGGCCTGGTGGCGTGGCATTTGGCTTGAAGGTAGCATTTGGCGAGCATGTCCACTGTATTTTCGCAGAGCCAACGCACTCACCGTGCATGCTGTTGGGCGTACATACAGGCTTGCATGACGATATTTCGGTGCAAGATCTGGGTATCGATAACATCACCGCCGCTGATGGTTTGGCAGTCGGGCGTGCCTCGGGATTTGTCGGAAGAGCGATGGAAAGGCTACTTGATGGTTTTTACACCATTGATGACGCTCGTATGTATCACCACTTGGGTGAGTTAAGTGAACTGGAAGGTATTAATCTAGAGCCTTCTGCATTAGCCGGTATGATTGGGGCAGTGCACGTCTCGAATAACCATGCTTATCAGTCTCGAATGAAATTTGACGAAGAAAAACTCAAAAACGCAACACATCTTGTTTGGGCAACAGGTGGGGGCATGGTTCCGGAAGATGAAATGGCGGCTTATCTCAAAAAATCTGGTCGGTAAATCAGCACTGTATACGTGCTTAATTAGGTAACTAATAATACAGGAATAACAAAAGGGCTCATCGTTTGATGAGCCCTTCTCGTCACTGAAAATCGAATTATAGAGATTGTAATAGCTGGTAGTAACGACCTTTTTGAGCGAGTAGCGTTGGATGGTCGCCTTGTTCGATGATCTCACCTTGTTCCATCAAACAGATGCTATCCATACTTTCTAACTCTATCAGTCGGTGTGTAATGAATACTACTGTCTTATTAGCAAAGTGTTCATTGAAAAGCGCCATCACTTTTTGTTCCGTACGCTTATCGAGGCCTTCAGTCGGCTCATCTAAGAGTAGGATTGGGGCATCACGTAGCAATGCTCGAGCAATACCGATTCGGCGTTTCTCACCACCAGATAACTGACGACCGCCGTCGCCTAACCAAGCGTCTAAACCCGGCTCTTCAAGAAGTCCGCCAAGCTCGACTTTTTGTAAAATAGTAGACAGTTGCTCATCACTTGCGTCCGGAGCGGCCATGAGTAAGTTGTCACGTAGTGTCCCGTTTAGTACATCTACGCGTTGACTGACCACTGTCATTGCTGCTCGCAGGTCCGACTCGCTCCAATCTTGCAGTTTTGTACCACCGATTCGAACTTCACCTTGGTTTACATCCCAGTAGCGACAAAGAAGCTGAATCAGTGTTGATTTACCTGAACCTGTTTGACCTACAATTGCAGTTTTAGTGCCCAACGGTAGTGAGAGTGACAAGTCTTTCAGCACCTTTTGCTGACCGTCAGGGTAAGTAAAATCTATGTTGTCGAATTCAATGTCTAACGTTGTGTCTTTATGTTTCGACTGCTCAGGGAAGACAACGTCAGGTTCAGCCAAAATTACTTCATTTAAACGACGAGCAGAGGTCAACGTTTGACCGAGATACTGGAATGCGCCCGCGATAGGCATCAGAATCTCAAAGCTCGCCATGGTTGCAAACGCAAACAGCGCAATCCAAGGATCAGGAGCACGACCACCTACGCCGTCTGCAGCAAACCAAAGCATCACAACCAGTGTAAGGCCGTTCACCAGCATAAGCAGGCCTGAAGCCATGCCCGTTAAATTCGCGTTCACAAATTGGTTAGACAGCAACTGCTTCTGCTTCTCTAGAATGAGATTACGATAACGTTCTTCTGCTCCAAAGATACTCAGTTCACTGTAGCCTTGAAGCCAGTCCAGTGTCGCCACTCGCAATTGCGCTTTATGATGAGTGAGATTCTCGCCATTACTTTTACCAAGTTTATAGAACAACACTGGCCATACAAACAACATGACGGTAAGAATCGAGCCAAGCAGCAGCGCGAGATGCCAATCAAAGAACGCCAGGACAGCCGTTAAACTCAATATGCCAAAAACACCAATCACGACAGGGCTGATAAGTCGAAGGTAAACGTGATCCATCGCATCTACGTCCGCTACTAGGCGGTTGAGCAGATCGGCATCACGCATCGTAGAAACACGACCCGGAATCAGTGGTGCAAGTTTCTTAAAGAAGAAGATACGTAGATCAGTAAGCAGCTTGAACGTTGCATTGTGGCTAACGACACGTTCTCCCCATCGACCTGCGGTTCGAGCCATTGCAGCGCCGCGTACCCCGGCACCTGGTAACATGTAGTTGAAGGTCTCACGAGCAACCGTCAAGCCTGCCACCGCTGCGGCTGAAATAAACCAACCTGATAGCGTTAATAAGCCAATAGATGCCGCTAAGGTCAGAAATGCCAGTAGCATACCTAGCGAAAGACCAAACCAGTGTTTCTTATAGAGTTTTAGATAAGGGAGTAAATCACGCATCTAAGTTCCCCTTGTCTGTTTCACGTTGTGCGAGGTTCGCTTCCAACATGTCTTTAAATAAGCCATATTCTGTCGACAGTGTGGCGTAATCACCACGTTGAACAATCTGGCCGTCCTGCATAACAAGAATTTGCGATACGTTTTGTAAAGGCGCAAGTTGGTGAGTAATCATCAAATTCGTTGTGGCATGCGCATACTTGTTAATGCCTTCCATCACGAGTTTTTCACTGCGAGCATCTAAGCTTGCGGTTGGTTCATCTAATAACCAAAAACGACCATTTTGTAGCATGGCGCGAGCCAGTGCTAAACGCTGCGCTTGGCCGACAGATAAACCACCAGAACGATCAGATATCGGATAATCCAACCCATGCATTTCAACAAATTCAGCAGCGTGAGAGTCATTCAACACAGAATGTACGTCTGCATCCTGAATATTGTGCTTACCTAGTGTGATGTTATCTCGAATGCTACCGTGTAATAGCATCGGGTTTTGACCAATCCAGCTTACTGCCTCTCGCCATGTGGCTAGATCCAGTTGCGACAATTCACAACCATTAATCTTCAAGCTACCTTGATAAGGCATGAAACCGAGGATGGTGTTTACCAAACTTGTTTTACCTGCGCCACTTGGTCCAACCAACGCTGTACTTTTGTTGGCTTCAAGAGAGAAGGATAGGGGACCTGCGAGCTGCTTACCTTCCGGACTAAAAATGGTTAACTGGTCCGCTTCAATATGGATAGGGCTGTTTTTATCTAACGCTTGGGTACCATCTTTGATTTGATCGACTTCCAAATCCAGAAACTCGACAATGCTTTCTGCTGCGCCAACCGCTTGCTGTTTCGCATGATAGAACGTGCCCAAATCACGTAATGGCTGATAAAACTCTGGAGCAAGAATCAGAATGAACAAACCAGCAAAGAGCGTAACACCTGCGCCGTAGTAGCCGAAATCGAGCTCCCCGATATAACTAAAGCCAAAGTAGACAGCGGTAATTGCGATAGAAATAGAAGTGAAAAACTCTAACACCGCAGAAGACAGAAACGCGATTTTCAGAACGTCCATGGTACGAGTACGAAAGACTTCCGAAGCACCCTTAAGAGTTTCAGTTTCAGATTTTGTTCTATCGAATAAGCGAATGGTCGTCATTGCTTGCAAGCGGTCATAAAAGTGACCCGACAAACGCTGCATTGCTTTAAAGTTTTTACGGTTTGCTTCTGCGGCTTTCATCCCAACCAGTGCCATGAAAATAGGCACTAGTGGTGCAGTGACCAGGAAGATCAAGCCTGCTGCCCAGTTTACTGGGAATACGACAACCAAAATGATGAAAGGCACTAGTACCGATAATGACATTTGAGGCAAGTAGCGTGAGAAGAAATCTTGCATATCTTCTACCTGCTCTAAGATGAGCGTTGCCCAACTGCCAGCAGGTTTGCCTTTGATGTAAGCTGGCCCAAGTTTATGAACTTTATCTAAAATGAGTTGGCGAATATAAACTCGAATTTGCTCCCCGCAACGGTAACCGGCAAGCTCTCGACCCCAGGTACAAGCAGCTCGACCGATAACCGTGCCACCGAGCCCAACAAAATGCCAAATGAGGTCGGCTTTGTCGACTTGGTCAATGATTAACTGGTGCAGAATGGAGGCGAGCAGGGCTGCTTGAGCCAATAAAAACACGCTTGAAAGTACGCCTAGGCCTATCGCAATCATAAGCCAGCGCTTGGCTAACTTACTTTGTTGCTTCAGCCACTTATTCAAGCTGCTTTGCTTTTTCTTATCCATCGTGAAGGCTTAATGATAATTGTTTTAATGAGGCGGTAGTATACAAAAGAAAACCCAGCGGGAATACCGCTGGGCTTTAAGGATATGACACAAATGTGAAAAGTTATTTGTCACCAAGTGAGTCTAAGAAACGTTCAGCATCTAATGCAGCCATACAACCTGTACCTGCAGAGGTGATCGCTTGACGGTAGTTGTGGTCCATTACGTCGCCAGCTGCAAATACACCTTCGATACTAGTTTGTGTTGCGTTGCCTTCAAGACCTGATTGAACGATGATGTAGCCATCTTTCATGTCTACTTGGCCTTCAAAGATTTGTGTGTTTGGCTGGTGGCCAATTGCGATGAATGCACCCATTACGTCGATATCTTCTGTCGCACCGCTGTTCACGTCTTTAATGCGGACGCCCGTTACGCCCATATCGTCACCCAGTACTTCATCGAGAGTGCGATCGGTATGAAGAACGATATTACCGCTTTCAACTTTATCCATCAGACGTTTTACAAGGATCTTCTCTGCGCGGAATGAATCGCGGCGGTGGATCAGGTGAACTTCTGACGCAATGTTAGATAGGTATAGCGCTTCTTCAACAGCCGTGTTACCACCGCCCACAACTGCAACTTTCTGATTACGGTAGAAGAAACCGTCACAGGTTGCACAAGCAGAAACGCCGCGACCTTTAAATGCTTCTTCAGACTCAAGGCCAAGGTATTTTGCTGATGCGCCGGTAGATATGATTAAGGCATCACAAGTGTACTCACCTGAGTCGCCTTTTAAACGAAATGGGCGTTGTGATAGCTCTACTTCATTGATGTGATCAAATACGATTTCAGTTTCGAAACGCTCGGCGTGTTCTTTCATTCGATCCATCAATGCTGGACCTGTCAGTCCCTCAGCATCGCCTGGCCAGTTTTCAACTTCAGTTGTGGTGGTTAGCTGACCACCTTGTTGCATTCCCGTCACAAGCACAGGTTTTAAGTTTGCACGCGCTGCGTAGACGGCAGCTGTGTATCCTGCAGGACCAGAACCAAGAATTAATAATTTACAGTGTTTTACGTCGCTCATTATGGCTCCAAAAAGGGCGTAACATTTCCCTCGATTGTATGGAAATTCTTAGTGCTTTAAAAGCATAAACAACGATTGTGATCGAATAATTGGTTATAGATTAGAACCCACTAAATATTGATAGAGAACGTTGACTTCTAGCATAAAATTCTATTCGTAGTAGAGAAGTCTAGTTTCAAATATTGTCAAAGCGTAAAACTGAAACATGACTCTGTTTTTGTGTTTTAATTTGGTTTGTTATGTCGTTTTCGTCGTTTTGTTGAAGCTATCAACGTTAAAAGCTGGTAATTGCAGAATATTTGCGTAACCTAGTGTGTAAATTAAATGTTAATTAATGTGCCTCATTAAAGGAGCAAATGATGTTACATTCACGTGAGAATACTCTACATTTAACACAGCTCAGCATGGCAGCAATTGAGCAGCTTTCCCCATCGTTTGAAGAACTGCCTCGTACCGAACATGCAGATGGTCAGTATCGACTACGACGTTATTCTGTGGTTGGTTTTGATAACGGCAAAGTCATCGACTTAAATAAAAATAGCTTTGTTCAATCCTCTGATATCAACCGATTTCAAGGTGATGTTGTAAGACAATTCGAGCCAATTGAGAAGGATATTCTTACCAGCGATGGATTTCGAGAAATGTGTGAATTGTTTGTCAATGCGAATCATCTGCCAAACGGTCAAGAAATAGAAATTCACCAAATCCGTATCAGGGCACTGGAAGAAGAAACCCAAGTAGCACCTGAAGGTGTGCACCAAGACGGTTTTGATCACATTGCAATGGTTGGTGTGGGACGCCATAACATCATCGGTGGCGACATCATGCTGTACAGCAGCCATAACCAAGCCCCATTTTTCCGTAAAGTGCTAGAAACCGGAGAGGTCGCAATCTTGGCTGATAGCAAGCTGTGGCATAACGCGTGCCCAATCCGCTCTGTTATTGATGACGAAGCGGGCCATATGGATGTATTTGTACTCACGGCTACGGATAAGCGTAATGAACTTCAATCTTAATCAGATCAGAGAGCAATTTCCGGCGTTGGCTCAATACCACAACGACAAGCCCGTGACGTTTTTTGATGGTCCAGGTGGCTCACAAGTGCCTCAATCAGTACTAGACAGCATGGTTGGGTATTTAGGTCGTTTCAACGCTAACTTAGGCGGGCATTATTTTTCTAGCCAAGTGACCGTTGACGTAATGCAAAATGCGCGTGAGTCGGCTCAGGCGCTACTTAATGCCCCTTCATCTGGCAATATTGTCTTCGGTGCCAATATGACCTCACTAACCTTTCAGCTTAGTCGCGCGATTAGTCGAGATTGGCAAGCAGGAGATGAGATCATTGTCTCCGCTTTGGATCACTATTCAAATGTATCCAGCTGGCAGCAAGCGGCAGAAGATAAAGGCGTTACGGTTCATCAAGTTCGTATCAACGAAGAAGATTGTACGCTTGATATGGAGCATTTAAGCCGCCTTCTTTCTGATAAAACGCGCCTTGTCGCTGTGACTTATGCATCGAACACGACGGGTTCTATTGTGGATGTACAGCAAGTAGTCAGCATGGCGCACAATGTTGGGGCACAAGTTTATGTGGATGCCGTCCATTATGCGCCTCATCATTTGGTTGATGTTCAAGCGTTAGGTTGTGACTTTTTAGCTTGCTCAGCTTACAAGTTTTTCGGACCGCACGTTGGTATTGCTTACATAGCCGATCAGTGGCTCCACAGTATTCGCCCTTACAAAGTCGAGCCTGCCACTAATATAGGCCCTGGTCGATTTGAAACAGGAACGCAAAGTTTTGAAGGTCTTGCTGGTGTCGTTTCTGCGGTTGAGTATCTGGCTCAATTTGGTGAAGTCGGTTTACCTCTTCGCCAACGATTGGAGCAAAGCTACCAACTGTATGAACAACATGAGCAGCGCTTGAGTGAGCGTTTCTTGCAGCGTTTGAATGCATTAGATGGTGTCAATCTATTCGGTATCGCAAAGGAAGATAGCCAACTCCGCACGCCAACTTTTGCGCTAACGTTTGACCGATATTCTCCAGAGTTCATCGCGAAAACACTGGGTGAACATAACATTTGTGTATGGAATGGTCACTTTTATGCGTTGGGCTTAGTTCGTCAACTTGGTTTAGAAGAATCGGGTGGTGTAGTGCGAATTGGTTGTATGCATTACAACACAATAGAAGAAGTCGATATGTTATTCGATGTGCTAGAAAGCATCCTTGACGCATAATTAACGATTTCTTCCTGATAGAAAAACAAAAGCTCGAGTCAAACTCGAGCTTTTTTCGTTTTTATTTGAATCAACGCGTTTTACAAGCGATTACTCACTAACTTCAACTTCAACTTCATAGGAAGTGAATTTTCTTACATTAATAACGCCAGTATCAAAGATGAGGTATTGACCTTTGATGCCTTGCAAAGTGCCAGTAACAACCGGGTTTTTATCGAAGTTATGCGAAATGATCTTCGTTGGGTGCTGTTGTACCGGGTAGCTAAGGTCGGTAATGCTTTCGTTTAATACTTCAATGGCATCTTCGCCGAATTGCTGTTTTATCTCGGCAATTTTCTCTTCGACTAAAGGCAATAGCTCAGCAAAACGGTCCTGCAATGCCATAGGTTCACCGTCACCTTTAAGCAGTGTGCGCCAATTGGTCTTGTCTGCGATATGTTTCGCCAGTTCAACTTCAATTAAACCGGAGATATGGCGAGTTTTTACTTTAAAAATTGGCAAGCCCTGAGTCGCGCCTTGGTCAATCCAACGAGTCGGGATTTGAGTATGACGAGTGATACCAACTTTTAAGCTGGATGTGTTGGACAGGTAGACAAAGTGATCCACCATGCAATTCTCTTCACCCCATTGTGGTTCGCGACAAGTCCCTTGATCGTAGTGGCAGGTCTCTGGCTTCATGATACACATGTCGCAGCTTGCTAGCTTTTTCATGCATACAAAACAGTGGCCTTGCGAATAACTCTTTTTCGTTTTCTTTCCACATGAGCAACAAAAAATATTGCCAGTGTGAGTCAGTGTGAGCGTTTTACCCAGAAACGGAGTTAAGTCGATCTCTTCCTCACCGACAGGAAGACGGTAGTTGACGGCACCGTCCAGAGAAGCACGCATCTTGTTTAGCGTGCCAGTTGCAATTAATGACATGACATTACTCATTATTGTGTTTTTGCACAGTATATACTGAAGTGGAGAAGAGATGCAGGGTTGACAGGAGCTTTAAAGTAAATGTCTTGCACTAAATTATTATGCATCGTGTTTTATTTTCTAAAAATTATGGCTGTGAAATGCTTCGCAAATAGAAGTTGGGCTGCACTTTTTAGAAATTTTAAAACGTGATAACGGTTCAAAATCCGTTACTATGTGTCGAAAATAAGAATTGAATGAAAAAGCGATTTTATTTCTTGATAAATCACCTTGATTTCATTTTTTGAAATTATTGAACCCCACGTATTGTATAATCTCAGCAGGTCACTTGCCCATGAAGTGGATCCATAACTTTATCTTTGCTCTTTCTATTTGCACTATCAGTTTGGTTGCCCTTTATAGTGTGCTTGGCGATACGCGAAAGCTGACCATTACACCTGAGCATTTCAATATCTATGCAACTAAAGATGCCAGTGAAGGAGGTGTGAGTGAGGCTGATATCACATACGATCGGCAAAGCCTAGTTCTTAGCTGTGAACTAAAGCAGAGCTCGTATGCTTGGCCTTACTGCGGAATCTCGGTTTATACCGATTCAGCAACGCCAACACAGGGTATTGACCTTTCCAACTACCATACGATTCGATTGAAGGTGCGATATGAAGAGGCAGGAATAGGGGCTAACCCTAGCCACGACCTACGTTTGTATCTTCGCAATTATAATTCTGAGTATTCCAAGCCGGACGACGAGTACACCATTAAATATAATGGCATGCAGTTTTCTCCGTCGGGTTCGAGCGATATTGTCGAAATTCCGATTAAAAATCTTCAGGTGATGACCTGGTGGTTAGCAGATAACGGAGTCGCGATTGAGCACTCTGCACCTTAATTTTCAAACATCACACGTATTGATATTGCAACTGGGTCTGGTGCGGCACTTGGTAAACATAGAATTGTGATTGATAAAATTGAGTTTGAAGGCGCTTACCTTGCGCAAGAAACATTGTTGTATGCATTATTACTCTCTTGGATGGCGCTTGGACTGGCTTTTTCACTGCATGAGTTACGAAAAAATAGAGTGGCTTATGAAAAAGCGCAAAAGCGTCACCGTCATTTGGAAAAGGTGAATGATACTTTGCGAGCTCAAAACTATGAGTTTGCAGAGCTAGCGCATCGAGATGCTTTGACGGGCGCGATGAACCGATATGCTGTGCAACACTGGCTGGAACAACAATCTCGTCAGGTTCGCTGGGGGCATAACACCTTCAGTATTCTCTATTTGGACTTGGATAAGTTTAAAAAGGTGAACGACAAATTTGGGCACCAAATGGGGGATGACATATTGCGCGAATTTGTCATGGTGGTAGCGACTTCTATTTACTCAGACGATCGACTCGTTCGTTGGGGCGGCGAAGAGTTTGTCGTATTTTGCCCTGATACCAATATTGAACAAGCGTTAGAGAAGGCAGAAATGATTCGCAAAAATGTGGAGGATCATTTGTGGGTGCACGGTGAATCATTAACTTGCAGTATTGGCGTTGCCCAAATGCAGAATGAACGCGTCTCAGAAACCATGGCGAGAGCTGACGAAGTGCTGTATCAGGCGAAGCGCAATGGTCGCAACCGAGTGGAAGCTCATTATGGTTTACTTGCTTGCGAAAAGAAGCAAGCCTGATAGCCGTTCACTAAAAGGAAAGAAAAAAGGTGGCCAACTGGCCACCAAGAGGGAAACTGCTGAACACCACTTAGGGGGGAAGTTTGGGTTATCGATACGATTACCGTGAGCAGCAGTGTAGTGCTAATCGAACTTGCTATTTTTACCAGAACAACCAAGCGAAAAGCGTTAGTGCAGCAATACAGGCAATGTTTAATACGAAACCAATTCGCATCATTTCTTTTTGCTTGATATGACCCGTACCGAACACAATCGCGTTTGGAGGTGTTGCAACAGGTAACATAAATGCACAAGATGCAGCGACGGCAATCAGTGCAGAGAGAATAACCGGAGACATGCCTAAGGCTTCTGCAATGGTCGCAAATACAGGGACAAGTAGCGCAGCACTGGCGGTGTTACTCGCAAACTCAGTTAAGAAGACAACAAAAGCAACCACTGCAAGAATCGTTAAGAGAATACCGGCTTGCTCAAGGAAGCCTGACAAGCTATGAGCCAAAAATACGCTTGTTCCGGTTGCTTTTAGGACGTTACTCAGACAGATACCACCACCAAATAGGATTAACACACCCCAGTCGGTTGTTTTCTCAATATCTTTCCACTCGACGGCGCGAGAAGCACCAAGTAGAAGGATGGCGCCAATAGCTACAAGAGTATCGAACTTCGCGAAGCCACCCAGCATAGCGTTAATAGGCTTACTGAATATCCACAACGTCACGGTCAGTAAGAAAATCGCCAACGTAATCATTTTGCCGTTTGTCCATTCGACTGGTTGATGGTCAAGGTCAAACTTGTGGCTAAGGTCAGGCTTAGTCATCGTGTACAATACGAGGATAGCGAGTGGCATTAATACTAGGGAAATAGGTACACCAAACTTCATCCATTCAGTGAAGCTAAGGCCAACTTCAGCTGCTGCAATTGCGTTTGGTGGGCTACCAACCAGTGTTGCAATACCACCAATTGAAGCACTGTAAGCGATGCCGAGTAGAACAAACAAAAAGGTGTTGTGGTTTTTCTTGGCGTCTAGCTTTGTCATCACACCCAGCACAAGCGGTAACATCATCGCGGCGGTGGCGGTGTTTGAAATCCACATTGACAGGCCAGCACTCACACCAAATAGCATGAATACAGCGACAGACATTTTTCCTCTTGCCAGCAATAGTACTTTATCTGCAATAGCTTGATCTAACTTTTGTTTATGTAGAGCCGCAGCTAGTGCAAAACCACCCAAAAATAGAAAAATGATGGAGTTGGAAAAGTTATTCAGTGCGGCTTGAGTGTTGAACACACCCAAAAATACCGCAAGTAGTGGTATGAGCAGCGCAGTAATGCTGACGTGAATCGCTTCGGTTAGCCACAGAATAGCAACAAAAACTAAGATGCTCAGGCCGGTTACTACTTGTGGTTCAAAGGGTAAGGTATTAAACAAGATAATGAACAATAGGATATTCGCGTTCAAAATCATGCTGTTGCGAGTGAAGAACCAATTCTTCAATGTCACAGCGAGTGCGGTCATGGGTAGTGCTCCTTTTGCATTGCCTTTTGTCGGTTTTTTTATGGCAAAGTAACTGACTTGTAGTTATTTATTGATGAAATGTTACTTTGAATGCGAAAAAGAGTTTTGCCTGAATCGTAGAGCAAATTAGAAAGTGTGATGTTGAGAATTGGAAATGGGTAGAAAACTACCCATTTGTTTTATAGAAATGTTACTAGGCTTGTGAGCCACGTTATTCCTCTATTCGACGGGGACTTGAAGAGGCTCGTTAGCTGCTTTATTTGGCTCTTTTACTGCAACGATAGGTTCTTGAGGGCCAAGAAACTTAGGCTGCGTATTGATAATGTACAGGTCTAAAAACGCTTTCACACGGGCTAGCAGTTCTCGAACACGCATCGATGTTTTTTGCTTGTTGGCCGTCGGCCCTGCTACCGCGAGACACTGTGCATCAATGCTGTAAGCATCAGCGATGAACAGTGCGCGTTCACAGTGAAAGCGCTGAGTCACAATCAGAAATCGCTCCGAAGCAAAAATTTTTTTCGCTCGTACAATCGAATCTAAGGTACGAAAGCCAGCATAATCAAGGTGAATCACTTCTTCAGGCACGCCTGCTTTAAGTAAGTCGCGTTTCATTGTCCACGGTTCGTTGTATGAACGGTGGGCGTTATCACCACTCAATAAAAACTGTTTTACTTTGCCTTGGTTGTAAAGCTCAATCGCCGCATTAATGCGATGAGTGTAGTAAGTGTTGAGGATCTTTCCGATGTACTTACTGGTACCAAGAACTACGGCAACCTCATGTTGAGGGATTTGCTCGTATTCAGTGAAAATGCTCTCTTTGGCTTGTAAAACCACCCATCGGTCGATGGCAATAACAGAAACAAGCAGACTAAGTGCAGAGATCGACAAAATCAAAGCAAATCGCTTCCAGGAAAATTTCAGCTTCCACTTTGATCTTATGCGAGAAAACAACAAAACGTTTTATATCCTTAACTAAAAATGTAGTTCTCATCATATCTGATAGAAACAAAAAGAGAGAAGCCCATTTATGCCAAAATCTGGTTAGGATGATAAAAAAATAAAAGCCCCTACATGGTAGGGGCTAATTATTAAACGAATTGTCTCAAGCTTAGAACGCAGTGCGTTTGTAGCGGCGGTAAACAGGTTGCCAGAACGACTGTTCAATTGCCACGTTCAATGCTTCATCAGTAATTTCTAATGCGACACCTTGTTCAATTGCCTTTTTACCAACGGCAAATGCGATTTTTTTCGACACTAAGTGGATCTCTTCCAGTGGTGGAAGTAGTGCACCACGACCATTGATTGCTAGAGGAGAACATGTTGCTAGCGCGCGACTTGATTCCATTAGCATCTCGTCAGTGACACGTTTTGCATTGACAGCAAGTACACCAAGGCCGATGCCTGGGAAGATGTAGCTGTTGTTACATTGTGCAATAGGGTAAGTGCGACCTTCATGAACCACTGGCTCAAATGGGCTACCTGTTGCAACCAGTGCTTCACCATTTGTCCAACGAATGATGTCGTTCGGTGTCGCTTCCACGCGGCTTGTTGGGTTCGACAGTGGGAAGACAATCGGACGCTTACAGTGTTTATGCATTTCTTCGATGACTTCTTGGCTAAATAGGCCAGGAGCACCAGAAACACCAATTAGTACCGTTGGCTTCGCGTTACGCATTACATCGAGTAGTGAGAAGCCATTTCCTTCATTTTCCCACTCTTTCGTATTGGTATGCTTTTGCACCAAGCGTTGTTGGAAATCAAGAAGGTTAGGCATGCCTTCTTGTAACAGACCCCAACGGTCAACCATGTAAACTTGTGAGCGAGCTTGCTCGTCAGAAATTCCTTCCGATACCATTTGTGCGATGATCGCTTCTGCGATACCACAACCAGCAGACCCTGCGCCTAGGAAGGTAATACGTTGTTTAGAAAGCTGAGTTCCTGCTGCTTTACAAGCTGCAAGTAGAGAGCCAACAGTAACAGCAGCAGTACCCTGAATATCATCATTGAAACAACACACGCGGTCTTTGTAACGCTCTAGAAGAGGCATCGCATTTTTCTGAGCAAAGTCTTCGAACTGGATCAAAGCATCAGGCCAACGGCGCTGTACCGCTTGGATAAACTCTTCTACAAATGCATCGTATTCTGCACCCGTAATACGAGGATGACGCCAACCCATGTACATCGGATCAGCTAAGCGTTGCGGGTTATTGGTACCCACATCAAGAACGATTGGTAGCGTGTAAGCAGGGCTGATACCACCACACGCGGTATATAGTGACAGTTTACCGATTGGAATACCCATGCCGCCGATACCTTGGTCACCCAAGCCAAGGATACGTTCGCCATCTGTCACAACAATCACTTTAACGTTGTGGTTTGCTGCGTTGTTCAGCAAGTCGTCAATACGGTCACGGTTCGGGTATGAAATGAACAGACCGCGACCACGACGGTAAATGTTAGAGAAGTTTTCACATGCTGCGCCAACAGTCGGCGTGTAGATGATAGGCATCATCTCAGAAATGTGATTTTGCACTAGGCGGTAATACAATGTTTCGTTGGTGTCTTGGATGTTACGCAGATAAATGTGCTTATCCATATCGCTTTCGAAACTTTTGTATTGCTGGTAGGCACGTTCCACCTGCTCTTGGATAGTTTCGGTCGACTCTGGAAGCAGACCTTCTAAGTTGAATGAACTACGTTCTTCAGCAGAGAATGCACTGCCTTTGTTCAAAAGAGGGGTTGCTAAAAGAGCCGGACCCGCATATGGAATATATAGTGGGCGTTTATCGTTGTTCATTGGGTGCCTTATGTAGGGTTGAAGGATGCGCACCAAATTTTAACGGGTTCACTATTTAGTTGTAAACATGCGTTGATGCACATCAATGTAATGTCGCAAAAAAATTCAGATACCGACGAAAATATCGGCAATATTGGTTGTTTAGAGATACCTAAAGCAGGATTTTTTTACTTGGGTATAATGTTTTGCATCATCAAATCAAATCCAATTTCTATGTTTCAACTACCTATCGACAGCCTGCAAGCCGAGTTTGACCATCATGTAAACCTTAACCATCTTGTGGTGGAAGCCGAAACTGGGTCGGGTAAATCTACCCGCTTGCCCATGTGGGCGGCAAAACACGGACGCGTTCTGGTTATTGAACCACGTCGAATTGCTTGTACCTCGCTGGCTGAATTTCTTGCGGAGCAATCTGGAGAGCCAATAGGTCGCAAAGTCGGTTACGCGATCAAGCTTCATGCCTACTTTGATGAAAAAACCGAAGTTGTATTTGTGACTCCGGGGGTTGCACTGCGTTGGTTTTCGGAAAACAAGCTAGCAGACTTTGATGTCGTGATAGTGGACGAATTTCACGAGCGACGCTGGGATATTGATCTATTAATCGCCATTTTGAAGCAAGAAAATCAACATCGATTGATCGTCACTTCCGCTACCTTAGAAGGCGAAAAGCTTTCTCGTTACCTGAATGCTAAGCGTCTGCGTTCGGAGGGACGTTGCTTTCCAGTCACGGTGACACATCGTTCCACAGACAGCCGCTATTTACCGAACAAAAAGGGATGTGAACAGGAGGTTGTCGGAGCGGTAAAAGAAGCACTGGAAGATGAAGATGGCGATATTCTTGTTTTTCTCCCAGGACGTAAAGAGATCGCCCAATGCGCGCAGATGCTACAAAGCAGCAGTGATGTCATGGTGGTTAAACTTCATGCCTCGGTCAGTGATGAAGAACGACATCGTGCGCTGACGGTACAAAAGCAACGGAAAGTCGTATTGGCAACCAACGTCGCGGAAACCTCTCTGACCATTCCTAACATCCGTGTGGTAATCGATAGTGGTTTAGAGCGCAGAACTGTACAACGAAATGGACGTACAGCACTGACATTAACCAACATTTCTAAGGCCAGTGCCGCGCAGCGAATGGGGCGAGCAGGTCGCGTTACCGAAGGGGCTTGTATTCGTCTATATGGTGAGCACGCGCCTTTAGAATTAGTGACGCCTCCAGAATTACACAGAGAAGAGCTCGTCGAGCCCATGCTGGCAGCGGCTTGTTGTGGGTACCGTCTCTCAACACTCGATTTTCTCGACTCAATTCCAGAAAAGTCGCTAGAGGCATCTCATTCGACGTTATTATCCATGGAAGCGATTGATGAGGATGGCAATGTCACGCAGCACGGGAGAAAAGTATATCCACTACCCATTGATGCACTGTTTGCCGATCTCGTTACCAGAATTCAAGCGAAGCCAGAGAAGGAAGCAATGATTGATTTGGCTGCCGCCTTATCTGTGCCTGCGCAGCTCTATCAGCGACAAAGTGGTGAAGTTGCTGAGCTTCTATCTCAAGAGGAGCCATACGGATGTGATGCCTCTTTACTGATCCGTTTGGTTCGAGGGGAGCAACTCTCAGGCATTATCATTGACGCTAGCGCGCTCGAAGAGGCACTAGGTTTAGCGAAACAAATGCGAGAAGTGTTTGAATTGCCGGAACTTGACGTTGCCTCTCGATATAAACGTGAAGCGCTCTTTTTCTCCATCGCCTCATTGCACCCTGAGCTTGTGTTTGTCCGACGAGCTCGTCGAAGGGATGCTCTAGGAAATGGCGTAGTCGAGATGCTGGTTGGGCGTAACAGCCGCTTTCCTGATAAAGAAGAAGCGGCCATCGTGCTAGATAGCCATAGCGTGCCAGGACGAGGTGTTAAGCAAACACTAAACCTCGCATCGGTTATGATGCCTATCCCGCTGACGTTGTTACGCGAACTTGAATTTGGGGAGTGGCGACAAGGTGAGACGAATTATGAAGAAGAGACGCCAAGAGCAACAATGCATTTGGTCTACGCCGGGCGAACAGTCTGTTCTGAACACCAAGCGTTACAAGGTGATGTTGCTGTTCAGTCTATTGTCGAAATGATAGAAGACGAGACACTGTTACCAGGTTTTGCTTCTCAAAGAAAACAACAAATCCAACACTGGAAACTCTACAACGCATTGGGCCTTAATGTCGAAGGAGAAGAGGTTAACGACTTGGCCTCCTTGACATTTTCTAGCTGGTTAAAGGATCAGTTGGAAACATTAGGCGTTGAAAATGTCGATGATATGGCGTTATTTGAACCGGAAGACTTAACATTTAACGGTGTTCCAGAATGGGAATACGACGATTTCACGGAGCAGTACCCTTTAGAACTTTCGCTGCCAGAACTCCAACTGGATGTTGAGTATTACGCGTCTCGCAAGCTGGTACAGGTCGTTTATCGAGAGGGAAACCGTAAGGGAGACCCGAAGCGTTGGGAGCTGCCACGCTGGGCTGGTTGGAAGATACAGTATAAAAAGGCCAGTCGAGTGATTGATGTGAAGTAGGTCGGCGGATGACGTTGTGACAAGAATTGATATTTTCTTGGTGAATCTATAATTATTTCATATTGATAGCGTTACTTGTGTGTTGTTTTTAGTTTCTTAATTGAAATATTAATCAATTGAATGCTTATATATGGCGAAGCTGTACATCAGTTGTTACAAAGCTGGTTTTAATATTTCCTTTTGTATGTAAATTAGGGCATAAAAGACGAATGTTTTATATCCCATTGCTATATCAAAACAGTTGAACGATATTTGGTATATCTCATTTTCGAGTGTCGGGGGCATAGAATGGATCAACAAGGAAAGACGTGCATTGAATTCGACTACACTAGCTTTTTAGGAGCGACAGGTAGTAAGAAATGGACCTTTTTAGAGGCATTTGCCACCATCGCGCCTATTTTCGGTTTGATGTGGAAACAGAACATTGCGGAATTGAGCAAGCCTGAAGATCGGTTGTGGGATGCCGCATTAAAATCGATGTCTTCTCGTAAAAGTGATGAATCCAATTTGGTCCGCTTAACCCAGCTAGCTAAACATGAAGGGATCAATGAATTGCGAGTCGTTATGCCATATTCGCTCGATGTTCAGCAAATCGAGTACATAGAATCTCGCAGTCAGTTGAAGGTGGATACGTCAGAACAAGATGTCCTTAACATCAAGTTTTAGGCTGAACATTTCCACTTCATCGATGTACCACTTAACAATAGTGCAATGAAAAGCGACCTCAAAGTAGGTCGCTTTTTATTTTGAGGTTTTTGTCGCAGGTCTTAGGAAATGTGATGAATATAGAGTATTTGCACTTAAATTAACAAAAATGTAACGTTTGGAAATGCAATTGTCATAACTAGCTTCTAACTTTGTGTTTTTAGGACAAATTACCGACTAAGTGGTTGGTACTGTAAGTTCGAATTAACGTCCCTTATTGGCATACAAGGATGATCGAGTCACCACGTCATTTGGGCATAAAAACAAACACAATAAGAAAGGAAGTCAATATGTCTTTGTCTCGTCGAGACTTTATGAAAGCTGCCTCTTCAACGGCGATTGTTACCGGGCTGGTGGGCTGTGGTAGCGATGCTAGTGAATCTGCTGCGGTTACCTTTGAGCACGGAGTGGCGAGTGGAGATCCTACTCAAACACAAGTAATCATTTGGACTCGAGTTACGACCTCAGCAAGCTACGCAGATGTAAGCTGGCAAGTTTCTTCTAATGAAAATTTTACTGATATCGTGCAAAGTGGCACTTTCGCTACAGATACGAGCCGAGATTTTACGGTAAAAGTTGATGTTCAAAACCTCAACGCAAATTCTCACTATTACTATCGATTCATGGTTGGAGATGTCACTAGCGAAGTCGGGCAAACTCAAACATTACCAGAGGGTGGTGTAGAAAAGGCATCCATGGCCGTTGTTTCTTGTGCAAACTATCCTGCTGGTTATTTCCATGTGTATCGAGAGATCTTAAATCAACATGAGCAAGAACCGTTTGATGTGGTACTTCATCTCGGTGATTACATTTATGAGTATGGGGCTGGTGGCTACGCTAGTGAAGATGCTGAGGCACTAGGGCGAGAGCCAAGCAAAGGCACTGAATGCATTACCTTAGATGATTACCGAAAACGGTATGCGCAATATCGCCAAGATGCTGATCTGCAAGCGTTACATGCGAGCCTACCAATGATTGCAGTCTGGGATGACCATGAGCTTGCAAATGATAGTTGGAAAAATGGTGCGGAAAACCATCAAGAAGAGGAAGGCAGCTTTAATGATCGTCGTGCAGCTGCGGCTGCCGCGTGGACAGAATGGTTGCCCGTTCGTGAAAACACTTTCTCAAACATGCTGATTTACCGTCAGTTTTCGTTTGGAAGTTTAGTCAATTTGATGATGCTCGACACGCGACTTGTGGGGCGTGATAAACCGTTGGGTTATTTCTCGCTCAGCTCACCAACGATGGAAGCGATTGGCGGTTTAGTTGCTCAGTCGCGCAGTCAAGACCGAGAGCTGTTAGGCGGTGACCAACTCGCTTGGCTGATGGATGCGTTCAGTACGCACGACGCAACTTGGAATGTGCTAGGGCAACAAGTGTTAATGTCTCGTATGGAGTTGCCAAGTTCGGTTATGACCGCGATGTTTCAATTGTTTACTGCCACTGAAGAACAAAAAACAGAGGCGTTATTAGCGGTAAACTCTGCGATTACGGGTTATCTCTCTGACCCAAGTTTAGATACCATTGCTTTGCCATATAACCTAGATGCATGGGATGGTTACTACGTTGAGCGAGAGAACGTTTATCAACTGGCCAAAGCCAGCAGTGGTAACTTTGTCTGTTTGGCAGGAGATACGCACAATGCATGGGCAAGTGAGCTTAAAGACGTATCTAAGCATCCTATCGGGGTAGAGTTTGCGACTAGCTCTGTGAGTTCCCCTGGGTTAGAAGCCTACCTCGCGTTAGACCCTGTTGCGATCACTCAAATGGAATACACGCTGCCGCACTTAGTGTCAGAATTACAGTGGGCAGACATCAAACAGCGTGGCTTTATGCGCGTTACTTTTACGCCCGACAAGGCAGAGGCGACCTGGTATTTCGTATCAACGATTAAAGACAAAACATATCAGGTGACGACCAAGTCAGCCTCTACAACAGATGGCACTACGTTAAATATCGGCTAAACTGAGCCTAATACGAAAAAAGTCCGCAAGCTAGTGCGGACTTTTTATTGGAAAGCATTTAGCAATCTAGCGACAGTGCTAGTCAATCAATCCGTATTCTTTGCTCAGAACTTCGATGATTTCCGCTTTCGGATTCTCACTCAAATGAATCGGCTTGCCTGTAATCTTCTCGGCAATACCAATGTAGGTGCTCGAAATCGCCATCAAAGATTCGACGGGTAAAGCATTATCACGAGCGAGTGCTTCACGCTCTGGCATACGTTCTTTATTTAGCAAGATATCTGGGTCAGGGAAGTGGTTAAGTAGGAACTGGCGGAAAACTTCTTTTGAGTTCTCTACGATGTGACCTGCTTGGTACTCTTTAGCATCCCATATACGAGACGAGTCTGGTGTACCCACTTCATCCATGTAAATCAGCTTTTCATTGCCAGCAGCATCATGAACATAACCAAATTCGAATTTGGTATCGACAAAGATTTGGTCAATTGCTTCTAATGCTTGGCTGATAACGTTAAAGCCTTCTTTCAGCAGTTTTTCGTAGAGTGCGATATCGTCCGCACTTGAGAAGTTAAATGCTTCGTAGTTGTCTACGATATTTTGACGAGTAATATTAACGTCATCCGCTTCTGGCACACCGGGAATGCCTTTTAGAATGCCTTTTGTGGATGGGGTCATTAGCAACTCTGGCAGTGCTTTGTCTTTTTCTAACCCTTCAGGAAGTTGGATTCCACAAAACTCGCGCTCGCCATTTGCGTAAGCGCGCCACATCGAACCCGTGATGTATTTGCGGCAGATGGCTTCGATTTTTACCGGTTTGGCTTTTTGTACAATCCAAACAAAAGGGTGAGGAATGTCTAGAATATGGCTATCTGCTAAGCCATTTTCTTTGAACAGTTTGAACCAGTGATTAGAAATCGCATTAAGCGCAGCCCCTTTACCCGGGACACCATTAAGACCACCTTCAGCATGCCAAATACAATCGAACGCAGAGATTCGGTCGCTAATCACCATGATAGCCAAAGGCGCATCTGGCGCGACATTGTATCCTTTTTCTTTGATCAGTCGGGCGCTGTCTTCATCAGTTAACCAGTAAACTGAACGAACTTTTCCACTATGAACGGGTTTATGGGTGCGAATTGGCAGGTCGTCATTGACGGCAAGTACTTGATTAGCAAGGCTCATTGCGACATTCCTATCATCTTAATCAAACGTCAGAAAGAGAAGATATTCAGCAAAATGTGGGCGCTGAATAAATCGAATGTGGGCATCATACCAGAACTATTTTAACTCGCCAGAGAAAAAGCAAACGTTTGCCTATTTTCTTTAATACAAAAAAAGCCCCCTTAAAAAGGAGGCGAGATGCAGGATGGATAACGTCGAACTTATTAGTGGTACTTATTAACTCTGCCTTCGACGAAAAAGACTTCACACTGATAGCGCTGCGCCATGTCGCGCAACATAGATTGATTCATAAGTGCAATTTTATTGGATGCGACAACAGCACTGGCATTGCCTGATCGGATGGCTTTTATCACGATCTCGACTTCTGAAAGCTGTTGAGAGGGCTTCATTTGAATAACGTTTTTACAGCAAATATTAGAAGCAGTGAGTTGTTCAAAGTCTGGACGAGGGCAGTCTGCTGTAAACAAAATCCATTGTTTCTGCTGCGATAAAACAGCCAGCTTAGATAGAAGCTGATCCGAAACGGCCATGGGCTTAGTTGCTTGTGCCAATACGTTGTAACGAGAGTATGTATGAGATTGACTTTGTAACTGCATCTTACTGTTCCTTTATACATGCTGTATGCATATACAGTAGTTTGTTTTGGCGACCTGATCAACAAGTTTCTCAAAAGTTATTTGCGGTTTTTTGAAAAGGAAATAAAAGAATTTTACTTTAAGTAATTGAATTTATTTGTTTATTTTTTATTTCTGATATGTCTAACATCAATTTAAAAATGTGAGGTGAGTAGAAAGTTGGACGAGAGACATACAGGGGTTTACTACTGTATATACAGGTGTTTTTCACGGACAGTGGTTTGTATACAGTGGAAGAGGGCTGATAACCGATGCGACATGCTATGTAGGATAGGAGGGAATACGAGATAGAGATTGGAAATAGGCTTGGGAGATCAAAAAAGCGCCTTATAAAAGGCGCTTTTGAAAATCAGTTCCATTGATTCCGTCTTGCTTAGCTCGCTCGTTGCAAACGTTCGCGCATTTGCAATTCGCCTTGGTTAAATAGGCGCACGTCGATTTTTGCCATATCGTAACAAGCTTTACATGAGTAGTGGTGCTTGCCATCTAAATAATCGTGACGAGTTACAAGACTAGGTTTTTTACACCAATCACAGGTGCCTTCTTCAGTGAACATTGATTTTCTCCCCACCTAGATTAATTTGAGTCGTTAGGTGTTATTTTGCGCCGGGCATTATGGCATAAAAGCGCGACTTAAGTTAAATGTCTGTTAATTTCTTTGAGAGGGAGATCGATTGCGGTGTTTGATTATATGGGAATAAAAGCATGGTAGCCAAAGTATCCTGACCTATTTTTACTGTTTTGTAACATTTTGTGAGACGAGCTTAAAGGCATGATTGAGTCGCTTCATTTCTTCTTCACTGCCCCTTGTGTCAGGATGATAAAGCTTTGATAACTGTCTATAGCGTAGCTTGATTGCCTGTAAATCAGGGATGGTTTGTGGTGTGTAGCCAAACATAGCACACGCGACGCTTAGCTTATGGTTTTCTGCCTGAGTTTTGGATTTCTTAAATTCTCTGAATACTTTCTCTAACTGACGCTTCAGTTGCTTGTTCGTAAACTCTAGCTCTTTTATTTTTTCCGCCATTCGTTGATTTTGGCTTTCCCCTTTGGCTTCACGCGCTTTTCTATTCTGCTTGAGATTTTTGATCACGAGGAAACTTAAGCTGCTGATGATGAGTATCGCCGCTAGCCAAATCAGCCATAGAAACGGCGAGTGTTCTACTTTGGGGTTTGCAACTGTGCTTTTCTCTTCCTGTGCTTGCTCCGCCTTTTTATCGAGCGACTTTATTTGCGAGACTTGTTTAGCTCGCAGTTGGTTGAAGCGCTGCTCTAACAGTTGATTATAAGCCTGTTCTGCTGCTGGATTATGCTGAGAAGCCATTTGATACAAAGCTTCAGTCAATTGAGATGCTGTGACCTTATCTTGATTGCGCTGAATAAAGTTAGCGAGAAGAAAGCCCCGATCGGTTGGGTCATTGAGTGCGATAGAGGTTAGCCAATATAACGCTTGTGTTTCATTTTTTTCGCCATTTATCCCTTTAGCAAAGTCGTTCGCGAGCTGTTTTTGCGCAGGGAGGTAACCTTGGTTGGCGGATTGCTCTAGCCAGTAACGCGTTTCTGGTGAGGCTTCAGCTTTGTGTGATGCCAATAATTGCTGTGCATACTCATATTGTTCGATGGGGTCAATTGGAGCTTGAGAGGCAAGCGAGTAACCAGAAAAGCTGAGGCTAAATAAGCAGAGTAGGGCAGACGTTTTGACAGACATTAATATGTCAGGCCTAACGATAATGGTTAGGCCTGCTCCGGTAATTTTTTATTATTACCGTTATGGTGCAACCAAATTACTTCAGTGGCAAGATCTGGATTTCAACACGACGGTTGCACGCACGACCTTCAGAAGTTTGGTTTGAGCAAATTGGGTTACGTTCGCCGTAGCCGCGTGCAATTGCACGACCAGGTGCAACGTTTTGAGATACTAGGAATTGACGTACGGACTCTGCACGGCGCTCTGACAACGTTTGGTTGTATGACTCACTACCTGTGCTATCCGTGTAACCGTCAATAACGAGACTGGTATCTGGGTACTCAACTAGGATGCGAGCAACACCGCGTAGAGTATTATGGATACTAGCATCAAGCTGGTAAGAGCTTGAAGAGAAGCCGATACCGTTTTCCATACGCAGTAAAAGCTGATTTTCACCAACACGCTGAACTTGTACGCCAGAGTTTAGCAAAGCGCGACGTAACTCCGCTTCTTGTTGGTCAAAGTAGTAACCAGCGCCAGCGCCAGTCGCTCCGCCTGCGGCTGCACCAATGAGTGCATGCTGACGACGTTCTTTAGCATCATCACCCGTTGCTAGGCCGATTGCTGCGCCAGCGATCGCACCAATAAGCGCGCCTTGCGTGGTGGAGTTAGTTTCGTATTCACCCGTTGTTGCATTTTGGCGTTGAGTGGCTTGACAGCCAGTAAGAGCTAGCACTAGAGCTAGTGCAATAGGCATCTTTTTCAAGGGAAAATCTCCGTATAAAACTGAGGCGAAACCATGCCTCATAATGGGATGCGAATTATGAATAAACAAGCATTAATATTTGTTATGAGAAAGTAAGATTGATAAGAGTTTCTGTAAGAAAATTCCTACCAATACTGCCAAAGCTCTCAAAGTAAGCCCCATCGACATCGAAGTCATTGCTGCTTATGTGAATCCTTTACTATTCTGGCTATTTCGATGAATCGCCCAACATTTTGCGTGCTTGTTCGCCGCCCACTCCACGGTTAACTGAAACCTTTCTACCTTTCTTTAAGCCCACTTCGTAGTCTTCAGTTAGGTTTTTCATTGCTTCTTTCAATTGCTTCTTGAACGTTTCGCGGTCAATGTTTTGGAATTCTTTATCAATATAGTCATTAATTTTATTGGCCGACTCTTCATCTGGAGAAATAATTGGCAATTTTTCAATCGCGCCTTCCACCCAGCCAGATACAAATGAGTTCACACGGCGAGTCACTTCCTGAGAAGAGGTGCCGGTGCCAGCAAAGCTGTTTCGGAATTGTCCGGTACTTTCGTTCATCTCGCGATAAACAATATCGAAAGCAAATGCAGCAAAAATAGCGCGATCTGCTTCACCGATAAATTCGACACGTTTGAGCCCTTTGTGATTCAACAATACTGCTTCGACACCGAATTTTGTGTTAATGCCGCGAATCACTCGCAATATGGTAGAACTGATGTTCGCTGGTAGCAGATGAGAAGATTGTGTTTTTCCCATTCTGATGAACTCAATATCGTCTTTATCGAGACCATATTTAAGCATGAGGCGATGTGCCATTTTGATAGCATTGGCAGCCTCATTAACATTAGCGGAATTGCCCAGTTCTAAGCACTTGGCGATTTTTTTCAGAGCTTTTTGTTTATCCATCGACAACCAGTAACGAAAGCAGAAAATTTATGAAGTCAGACATATTACCTTTTTTGACATAAAAACGAAATACAAGGTGGGACTGAAGATAATTTCAGCACATAAAAAGAAGCCTCGCATTAAGCGAGGCTGGCGTTTTAGTTCGTCGTAATCAGTATGAAGTCGTACTTGTGTCTAAGAAGCCATTCTTCATTAAGATTCGTTAGAATTACAACCCGAGCTGGTTGAGCAAGTCATCGGCATCATCGTTTGATCCCGACGATTTAGATTCTTTCTCAGCCAACTGTTTACGTGTTGCCTCTAAAATGTCGTCTGGGTTTTCGTCTTCAGCAACTTCAAACTCTTCCAGTTGGATGAACTCAGTTTTATCCATTGCTAGTTCGAGATAGAAAATATTGTTGTTTTCGGTGGAGAACGTCACTCTGCGCGCTTGAGGGCGGTCAAGGTTGGTATCAACTTGTAAGATAACTTGCTTATTCAGCGCCAGCATTTTTGGTTGGTTTTGTGTGATGTTCGTTTGCAGGTCTTTACGAATTTTATTAGTGAAGTCTCCGACCAGTTGATTCATGAGTTCACCCAGAACATCGCCTACCTCGTCAGAAGTATGAGATATTGCCAGTTCTTCTTCTGGCATGCCCATATTACGCATGTAGTTGGTGTAGATCTCCAGTGCGGCTTTTGCCGTAAAATTAATCACAACTAGCCCGGTAAATCCGCCATCAAACAGAACAAAACAGCCAAAATCTGGTTTGAGGCTAGTCTTGTGGATTTTTTGCACCATTGCTGAATAATTTACTTGAGAAGATGTCGCCGAAGTAAGTACGCCAGAAACAGACTGGCAAAGTTTGAGAAGGATATCTTCAGTGGTCACAATTTTATTTTTTTTCATTCTGAAAACTCATCTAGAAACGCGATTCGTTCCCCAATGTAGGCATCAAGCGTGAAAAAATAAAGCATAAGTTTAATTATTGTATCGAGATTCTGATTTGCTCGTCTTTTTAAATGTTGTAAAGTGACGAAATTCAAAGAATATTACTTCACTAACTCTTTTGTGGTGTTTTTTCGCTTAGCGCCAATTTGTATGAGAAGTGAGCAAATAATTACACAACCCGCAGCTGATCGGATCAGCGTCGTAGGGGCAGGAAGCAAATGTTACCAAGATTACACTCGCAAACTGATGTCGATCCTCTTGTTCTTAGTTTTCTGAAAGAGCTTGAGCACGCCGGATTCACTGGTGATATCGAAAGCCAATATTCAAGCCGACTAGCGGTTGCCACTGACAACAGTGTTTACCAGCAACTTCCTCAGTCTGTCGTTCATCCCAAAACGACAGAAGATGTTTCTCTCCTCGGGAAACTGAGCAATAAAGAAAAGTACGAACGAATTACCTTTTCACCTCGTGGTGGCGGCACAGGGACCAATGGTCAGTCGCTAACCAAAGGTATTGTGGTGGATATGTCTCGCCACATGAACAAAGTGCTTGAGATTAATGAGAAAGAAGGCTGGGTTCGTGTACAAACTGGTGTAGTGAAAGACCAGTTAAATGACGCTGTTCGCCCTTATGGCTACTTCTTCTCTCCAGACTTATCTACCAGTAACCGTGCAACGATTGGCGGCATGGTCAACACCGATGCTTCTGGTCAAGGTTCTCTGAAATACGGAAAAACATCCGATCATGTTTTGTCGCTACAAGCGGTGTTTGCTGATGGTTCAATTTTAGAGTCGGACTTGTCCCATGGTTACCCAAAAGAAGGCGAGTTTGCTGCCAAGGCGCTACGTGTAACGGAATCCGTATGTCGTGAAAAACGCCAGCAGATCGTAGATAAGTTTCCTCCTCTTAACCGATTTTTAACGGGCTACGATTTAAAAAATGCCTTGAATGAAGACGGTGACCGTTTCGATATCACACGAGTACTTTGCGGCGCGGAAGGTTCATTGGCATTTATTACCGAAGCAAAGCTGAACCTGACGCCAATTCCGAAAGCGCGTACGTTGGTTAACGTTAAATACAACAGCTTTGATTCTGCACTGCGTAATGCACCGTTTATGGTAGAGGCGAAAGCGCTGTCTGTAGAAACCGTTGACTCAAAAGTGCTTAATCTCGCGAAGCAAGATATCGTTTGGCACACCGTGAGCGATTTACTTACCGATGTTCCAAATAAAGAGATGCTTGGCATCAATATGGTGGAATACGCAGGTCAGGACGAAGAGGAAGTTGCTGCTCAGGTTGCAGCGTTGACCGCCAAGCTCGATACCATGTTGGAAACAGAAGAAGCGGGCATTATCGGCTACCAAGTTTGTAACGATGTAGCGAGCATTGGGCGTATTTACAACATGCGTAAAAAAGCGGTGGGTTTGTTAGGCGCAGCAAAAGGTCGTGCTAAACCGGTCGCATTCGCTGAAGATACCTGTGTGCCACCAGAAAACCTGGCGGACTTCATTGTAGAGTTTCGAGAACTGTTAGACAGCAAGTCTCTGAATTACGGCATGTTTGGTCACGTCGATGCTGGGGTGCTTCACGTACGTCCTGCGTTGGATTTGTGTGACCCGCACCAAGAAGCATTGATGCACGAAGTTTCTGATGAAGTGGTCAAGCTGGTGGCGAAATACGGCGGTTTGATGTGGGGTGAACACGGCAAAGGTTTCCGTTCAGAATATGGCCCTGAGTTTTTCGGCGACGAGTTGTTTACTGAACTGAGACGTGTGAAAGCGGCATTCGATCCACACAACAAAATGAACCCGGGCAAAATCTGTACACCGCTGGATAGTGATGCAGAGCTTGTCAAAGTTACCGATACCAAACGTGGTTACTATGACCGTCAGATTGACGTTCAAGTACGTGACAGCTTTAAACAAGCGATGGAATGTAACGGTAACGGTTTGTGTTTTAACTACGATACCAGCTCGCCAATGTGTCCATCGATGAAAGTAACAGCCGATCGTCGTCATTCACCGAAAGGTCGTGCGGGTTTGGTTCGCGAGTGGTTGCGTCAGCTTACTGAGCAAGGCATTGATATTCTTGACTTAGAAAAGCAAACACTAGAAAACAAAACATCAATCAAAACCATGATTGACCGCGTACGTCATTCTATCAATCGTCGTCACGAGTATGACTTCTCTCACGAAGTGTATGAAGCGATGAATGGTTGTTTGGCGTGTAAAGCGTGTGCGAGTCAGTGTCCGATTAAAGTCGATGTTCCGAGCTTTCGCTCGCGCTTTTTAAACATCTATCACTCTCGTTACCAACGTCCTGCAAAAGACTATCTGGTTGCGAACATTGAGACTATGCTGCCGATGATGGCGAAAGCGCCAGGTGTCGTAAATGGTGTTTTGAAGCAGTCGTGGGTGAAAAGTTTAACGGCATCTACGGTCGGGTATGTCGATGCGCCGTTGTTATCAGTACCCACCTTGAAACAACGAGTAGAGTCGCTGACAACGCCTTATGATCTGCAAGCGCTCAGTGGTTTGTCTTCGTCTGAAAAGAGCAAACATGTTTTAATTGTTCAAGACCCATTCACTAGTTACTACGACGCTGATGTCGTTGAAGACTTCGTTAAGTTATTGAAAAAGCTGGGTATGAATCCGGTGCTTCTGCCGTTTAAGCCGAATGGTAAAGCACAACACATTAAAGGGTTTTTACGTCAGTTTAAGGACACAGCAGCCGACACAGCGAAGTTCTTGGCGATGGTAGCGGATCTGGATATTCCATTAGTTGGCGTCGATCCTGCTTTGGTGCTGTGTTATCGAGATGAATACGCTGAAGTGCTTGGCAGTAAGCGAGGTAATTTCGATGTACTAACAGCCCACGAATGGCTTTACCCAAGACTAGAAGCGTTTGAAAGCGGAGAGCATAAGGCGCAGGAACCTTGGTATCTGTTTGCGCACTGTACTGAAAAAACCAAAATGCCAAATGCGGAAAAAGAGTGGGGCGCTATTTTTGCTCACTTTGGTGCAGTTTTGAATACGGTACCTGTTGGTTGTTGTGGTATGGCGGGTACGTTTGGTCATGAGGTTGATAAGTTGTCGATGTCGAAAGACATTTACAATTTAAGCTGGAAGCCAAGCTTAGATAAGTTGGATAGCGAGAGATGTTTGATTACAGGCTATTCTTGCCGCAGCCAAGTGAAACGCTTTGAAGGAACGAAGCCCAAGCATCCCGTTCAGGCATTGTTAACTTTGTTGTAATCGGACTAAATCAAGCCCAGTTTTACTGGGCTTTTTAGAAACCGTACTTAGACCCTTTCAAAGGATATGAATCTTGAGAAAACTTGAACTCAAAGTCCCACCTGTTGCGGTGTTTTTGCTAGTCATACTTTTGATGTACGGACTTAAAGTTTTGACGCCGAGCATGAACATTCGAGTCCCCTTTGTTGAATTTGTAGTAGGTGTATTAACTTTGTTGTCTGGCTACATGGGCATTGCTGGCGTGTATGAATTTCGCAAAGTAAAAACCACAGTGAACCCAGTAAAACCTGAAGCGGCATCTTCTGTTGTAAGAACTGGTGTGTTTGCCTTTTCACGCAACCCTATGTACACGGCATTATTGCTTCTAATCATAGCAACTGGTTTGTGGTGGCAGCACTTGAGTGTGGTGCTTTGTGGCGTGATATTTGTCAGTTATATGAATCGGTTTCAAATCAAGCCTGAGGAACGCGTTTTAGAGCGATTGTTTGGTGAAGAGTATGTGGATTATAAAAACCATGTTCGTCGTTGGCTCTAAGCATTGCGTTTAGTTTTGTTTGGATGAGACATAAAAAGAAAGCCCAACGGTCGACGTTGGGCTTTCTTTTAGTAAACACGTTTTTTGTGCGCTTCTGATAGGGCAGTCGACTAGGCTGCCTTAACGAACTTTGCTAGGAATGCATCCTTACGTTCATTAAAGCGGCGTACAAGGTCGTCAACCGCTTCTTGGTCATATGGCTTCAAGCCACTTGCAACCATGCGCTTAATACCTTTACCAACGACTTCACCGTCTTCTTTAAACGCAAAGTTTAAGGTGACTACACCTCGTTTTCCTTCTACGTCGAATGTTGCGCCAGTGAAATCCACCTCTGGATGCGTAAGGTCTAAGCGTGAAAATTCGACTTCCATGCTTTCATAAATAACTAATGGACGCTGGCAGTTAATCATCATTTGCTTCTCTTCCATAAGAGGAACCATGATGTGAGGGAAGTTCATACCAGAAAATTGCACGTAATTTGTCACTACATGCTCAATAAATGCCGGATCGTGGTTAGTTTCACCTTCACGGGACATGTGTAAGTATTCTTTACCTGCCTCGTCAACAACAGCGCTTTCTTTGTCACACTTATTTTCAATATGAAGTGCTACACCATCGTTTACCATGCCAGAGAAGTTAAAACGCATCTTTTGGCTAACGCCTTCTTTACTAAGAAGCACAGCGAAAAGTAAATCTCCAGGGACACAAAAGCGTTTGTTGTCTTCATCATGAATTGGGTTGTAGTCACCTGCGACACGTTTTGCAAAGTGGCTTGCTTGTTCGCGAGTGAACTGAAACTGGTGATTAGTGTTTGAAAAATAAGGTGTTAGAAACATAATTTTTACGTAGTAACCAAAACTGTGTGGGATTATATGCGAATATCTGCGTAGCAATGGTCCATCCAGTGAAAACTTCACCGTATCCTAACAATAAGACACTATTTCGGCGGAGAAACCGTTAAAAACGCATACTTTAGCAACGCTTTTATTTGTGAAAACAATAAACAACGACCTTTTCGCTCGCCTATCTTTTAAAGTATAGCCATCAAAGTAGACAGGCGTTCATAAATAGTGCCATCAACATGTTTAATCGTATGTAAAAAGGCTCCACGCTGAACGTAGAGCCTTCAAGTCATTATCTGTTTATTCGATGAAATGCCAGTTATGCTTGGTTATTGAACACTTGGTAACAAGCTCTCTGGCATGAGCGTGTTGTGAATAGCCAGCTTAAGCAGAGTATTTGCCTGTTCAATGTCTGGAGCAAAGTAGCGATCTTTATCGTAGAACGATACTTTTTCACGCAACATTTGTTTCGCAATCTCAATACGCTCAGAGGACTTGTTTGGCGCTCTAAAGTCTAGGCCTTGTGCTGCTGAGAGGTACTCGACAGCCAGAATACCGCGAGTGTTTTCGCCCATTTCTTTCAATCTGCGAGCCGCGAATGTTGCCATTGACACGTGATCTTCTTGGTTTGCAGATGTTGGCAAGCTGTCTACTGACGCTGGGTGAGCGAGCGTTTTGTTTTCACTTGCTAACGCAGCAGAGGTCACCTGAGCGATCATGAAACCAGAGTTCACACCACCATTGTCGACTAAGAACGGTGGCAGTTTTGATAGCGCGCTATCGATAAGTAATGCCATACGACGTTCAGACAAGCTGCCGATCTCGGCAATCGCAAGTGCTAGGTTGTCGGCTGCCATTGCAACAGGCTCCGCGTGGAAGTTACCGCCAGAGATGATGTCACCATCTTCAGCAAACACCAACGGATTATCTGATACGGAGTTCGCTTCTACTTGTAGTACTTCCGCCGCATTGCGGATTTGCTGTAAACACGCACCCATCACTTGAGGCTGACAGCGCAAAGAATACGGGTCTTGTACTTTTTCACAGTTAGTGTGCGAATCACCTATTTCACTCGATGTGTCTAACAAATGACGGTATGCGAGTGCTGCGTCCATTTGGCTGCGATGACCACGTACACGGTGAATGCGCGGATCGAATGGACGTCGGCTGCCGAGAGCGGCTTCAACAGACATTGCACCACAAACGGTTGCTGACGCGAAAAGGTCTTCCGCGATAAACAGGCCTTCCAATGCGAACGCTGTGGATGCCTGAGTCCCATTTAGTAGCGCTAAGCCTTCTTTTGGCGCCAGAGTGATAGGCTCTAGACCTGCGATTTTTAAAGCTTCTTGCCCGGAAATGATATTACCGTTGTGGCGAGCTTGTCCTTCTCCCAGTAATACTGTGCTCATATGGGCTAGAGGAGCTAAGTCACCTGATGCGCCAACAGAGCCCTTTTTAGGTACGCAAGGGTAAACTTGTGCGTTGACTAGGTCGGTCAACATATTAATGACTTTTAGGCGAATCCCAGAAAAGCCACGAGACAGACTATTGATTTTTAATACCATCATCAGACGAACCGTTTCATCTGACATAAACTCACCGATACCTGCCGCATGAGAAAGAACGATACTGCGTTGAAGTGTTTCTAAATCTTCTGGTGCTATTCGTGTGTTAGCCAATAGCCCAAAACCAGTGTTAATTCCGTAAACCGTTCGATCTTCCGCGATGACTCGGTCTACGACCTGTGTGCTTTCTTCAATGGCCGGAATGGCTTCAGGATCCAAAGTAAGGTTGACTGGTGAACGGCTCACTTGGCGTAGTTCGTTTAAGCTAATATGACCTGGCTTTAGCGTTAAATTTAACATCTCTTTCATCCTTACTTGAGCTTCTTCAGTTCTTCGTTGAGCATTGGCAAATCTAGCCCTTGCTCTGCTGCACATTGTTTAGCGATATCGTATCCCGCATCAGCATGACGCATCACGCCTGTTGCTGGGTCGTTATGCAGCACGCGGGCAATACGTTCTGAGGCATCTTCACTGCCGTCACAGCAGATAACCATACCTGAGTGTTGCGAGAAGCCCATACCTACGCCACCACCGTGGTGTAGTGAAACCCAAGTTGCGCCGCCCGCCGTGTTGAGTAGCGCGTTTAATAATGGCCAGTCTGATACGGCGTCAGAACCGTCCATCATACCTTCGGTTTCACGGTTCGGGCTTGCTACAGAGCCAGAATCTAAGTGATCTCGACCAATGACAACGGGCGCTTTAAGTTCGCCATTTTTCACCATTTCGTTGAATGCTTGACCAAGACGCTCACGATCTTTAAGACCAACCCAGCAAATACGCGCAGGTAAACCTTGGAACTGGATGCGTTCGCGAGCCATATCTAGCCAGTTATGTAAGTGCGGATTATCTGGAATTAGCTCTTTTACTTTTTGGTCGGTTTTATAAATGTCCTCAGGATCGCCAGAGAGAGCAGCCCAACGGAAAGGACCGATACCTTCACAGAATAGAGGACGAATGTAGGCTGGAACGAAGCCAGGAAAATCGAATGCGTTTTCTACGCCTTCTTCCAAGGCCATCTGGCGGATGTTGTTACCGTAGTCGAGTGTTGCGGCGCCGCGATTTTGCAGCTCTAACATCGCTTGAACTTGCACAGCCATGGATTTTTTCGCTGCTTTTACGACCATTGCTTCATCTTGCAAACGCATTTCTGCTGCGTGAGACATGCTCCAGCCTTGTGGTAAATAGCCATTGAGCGGGTCGTGTGCAGACGTTTGGTCTGTTACGACATCAGGCGTGATATTACGTTCTACCAGCTCAGAGAAAACGTCTGCTGCATTACCTAGTAGACCAACCGATACTGGTGTGTCTGACTCTTTAATGATAGCTAGCGCTTCATCTAAAGAAGTCGCTTTCTTATCGACATAGCCTGTACGTAGGCGGTAATCGATACGTGATTCATCACACTCTACTGCAATCATGGAGAAGCCCGCCATTGTACCAGCGAGAGGTTGAGCACCACCCATGCCACCAAGACCACCCGTTAGAATCCAACGGCCATTTGCGTCACCGTCAAAGTGTTTTTTTGCAACAGATACGAACGTTTCGTATGTGCCTTGTACGATACCTTGCGAGCCAATGTATATCCAGCTGCCAGCGGTCATTTGGCCGTACATCATCAAGCCTTGTTTATCTAGCTCGTTGAAGTGTTCCCAGTTTGCCCAATGCGGAACAAGGTTTGAGTTTGCGATAAGCACGCGTGGGGCATTTTTATGAGTAGGGAAAACACCAACAGGCTTGCCTGATTGAACTAAAAGCGTTTGGTCATCTTCGAGCCTTTCAAGTACTTCAACAATCTTGTCGTAACATTCCCAGTTTCGCGCTGCTCGGCCAATGCCGCCATATACAACCAGTGAATGTGGATGTTCTGCAACATCAGGATCAAGGTTGTTCATCAGCATACGAAGAGGGGCTTCGGTTAGCCAAGATTTTGCGCGCAGTTTATCTCCGTGAGGTGCACGAATTGTTCTGCTTGTATCAAGTCGTGGATCTTGTCCCTGGCGCTGTGTCATTTCAGACTCCTTTAGTTTCTCGTGATGACCAAGTACTTGCTTGGTCGTAATAATCAGTGGCATCTGGGATGCGTTATGGTTTGTGCTGTTTTTCCGCCATCGCGTTGGCGATATCCCAACACAAACGGGCAGCTAATCGTGCTGTTTGACTATCGACGTCATAATTTGGGTTGTATTCGGCGATATCAGCCAGCATTAACTTATTTTTGTAATGAAGAATTCGATCTAAAAAGGGTGCAATAGTGTCGTAACTCACTCCCCGAGCTGCTGGTGCGCTGACTCCAGGTGCGGTTGCGGCAGGAAATACATCCAGATCAATGGTCAAATAGAGGTAGTCACAGTCGTCAATAAAATGCTGAAGCTGAGTTAAGTGATAACTGTGGTTTAAGTAGCAGAGCTGATTGTCCTCTACATACCAAACATTTAACGCATCTGCTTTTTCAAATAGCGCTTTAGTGTTGCTACTACGGCTTACACCAATACAAGCGTAATGAAAGTCCCAATCGTTACGTTGACAAAAATGATGAATTTGGTTGAAGGGTGTACCAGAGCTCGGTCTTATGTCGGCGAGGTTACTCTCAAATGCGCGCAAATCGAAATGCGCATCGAAATTGATAATGCCGATTTTAGGTTTCTTCTCTGGATAGTGCTCTTTAAAATACCCCGCTAAGCCGGAAAAGGAGGCCCACGCAATCTCATGCCCACCACCCAGCACGATGACTGGCGTGTGGGGCAGTGCGCCTGAAATGGTTGCTGCACATAGAGCTTGGCTCTCTTCCAGTAAGTCGTCTTCACACACCACAGTACCTAAGTCATATAGTGGGGCGTCTTGGTGCCATGCTAAATTAGCGAGTGCTCGTCGGATTAAGTCTGGCGCTTTTTTCGCGCCAATGCGTCCTTTGTTCCTCGCAACGCCTGCGTCGGTAGCAAAACCGAGTAATGAGACGCCATGCGCAACGGCACTCAACTCATCTGCTTTTTGGCGTTGAACAACGTGATGAATTCGCTGACCAAGCTTGCCGTCCTCGGCATCATGACGGCCTTGCCAATGAAATAGGGGAGAGTGTAGGTCGAATTGAGACATATTATTGGCCTCCGTGTGAAATGTATTCACCATTTACTATACGACCTACCAGACGTTTTGCTCCGACTTGATAGCTTAAATCCGCAGGGCTTTCGATATCCCATATAGAGAAGTCCGCATCAAACCCTACTTTGATTTCGCCACGTGAGTTTTGATAACCCAGAGCTTTGGCTGCATGTTGCGTTACACCACGCAGTGCTTCTTGCGGTGTAAGGCGAAATAGCGTGCACGCCATATTCAGCATGAGTGTGAGATCAGAAAATGGTGATGTACCTGGGTTGACGTCCGTAGCAATTGCCATCGGCACGTTATGCTCTCTCAACAACTCAATCGGTGGTAACTGAGTTTCTCTTAGAAAATAAAAAGCGCCAGGCAATAGAGTGGCGACGGTGTTTGATCGAGCAAGTGCTTTAACACCTTGCTCATCTAAAAACTCGATGTGATCCGCTGACAGACCGTTGTATTGCGCAGTGAGGGCTGTACCACCGAGATTAGAAAGTTGCTCAGTATGCCCTTTAACCTTTAAGCCGTGGCGTTTTGCAGCTACAAACACTTTTTCTGTTTGTTCAAGATTGAAGCCAATCGATTCACAAAAAACATCGACACTCGTAGCTAATTCTTCCTTTGCGACAACAGGGATTATGTCCTGACAAATGTGCTCAATATAATCATCTGCACGACCTTGGAACTCTGGCGGAATGGCGTGAGCGGCGAGAAGTGTAGTGGTGATTTTAACTTTGCGCTCTTGTTCAAGCATTTTGGCGGCACGGAGCATTTTTATTTCATCATTCAGTGTCAATCCGTAGCCTGATTTCACTTCGACAGAAGTGACGCCGCTCGCGAGTAGCCCGTCTAAACGTGGCAACGCTAACTCAACTAATTGCGCTTCGGTTGCTGAACGCGTCGCATGCACCGTTGAAAGTATCCCACCGCCTTGTTTGGAAATTTCTTGATATGGCACGCCGTTTAAGCGCATTTCAAATTCGTTGGCACGATTGCCCGCGTAAATAAGATGAGTGTGGCAGTCGATCAAACCTGGCAGAACTAACTTGCCTTGAAGGTCGATACTCTGAGCGTAATGTTGGGCAGACAGCAGAGACTCGGTTTGCGGTGCGTCTTCACCAATGGCACAAGTACTGATCGCAACGATTTTTCCAGATTGAATACCAATGCGCGCTGGAGGCGTTGGAAGGTATCCGCATTCTCCCGATTGCATGGTAACTAGACGTGCGTTTTCAATCAGCAAATCCATGTTTGTGTCCCTGTGTTTATTTGTATCATTAAATGTATATACAAATAAATAGAGCAAAATAAGAACACTGACAAGATTGATGTTGCTAAAATGTGATCAAAACGTAGATCTAGAGGACAAATCTTGTCCTTAAATGAGCACTTTTGAGCTCAGCTTATATTTGTTACCAGGGTGATAAAGTAGGGCGGTACTGACTAACTTATCTTGGCTCCACGTTCTGCGATTCAAGAGAAGGCAAGGTTCATTGGCTTGCATTTTTAAGTCTTGCTTAATACGGCTTTCAGGCACAATTGCCTCTACAGTATGTTCTATCGCGCTGAGTGGGCAATTATTTGACAGGTATTGATTTGGAGTGATTTGTGTGAAGTCTTGATTTAAATAACTCGGGGCATATTGGCTATTCACCCAGCGGAGCTCCAATTGAATCGGCGTTTGGTCTTCATAGTGAATAATTTCACTGTAAAACACTGTCGTGCCTAGCATAACGCCGAGTTTTGTCGCAATGTTGTCATCTGCTTTTATGGCAATCTGTTTGAGCACTTTACTGCCATACTTTCGCCCTCTATCGCTGACTTCTTCGGCAATGTTTCGAATGTCTAGCAGGGGAGATTCTGACTTTTCACCAGGATCACACACGAACGTGCCTAAGCGTGGGCGACGTTGTAATCGGCCCTCATTAACTAAATCCCGAATTGCTTTGTTCACTGTCATTCTACTGACACCAAATTGCTCGGTAAGCTCAATCTCGGTGGCGATGCGATGACCAACTACCCACTCTCCAGCATCAATTTTATCCAGGATAAATTGTTTAATTTGAATGTAGAGTGGTGCAGACATAATGATTTCCCTTTATTTGACTATACAAATACTGCTTAATTTAGGTACAAATTGCAAACATTTCTCGACGAATGTACCGCTTAGTGACCGAACAATCCTATTGCAGAGCTGAATGACTCTTGCTGCTGAGCATTATTTGGATTGATGATTGAATTCAAACATTTTCTTGTGGTCTATTGCTTGCACAGCAGAAAACAATTGTGTAAACAAACGATTATTAGAAGAAAAGTCGCTAAAAAAGGAAAAGTATGTTTAAAAAATTGAAAGCATCACTGGGGATCGGCTCTGCAAAAGTAGATACCATTTTGGACGAAATGAGCGTGTTTCAAGGAGCGACGCTGAAAGGGCATGTTCATATCAAAGGCGGAGACGTCGAACAACAAATTGATGCTATTACGATTAAATTGAACACGGAAATGAAAGTCGAAGTGGATGATAGCGTAAGTTACCAAACCTTCACTATTGATCAATTGAAAGCAGTTGACCCTTTTGTGATTCAACCTAATGAAGAAAAGCAGGTTCCGTTTGAGCTAAAACTGCATGATGAAACGCCAATTACTGCGGTTAGCGCACTTAAGAATCAATGTCATGTTTGGGTCGAGACGACGTTAGATATTGATTTTGCGATTGACCCGCGTGACCGTGACTATATTGAAGTGAAACCACTACCAGTAGCATCTCGGGTTATTCAAGCGATCGAGCAAGCTGGCTTCACTATGGTTAAAGCCGATGTTGAAAAAGGCTTTTTGCGCGGTGGCTCGTTTGCCTCTCGCTCTGGTATTTATCAAGAGCTAGAGTTCCGTAACAGCGGCTTTATCTCATCAAAAGAAATTGAGCTCTCTTTTATTCTGGAAGGGCAGGTCATGCATTGTTTGGCAGAGATTGACCGTTCGCTCAGCTTGGCTGGTGACCAATATCGCTCGTTTACGTTGCCGATCAATGCAACCGATGCTCAAGTCGCTGCCGCAGTTGCACCAACGCTAAATCTATAGCTCTCATCAACTTGATGAAAATATGTACCGATATCCTATTGTGAAAGCGATATCGGTACTGTTATCCATGTTTCTTGCGTTCTCTACGGCTAAAAACTCAAGCGCTGAATTTTCCATTAGATATCGATAGCCTAACACCAGTTCATTAGAGGCATCAGCAAACTCTGTGGGCCCTTCTGTTGAGCCTTGATACCAATGATATTCCAACATCAGGTGATGGTTATCTTCTAAGGCATAACGGTACCCACCCGCAATGGCAATCGTATTATGTCGATAGGGCAGATCGAGCAAGGCACGGTCATCCGATCGAAAAGTCATGCCAATCATCGAATAAAATGCATGAGCATCACTTAAGTAGCTGTAGTTTAATTGGAAGCCTTGCTCGAAACTGCTACCTTGAAAAGTGCCGTGAGCCACATCGTTAAAATACAAACTGCCGCCAATCGATAGGCCGTGATGTTCATTTTGGAACACTTGATACTGTAAGTAAGTAGATAGGTTATTGGCCAGTGTTTGTCCTTCGAAATCATCTTCAAGCACATCATATTGCGGCATTGAAATGTAAAAACGATCTCTGTCTACTTTATCCCGCCCATTTTGTCCGATACCGAAAAGTTTATGGAAGCTTTTCGTCAGTCCATCTAAATGGTTGTCAGCGGCAAAGACCCATCGATAGTTGAGCTCCCACTGCCAACGATCGCTGACTTGCCATTTGTTGCCTAATTCGATTTGATTGTGGTAATAATCCAGTGCGTATTCATCAGTATGAGCCCAAACACTTGCCACGGTTCCTGAACCATAGGCTTCGACAAAACCAGAGGGCAGACTATGTCCTGAGCGCAGTATGTTAGTGTGACTAACCACTTGCATTGGGGATTGTGCGTAAGAACGCAGCGGGCCATATAAGTCATTTGATGCGAAGGCTTGTAAAGAACATATCGAGGTGCTTAGAAGCACCATAAAGCGCGATTTGAAATAGACCATGATGAATACCTACATACAAACTACTCTATAAAACAACTATATACCTAAATCGCACGTTGAGCTCTCGCCCAGCGTGTTAGGCTTTGTATCGGTTCACACGTAATAGGCGATATTGTAATTTGTTGTGTAAGTTCATTGAGGGGCAATTCCGTTGGTCCCTTAAAAGCATGATCAGATTGTCGTGACGGGTCTGCGGTTAAGTTCTTATGACAAAACAAAATCGCGCTTTGCATTCTAAATGTGAGCTAGGTACAATCCCATTTTCGATAACGGTCCGGTATTCGTGTTACCGAGAGGCCTTTATTGACTCTCAACTATTTTCAACAAATAGCTTCTAATTTGAATAACATGTGTTGCTTGGTGTGCAACACCACTGTAAAGGACATAGCATGCCTATTATTACTCTTCCTGACGGCAGTCAGCGTCAATTTGACAACCCAGTTTCTACTATGGAAGTTGCGCAATCGATCGGTCCTGGTCTTGCAAAAGCAACTATCGCTGGTCGTGTAAACGGTAACCGCGTTGATGCGTGTGATCTAATTGAAGAAGACGCAAGCCTTGAAATCATCACAGTTAAAGATGAAGTAGACGGTCTAGAAATCGTTCGTCACTCTTGTGCTCACCTTCTTGGTCACGCTCTTAAGCAGCTTTACCCTCAAGCTAAAATGGCGATCGGTCCAACCATCGACAATGGCTTCTACTACGATATCGACCTAGACGAATCTCTAACGCAAGAAGATCTTGAAAAGATTGAAAAGCGTATGAAAGAGCTAGCGAAAACCAAGTACGAAGTGGTTAAGAAAAAAGTAAGCTGGCAGGAAGCGCGTGATACGTTTGAATCACGTGGCGAACCATACAAAGTTGAAATCCTAGACGAAAACGTATCTCGCGATGATCGTCCAGGCCTTTACCACCATGAAGAATACATCGACATGTGTCGTGGTCCTCACGTTCCTAATATGAGCTTCTGTCAACACTTCACTTTGCTGAATGTTGCAGGTGCTTACTGGCGTGGTAACAGCGACAACAAAATGCTTCAACGTATCTACGGTACGGCTTTCCACGACAAGAAAGCACTGAAAGCGCACCTAACTCGCCTAGAAGAAGCGGCGAAGCGTGATCACCGTAAGATTGGTAAGCAACTAGACCTATTCCACATGCAGCAAGAAGCACCGGGTATGGTGTTCTGGCATCACAATGGTTGGTCTATCTTCCGTGATCTAGAAGTATTCATCCGCGCTAAGCTAGATGAGTACGGTTACCAAGAAGTGAAAGGTCCACTTATGATGGACCGTGTTCTTTGGGAACGCTCAGGTCACTGGGATAAATACGCTGATGCAATGTTCACAACTTCTTCTGAGAACCGTGAATACGCGATTAAGCCAATGAACTGTCCAGGTCACGTACAGATCTTCAACCAAGGTCTAAAATCGTACCGCGACCTACCGCTACGTATGGCTGAGTTTGGCTCATGTCACCGTAACGAACCATCTGGTGCACTACACGGTATTATGCGTGTACGTGGCTTTACTCAGGATGACGCTCACATTTTCTGTACTGAGAGCCAAATTCAAGAAGAAGTAACAAACTGTATCAAGATGGTGTACGATACGTACCAAACATTTGGTTTCGACAACATCGTAGTGAAACTGTCTACTCGTCCAGAGAAACGTGTAGGTTCAGATGAAATCTGGGATCAATCTGAAGAAGCATTGAAGCAGTCTCTTGAATCGATGGATATCCCATACGAAATTCAAGAAGGCGAGGGTGCGTTCTACGGCCCTAAGATTGAATTCACACTATACGATTGTCTAGACCGTGCGTGGCAGTGTGGTACTGTCCAGCTAGACTTCAACCTACCAGGTCGCCTAGGCGCTACTTATGTAGGTGAAAACAATGAACGTCTTGTACCGGTAATGATTCACCGTGCGATTCTAGGTTCACTAGAGCGCTTCATCGGTATCCTTATCGAAGAATATGCTGGTTTCTTCCCAACTTGGTTGGCGCCAGAACAAGCAGTTCTTATGAACATTACTGATAAACAGTCAGGTTATGTTCAAGAAATAGTACAAAAACTACAAAAAAGTGGAATTAGAGCTAAAGCGGACTTGAGAAATGAGAAGATTGGCTTTAAAATCCGCGAACATACTTTGAAGCGTGTACCGTATATGCTTGTTGTTGGTGACCAAGAAATGGAAGCTGGCGAAATTGCAGTGCGTACTCGTAAAGGTAAAGATCTTGGTAAATTTAAAGTGGATGATTTTATTGCATACATCCAAGACGAGATCTCTAGCCGTAAGCTCAATCTGGAGGAATAAGCTATTAAAGGCGGAAGACGTGGCCAACAGCCGGTAAAACAAAACCCGCACCGTATCAACGGTGAAATTCGTGGTATTCGTGAAGTTCGACTAACAGGCGCTGACGGTGAATCAGTTGGTGTTGTATCGATTCAAGAAGCCATTGCAGCTGCTGAAGAAGCTGGTATGGATCTCGTTGAGATCAGTCCTAACGCCGAGCCACCTGTTTGTCGTGTGATGGACTATGGTAAGTTCCTCTTCGAGAAGAGCAAAACTGCTAAAGAGCAGAAGAAGAAGCAAAAGCAGGTCCAGATCAAGGAAGTAAAATTCCGTCCTGGAACTGATATTGGAGACTATCAGGTAAAACTACGCAACCTGACGCGTTTCCTTGAAGAAGGCAACAAAGTGAAAGTAACAATTCGCTTCCGTGGCCGAGAGATGGCACACCAAGACATCGGTGTTGACGTTCTAAATCGTCTTAAGGAAGATACTGCAGAAATTGCTGTAGTTGAATCTTTCCCTAAGAAGATTGAAGGTCGCCAGATGATCATGGTGCTAGCCCCTAAAAAGAAGTAATTAACGGCTCATCAAGTAATTAAAACCTAGCCGCTTTCCTTTCGATAAAGGCATAACGGCTGGGTTTTGTTCGCCCTAATTACGTTGTTTATTAAACCTACTCAATGCGGAGTTATTCATCATGCCTAAGATGAAAACCAACAAAGGTGCTGCTAAGCGTTTTAAGAAAACTGCTGGTGGTATTAAGTACAAGCACGCTACAAAACGTCACATCCTGACTAAGCGTACTACTAAGAACAAGCGTCAACTACGTCCGAATGCAATCCTTCCAAAATGTGAAGTGGCTGCAGTAATCCGTATGTTGCCATACGCTTAATTCTTTTTAGTTATCAATCGTTTAGTTTAGGAGAAGCATAATGCCTCGCGTAAAACGTGGTGTACAAGCTCGTGCACGTCATAAGAAAGTTCTAAAACAAGCTAAAGGTTACTACGGTGCGCGTTCACGTGTTTACCGCGTAGCTTTCCAAGCAGTTACTAAAGCTGGTCAATACGCTTACCGTGACCGTCGCGCTAAGAAACGTCAATTCCGTCAACTATGGATTGCACGTATCAATGCGGCATCTCGTCAAAATGGTCTATCTTACAGCCGTTTCATCAACGGTCTTAAGAAAGCATCTATCGAGATCGACCGTAAGATCCTTGCGGACATCGCAGTATTCGACAAAGCTGCATTTGCAGTTCTAGTTGAAAAAGCGAAAGCTGCTCTTTAATTAGCAGTTTAGGATTAAGAGAAGGAGAGCATTAGCTCTCCTTTTTTATTGCTAAAATTTATACCCAAATGACTTTTAGCTTGGTTATTTAGAGTATTGTTTATCAGTCTTCTCAATTTATTGGTTAGCATCTTATGTTAGTTATAAGGTAGCTTGGGTATAAATTTTTACGTTTATAAGGGATTAAAAATGATCTACACAACGACCGAAAGCATTCCTGGCAAGCAGATCTCTGAAATCAGAGGGGTTGTAACTGGTAATGTTGTTCAATCAAAACATATTGGCCGTGACCTCATGGCGGGTATCAAGAGCATTGTTGGCGGCGAAATTCGTGGTTACACGGAAATGATGACCGACGCGCGTGATATTGCTATACAACGCATGGTGGCGGACGCTGAGTCTAAAGGTGCCGATGCAATTGTAGGGATTCGATTTACCACAAGCTCAATCGTAGATGGTTCTTCGGAAATTTTGGCATTTGGTACTGCGGTGAAATTAGCGAACTAGTCTACTTGAATAGCATTGCAAAAATGCCAATAGAGAGCGGTGAATTATTATGCATTTACCGTTCTGTTCCTTTTAGGTTAATTATTCTAGATTTTTGTAGAGCGAATAGGTTTATATTCTCAACTTTACGTTACTATTAAAATTAATCACGATAATTTAGAGTAATTGCTTTACTTTTATTTTGCATATTATTTTATATCTATAATGAAATTGAATTCATATTGAATTTTTCATTTGTTGTGTGAATTCTCCTTTCAGTATATTAATTCATGTTTTTCTTATAAAAATATGAACTTATACCTTGCCAAGCGGTTCTAAATTGTTACAAATACTATACAGCTGTAACATTGCCAAAAGGAATTGTAGATGAGAGATCTGACTCCCGAATACTTGCTAGCCGCATTACGCCAAGCGATTAAAACAAAAGGGCTAACATATCGAGAGCTATCTGAGAAAATGGGTATGCCACTGTCTACCTTTAAGAGACATCTTACAAGCACGAATCTCGCTTTAGATAAGTTGCTGGAATATTGTAGAGCGGTTGATTGCACGTTAGATGAACTACAAAAGCTCGCAAATCAATTGCAAGGTGAAGACGAGGATTACTTTAGTCGCACACAGGATGAAGTATTCTTTCAATTCCCTCACCTTTACGACTTTTATCGTGAATTGAGAATGTTACGAGGTAAAGACGGCTATTCTATTTTAAAGAAAAAGTATGACTTGTCTGAGCAGAGCATGTCCGATTACTTAAAAGCATTAGAGTTGTTGGATCTCGTTTACGTTGATGAAGATAAAAATATAACGCTGCACGGACCTTTATATTATAGCTATGCAGAGAACTCCAAGCTCAACGACAAATATACCGAAATCATAAAAGAGCAGACGACTACCCACGATAAGTGTGTTCGCGTTGCTTTGGCGCGTATGAAAATTACCGAAGAACAGCTTTTGTTACTGGAAGATCAAGTCGCAAAGACCGTCATCGATTTTCATTCCAAAAATGTTGTAGCAGAGAACTTTAATGTCTCTGATTTTACTAATATTGTTCTACTTGCTGGGCCACATCAGCCGGTCACATTCTCTGACGGCATTATTGAGACAGAGGGGCGATTTATTGATGATATTCGTTATGCCATCGCAGCTGCAGGTGATAAGCCAAGCCTATCTATATAGATTTTGAGCCTTTTTTGAAGAGAGTTTCTGAAAGGGCGTTGCAAAAGAAAAAGCCTAAGACAGCAAATACTTTGTAAGTAGGGCATTCAGCGGTGTTTGCTCTTAATTCAGACTTAAAGTGTTTTGGGCTTATTTCGAATAATACCTGTTCAGCATCTACTTTCGTTATTTTTAACATGCTGATTTCCTTCGTTGTTCCTCCCAAAGCCTCTCTCGCTTCCTCTACAAAGAAACCATTCTCGTTGAACCAAGCATCCTGTAGCTACTTGGGTATGCATAATTGGTGGCTATTTATCTTCTAATTATAAATTCATACTTGAAATGTTTGTTTTTTGATCTATTATGACGAAGTGTCATTTGTGACGGTTCGTCAACTTTAGTTACGTTCCTGTATTAAAGAATCGTGTTACAATTATTGGGAGTGTGTTGGTATACGGATCAAAGGATTATGTTTAACTTTCGCTGTAAAAAATATAGCAAGCAAGACGGATGTCGTGTGTCTTCAGGGCTAACAAAAAAGCAACAGGCGATTGCTGATCGTGAGATAGAGCTTATTCAATTGGCTAAGTCTTTAGTTCAAGAGCAAGGCTTTGCCAACTTAACGATGGACAAGCTTACAGCGTCAAGCCCTTATTCTAAAGGGACGATCTACAATCATTTTTGCAGCAAAGAAGATGTGATTCTTGCGCTTTGTATTCATTCGCTGAAAAGCGAAGCAATATTTTTCGAACGTACCGCCAAATTTAATGGCAATACCAGAGAAAAAATCATTGCGATGCATGTAGGTTATCGTATTTACGCTCGTATGGAGCCAGTACTATCAACCTGTGCGATTGTTGCAAAGACGCCTTGGGTTCTAGAGAAGGCTTCGCCTAAACGTGTGAATGAACTGAATAACTTGGAAGAACAAGTAATAGATGGTGCTGATGCGCTGGTGAACAATGCGGTAGAATGTGGTGATCTTAAGTTTTCTCCCGCAATTGGTTCTGATGCTATTGTATTCGCCAACTGGTCTATTGCATTCGGTTCAAACGCTTTGGCGCAAAATGCATCGAACAGTCGATGTATTCAGCGAATTCAGGACCCATTCTCAGTACTGCACAACGCGAATATGTTACTTGATGGTTTATGTTGGTCGCCTTTATCTACAGAATGGGACTACCGTAAAACCTGGCGTCGAGTGGAGCAGGAGTTATTTAGTGAAGAGCTTGCTTATTTAGAGTCAGTGAATCGCTAATAAACTGGAAAGGCCAATCTGACGTTATGGTTGGCTTTTTTATCGCACTATTGTGACGAATCGTCATTAAATCTCGAGGGTTGGCGTTCAGCCAATGATCACGAGAAGCATAGGAAGTTACTAAAAACTGACTTATGTAGCCAAATTCATTCGATCTAAAGTTTGCATGTCGAGTTTGTCTGGTTATTTACAGCATTTGCTGTTTTTTTAGTTTTTAAATTTGACGAAACGTCACAAAAGGAGAGTGTGATGCCACATCACAACGTTCAACAATACGCCCGTTCAGGGTGGGGTAAGCTACCAACGAATTACAGTGTATTGGTGATGCTTGCTACCGTTTTATTGATTGTCATAGCAACTATTGGAGGAAAAAATCTTTACTTTAGAGGAGATTACGACATCTTCTTTGATGGAACAAATGAGCAGTTACTTGCGTTTGATGAAATTCAAACCACCTTTGCAAAATCTGACACTCTTGCTTTGGTTATAGCGCCAAAGAGCGGCACTGTTTTTACTCCTAGCACATTATCTCTTATTCAGCAGATCACTGACGAGGCGTGGCAAGTTCCATACTCCACCCGCGTTGATTCCCTCGCCAACTACCAGCATACCGAAGCGTTTGAAGATGATCTTCTTGTCGAAGACTTACTGTATAGCGAATATGAATTGACACCTCAACGAATAGAGAAAGTCAAAAGTATTGCGTTGAGTGAGCCGGTTTTGAAAAGTTCACTGATTTCTGAAAAAGGAGATGTCACGGTCGTAAACATTACGGTCCAACTCCCTGAAATAGATAAAACTGCTGAAGTACAAGAGGTGGTTGCTTACATAAACGGAATGATTGAACGTTATCAGCAAGTGTACCCAGACACGGAATTCCACAAGGCTGGTATTATTGCAATGAACTACGCGTTTATGACCGCAGCCCAAGATGATAGCGCAACATTAGTGCCTACTATGTTACTAGTGATATTGGTGTTTCTGACCATCATGTTGCGCTCATTGCTTAGCGTCATCGCGACGCTCATCGTTATTATCGGCTCGGTTATGGTTACAATGGGCTTGTCAGGATGGGCTGGTATGTTCTTAAGCACGGCGACCGTTAATGTGCCTACCTTGGTGATGACGCTTGCCGTCGCAGACTGTGTACACATCATCGCGACAATGCGTCAGTCTATGCAAAACGGCTTTAGTAAAGCCCACTCTATTGAGCGAAGTATTGCGCTCAATTTCATGCCTATCTTGATTACCTCCATTACCACCGCGATCGGCTTTTTAATGATGAATATGTCGGATTCTCCAATCCTGAGAGATTTCGGCAACCTATCAGCCCTTGGCGTCATGGTTGCTTGTTTCCTTTCCATCACGTTACTTCCCGCCTTGCTTAATATCCTTCCGGTTACGGTGAAGTCGGATACTTCTGATGAAAGAAAGCACTTTATGGATCATTTAGGAGATTTCGTGGTGTCAAAGCGACATGCGTTATTGCCGTTGTCGGTGCTTGTTATTGTCGCGAGTGCGAGCTTGATTCCGCTGAACAAAGTCAATGATGAATCCGTCGAGTACTTTGGCCATAGCAATGAATTTCGCCGAGCGGCTGATTTTATGGAAGAGCGAATCAGTGGCATGGCGAACATCAGTATCGCGATAAAAACCAACGAATCGCAGGGCATTGCCGATCCTAATTTTCTCAATTCCGTGGGTAAATTTACTGACTGGCTAAGGTTGCAGCCAGAAACGGACCATGTTGCGACCTTGAGCGATATTTATAAGCGCCTAAACAAGAACATGCATGGAGATGATCAGGCTTATTACTCGCTCCCTCAAGAAAGAGAATTAGCGGCTCAATATCTGCTGCTTTATGAAATGTCACTACCGTATGGTTTAGATTTGAACAACCAAATCAATGTAGATAAGTCGTCGATCAAGATGGTTCTCACCGTGGAGAACTTGGGCAGCGTCGAGCTTGTTGATTTGGAAAATCGCATTTACCAATGGTTTAACGAAAACGCGCCTCAATATGATGTTGTTGCGTCTAGTCCTTCATTGATGTTTGCGCATATTGGTGAAACGAATATGGCCAGCATGCTGTCAACCTTGCCCATTACTCTTGTCTTAATCTCTGCATTACTGATCTTTGCCTTGCGTTCGTTCAAGCTTGGCTTAATTAGTCTTGTCCCGAATATTGCTCCTGCGCTTATTGGTTTTGGTATTTGGGCGCTGGTTTCTGGCGAGATTAACTTGGGATTGTCTGTCGTTGTGACATTAACGCTTGGTGTTGTTGTCGATGACGCCGTTCACTTTCTTTCTAAATATCAACACGCTCGTAAAGATGGCCACAGTGCGGAGCAAGCGGTTCGCTACGCCTTTCGTACCGTGGGGCGCGCTCTCTGGATTACGACGGTCGTGCTTGTTGCTGGTTTCTCTGTTCTGGCGATGTCGAGCTTCCGTTTAAATGCCGATATGGGACAGTTGAGTGCCATTGTCATCTTTATTGCCCTTGTTGTGGATTTCATCTTTCTACCGACTCTACTGATGTTGTTTGACAAAGGCGTCTACGTCGAGGTGGACCGCCGAAACAAGCTTAAATCAACTGACTCTCAAACCACGGCTGTTACTCAGTCATAACGAATCAAAGGATTGAACATGAATTTACTAAAAAATGCCTTAAAAGTATCTGCACTTTCTGTCTCGCTTTTTATGAGTCATGCGGTGTTAGCGGATCAAGCGAAAGGATTAGAGATTGCTCAAGAGCGCAAAGCCCGTGATGAAGGGTGGGGGGATTCTGTTGCTACGATGCAAATGATTCTGCGAAACGCGCAAGGAGAAAGCAGCACACGTTTAATGCGCTTACAATCACTTGAAGTTGATGGCGATGGTGACAAAGGGCTCACGATATTTGATGAACCGAGAGATGTAAAAGGCACGGCGTTTCTCAACCATTCTCATACGGTGGGTGCCGATGACCAATGGCTTTACCTTCCTGCACTGAAACGTGTGAAACGTATTTCCTCGCGTAACAAATCAGGTCCTTTTATGGGCAGTGAATTCGCGTATGAGGATCTCAGTTCCTTTGAGATTGAAAAATACCGTTTCAACTACCTAAAAGATGACAGCATAAACGGGCAAGATGTTTTCGTCGTAGAGCAAATTCCGACCGATAAGAACTCAGGTTATACCAAGCAAACGGTGTGGTTAGATAAAGCGCATTATCGTCCACTTAAAGTTGAGTTTTACGACCGCAAAGGCTCTTTGTTAAAAACGCTTTCTTTTTCCGATTACAAGCAATATCTCAACCAATATTGGCGAGCGCACACTATGGCGATGACAAACCATCAAACAGGAAAAAGTACTGAGCTAACGACTAGCGAAATGCGTTTTAACACTGGATTACAAGACAATGACTTTCATAAGAATGTGTTGAAGCGAGTGAGGTAGTGGAGGAAAAATGAAGCGATTAAATGTTGGGTTGTTGCTTAGTGCAGCAGCCTTTTTTTACTCGATGCCTCTGACTGCCGTCGAGCTCGCAGGACAAGTCAATATTGAGCATCGTCAGTTTTTTAAAACGGGCTCTCAGGGTCAGAGCAAAGCGCAAACGTCATTGGTTTTGCAGCCAGAATTTTACTGGGAGATGCAAAATGGTGATGCAAACTTTACTTTCACACCTTTCTATCGTCTGGATGGTCTAGACGATGAACGAAGTCATGGCGACATACGAGAGGCACTTTATCTGACTTATTGGGATGATTATGAGCTTCGAGTTGGGATTAGTAAGGTCTTTTGGGGAGTGACTGAATCAGCCCATTTAGTTGATGTAGTAAACCAAACAGATGCCATTGAAGCCGTCGATGGTGAAGATAAACTCGGTCAGCCGATGTTACATTTTACCTCTTTCAAAGACTGGGGCACCGTCCACGCAATGTTGTTACCTTACTTTAGGGAACGAACGTTTGCGGGTACAGATGGCCGCTTGCGAACCGAACCCGTTGTCTCTGATGATGCTATCTATGAATCAAGCACAGAAGAGAAGCACGTAGATGTGGCTTTTCGATATTCGAAAATGCTTGGCGATTGGGACGTAGGCCTAAGCTATTTATATGGAACAAACCGGGATCCTTACTTTCGTTTAGAGTACGGAGAATTAAAGCCTTACTACGCTCTGATGAGTCATGTCGGTCTGGATGTGCAAGGAATTGTTGGCGATTGGTTATGGAAACTAGAAAGTGTTTATCGAGATAGCGCTGATAATCATGTCGGTCTTGTGACGGGTTTTGAGTATACCTTCGTCGGTGCATTTGACACGGTTTGGGATGTGGGAGTTATTGGTGAGTACCTCTATGACAGTCGTGGGAACAACGCACAAACTATCGGTCAAAATGATGTGTTTGCAGGTATTCGTTGGGCGCTCAATGATGAGGACGGAACGGAAGTATTGACGGGAATTACGAAGGATTTAGATAACGCTGATGTTTACAATGCTAAGTTAGAAGCATCGAGCCGAATATCGAATCACGTTAAGTGGCAAATTGATGCTTGGTTGTTTAAAAATGAAACACCAAATGATTTGCTCTACTTCGCTAGAGATGACGATTTTATCGAGCTATCTATTCAATACTATTTCTAAAAAAAAAGGCACAACTAAACGGCAGATCAACTAAAGATGACATTTTTGACGTTTTTGTGCTCTTTTTATTCAATAACCTCTTCTTTTCGTAATTCAATTTGGCATTGGTGCCCGGTTTGGCTACTATGTACAGCTATCAAAAAACCAATCACTCCCTTATGGACACTACCAACAGGTAGATGAGGAAACGATGCAACATCTAGAAGAGATCATTGCTAGCGCGAGCACTGCAATTGAAGCTGCCGAATCGCTAGTCGCACTTGATGAAGTGCGTGTTCAGTATCTGGGTAAAAAAGGTGAGCTAACTGCTCAACTTCAAAGCCTAGGCAAACTACCACCAGAAGAACGCCGTGAAGCTGGTCAAGAGATCAACAAAGCGAAAGGCGTCGTTCAGCAAGCTATCGCAGCTCGTAAAGATGCACTACAACGTGCAGAGCTAGAAGCGAAGCTAGCAGCAGAAACGATCGACGTGACACTACCAGGTCGTCGTATCGAGAACGGTGGTCTACACCCAGTTACTCGTACTGTAGAGCGTATTGAGAAGTTCTTTGGCGAACTTGGCTTTAACACAGAGTCTGGTCCAGAAATCGAAGATGCATTCCACAACTTTGATGCACTAAACATCGCAGCTGATCACCCAGCGCGTACTGACCACGATACTTTCTTCTTCAACCCAGATTTGATGCTTCGTACTCACACGTCAGGCGTACAGATCCGTACGATGGAAAATGGTAAACCACCATTCCGTTTCATCGCACCAGGCCGTGTATACCGTAACGACTACGACCAAACGCACACGCCAATGTTCCACCAAGTGGAAGGCATGCTGGTTGATGAGAACGTAAACTTTGCTCAGCTGAAAGGCATCCTGCACGATTTCCTATGTAACTTCTTCGAAGAAGAAGTAGAAGTACGTTTCCGTCCATCTTACTTCCCATTCACTGAGCCTTCAGCTGAAGTAGACGTGAAAGGCAAAAACGGTAAATGGTTAGAAGTGCTAGGCTGCGGTATGGTTCACCCGAACGTGCTACGTAGCGTAGGTATCGATCCTGAAAAATACTCTGGTTTCGCATTCGGTATGGGTGTTGAGCGTCTAACAATGCTTCGTTACGGCGTGAACGACCTACGTGCGTTCTTCGAGAACGATCTTCGTTTCCTAAAACAGTTCAAGTAATCCAGAGGGTTCATCAACATGAAATTCAGCGAATCATGGCTTCGTGAGTGGGTAAACCCTGCGGTTACTACTGACGAGCTAACTCACCAAATTACAATGGCCGGTCTAGAGGTAGACGACGTTCTACCTGTTGCAGGGTCTTTTACTGGCGTTAAAGTCGGTCACGTTGTTGAATGTGGTCAACACCCAGATGCAGACAAACTGCGCGTAACTAAAGTTGACGTGGGTGAAGAAGAGCTTCTAGACATTGTTTGTGGCGCACCTAACTGTCGCCAAGGTCTGAAAGTAGCAGTAGCAACAGTTGGTGCTGTTCTTCCAGGTGATTTCAAAATCAAAAAAGCGAAACTACGTGGCCAGCCATCTCACGGCATGCTTTGTTCATTCACTGAACTAGGTATCGACGTTGAGTCAGACGGTATCATGGAACTAGCAGAAGACGCAGTAGTCGGTACTGATTTCCGTGAATTCCTAGGTCTAGACGACGTAACAGTAGACGTAGACTTAACAGCAAACCGCGCTGACTGTTTCAGCATTCGTGGTCTAGCTCGTGAAGTTGGCGTACTAAACCGTGCTGACGTGACTGAGCCATCAGTAGAAGCAGTTGCCCCTTCAATCGACGATAAAGTGTCTATCGAAGTGAAAGCGCCAGCTGCGTGTCCTCGTTACCTAGGTCGTGTTATTAAGAACGTAAACGTTCAAGCTGAAACGCCACTATGGATGCAAGAGAAACTGCGTCGTTGTGGTATTCGCTCTATCGACCCTGTAGTAGACATCACTAACTACGTTCTTCTAGAGCAAGGCCAACCAATGCACGCATTCGATCTAGCGAAGATCGAAGGTGGCATCGTAGTTCGTATGGCTGAGCAAGGTGAGAAGCTAACGCTTCTTGACGGCAACGAAGCAGAACTAAACGCAGATACACTAGTAGTTGCTGACCACAACAAAGCACTTGCAATCGCAGGTATCTTTGGTGGTGAAGAGTCTGGTGTAACAACTGAGACTAAAGACGTTCTACTAGAGTGTGCATTCTTTGCACCTGACCACATCCGTGGCCGCGCACGTAGCTACGGTCTTCACACTGATTCTTCAATGCGTTTCGAGCGTGGTGTGGATTACGCACTACAAGTGAGCGCAATGGAGCGTGCAACTCAGCTTCTTGTTGAGATCTGTGGCGGTGAAGTAGCACCTGTTGTTGCAGTAGAGTCTGAAGCAGACCTACCTAAGCCAAACAAAGTTGCTCTACGTCGTACTAAGCTAGACAACCTGCTAGGTCACCACATTGCAGATAGCGACGTAGTAGAAATCCTAGAGCGTCTAGGTTTGACTGTTGAAGCTTCAGAAGAAGGTTGGATGGCAGTAGCGCCAACATGGCGTTTCGATATCGCTATCGAGCAAGACCTAATTGAAGAAGTTGGCCGTATCTACGGTTATGACAACATTCCTAACCAACACCCAGCAGCAGCACTTAAGATGCACAACCACGTTGAAGCGGATCTTCCACTGAAACGCGTTCGTGATCTTCTTGTTGACCGTGGTTACCACGAAGCAATTACATACAGCTTCGTTGAGCCTGAGCAACAAAAGCTAGTTGTACCTGGTGTTGAGCCTCTAGTGCTTCCAAACCCAATTTCTGCAGACATGTCAGCAATGCGTCTTGGTCTTATCCAAGGTCTGCTGAACACGGTTGTTCACAACCAGAAGCGTCAACAGCCACGCGTTCGTCTATTCGAATACGGCCTACGTTTCATCCCATGTGAAACTGCAGAAAACGGCATGCGCCAAGAGCCTATGCTTGCAGGTGTTATTGCTGGTACTCGCGGTGAAGAACATTGGGATATCGAAACTAACACGGTTGATTTCTTCGACCTTAAGGGCGATCTAGAAGCGATTCTAGAGCTATCTGCGAACGAAAAAGCGTACTCTTTCGCTGCACTGTCACCTGAAAGCAAAAAAGCTAACCCAGCACTTCACCCAGGTCAATCTGCGGCAATTATCGTAGATGGCAAAGAAGTGGGTGTGATCGGTACCGTTCACCCTGAGCTTGAGCGTAAGTTCGGTCTAAATGGTCGTACTATCGTATTCGAAATCGAATGGTCTGCAATTAACAGCAAAGTGATCCCAGAAGCGGTAGCACTTTCTAAATTCCCTTCAAACCGTCGTGATATCGCGGTAGTAGTGGATGAAGCTGTTGCATCTGGTGACATCGTTAACGCTTGTCTAGAGCAAGGTGGCGAGTTCCTTAAAGATGCGAAACTGTTCGACGTTTACGTAGGTAAAGGCGTTGAAGATGGTAAGAAGAGCCTAGCAATCGCTCTGACTCTACAGTCACTTGAGCGTACGCTTGAAGATGCAGATATCGCGGGTGCGGTTGACGCTATCGTTGCTCACGTTTCTGAGAAGTTTGGTGCGTCTCTACGTGACTAATCTCGCGTAACGCATCTTCTTAAGAAATGAAAACCCTGCCAGCTCGGCAGGGTTTTTTATTTTTAGGATTACCTTATCGTTGTTCAAGTTCCTTACTGCTCGCACCACCCCTCATTACTTTAAAATACTAGACCAAACTAGGGATGGCCCTTACCCGAGATTAGGAACGTATTGTTTTTCAGCTAATACACGCTAACGATAGCTTGTTGGCGGTTAGGCAGCGAGTGAGAGGGTATAGCTAAGCAGAAGAGGTAGCGTAAGAATGCTGAAAAAGTTGCCAAATAGTACCATTGACGCCACTTTCATGGGTTCTATATTCAGCCTTTCCGCAAATAGGTAATTCATGACGGCTGGCGGCAGCATTGTGAAGAGCACCATCATTTGCAATTGCATCGTTGGAAGGGGAATTAACCAATAAATAAGTGCAAAAGCGACAGCACCAGTTGCCAGTGACTGCACGGTACACAACACACCAATCTTTAAACCGTCCAACCTTAAATGACACATTTGTGCCCCCAGAGATAAAAGCATCACGGGTACGGCCGCTTGCCCAAGTAGAGCCGTGGCTTCGTATAAAGGCGCCCATGCACCCACATTTGACACGTTGAGAAACAGAGCCAACGACGCTGCTAAAAAGATTGGCATCTTGACTATTTGCTTAAAAGGGTTGCCATGACTAAGCAGCATTACGCCTAAGCTGATATGCAAGCATGCTGACACGACAAATAAAAGCACTGCTGACGACAGCGCAATTTCTCCAAACGTATAGGTAAACAAAGGAATAGCTAGATTTCCGCTATTGCGAAACATATGTGGTGGCGCCCAGGTTTTAAACGAGAGTGACGTCCATCGACATACCGGGATCATGAGTAGTGCGGGAATTAAAACCGCGACAATTGCCGCCAAAAGAAGCGGCCCCTGATTTGAATCGAGCGGCATGCTAACGAGTGACGAAAATACCAGTGCTGGCGTAAATACCTCAATATTAATGCGGTTTATTGGGCGAAAGTCAGGCTTGATGTAACGACCGACCAAATAGCCAACTCCGACAAGAGCAAAAACAGGGAAAAGAATATTTATGATTTGATTAATCATGGTCGCCTAGAAGCAGTGTAAGAAGCTAATGAGGAAATACACGAACTTCCACATTATCAATCTTTATATATGGCGTCATCGTTGAACAGCGAGAAGCGTGGGTTTAATCAAGCTTTCTAAGCACAGTTGCAAAGTACAGGTGGTCATACCTTTTAATCTAATTGTTACGTATCGAGTTACATACAAATCACTGAATTTACGACAAGTTCTATGTCAAGTGTCTGTTAAATAACCAATATCTGATATTTTTATTAAATAGTGTTTAATGTTGATATTTAAACTACTTTTAGTTTTATAATCTGGATGTTTTTCCTGATAAAGATGAAACAAAAACAAAAATATCAAATTTCTGGTGTTTAACAATAATTTACGTAGTGCTATTCCTTTTGTTCGCCAAGAAAAAAGTTGGCGAAAATCATAAGCTTGTCATACACTTCCTGATGTAACCCCGATATGTTGTTGAATTGGTAGGGTAAAACTGCTCTGGCGCTACACTAACGTAGCATTGTTTAACATAGCTTTGAGGAAAGTTTTATGGCGCTCACAAAAGCCGAACTGGCAGAAAACCTGTTTGATAAATTAGGATTTAGTAAGCGGGACGCCAAGGAAACGGTGGAAGTGTTCTTTGAAGAGATTCGTAAGGCACTGGAAAGTGGCGAACAGGTAAAACTGTCAGGTTTTGGTAACTTTGATCTTCGTGACAAGAATGAACGACCTGGTCGTAACCCGAAAACTGGTGAAGATATTCCAATTACTGCTCGACGTGTAGTGACTTTTCGCCCGGGTCAGAAGTTAAAAGCTCGTGTAGAAAACCTGAAGAAAGTACAGTAAGCCGAATAAATGGATCACGCTAAGGCGTGGTCTTTTTTTGCGTAAAATTCGTGTGCATACAAATGAAAACCACCGCAATGCGGTGGTTTTTCTGTTTATGAGAGACGCTTAATGATATCGGTTACGCCGCTTCTAGATGCGTTGTTAAGTATGGTTGCCATGCTTGTTGGTACAAGTTCTTAGACTGTGTACGCATGTTGCGAATAGAGGCAAGCTCTATTTCGCTTAGCTCACGTTTTTCCAACATCGCTTGACGTTCTAGTTTCTGGATTTTTTCGTATAGGTCGTGTTCGGGACCGCTTTTTACATCTGCGATTGCTTTCAAGTGCAGTTGAACTTCGGCTACTAGGTTTGTTTTTGGTAAACGAACGAGCAAGTTCAAGTCTCTATATCCTGAAGGGCCAGGTTTTTTGAATCGATTTTTTACTTTCACAATCGTTGTTTCACGCTCTAACGTTTCATAAATGGAGACTAAACTCGCGACGTCTTCAGCTACAATCGTTGCACGTGCTAGGTCAGTAATACGTTCAACTTTCCCATCTAACTCTAAAGCTATCTTTTCTTCTGCTCGTTGTTTGGATTTCACGCCTGCGAAGTATGGCTGAGCGTCATTAAGAAGTGCGGTACTTTTACAGATAGTTTCAAGTTCAAATTGCGCTTGGTGAGCTTTGCTGTAAAGAATGTCGAAGTCAGAATATGGCTGAGTTGGTGTGGTGTCGATTGACTGAATGCCATATAAACCGCTAAGGCTGTGTTTAAAAAGTTTCGAACAAACTTCGTTTTGGCTGGTTGAACGATTTTGTTCGCCACTAGGCGCAGGGGTAATTGGAAGTGCGGCAAATGCCGGTGCACGGCTAAGTACCAAAAGCATCAATGCTGTAGTACGAAGAAATAAGCTCATTCACTCTCCTTAACTTGCTTGTACTTAGAAAATAGGGAACATAAAGGTCGCTAAGTTCGGCAAATCAGGTACTAACTTATAAATGGGGCCATTACGAAAGATTCCAAGGTTTCAGTTTTATCTTGAAGTAGAATCGTGCGTTAGATCACCATTTCTCTTTTCTTTATTCTGATTATCAGATAGAGGCGCGTCTCCTATGAGACCGATTACATCCTATCACCGCAGTATTAACCAAAGATGAACGGCATAGACAAATTGAAAAAAAACGTTAGTCTTACCTCTCAAAATGAAAACAGCCGACAAGTAGAAAGTAAAATGAGAGACCAAGAATTTTGGCATAACAAATGGGCCAGCAATCAGATCGGATTTCACTTGGAAGATGTAAACCCGCTATTACCAGTATATTGGAAACACACTAATCCAAAGCGTGAAGATAAAGTGTTAGTTCCTTTATGTGGAAAGTCAGAAGACTTGATTTGGCTAGCGATGAAGCATGATTCGGTTGAAGGTGTTGAGCTAAGCCATATTGCTGTGCGTGCCTTTTTTGCTGAACATTTTTACACGCCAACGGTAACGCCTCTTAATGGCAAGCACGAGCTTTATCAATTTGATGAGCTCTCTATTTATACTGGGGACTTTTTCACTGCACCACTATCTCAAGCCGATATCATTTATGATCGCGCCGCGTTGGTTGCTTTACCGCAAGATATGCGAGAGGAGTATGTAGAGCGTCTCAAGCAACTGCTGAACCCAGGCGGTCGTATTTTGCTTGTTACACTCAACTATCCTCAAGAAGAGATGGCGGGGCCTCCATTTAGCGTGCCGGTCGAAGAGATTGAGCAGTTATTTTCAGGTTACAAAGTTACTTGTTTGAACGTAGATGAAGCTGACGAGAATCATCCTAAAATTGTGAAAAAAGGCTTAAGTCGCTTCTCTGAAGAAGTGTACTTAATCGAGAGTGAATAGGCTCTCTTCGGTTTGGAACACGAAATAGCGCAGCAATTTGAGCTGCGCTATTTTTGTATGAGTGGTTCGTATTTAATAAATGATATTCACTTTTGAAGCACTTTCAACAGCATCTTGAACGGCTTCTTCGGTGGTTTTTCGTCGCGTAAGGACAATACCTAAACGGCGGCGGCCATCGATTTCTGGCTTACCGAATAGACGAACTTGTGTTTGAGGTTGAGCTAAAGCTTTGCTTAGGTTTTCAAAGCGAATGTTTGTGGAAGTTCCTTGTCCAAGAATAACAGCAGACGCAGATGGGCCATATTGCACAATATTATTAATTGGCATTCCGGTAAACGCGCGCACGTGGAGAGCAAACTCAGACATTTCCTGCGAAATCATTGTAACCATACCCGTATCGTGAGGGCGAGGAGAGACCTCATTGAAAATGACTTTATCGCCTTTGACAAACAGCTCTACACCAAAGATGCCGTAGCCACCGAGCGCGTTTACCACTTTCTCAGCCGTGTATTCAGCTGCTTTTACTGCGTTTTCTGACATAGCTTGCGGTTGCCATGATTCGCGGTAGTCGCCATCTTCCTGACGATGACCAATTGGAGCACAGAAATGCACACCGTCAACGGCTCTGATGGTCAATAAAGTGATTTCGTAATCGAAGTCGATAAAACCTTCCACGATAACGCGACCTGCACCCGTACGTCCGCCTTCCTGAGCGTAATCCCATGCTTTTGTAACGTCGTCTTCGGTCTTGATAACACTTTGCCCTTTACCGGAAGAGCTCATCACTGGCTTCACCACGCACGGAATACCCACATGTTCAACCGCGGCTTTGAAGTCTTCAAAGTTATCTGCAAAACGATAAGGTGAAGTCGTCAATTCCAGTTCTTCTGCTGCCAAACGTCGGATACCTTCACGATTCATTGTTAGCCTGGTTGCCTTAGCGGTTGGAACAACATTCAGTCCTTTTTCTTCAAGCTCTACCAGTTTGCCGGTTGCGATGGCTTCAATTTCTGGTACGACGTAAGTAGGTTGTTCCTTCGTAATAACTTCTTCTAAGGCGTTCCCATCTAACATGTCGATAACATAACTACGGTGAGCGACTTGCATCGCTGGAGCATTGGCATAGCGATCACAAGCAATCACTTCTAAACCAAGTCTCTGGCATTCAATGGCGACTTCTTTACCGAGTTCGCCAGAGCCTAAAAGTAATACACGGGTAGCATTTGCGCTAGTTGCAGTGCCAAACATAGTGTTCCCTTACAAAATAGAGTGATGAGACAGAAATTGCAGGAGATCATACTGAAGTTTTATGACAAAGCAAACGTTTGCTTTTGGTTTTTAGGTAATAAAAAAGCTCTACATGTTGTAGAGCTTTTTGTTGAATTTGTCGTTTATACGTTGACAAAACTAAGCGGAATATCTGGATTCAACGCTTCCAACGTTGATTGCGTATCGGCTAAATGACTGATCTTACCTTCTGAGTTCTCTACCAATGCAGCGGCTTTGATGCTGTCAAAGGTTTCACCCGCAAGTAAAACTTGGATTAGCGCAACTTGTAGCGGTGGCAAGCTAGGATTAAACGCTGCATTTTCTGCATAAGCGCCTTGGAATACACGACCGCTAGTCATCTCTAATGCTAAACCACTCAAGTTGTTGGTGTATGGAGAGTGGCTCATGTTCATCGCTTCAACTGCAGTTTGGATGAGTGCGTCTTCATCATCACATGAGAATTGGTGTTTAACTTCTGCCATTAAGCCGGACTCGATACCGAGATCATTTGGTCCAAAGGCTTCAGGCAGGTATTCATGAAGTGACTTTTCTTCGCGTTCTGGGAGCTGGATTTTAAGCTCGTTTGCGGTAGATAACTCATTCATGAACTGGCGGCAGTGACCACATGGGCTGAAGTTGATAGTGATATCCTTAACACCACGTTCGCCTTTCATCCAAGCATGGCTAATCGCAGACTGCTCTGCGTGAACCGTTTGACCCAACTGTACACCAAAGAATTCCATGTTGGCACCGAAGTAAAGGCGACCTGAAAGGCCACGAACGATAGCGCCGACATAAAAGTCAGAAAGGGGAGCATAGGAGTACGCTGCGGCAAAAGGAAGTAGCGCAACACGAAGCTCTTTGTCTGATAGACCGGTAGCTGAAAGCAACTGCTCAAATTGTTGAACTGAAAGCGTAGCATCAAAATCATCAGCTTGGATGATAGGAGCAAGTTGTTTGGAAAGTGCTTCTGGAGCGCCTGCTAGCGCCTGTTCAATGCGACTTTTCATGTTGAATCCTTGTTATTGCATGGACAGTTATTCTATGTGAAAGATAGAAATGTTCCGTGCGTTAGATCACGATAAATAATGCAATTGATAATTCTGTTACATAATTAGAGTGAGCTCACACATGTATTCGATTGCACAGGTGTGAAGCGTTATCTCCGTCTCACAATTAACCATATCAGTATATATTCATATGACCAAGGAGCAGGAGTATGTTACCAACGCGACTTTTACCGCTATGCTACTTTATACTTACGTAATCTAGAGCGAGTGGTAGCAGCTAGAATGCTAATGCTATGAATGTATATCTCGATCAAGTCCCTTCACGATATTACGGGGTGAGGTTGCTAGATAAGATAGGAATTTGAAAGGGGTAAGGAAGAAGCGGAAAGGCTACGGCCTGCCGGAAGGAGGGCAGACCGAGAGCGCTTAACTATTGATATAGCCAGACCGCCAAAGCAAAAAAACTTGGAGCCAAAATAGAAGTTATAATCCCACATAAAACCAATGCGAGTGATGAGAACGCGGCATCTATGGGCTGTTTCTCTGCACAAGTAGCGGTGCCTAAGGCATGAGAGACTGTACCCATTGTCAGACCACGTGCAATCGGGTGTTTAATTCCAATCAAATTGTAAATTGGGTATGCCAAAATTGCGCCCAATAAACCGACAATCAGAACCAAGATCGCTGCAACGGCGGCTTCACCACCGAGGTGACTCGATATTTCCATCGCTATTGGTGTCGTGACGGATTTACCCACTAGACTCGCGATTAAACTGATATCCGCTTTGAAAGCGACTGCGATCAAGGTGGTTGTCATCATCGACATCACACTGCCTACTGTGCAAGCGAAAGTGATGATTCGCCAGTTTGCTTTAATTTGTGGTAGTTGTTCATATAGTGGATAAGCCAGAGCAACTACAGCAGGTTGAAGCAAAAAGCTAATTCCTTCGTTATCCGCATAATACGTTTCAAATGGCACATTTAAGTAAGTAAGCAAAGGAATGAGCACTGCGATACTGATCAGCAAAGGGTTTGCTAGAGGATTGTTCACTTTGATTGCGATTTGGCGAGCGATAAGAAAAACCGCAATGGTAACAACTAACCACATATCAGTGTTTCTCCTGTAGCAAGTAATCCAGCAGCCAAGCGAGGCTGACCAATACAATGAGTGAACCGCCAACCGCGCTAGCGATGATAGGGAGCGCATTGGCGAGTAGTAAATCGAAATGCTGCATTAATCCGACGCTGATAGGAACGAACAATAAGATCATATAGCGTATAAATAGCGTGGCGCCCGGTTTGACCCAGTCGACTTTTACAAGCCCAAGAGTCATGGAGAAAAACAGTACGAGCATACCGATGACACTTCCTGGAACGGAAACGCCAGTGAACTTTTGAATGGTAATTCCGATGCCAAGTGCTCCCATGATGAGGAAGATTGAAATGAGCAGTTGGATCAGTTGTAAGAATCGTTCTTTAATCATTTTGACAGTATATAAACAACAAGCACACCATAAGGTGCGCTTGTATTAGGAGGAGTTAGGAAGCTAAGCTCTCTACATAACGGTACACGGATTTTAATATCGCAATCTTCTTTTCGTCACTTTCATGTTCGTGAACTAAGTTTTCTAAATTCAGCATGTACTCTTCAATTTGGCTTTCAAACACTTCTCGACAGTGTAGTGCCCAGCGTCTTTGTTCTTGCTCGTCTAATGTGCCTGGGAAGTTACGCGCACGATAGCGGAACAATAGAGGTTTAATGCGCTTGTCATCAAATTCAATGTCTAATGCAGCAAGATTATTCGGATCGGTTTCGCGAATGATATCCATAGCTGCGCGATCGGCTGGAGAAAAGAACCCGTCGTAAAGTTGTGTATCGACGTCATCACTTTTATCGAATTTGCGCTCGACTGAAAAGAGGCTAATCAGCTTTTCTCTAATTTCAGGATGTTGGCGCAACAAAGCGAGATTGGCGAGACATTGTTGGCGATCAATGCCAATAGACTCTGCATTTTCAGCCGTTAACGTTTTTGCAGGGGCGAGAATAGGGCATTTGTTCAAATGAACTAGTTTAACTGGCACTGGTAGCAATTCACCAAGATCTTCGCGCTTCGTGTAGAGTCTTTCGTGCAGCTCTTCTGCGGATAGCTCAAGAATAGGTTGAGGGTCTTTCGCTAAATCGATGGTGATAACGGCGTTATTATTGGTTGGATGCCAAGCAACAGGCACAATCCAGCTAGTGTACTGGCATTCGCGCCCTAGCATGCCTGAAACGTGCATCAACGGTGTCATGTTGACGATGTCGACTAAATCATTGAGCTTGCGCTTTTGGCGCATAGAAAAAAAGTAATCAAACAATTTTGGTTGCGCTGCTTTTACTTTCTTTGCCATTTCGATAGTCGCAACCACATCTGCCATGGCATCGTGCGCGTTACTATGTTCTATGCCGTTAGCCACAGACAAGTGTTCTAATTTAAAGCTAGTGAAGCCATCTTCGTTTTCTGGCCATTCTACGCCTTCTGGGCGAAGGGCATGGCACGCGCGTAGTACATCGAGTAAATCCCAACGTGAGTTACCGTTTTGCCAACTCCATGCGTATGGATCGATAAAGTTGCGATAACAAGTATAACGGGTCACTTCGTCATCAAAGCGAATGCTGTTGTAGCCTAAACTGGTAGTATTGGGTTTCGCGAGTTCAGCGTGAATCTTAGCGATAAACTCTGGCTCAGAAAGGCCTTCTTGAACCGTTTTTTGCGGAGTAATACCAGTAATAAGTGCAGCTTCAGGAGACGGAAGATAATCAGCAGGTGGCTGGCAGTACATGACTAAAGGCTCGCCGATGATATTAAAGTTTTCATCTGTACGAACACCAGCGAACTGGCTTGGGCGATCTTTCGCGGGGTTGGTTCCCCATGTCTCATAATCAAAGAAGAAGAATGTAGGCTGTTCGGTATTATTCATGGATGTCTTTTTCTGTTCGTTGTTCTTCAAAACTAGCCTTGTATATCAGTCGATTAGCAGTGTTCTATGTGCTATCTTTTCGTTAGGTTTTAATTGTTTTTACGCGTTTTACATTTGCACTTGCGTCTAAATATGTGTCCAAAATTTGTAAGTGCTGCGTCCTAATTTAAGGTAGACAACTTGAGCATTACAGACAAGCAGCTAAAAGCTATTGCAAAACTAAGCGAATATAGCGGCCCGGCAGAACTGAATGACGGCGAAGGACTAATAGCGAAGATATCACCCAAAGCAAACATCACGTTCCAATACCGTTGCAGGTTTAATGGTAAAAACAAACGCATTCGTATAGGCAAGTATCCGATAACCACCCTCAAGAATGCAAGGCAAATCCATAAAAGGATGCTTGAACTTAAAGAAGAGGGAAGAAACCCAGAGATAGCCCTTACTGGTGAAACGGATTTTGTTACCCTGAAGGACTGTCTCGACTACTGGTTTGAGCACAAAGTCTCGACTCAGAAAGAGGGGACGCAGGTGCTTTACCGCTCGGTGGCAAATAACTACTTTTACAATGCCTTTCCTGATGTCGATGTAGAAAAGATCACCGCGCGTGAATGGATGCGTTGGTTTGATGACATTGCCAAGAAGAATCCGAAGACGGCTAACTCTGCATTCTCTAAAATGCGCGCTTGTCTTAACTTCTGTAAATCCAAGTTCCTTATTGATGGTACGCACTTTGAAAAAATCAGACAGCAAGATGTTGGTGAGTCACCAAGTGCCGGTGAGCGAGTTCTATCACTTCCTGAACTTGCCAAAGTTTGGATCGCGATTGAACGTAGCAAAGCAGGTACATCGACCAAGAACTTGCACTTAATAACAATGTTATGGGGTAACCGACTATCAGAGCTTCGCTTGGCCAAGCGCGAACACTTCGATATGGTCAACGACATTTGGACGGTACCACCAGAACTCAGCAAAATGGGTAACACCATTCGCAGACCCATCCCCAAACACATCAAGCCGATGCTAGAAAGGTTAATGAACATCTATGATGAATACCTTTTCCCTGGCGCATCCCTCCATAAGCCCATCTGCATATCCGCAGCAAATCGCTACATAAGAAGGTTACGCGATAACCTGAACCTACCTCATTGGCGAACCCACGATTTTAGACGCAGTATTTCTACGACATGTTCAGAACTTGGCACCATGCCACACGTAACCGAAAAAATGCTCGGGCATGAGCTGGTTGGCGTAATGGCCATTTACAACAAGCATGACTGGCTATCAGACCAAAAAGAAGCATACGAGAAGTTCGCAGAAGCGTTGTTTACGCAAGTGCAAAAAGAGTTGGAATATGAAAAAGTTGCTGTGAGCTAGTGAGTGTTTTGCATAGTAATTAGTCATATAGATCACTAACTCATTGATTGTGCTTTGATGTTACCAAATGAACGCGGCATGATACTGGAATAAAAGTGGCTTCATGCCTATTAATAAACGTTATTTTTTGAGGGTGTTCGATGATTGAAAAGCTCAAATTAGCATGTGAAGCTATGGGTTCTCGTTATGCTAATATTTTGTCTCAATATTACCCAGCTCACGGTAGCACTGGATTTACAGAACGAAATTTAACAAATAATTTAGTAATAGCCTTAGAGCGGGCTTTTGGTGAAGCATGCATATCTTGGTTTGAGGCTCCCATATGTCTTAAAGACGGAAAGCATATAGATGCTGTGGTTTTTTATGAAAACATTACGATATTAATCGAAGCGAAAAGGCTTACATCTGTAAAGCAACAAATGGGTAGTATTGAGCGAGATGTAGAACGAATGTTTTCTACTGACACAATCAAAACTGTAGAAAAAGAACTAAGGTCGAATCAAAATCAACGCCGCCGGTATTCGGTAGTGCTCGCAGATGTTTGGACTGAAAATGATGAAAAAACAAATGTGTATAAATCTTGGCCTAGTCTGCTACCTGCATATTTTCTTGAAAATCTACTATTCTCAACACAGTTGTCTTTCGATGACTTATGCGTTGAAGGAAAGTGGAAAGATAACTATAAAATACTGGTCGCGGTGTCAGAAATAAAAGCACCTCAATATCCGAAGCACACCGCTACATAAGAAGGTTACGTGATAACCTGAACTTACCTCACTGGCGAACCCACGACTTTAGACGCAGTATTTCTACCACTTGTTCAGAATTAAGTACCATGCCGCACGTTACCGAAAAAATGCTTGGGCATGAGCTGGTCGGTGTAATAGCGATTTACAACAAGCATGACTGGCTATCAGATCAAAAAGAAGCGAACGAAAAGTTCGCGGAAGCGTTGTTTGTGCTGGCACAATAAGAGTTGGAATATGAAAAAGCGGTTTCGGTTTAGCATTATTACATGGCTGCTCATAGGTGTTTATTCTATCGCCTTAAATTTCTAAAACAGCGATGTAGACTAATTGAGCCGTTATTTTCTCGAACTATTTGAACTATTCTGAGCAGACTTAACGCAAGCCTGCTCAGAGTGAAAAGTAAAGAGTTACTGTATTTTTTTTATCCCTTCGAGAAGTGTTTTAACGTGATAGCCACTCACAGAGATAACTTGTTCTCGAGTGCCATAGAACTTTATCTGAAAACCATTTGGATTTTTTTGTAGCATAGATATTGGTAATGTAACTCCAACAGTTTCAGTTAATGAACAACCAAAACTACCACTGCAATCGACATCAGTATCGATTTTAGTTAACTCATGCACTTTTCCGTCTTTTGTACGGGCAGTTCGGATGTGTCCCCAATTATGCAAGAATAATAGGTCAGCATAAACTTGAAAGCTTTTAGGTTTCTTCGTAAGAGTGCTATTGGACCAAGTTCGTAAAAGCATTCTATCTTGATATTCGGTTTTTATTGTAGATGAATCATCAAATTCGTCTGTGGTGATGATAGGTTCGTAGCTTGCTTCTTTTACATTTTTTGTACCGTAAGCATATGCTAAGTCTTGTGCGTTAAAGGGTGTTTTATCAATTTTTTCAAAGCTTCTTTTTTCAATTAACGCGTTGTAATTCACATGACCTTTAAACCATAGAGCAGTACTACAGCCCTCAAACATTACTGCAGTGTCTACGTTACTAGCAAAGGAATAGTCTTTACCTTGAATGTTGAGTACTTTAGGGTAAGTGTTGATTGCTGTTGCTCCCGGTTTTAGATTCCCGGAAAACTTAAATTTTTTACCTTTTAATGTTTCACCAATATTGCTTCTTCCTAAGTACCCTTGATCATCTTCAAAATAAAGAGAAAAGTATTTTGGATCACCTATGTACGAGAACTCTGATCCGGGCATACTATCGTATACGCAGTTTTTAACCTGCTGTGAGTCAACACTTTTGGTAGGTACCATCGTCGATTCGGTTGCTTGCTGAGTCGTCATACAACCTGTCATAGATGCTGTTAAAGCAATCACAATTAATTTTGTTTTCATGATGAATAGAGCCGCCTTAAATTTTCTATTTATTTGGTTAACGTAAGTGCGATATTTTAGCAGTTTTAGAGACTAAATAGATGTGATTTGTATCAATCCGCACACATAGCAATTTGTTTTATAATATCCATTAGGTGTGGTACTTTTACTTTGTTGAGTTGAGTGCTTAATGTCGTTGCAGAGGCTTAGGTATTACGTTGTTCACCCTTTAAAAGGCATTACTTGTTTCGAAGTATTGATATTGGAGTTGCAATGAAAGTAAAAGAACTACAAGAAATATTGGCTAAATTAGATCCCGAATTACAGGTAATTTTGTCTACAGAAGATGAAGGTGTTCTTGAAAATCAAGAGATATTCAAGTTATTCAACATACAAGACGTGAGCGTGATTGATGCAGAACCAACTCGCGATGCATACCGTAATCCAACGCTTATAATGGGAAAGTCTGAAGGTTCTGTGAAAATGGCTATGGTCAATATAAGTGGGGATTTTTAGCATAACCTCTCAGTGAAAAACTACAAAGTTGAATGTAACTATAGTCATAGAGATAAAAAATGAGTGAATATATAAACCCAATTGAGCAATTAATTCATAGTACTGTCCGTATCCAATGTGAGGATGACAAAGGTCAATGTTCTTTTGGTAGTGGCTATATTTTTAACTTCCATGTTAAGGACAATCAAGTCGTTCCCTGTATAGTCACCAATAAGCACGTTGTCTCTGATTCTAGAAAAGGAAGCTTTAACTTTACACTGAAAAACGAGGATGGAAGTCCCAAGTTAGGAAGTCATGAATTGATTACATTGGATGAAAGCTCCCAATATTGGTGGCCTCATCCAGACCCGAATATTGATTTGGCTATTATTCCAATTGGTCCAATACTCAACCAAGCAAAAAAAGATGGAAAAAACTTCTACTATGTTCCCCTTGCTAAGTCATTACTTGCAGATGAAACTTTGTTGAGTTCATTACCTTCTATGGAAGAGGTTGTTATGATCGGCTACCCCAATGGTATTTGGGACGCTAAACATAATCTGCCAATTATTAGACGTGGAATCACAGCAACTCACCCCAAGTTGCCACTAAATGGAGAGCCACAGTTCCTTATTGATGCAGCTTGTTTCCCTGGTTCATCAGGGTCACCTGTATTCTTAGCTAACATTGGTAGTTATGTTCATAGTAGTGGTGCGTTAGTCCCTGGTCATAGAGTTGCTTTACTTGGTACATTATGGGGTGGTCCACAGCATACTACATCTGGTGAAGTAGTCGTCGTGGAGGTGCCGACGGACTCTAAGGCAATTTCAATTGGGAAAATACCGATCAATTTGGGTTATGTTATTCACGCGTCAGAACTGCTAGCTTTTGAAAAAGTAATTGAAAACTGTCTAGGTAAAATACCATCCGTTCCACGAAATAGTCCGTGTACTTGCGATAGCGGGAAAAAATTTAAAGATTGTTGCGGGCGCCTTTCGTAACAAGTCGTTTAAGAGAGTTCTGCGAGTCTATTAGTGTTGCTTGAATGCCCCCTAAACCCCAGCCTTAAAACCACCTTCATGCTCTACCCATTCCATTACCGCTGCGCGAATCCAACGCAGCGGTGATTTGCTAATTGGCTCTGGGAAGTTGCGGTTCTTGCGCCAGGCGATGATGGTGGTTCTCTTTTTATTGAAGAAATCTAACACCTCTTGATGGCACATGATCTTGTTTGAAGATTCAGGATAACGCTCTACGTCATAAACAGGCTTTTCTGTTTCTTTCGCAGATTCAACTATGAAAGCGGGGGCAGAGTAGGTAAAGCTCATAGGTGATGTATTCAGGTTAGAGTAAGTCATTGCACAAAGCTCCTGTATCTTGTTAATCGTAAACCGTGGTCAATCGGTTGTGTTGGTTTAATGCTTTAGTTCTGGCGAATGCCTAAATAGACAGTCATTTTCTTGCCGTTGATTTCAATCTCTCCAAGGTCGACTTCGTTGACCGCGTAGTCACTCAGCGCGGTTTCATCTACCATGTCGTCAAATTCTTCCTTGGCCTTAACTGCCACTTGGTCTGCTTTCATTATATTTCTCCGTTGGCTGATAAATACGAACTCGATTAGCGGTGTGCCAGCAAGTCGCGTCACCTTTAAATAAACCGCCTTCGCTTAACTTTGCGCACCCTTCGGGCAGCTGTTCTCTGCACTTAGTGCATTTCCCCAATTGCGCTTTAATCACTGTAATTTCGTTATAAACACGATGGATAAGTGACTGAAGCGCTTCTTCCTTGGTGTACGGCTCAGCAGGGTAGGCGAAGAACTGACAGATTTTCTCTAGCTTCGCCTGTTCCTGAGGGTTCAGAGATACGCGCAAATCTTGGTTATTGTTGGCTTTGCGCTTATCTCTATACTTTTGAGCGCGCTTGGCGTTTTGTTTACGTTTGCGCTCTTCAGGTGTCATTTTATTTTGCTTTTTCTAGTGCGTTTTGGCTTCTTAGGAGAGAGCATCTGTTTAGCTCTGGCTAGGCATTCATCGAACACTTTACCTTTGGCAAATCCAGCGGTATTACGATAGTGATCGATTCCGCGCTCAACGGCTCGTTTAATGTCGAGTTCTTCATGGCCGTCTTGCTCTAACAGAGAAGTTATGTGTTTACCTATAAATGCCTCTTGGCTGTTGCGGTAAGTTAAAATACTCATTGCACATGTCCTATTGGTTGTGGGGTGAATACCCGCAATCAGCCTAAATCCTTGATATTGGTGGTCAGCCGGATATATACTGATTGCGAGGCGTAAGTCTCATTGCACAAAGAACGCCCCTGTTGGTTTGGTCACCGATAGGGGTTTTCTCTTTCTAGTGGGGTAGCGTTCTCGCTTCTACTGCGGCTTGCAGGCTAACCAGCTGGCTGAATAGCTCTTGCGCCTTTTCAAAATCTTCTTCGTTTACGTGAATCTCCAGCCCTTTAAAGTCTTCGGCTCCTTCAAAGATGGAAGTCGCAGCGATACGGAGCGGATCATCCTTACTTAGCTCAGCTGTCACTTCTTCAAACTGATGGCTGCATACATTGAGTAGTTGCAGGTTGTTCAGCAGTTGATGGGTTTGGTCTAACGTCATTGTTTTCATCATTAAGCTCTCATTGCACAAAGTTCTCGGGAAACCGATTGGTCAGGTCGGCTGGTAAACTTAAAGTACATAAATAAAGTAAATGTACTTAGAAAGTACATTTACTTTATTTGGATAAAATGTACTTGTAAAGTTATTTTTGTTTTTGAGTACAAAAAAACCGCCTGCTATGAGGCGGTTCAATTAGAATTATTTGTATGGGAAGTTCTTTAGACGACTATATGCTTGTCATAAATCCATTATTACTTGTTTGACGTATCCAACGATACGGCAGTTACCGTTGATTGGAATTGGGTCGTATTTAGGATTTAGAGGTACAAGAAATTTATTAGGTCCGTCAATTTCAAGTTTCTTTATAGTGGCTTGCGGCGCATCGTTTAAAGTTGCAACGACTATCTTGCCATTATCGGGACAATTGCAAGGCTCTACTATTACGATGGAACCATCAGGAATGCTGGGAGATCCATAAGGGTTTGTCATTGAATTTCCAGTAACCCTCATTGCGAACGCATCTGCGGACGTATTCACTGATATTGTTTGCCATTCGAACTCGGTATCCGCATCAATAATGATACGAGCCCACTCGCCAGCTTGTACTTCAGTGAGGATCGGAACTGCTTTTAACTTGCTTGTGTCAATAAACTCTGAGTTATCACCCAGTTGCTTCGCTATGTTTTCTGTCGCTTCTTTTTGAGATTGTGATTCGCTTTTCGGATTATGGTCTACGTCTAGCCAGCCCTCAGGCTTATTAAAGCACTGTTCAATGTGTCGAGCCATTCGCGGACCAATTTCAGTTGTCGCGCCTTTTCCCATAAATCGGCTAACTTGTGTCGATGAGCGATCTATCTTATCTGCAAACGCAGCGTAGCTTCCCAGTTGACTGGCAAGTTCTCGCGCATTTTCTCTTCTGATCTCTTCGGCAGTTTTCATAGCGTCACTATATTACCACAATTTCTGGACAACCTATCACATGTACGAAATAAGTACATGACCTTGAGAGTTCATAATTATTGTGTATTATGTACTCGGGAGGTACTTTTATGTACGCAAATTACTGGCGTCAACTCAACGCGAATCAACGTGAAACTCTAGCTAACCAACTAGGTACAAATGAAGACTACTTGCGTCAGGTTTTGTATGGCTACCGAAAAGCAGGAGCAAAACTAGCGAAAGAAATCCATGAACTAACTAATGGTCAGGTGAGCAAGAGCCGTTTAAGACCAGATTATTTTTAAGTTTATAGCACTTTTACATCGCAAGATGATTTAGGAAATTCTGTACAAACAACCAGTAAGGAAAAACCATGAACAATAGTTTTAAAAGCGTTATGCGTAACGCGATAGAAAGCTGGCGCACTGAACTGAGTAAAGAGTGTATTGCTCACCGTGTCGCGAGCTTATACCACAAACTCGATCTTGAACATGAAGTCGATGCTCAGCGTAAAGCTCTGCTCAAAGTGCCAGGTGCGGATGACAAGAACAACGCGCAGAACTTTTTCCGCTATGTCGAGCGCACCAGCGTAGAGGCCAAAGCCACGATGATGGATTTGTTACCTGCGGTGCTTAAGGCGATGCCTGCCAAACGCGCAAGCGACATGCTTAACCAATTTCTTAACCCGCTTGGGTTCTCTGTCACTTGCATTGGTGCGAGTGATGCAAACTTAAGCCGAGATTTGCTCTTGCATAACCACAACAAAGAAACATCTGAAGCATTCCGTGCGGTGATCTCTTTAGGGGAGAACGCGAACATTGACCAGCTGCGCGATGCGTATCGAGAAGTTCAAGAAGCTAAAGAATCTCATGCGCCACTTCTGGAATACCTTGAATCGTTAATGGCGAAGAAAGCTGCCTAATCAAAAGCGTAGTGGCTGACCACCACATAACACGCATCTAACTAGGAGAACTTTGTGCAATGAGCCTTAGCTTACAGAACTATCACGGCTGTTATATATGGGTGGCCAATAACGGTGTTTGTCGTTTCGTCGTATCACGGACTAAAGCGATGGAAATCTTTGAATCCATGAAAGCGGGGACGGCGGTGTGATTGAGTATTTGGATAGACCCATCGCTTTTCATCGATCGTTTGTGAAGATGGGTATTGGTATCACGGGCGCATTAATGCTTAGCCAGAGCATTTACTGGAGCCGAAGAACGAATGCTTCAGGGTGGTTTTACAAAACTCAGGAAGAGTGGCAAGACGAAACGGGCATGACTCGAAGAGAGCTTGATACTGCACGTAAAAAGCTGCGTCAGTTAGGTATTTTGGAAGAGAAAAAGCAAGGTGTTCCTTGCCGAGTTTTCTACCGCATTAATGAGCCAAACTTGATTGCACAAATGGAGCAAACTGGTTTGGCGGAATGCGCCAAACTAGAACGTACAAATGCGCCAAGCAGTGCTGTACCAATCAGCCAAACTAAAACAGAGACTACACAGAGATTACCAGAGACTACTACAGAAAAAGTAAACAAAAAGTCTCCCATCACGGGTAGTTTGGTTCCTGAGGAACAAATTCCAGCCATGCTCGATCACGATGCTTGGGCTGAGTACCTAGCATTCCGTAAGCGAATCAAAAAGCCTTTCAAAACTGAGCGGGGCGAGCGCACCAAAATGCTCGACTTGCTCAAGCTCTCCCAGAACGTGGTGAGCATGCAGCGCCAAATCATTGAGCAATCCATCGACAACGAGTGGCAAGGGTTGTTTAGCCTTAAATCGTCCTCGCCAAACTCGAAGCTAATTCCGGTGGAGCAGTTTTCAGACCAAACCAACCCTGATGATTACGGACCACCTCAGTGGTTCAAAGACCGCCAAAACGGAGGTGACCAATGAACAGCTTTTTCCAAAAACTGCAGCAAGCGATGCCTGAAAACGTTGTGCCGTACACGCCAGAGCAGATGGCTCAACTTGCTCAGCAGGAAGTCGAGAAGCAAAGCCATGCGGTGTATCAGAACTACCAGCAGAGCAAAGTTCAGGATTTACTTGGTCGCAGTGGAGTAGGCAAGAAGCACTTGAAGTGTCGATTTGCCAATTACGTGACGGAGAACCTAGGTCAACGTCAGGCGTTTAGTGTTTCTCGCCGTTGGGTTTCTGAGTTCTTGGAAGGTGATGAGAAAAACTTTGTATTTTCTGGCTCGACAGGAACGGGTAAAAACCACTTGGCTTGTGCAATGGCGAACTCGTTGATGACGCGCAATCGTACAGTGTTGGTGATTACGGTCGCTGAGTTGATGATGAAAATTCGCGATAAGTACAACCGACAATCGAACGTTACAGAAGCTCAGTTTCTGAAGTATTTAGCTCAGGTCGATTTGTTGGTGTTGGATGAGGTTGGGGTTCAGCGAATGAATGACCACGAGGCGATCATGATTAATACCATCATCGACTCACGCTACACCAACGAGAAGCCAACCGGCATTCTGACTAATCTGAAATCTGATGATCTGACTCAGGTTCTTGGCGCTCGTGTTATGGAGCGTTTGTTGGAGAGCTGTGAGTGGGTGAGCTTTACGTGGGAGAGTTTTCGCAAGCAGGTGAGGAACAGCAAGGAGGTAGCATAAATGCGACCAGAAACGTTATTGGCTAAGTTCGATTTAAAAGGCATAAATTACCAACAGCAAAAGGGCGGCAAAGGGATATTTTCTTTGGAAGACCAGCTCGGCATGGTGGGGATTACCTGGAAGGAATCTCCAGTCGGTTTTCTTGTTTTGTTTGTAGAGTTATTGGATAACGCGCAATCCCGAAGAGCATTGGAAAAGGCGGTACTCGCGGAATTGTATACGCTGACCGATGACTGGCGCGGTCAAAAGAGTGAAGCCGCATTCGCAGCCATTGTGCGCGCAGCTGTGGAAGAAGCGATCACACCGCAAGGCCGTATTTGTTCTTGTTGTGGCGGAAGCGGGAAGTACCGAGCCCCAAACCGCCACTACCGAAAGTGCATGCATTGCAATGACGGCCGAGTAGCGTGGGACTTAGAAAGCCGCTTCGCCGCAATGTGTTCTGGTAGTTTTGTTTGTACGTTCTCAGTATTCAAACGCCAGTACCATCCCGTCCTCGATGGCCTAGCAGATTGGCTAGCTGCTAAGCGCAATGCTGCGATGTTGGCGCTAATGGAGAGGATAGAGAAGGAGAGGGTGGATTAAACCGTTATCGCTTACTTGTGTGGAGAATAGCATATGCATTTGATTTATATTATTGATTGATCTAATATCTCCTAGCTCTTGACGGGACTGAGGGAGTTATCTCTCAGTTTGCTTACACTCATATGTGAAGCAAGGTTCGACTTAAAAAATTAAGCGGGCAAATCTAATCTCTACACTTATCGTGTTTGGTTTAAACCAAGATACCTGCGTTAGCAGGCATGTTATCTAATGTTATCTCAACCCGTCGGGAGCACCTAATGAGGGAGAGGAGTGTGAAAGACTTAGTAGAATCTCAACGGAAAAGCTTGAGAAACCAGATATGGTTTACACGAAAAACTCGAATTAGAACGGCTGAAAGGCTTTTATCTAACCAGTTTCATTCCAATGTGATTTTAATTTGGTACTCGTTTTTAACATTTGCTATTTCTATTTATGCCCTCGAAAAGCCTAACTTTATTGGTCAGGATCGAGATGTCATCATGACTATTGCGACAGGCGCCGTATTCTCTCTATCTCTATTCTTGCCCCAGCTAGAGCTTAAAACACGTTATAAAAATGTGAAGAAAAACTATATAGCTTTACATTCACTTTATGTTGAGTCCGCTTTCTGCGCTACTAAGGATGATATTATCAAAGTACAAGAGCAGTACTCTGAACTTCTTAATGCTGTAGAAAATCAAACTCGGTTAGACTTGTTATACTTTTTACAATTTGATGCAGCTTCAGATTGTTCAATGAAAAATGATTTCTTTGATACGTTGAGTGTATACCTCTACCTTGTAATTAGAACTTCGGCTATAACACTAGCGTATACACTACCACCTTGGCTTATTATGTATTATGTCTAATAATAAATTTAAAGAGGTCTTTAATAAAGAATCTCTTATTGATATCTATCTGAATTATATCCATTATACAGCATCAACTGGAGTGGATGGAACATCTGCTAATGACAAGTATGACTATGAAAAAGAAATTGAGCTTATATTAAAAAAGGTAGAGAGCGGTAAATATAAGTTTAGTAGGTATAAAGAAAAGTTAATCTCTAAAGGTGCGGGGAAAAATCCTCGAGTAATATCAATTCCTACTGTTAGAGACCGTATTGTCATAAAAGCATTACATATATATCTACAGAAAATATTCCCAGAAAGATCAGATACACTAATTCCTCAAGTGATGCTTGAGAGAGTCAAAAATGACATTGCGAATTATAAATATAGTCATTATGTCAAAGTGGATATCAAAGAGTTCTATCCAAGTATTCAACATGAAAAGCTGTTAAGTGTTATTTCAGAGCACTTAGACTCAGAATTTGCTAAGTTTTTATTAGAAAAAGCAATTAAAAATCCAACAGGCTCTTTATACCCAAAGCAGGGCGTCCCTCAAGGTCTAGCTATATCAAATATACTAGCGGAAATTTATGTTGGAACTATAGATGATAAGTTTTCTAGTAGAGACGATATATCTTACAGTAGATATGTAGACGATGTTCTTATATTCTGCGGTAGTACTTTCCAGAATGCTAAATCCTTATTAGATGAAATAATAGAAAGTTTTGCTGATATTGGTCTTACTTGTCACCCTTATGATGAGTTAGGTTCAAAAACAAAAGTTGGCGCACTACATGAATCTTTCGATTTTTTAGGATACTGGTTTAATAATAGAACCTTGTCGGTTAAAAAAGAGTCAATAAAGAAAATAGAGCATTCATTAGCCAAAATAATTCATGCTCATAAGTACATACCGCAAGCAAAATCATACATTACACAATATAAATTAAACCTCAGGATTACTGGTTGTATATACGAAGGTAAGAGACGAGGTTGGATTTTTTATTACTCTCAAATGGATGATGAAAAAATACTGTACAAGCTAGATTCAACAGTTAAAAAAATGCTTGCTCAAGCAAAGCTAGAAAATGTAATCAAACCGAAGAAGTTTTCTAAAGCATACTATGAATGCAAACGTGATATCTTAAAAAACCACAAGTACATTATCAACTATGATGGTTACAGTACTTCACAGAAAAGAGAGCTGTTAGCACATTATATGGATGCAGAAAAAATCAAAGCTCTTGATAATAATACTGTTAACTCAATTTTTTCTAAAAGAGTTAGGCATTTAATTAAAGACCTTGAAGAAGATATTCGCGATAATAGTTAAATTATGAATTATAAAAATTTAAAGTACAAATCTTATGAGGGGACAGTAGTTCTGCGTTCGGATTGGAAATTCGAAGGAGAGGTTATTGGTTTAACAAAAAATAGAAAATATTTTGGTAAGGACTTTAACGAACTAGAGGCACAGTTCAAAAATAAAGTTGACTATTTTCATGAGCAATGTGCCATGTTAGGAGTAGAGCCTGAACCACTAAGGAAGCGTCAATCACCTAAGTTACCGTATTTGGTTTTATTCTTCAGTGCTATATTTTCTATGAGTTTACTTTGGTGGGTATATACAAACGAGTTTCCACTCCCAAACGTGGTTAGTGAAGTTAAAGTAAAGGCTGACTGGTACGATAAATCAAGCTCTTTTTTTAACAACTTTTCTGCTCCAATTTTGTCTTTCTTCTCATTTATCGGGCTGCTATTTACCATTTATCAGCAGAACCGCAGTCATCGATTATCTCTCAAAGAGTTATCTTTAACTCGTGAAGAGTTGGAGTTAACACGAAAAGAGTTTGCGAAAACAACTATAGCGAATGAAAAACAGGCAAATGCATTAGACCAACAAGTGAAAGAGGCTAAGAGCGCTGCGGAAGAGCAAAGGACTTTGGCTACAGAACAGCGTTTAGCTACTCAGATACAGCAATTTGAATCCAGTTTTTATGCGTTGCTTTCAGAACATAATAAAGCGTTGGGTGAGTTAGTTAATCGTACGGATAGTACGGATGATGATGCTTATATTCAGGTCAAGGATCTATTCGAGATGTCTTTTAGGCAAGTTACCGCAAAGATAGATAGGAACGTTCAACTCTGTCGGTACTTTCGAATGCTTTATCAATTGCTTAAGTTTATTGCTACTAACCACGTTGATAATGGCAAAAGAGATTTTTCTAACGAGTATTTGCGTTGTCCAGCACTGGAACAAGAAAAAAGGTATGCTAGCCTAGTGAGGTCTATGTTACCGCAAAATATTCTTGGCTATCTAGCTGTGAACTCATGTATTGGTTTTGAACCTACACACGCTTATCACAAATATTTCCTTTTAATTCATAGGTATGCGTTCCTTGAACATTTGAATGTTGATGGAGAACTTACGTTTAAACCTAAAGTAGAGTTGTTAAATGACGGTAGAAGTATTTATCTAAATGCTATGTCCAACGTGCTTAAAAGCTATAAGGGTGAAGCTTTTGGCTCAAATGACACTATTGAACGCTTAGATAGTCGGTTAATGTCAATGATTAATGACAAGCACCAAGTATGTGTAGCTATTGGTTTAGGTACGCCTGAGAGTGTTTACTATGTTCTAATGGAGAAGCATTTACCAATAGATTCTCCTCTATGGAGTCCTTAGGTCCCCTGACATTATTTCAATATATAGTGGGTGAGTGTTGACATTCACTCCTAAATGGCGCACTCTTTACAGCATGCAAAACCTCGCCAACTCGGCGGGGTTTTTGTTTTTATGTCACGAAACAACAATCATCATTTGCCGATTGTAATAATAATGCGGTTTCATAACGTGTTTACTTTATCTATATGGAATAGTTATGGCGGTTATTAAAATTGTTGGTGCAATAGTTATGCTTGTTGTCATGGGAATTTGTACATTCTCATTTGGAGCTCCTGGGTTCGTTATCGCTTTGATACTGTCAATCTTCTTGTCTTGGTCAATCAGCAAACGTGAAAAAGAAGCTATTGAACGCCAGAGACACGATGAACTGATGCAAGCGATGAAGAACCAGTCTGGAGAGTAGCTACTTTTGCACGTGTAAAAACAACTATCAATTTTAAGAGCACCTTCGGGTGCTTTTTTTGTTTCTAAGAGTTCCACATGGTTAAGACATTTCTTGAAAACCTCCATGAATGGAAAGGTAGGCTAATCGCTTATTGTGGCGGCACTGGGGTCAGCGTATTCAGCGAAACCGTGGCGGCTAAGGCCCAACAATCCAGTGAATTGGCTACCAGTAGCCCTGATATCACCATTGCCAATTTAATTTCTATCGGTGGTCTTGTCGTTGTAATTGCGAGGCTAATTTTTGATATCTGGGTTCATTTCGATAAGCGTAAACAGGGGAAGAAAATAGGTGGATGCAAAGCAACTGACCGAATTGGTCGTTAGGCCGACTTTAAAGCAGCTTGGCTTGTATAGTGCATCGGCAGAGCAATTGGTGGTCGGCACTATCTTTGTTGAGAGCAGAGCCAAATACCTCAAGCAAATTGGTAATGGTCCGGCTCTGGGTATCGTTCAGATGGAACCTGCCACTCACGACGATATTTGGCAAAACTATTTGTCTTATCGTGCTGAGTTGAAAGAAAAGGTAAGCCAGCTCGTAAAAGAAGGTACAGCACAGGAACTTATCACGAACTTAGCTTATGCGGTGGCGATGTGCCGAGTGCACTACTTGCGCGTTCCTAAGTCTTTACCTAGTCCTGGTGACATTCCTGCCTTGGCACGATATTGGAAGACGTATTACAACACACATAAAGGAGCAGGAGAGGTCTCCGACTTCATCGATAAATTCCCGAAAGACATACTGAATTAGAAGCGGCCTATAACGGCCGCTTTTTTATTGGAGCTAATACTATGAAAGTTTTCTTGTTTACCTTCTTTAAAAGCTTGCTTGGTTACTGGGCTGCAAAGCTACTCAGCCCTGAATCGGTGACTGAGCTGCTTATCACGATTGCTGATGCTCATGCCAAAAACACCAAGACCGACACGGACGATCGCTTGATTGATATTGTGAAAAAGCACCTTGGTAAAGAGCAGTAACCCCATTTTCACCACCAAGAGCAAAGACGTTAACGATTTGCAATGTCGTCGAGCATTGCCAGGCTTCGGCCATTTAGTAACAGTGCTTACGGTGGTGACCCTATTCCTAATGTCTTCACGGACATGCGTTGGTGCCTCGCTGTTTCTCTGTGTTAGCTATGACCATGAAGTAACCTGACCCGTTGCTTAATCCTTAACATGAGAGCGCACGAAGAAAATCAATAAGGCTCAAGCTGAGGGGCGAAACTCCCCTTCATTACTGGAAACGTCAGCCACAGGCGAAGAAGCGGCGTGACACTGGAGAGACAGATTTAGCGGTTTAACTCTATGACTACAGTACGGTTGCGTATCTCTGATACGAAAATTAAAAGCTATTTGAAAAGTGATACTGTCACGAGGCTTAGGGATGAAAGATATGCTTTAGAGCTTCGTTTTCACAAGTCTCGCGAGAGTGCTACTTGGTGGTTGATTGATAAACGAAAGAACAACGGAAAACACGGAAAACCAAAATGGGAGCGGCTTGGACTTTGGCCTCGTTTAAGTGCGAAGGCATTGTTTGAGTTGTTACCCCAAAAGATTGCTAGGATGGCGACGGATACGGACCAAGTGGTTACAGACTGGACCTGTTTTGGTGATTGCTTGCGTTGGTATGTGCAGCATATTGAGTCGAACAAGGATATCTCTTCAGAGAGGAAAAGTGCCGTTAAATCGGTGGTCTTTAATCACTTGTTACCAGCTCTTGGGGAATTGCCTCTTACTAATATTCGTAAGCACCATATCAAGGACTTATTGGTTTGGCCGCTGCGTGAGCGCTATGAACTTAGAACGGTTAAAGGCTACTTTGCTATTTTAAAAGCAGCGTTTAATCAGGCATATCGAGAAGAGCATATTGCTTCAAACCCAGTGGCTGCGATGGTGTTTACGGACTTCATCAGCAAGAAAATTACGCCTAATGAGGGGAAAATTCAGTCTGACGATGTGAGCCAATTGCTTGATAGGTTAAAGACACACTCAGTGCAGAAGCAGGTGTTTGTGTTGATGCAGTTAGCGCACGGGACACGTATTCGTGAAACCCGCTTAGCTCGATGGAGCCATATCGATTGGGATGAGAATATCTGGCGAATCCCCGCCTGTAATGCCAAGAACGGTGAAGCCTTAATGTTACCGATGACCTGGCAGATTAGAAACCTGCTTCAGCAATATCGGCTCACTCAGAAAGAAGGCCAGAAGTTTATATTCCCGAATACGAAAGGGGATGCGCCTATCTGCAAGGATACGGCCAACACCACTTACGCAGAGTGGAGTGAAGGCGAGTTTACCAGTCACCATTGCCGTAAGTTAGTCGGTACAAGATTGACTGACCTTGGTGTCGATAAGTTCGTCCGTGAACGTATTCTCAATCACAAGATGTCAGACCTAGACCAAGCCTACATACACACGACGACAGAAGCCTTAAAACTCAAGGCATTGCAGACCTATCACAATTGGTTAGATCTGCAGGGCTTTATTTTTTTCCATGGGAAGATCGCGGGAAGATCCTAAAACATGATCATCTAGTGTGAGCTTAGAATCGATAAGGCTTCAAGCATCGCTGACCGATTTAACTCTTAAGAAAATCTGTTAATTGTGGTGATAGGTGTTTATTTGGATGTTTAGACGTCTAAATGACCAAAAAACCGAGAAAGGAGTAGAAGGGAGTTTTACTGGTTTTTACCCCAAAAACGCCTGATTTCAGCGTTTTTTGAGAGGTTGAAAATCACGGTAAAAATTAGGTTTAAAAACGCTGTTCAATTAATTCCAAGTCAAATCCCACTCACGCCTTGTCCCACAAGGGCTGCGAAAGATTGCGGGTCCTTCCCAGAGGTTCAATAACCCACGGGGCTGAGACTCGCCGATTCCGCCTCATTTTAATGTCCGGTTTTTACTCCCTTCTATCGGGTGGGTCGAGAAGGGAGTGAACCATAACGCGTAACGCTAGAAGAATGTCGCTATGGCTGAAGTAAACCGAAATGAATTTGCTCGAATTATGGGTTACTCACCGAAGTGGGTGGGCGACCTAATCAAAGAGGGCTTGCCACACCAAGGCGGTGGTGGACGAGGTAAGCCTCTAATCATTGAAACAGATAAAGCCATTCAGTGGATTATCGACCGCGAAATAAAAAAGCAAATTGGCCAGTACGAGAAAGAGCACAGTAGCCCAAAAGTTGGCACCAAAGACGGAGAAGACTTATTGCTCACTGCTGCCAAACGCCGCAAAGCTGAAATTGAAGCTCAAAAGGCCGAAGAAACAGTGATGGATTTGGGAGAGTTAGCCCAGTTCCTTTACATGGTTGGAAACTTATTTGGTAGTGAGCTGGATGGCATAGGGGCTCGAACAGCTTTAGAGGTAGCGTCAGAACATGAACCCGCCAAATGCAAAAACACAATTGACTGAGAAGCTCGACGTATACGCACTGCCACCGCTGACCACCTCAGTGCGTTCGTTGCTGAGTATCTTGCAAAACGTAGCAGAGATGATCAGAGCGAAGCCGCTGAGGAATGCTGCGCAGTGGGCGACTGAGAATAGAATTATGCCTCCGGGTTCGCCAATACCTGGTCCGTTTGATACGACTTCAACGCCATACATGATTCCTGTTTGCGTCGCGTTTGCCGACCCTGTTTATTCAAAAATCACCTTTGTTATGGGAACGCAGATGGGAAAGTCGGCCACGATGCAAAACGTGATTGGATGGCGCCTTGATGACCAACCTGCACCGATCATCTATGTGGGGCCGACTGAGTCGAACATTAATAACGTCGTTGAGCCCAAAATAATGGAGATGTTCCGAGAGTGCTCAACGCTGTGGTTAAAGTACGATGATAAAAGCCCCAAACATAAAAAGCGTATTGGGGGCGTGTCTTTGCGTTTTGCATGGGCTGGTTCGGCAACTGAATTGGCATCGGATTCTGCGGTTATCACGCTAGTTGATGAGTTAGACCGTCCTGATACCAATGCAACAGGTGAGGGCTCATTAGCGGAAATTGCAGAAGCGCGTGGTGATGCTTATATCGACTCAAAGCTTGGGTTAACTAGTACGCCAACGCATGGTAAGGCAAGTACCTATGAACACCCTGAAACAGGGATGACTCATTGGGCAGTTGCACCAAAAGGCAAAGTGTCGAGCCCGATTTGGTTGGAGTGGGAACAAGGAACTCGACATGAATGGGCTGTCCCATGCCCTGACCCAGATTGCGGTGAGTATTTCATACCACGAAGTGATCTACTTTGGTGGCCAGGCAAAGGCACAGAGAATGAAAGCTCTCCCGCAGCTGCATCGCGTGAAGCCCGTTTAGTCTGCCCTCATTGTGGGGGACAGATTGAAGACAAACACCGCAAAGTAATGAACGCTCAAGGTATTGCTATTGCTCCTGGGCAATACGCTAAGAAGTACGACGATAGCTCTGTATTAATTACACAAGGCGGTGAATCAACCGTTGTCCCATTTCATTCCATGCTTCATCCACTGGAAGACAACAACCACTTCAGTATTTGGGTGAGTGGTCTTTGCTCGTTCTCCGGTAAAAAGAGTTATGGCTATCTAGCCAGAAAACTCCTTCAAGCGCAGAGAAGCGGTGACCCACACCAATTACTCTCTGTTTATAACACAGGGTTTGGAGAAATATTTGCTGTTGTTGGTGATGCTCCTGAATGGGAAGAAGTCTACAAGCTACGCTCGACGTTCTCATCAGGTGAAGTTCCTGATGGTGTACACACACTAATTTGCACTGTGGATGTCCAGAAAAACCGTCTTGTTTATATCGTACGCGGTTGGGTTGATGGTATGTCCTCACGCCTGATTGAGTTTGGCGAGCTATGGGGGGATACCGATAAGCCGGAGGTATGGAGTGAACTAGATGACCTGATGGAGCATGAATGGGGAAACTTAAAAATCAGGCAGTGCGGTGTCGATGCAGGCTACAGAACCGATGAGGTTTATGCCTGGGTTCGTCGCCATAAAACTCGTGCACGAGCGTTAATGGGTTGGCAGAAGCTCCCCAAACCTTTTCGTGTCACTCGCGTTGAAGTTGATAAGCAGGGCAAGGTTAGAAAGCGTGGTGACAAGCGATGGGACTTTGATGCCAGCTTGGCTAAAGCGTGGGTACATAACCGTGTCCGTTGGAAACGCGGCACCGTTGGTGATTGGTTACTGCCTTCCGATGTCTCAGAAGATTACTGTAAGCAGATTGTTGCTGAGGAGTTTGATGATGAAAAAGGAGAGTGGAATCGAGTCAGCAAAGACAACCACTTTCTCGACTGTGAAGGTATGAACTATATGGTGGCCAGAATGCTACGACTTGACCGAAAGAAACCAAAACCGATTGATGATGAGGAAGAAACTCAACCTGAATCGGTAGCCGATGAGGCAGAAGAGCAGGAAGACGAAGAAGAGCGTAAGCCTGTTAAGTTGAAAAAACGCAAGCGCCGCTTAGTACGGCGAAAAGGAAACTTTGCTAAATCATGGTAATACCGACAAAGATCACTTCAGGTCTGTCGGTCAACTTCACACTCTCTTATCCAGATTACCCCGCTAGTTCTTGGGTAGCCACTATCTATCTACGTTCCGCATCCGGTAAGGCTGACATTGTCGGCACACCGGAGGGTGATGCGTTCCGATTCTCAGTACCAGCAACCGAGACAGCGAACTGGCCCGCAGAAGAATACAGCGTTGTGTTGCGTGTAACTGATGGCACCGATGTACATCAGCCTCTTACCAGCCGATTAACTGTACTGCCAGACTTGGCAGCATTGGATGTACATGACCCTCGCAGCGAAGCAGAGAAAGCATTGGCAGCTATTCAGGCTACGTTAACCAATCGTGCTACATCTGATCAGCTTAAGCTGTCGTTTGGTGGTCGTAGTCTGGAGAAGACCCCGTTGAGCGAACTGCTGCAGTTAGAGCAGCGATTTCTCAATAGGGTGAATCAGGAGAAGCGTAAGAAGTCTGGCCGAGGCCTTCTGACAGTACATAAAGTGAGGATGCGCTGATGTGGAATCCTTTTAATCGCAACGCTAAGCCAGAGGCCAAAAAGAAACGTCGCAAGACGCCATTTGTCAAATTGAGTCCTGTTTCTCGAAGCCTATTCTCGGCAGCTGATCCAGACAGAAACAATAGTACTTGGGATTCTTCACCTGTGCCCATTGGCAAGGTGATTGATCAAAAACTCGCGGTTTTAGTCGCTCGCTCACGCGAACAGATCAGTAACAATGACTATGCCCGAGGGTTTGTCCGAGAAGTTCGTAAAAATGTACTCGGACATAAAGGTATCGTTCTTCAGGTTCGGGGCAAAGAACCTGATGGTTCATTGGATACCAACGGAAATGCCGCCGTTGAGAAAGCTTTTAAAAAGTGGGGACGACGCGAAAACTGTACCGTTGATGGGCGTCTTGATTGGCGCAGAGCCAAGCGCGTTATTCTCAATACGGTAGTGGGGAGCGGTGAAGCGTTCATACGAATCGTTGAAGGCCCACATGCTGGTCCCTGGGGATTTGCTATTCAGCTCATAGACCCTCTAAGAGTACCGATTCAGGTCAACGAAAGCCGACTAGCAAACGGAAACGTAATTCGAAACGGCATCGAAATGACCCCTTATGGACGCCTGGTTGCTTACTTAGTTGAAACAAAAGCAGGTGTTTTGGCTGAAGCATTTCGCCATGGAGGTAAAGAGTTTGAACGTGTTTCTGCTGAAGACATGCTGCACGTTTATGACCAAGAGCATCCTGAGCAATTCCGTGGTATTCCATGGAATCACACATCATTAAGTCGAATGCGTAACCTTTCTGGGTTTGAAGAAGCTTCTGTTGTAAACGCCAGAGCGGGTGCTAGTAAAACACTGGTACTTCAAGCAGACGCTGATGTTTATGAACCGGATGAATCCGAAGAGTTTGAAGAGCCAGAGATTGAGTTAGAACCAAATACGGTTGTGACTTTGCCTCCAGGCTTTACTCCTGTTGATTACTCGCCGGATTTTCCTTCAACAGAGACGGCAACGTTCTCAAAGCATATGTTGCGAGGAATGGCTACAGGTCAGGGTATGGCTTACAACACGTACGCCAATGACTTAGAAGGTGTCAACCTTAGTTCAATTCGCCAAGGCAAGCTTGACGAACGTGACGGGTGGAAAGAGTTACAAGAATGGTTCATAGAGTCGGTTTGCCATCGAGTTTATGAACGTTGGCTTCAGTATTCATTACTTGCCGGAAAAGTCATTAACTCAAATGGTAATCCTATCCCAGCTAGCCGCTTAGGCAAATTCCTAGAAGCAGATTGGCAACCTCGCCGTTGGGAATGGATTGACCCTCTTAAAGAAGAGAAAGCCATTACCGAAGCTCAAGAAAATGGTCGTAAGTCCCCTGGTGAAGCAATACGTGAATCTGGTCGTGAGCCTGTAGATGTCTGGAAGGGATATGCAGAGGACATCAAGGCAATGAGAGCGGAAGGGATTCCAGACGAAATGATAGCCCAGATTTTGGGAATAAAAACCAACGGGCAACCTGCAGGAGTAAATCAAAGTGAGCAAGAAGAAGACGAAACTGACGACGAGTGATCTGATTCGTCAGGTCACAGGTCAACCTGTGTATCGAAACTACACGGTTGAGTCAGTGTATGAAGAAAACCGTACGGTTGAACTGGCTTTCTCTAGCGAATATCCAGTTGAGCGTTGGTTTGGCTATGAAGTCCTCGACCATTCATCTGGTGCAGTACGCATGGCACGTTTTGATGCTGGCGCTTCTGCCTTGGTCAATCATGACTGGGACGATCTAGTTGGTGTCATTGAATCAGCTCGAATCGAAAAGAATAAGGGCCGAGCGGTTGTTCGGTTCGGTACTAGCCCAAGAGCTGAGGAAATTTGGCAAGACGTTAAAGATGGCATTCGTAAGCACGTTTCTATTGGTTACATCGTCCATGCGATGGTTCTAGAAAGTGATACGGATGATGTTCGCACCTATCGTGTGACAGATTGGGAGCCGTTCGAGCTGTCTTTTGTCACGGTTCCCGCTGACCCTTCCGTTGGTGTTGGGCGCAGCTTAGATACAACCAAATACCAAAACCACCTGCGTGATATGGGGATCATCATCCCAACTGGCGCAACAGAAAATGAACGTGAAATTGAAAACCGGAGTGAATCCAATATGAAGACTAAAACCCTGCGTGATGCCAGTGGCCGCTTAGTTCGTGCAAAAGTTGATGAGAATGATGTGATTGTTGAGATTATTGAAGTTCTTGAGGAGTCCAACACAGAACGTCAAGCTGGTATTGAAGCAGAGCAAAACCGTGTGCGTGATATTTTAGACCTGTTCGAGCAATACGGAAGCCGTGGTGTTGATCCTAACCCTTATCTTCGAGACAAAAAGAAGACAGCTGCCGATTACCAACGCGCCTTACTTGATGCAGCGTCTGAGAATGGCGGTCAACCAGCGGGAGCACGTAGCGCAACACCAACGGTTGCAGACAGCCCAGACATTGGCTTGTCTGACAATGAAATTCGTCAGTATTCATTTCTGAACGTTCTGCGTTACCTGTCTCAGCCAACGAATGAAAAGTATCGTCGAGCAGCTGCATTTGAGCTTGAAGCCTCTGAAGCCGCAGCCGATAAAATGAAGCGTGAAGCACAAGGTATTATTGTACCTAACGATGTTCTTCGTGCAGCTGCGCCAGTAAGTGCTGGTGGTTCCGGTAGCAACTTGATTGCTACTGACCATATGGCGGGTAGCTTCATTGATATGCTCTATAACAAATCAGCAGTCATGAACTACGCAACTACGCTAACAGGCCTAGTCGGTGATTTATCTATCCCGACTCAAGAGGGGGGCGCTACGGGCTATTGGCTTGGTGAAGATGTAGATGCAACCTTATCTGAAATCACCTTTGGTGAGCGTGGCCTACAAAACCGTACTTGTGCTGCGCTAGTAGAAATGACTCGTAAGATGCTGATGCAGTCTTCACCAGATGTTGAGATGTTGGCTCGTGCGGATATTGCTAAAGCTCTGGCTCTTACTATTGATAAAGCTGCCTTGTACGGCACTGGTGGTGATCAACCGCTTGGTCTTGCAAACATCACGGGTGTGAACGGTGTAGATTTCACTGCGGTTAATCCGACGTTCCAAGAAATTGTAAACATGGAAACAGAGATAACGGCTGACAATGCTGATGTTGGTTCCATGCTTTACATGATGAACGCTACTGGCCGTGGTCACTGTAAGACAACTCAAAAGTTTGCTAATACCAACGGCTCACCTATTTGGGAAGGGGGTAACACTGTAAACGGCTACGGCACGCACATTTCTAACCAGATCAACAACGGTGATTATTGGTTTGGCGTCTGGTCCGAAATGCTGATTGGTTTGTGGGGAGGCCTAGACCTGACTATTGACCCATACACTCATAGTGCGAAAGGGCGCTTGCGTGTTGTTGCATTCCAAGACGCTGATGTAACTGTTCGCCATCCTGCTTCTTTCTGCCTAGGTAAAAAACCAGCAGCCTAATCAACCAAAAACTACTAGCTAAGCCACTCAATCGAGTGGCTTTTTATTTGGAGAAACAAATGTCAGTCAAAGCAATTTTAGTTACACAACCATTTCGTTGTCGCGGTCAATTATTGAAGCCTGAAACTGCACTTGAAGTGGGGCAAGGCTGCGACATTACACCGTCTGAAGCCCGTTCTCTGGTTGGCCAAAAGAAAGCAGTCTGGATACCAGAAGACGATCTTGAAGTCGAAGAGGACGAAGATGAGTAATTGGTCTCAATCTGTGGCTGAAATGGATGCTGCTTTATTTAGCGCATTCGGAGAGTCAGCCACCATTGCGGGTCAGTCTGCAAAAGTGGTTCCAAATACATCACAAGATCAATTTGGGATGATGGCTGCCAATGTGACCCGTTTGTCTATCTCTGGCTCATCAGGTGTGAAGGTTCGCAAAGGTGACAAAGTTACCTATAAAGGCCGAAGCCATGTGGTTGCTGATGTGCCCGAGTACCATGATGGCTTAATTAGTTTTGATCTGAAATGAATGAACTAGACCGCCAGTTGGCAACTGCAGTAAAGAACCTCAGTGCTTTAGACGAAAAAGCGGTACCTCGTGCCAGTTCAATGGCCATTAATCGGATCGCCAGTCGGGCTATTAGTCACTCAGTGAAAGAAACCTCTAAGGTGGTTAAGGTTCAGCAAAAAGTCATCAGACGCTATGCCAGAGTATCCAAAAAGGCATCTCCAACGCAGCCTGTTGCCTACGTGAGAGTCAGGCGCAATGACATACCAGCCATTCACATAGGGGAAGCCCGTACTCAAATCCGCCGCAAAAAAGGGCGCTACCAGGTGCAAAGCGCAACCCGTGGCAGGGATGGTCGTTATACCAAGCGTGAAGTATCCGGCTTTACGTCCATAAAAGTGGGTAAGCATAAGTTTGACAATGCCTTTCTTCAGAAATTGGAGAATGGAAAGTGGCATATCATGCAGCGTACTAGTGATGCACGCTACCCCATCAAGATGTGCGCTATTCCCATCAAAAACGAAATCACCACTGCCTTTGAAACAAATAGCAAAAAGCTCATGAAGACAGATATGCCGAAAGAGCTTTCTTATGCCATGGGGCAGCAAATCAGGCTTGTAATCCGCAGAGAGGTAGGGCGTGGAAATTAACAAACAAATTCGAAAACAGGTTATTTCTGACTTGGAAAAAGCACTCATTGACAGTGAAGGGCAACCCCTTATCGCTGCTTATTTTTCTGGCCGAGGTGAGCCAGTTACAGCCAGTGATGACGGTGAGACAGGATACCTCGAAGTTCCAGCCATTTCGGTCTACTTGCTAGATGGTGAATCCACTGGGCAAGGTTTTGATGAAGAGGAATGGAGCTCGATACTTGCTGTAGAGATTATGGACTTGGCCACCAATCAACTGGATGACGACCTCGATACCTTTAGTGAGAAAGTTCGGGGCGTAATTGACCGTCACTACACCGCTAATGGTTTGCTCAGTCTGTGTAATCGTTCTGGTTTTTCTTATGTACGCGAAGAGGGGGCCCCATGGGGTTCCTCGGTTTTAACATTTACTATTGAATACACCGAAGAGGTTTAATCATGTCGGACCCAACTCAAGCAATCAAAGGCGCTGGCACTACGTTCTGGCGATTGAAAGACAACCAAGAACTGCAAACGCCTGCAGATTACCTTAATGACGACAAATGGGACAAGTTAGGCGGCGTTAAAGAGCTTCAACCAGGCGAAATCACCGTTGAAGACGAAGACGATAACCACCTAGACGATCCTGATTCAGAGTGGGCAAAAACCACACCGGGTCAAAAGTCGGCAGGTGAAACCAACCTAACACTAGATTGGAAACCAGGTGAACCTGGCCAACAGCAGCTCATTGATGATGTAGATAAAGGGTTAGTGACCGAGTATCGCGCTAAATACCCGAATGGCACGGTAGATGCGTATTCTGGCTACATCAACTCATTGGGTAAAGCGGTGACGATTAAAGAGAAGATCACTCGCTCAGTCAAGTTCAAAAATGTTGGCAAGCCTAAACTAGCTGAAATGCTATTGGCTGAACAAGCTAATGCTGGAGCATAATCATGACACAGGTTTTTTTGAAAACGAAAACGGTTCCCGTTGATGAACTGAGTGTCACTATCACTCAGTTATCCGGTTTGGAACGTTTAGACTTCATGGAGTTCTGCTCTAATATTCCTGAGCCTGACCGCCCGTTTAAGCCAAGTTCTGATGCGAGCGAGGTAGAACAGGACAAGTATCTAGCCGAATTGAACAAGTACACTCAAAAATGGTTCCGCATCAATTTTCTGGTACAAGCTCGATTGGTGGCGTATGGCTACCGTGATGGCGTGGACGATATTGAAGAGCGACATAAGCAGATCATGTCGATGATGACACCTCAACAGGTTGAAACGCTTCACTATGAAATCGCCTCTTTTTCCGGCTTGCCAGTGCCTGAGCAAGAAGAAGCGGTCCCATCAGATGGCTCGGATTCCACCACTACCACTGAAACCACCACAACGGAAGAAACTACAACTCAGGAACCCACCGACCCAAAAGTCTAATTCGGGATGAAATTGAGTTTGCCATGGACCTTGCCCGAGAGTTCGGGCAAGTCTGTTGGCGCACCTTGTTGGCTTCCATTAGCGGCGAAGCCGTTGTGGAGTGGCGTGAATACTTTTCAAAACACGGCTTTAAGCACCAGATGGACAATCTGCGCTTTGCCGTGACCTGTTCTTCAAACTGGAATGTCACGGCCATGGCCGCAGGCTGCAAGGACGACAGCGCCCTTAGAAGCTACCAAGACTTCCTGCCAACCCTAGAACATCCCGAAGAAGAATCCAAAGAATACACCGACGAAGAGCTGATGGCGTTGAGCGCGTCGGCAGGAGGAGTTCGCCTTGAGTGCCCAGATAGCTGATTTTAATATCCGCTTCAATACTGAAACCGCCAAGTTTCAGAAAGATGTGGATTACGCCAAAAAGATGCTGCGCGGCTACACCAAAGAAGCCAAAGCGGCGAACGACTCAAACCTATCATTAAGCCGCTCTTTAGAGCAAACCGCAGACCGCGCCAAAAACGCAGGTCGCGGCGTGTTAGATGCTGCAGGTTATGTCTCGGCAGGCATTGGTGCCGTCACAGGTGCCACGGCTTACCTCATTACGCAGCAGGCGCAACAAGCGCGCGAAATCGAAAAGATGGCCACCGTTGCTCAGGTATCGGTCCAGCAAATACAAGCCTTGGCGTATGCCTCTGAGCAATACAATATCAGCGGCGAAAACATGGCTGATATTCTCAAGGACGTGAACGATAAGCTGGGCGACTTTACCGAAAATGAAGGTGGTGAATTTGCTGACTTCATGGAGAACATCGCGCCAACAGTCGGACTGACCATTGAGAAGCTGCAAGAGCTGTCGGGTCCCGATGCGTTGATTGCCATCAAAACGGCGATGGACCAAGCCAACGTTCCAATGAAAAGCCAGATATTTTATCTGGAGAGTATCGCTAACGATGCTTCGGCCTTGATGCCATTGCTCGACAATCAAGGTCAAAAGCTCTTTGAGTTGACCAAAAAATACGACGACTTGAACGTCTCCATGTCGGAATATGACATTGAGAAATTCAAAGAGATGGACCAAAAGCTCACAGATGTTGGTCTTAAACTTCAACGTTCTTTTGCTAATGGTGTATTGGGCGCTAGTGAACAGATAGATTGGTTTACCGATCAGCTCGTCGTCTCAGTTGATTATTGGGGCGCTCTGTTCGACAGCATGAGCGATAGCCCTAAAACTAAAAATGGCTTACTGAAGAAACTTGGTGATGCTCGCGACGAAGCGAGAACCGTCAAGATAGAGCTTGAGAGAGCGCAGAAAGCTTTAGAGGGCTTGCAGGCAACAGAAAGAAGTGCTGAAGGCAATGTTGAAGTTCAAGCACGTATGGCTAACTCGCGCTTTAGTGAAAGAGTTAGCGCTCAAGAGTCCAAAGTTGCCAAGCTCGCTGCAGAGTATGAAGCGCTCATCAATACCGTTGATAAGTATCAGCGCCAATATGAAGACCAAGAGCTTGGTTTTAACCGTGATGGTACGGGTGATGACACCACCAAGCCACAACCGCCCATTCGGACTTTAAAAGACGATCCTAGCGTTGGTAAAGCGCAAGCCTCTGGCGCATCGCGCCTAGCGTCGCTTGATATGCAGTACGCGAGTGAGCGTGAAAAACTCATCTTAGCGCATGAGCAACGCTTGCGTGACATCGAAGAAATGCAGGTGTCCGAGCAAGAGTTAAAGCGTCGTGGATTTGATACCTTGGAAGCGCTAAAAACTGAGTATCGTGACCGTGAGACAGAGTTCTATCTAAATGCAGAAAAGACGCGTAAAGATTTAGAAGATGATGCTTTGGAAGCATCAATCGAGTCTTTTGCTAAGAGTGAAGAAGCCAAAACCGAAAAGGCCAAAATCGAAGCTGAAAAACGGGCGTATCGTGAAGAGCGCTTGATGCAAGAACGCGTTCGAGGCATGAGCAACTTCCTCGGTCAAATCTCCGAGCTGCAAAGCAGTGAAAATAAAAACGCCGCTCGTATTGGTAAAACCGCAGCGCGTGTCCAAATCATGCTTAACGCTTACGAATCAGCGTCAGCGGCATACAAATCTTTAGTTGGCATTCCTTATGTCGGTCCTGGTCTTGCTGCGGCAGCGGCAGGCACGGCTATGGGCTTTGGTATTTCCATGGCCAGCAAAGTCGATTCAGTATCGAACATGGCGCACAACGGGATATCCGAAGTGCCGATGTTGGGTGGCCGAATGGAATCCGACTGGACGCTGAAAGCAGGTGAGCGCGTTTACACCAACGAATCCGCGAACCGAATCGACCAAATGTATAGCGCCATCATGGCCATGCAGCGTCAGAAGTTCGCGATGAATGATCTAAGCCTGGATTCAGCCAAGGCAGGGTTGGCCGTTGGAGGTCGTAACGTGGTGAACATTTACGGCGCACCAGAGGGAGCGAAAGTGAGAGAGCGCCAAGGTGACAATGGTGAAAACATCACCGATGTCTTTTTGGAAGACCTCGATTCTGACGGACCAATGTCTCAAGGGATCGCGCAGCGCTTTGACCTCAAGCCAGTGGGAGTATAAGCACTCATGACAATGATGTACCCAAGCTACCTGCCACATCCTCAGTTTCCCGACAAAATCGAACAGATGTCCAATCGTATTTCCACGGAAATGTCGACAGGGCGTACTCGGGACCGTCGTCGGCATGTCATCGTGCCGACATTCCAAACCTTAGTGTTTCGGATGCCAAAGGATAAAGCAGCGGCGTTTCTTGGTTGGGTAGACCATGCACTCAGTGGCGGCATTCGTTGGTTTACCTTAAACCAACGCACCGAGCTGGGCGTGGTTCCCCTGCAAATCAAAATGAAAGACCACCCACTCAAAGACGCCAAGCAAAAAGGTGGCAAGTTTTACTACACCGTGAAATGTGAAATTCGCCAATACCCAATCCAAAGCGAAGAAATCACCGTTGGCCAAATTCTGACTCCGCATACGTTGGATGAATTTGTATCAGGTACCGATATGGCACGCTATTACACAGAGAGCTGGAAGCAATGACCGATAGCAATAATTTTTTTCAGTTAATCGCTGAATTAAAAAAGAACATTGATTTACTTAATAAAATCCTCAAAGGAGGTCGCACCGAAACGGTGATCATTGATGGTGAAGTTAAACCTGTTATTTCCAAAGCTATCAGTGATGCTTTCTCTGCTATTAACGCTCAATTAACGGGGCGTTTGGCGTATCAAACGAAAGCCGATTTAATTACGGCAGGCGCACCCCCACAAGGCACATTACTGGCAGAAGTGTGGCGAGATGGTGAAAATAACGGTCTTTACGGTTGGAATGGTACTGAGTGGGAGCGTTCTGATTATGACCTGTATCTGACCGTATCCCGTTTACGTGATAGCCAAGCTAATATGTGGTACCACGATTTAGGTCCAACAAACAACGAGTATGATGTCAATCGCCAAGCTATTGTTAGAGCAATCAAAGACGTTAAAGCTAATAACCTCGTTAATCCGAACGAAGCGCATTATTTATGGATCATGGCGAGTAATGACGCGGCATTTAAGGACCGTTTCTACATTCGTGATGAGTCAGGAACGATTTATCGCTTCGGAGGGGAAGTTCGACCACAAGGTTGGGAGAGCGGCCCTGTTTGGATTCGATTAAATACGTCAACTAGTTATGACCAACTCATTGAGGTATTGATTGATTACCGAGAGTTACCGGATGGATTGATTTGGAATGGAGGGGAAGCTGCTTTAGGTTTTTCTAATGCTTGGTTGCAATACAGTGTTGAAACCCGTAGTACCAATCACAAATTGGATTTGATGCGAGGTTGTTTGGAACCAAATCTCTCTATTTATAAACCAACAGAGCATCTAGATAGAAAGTGGATGAAGCACTTCATCTGTCACACTTTCTCACTTCAGCACGTTAAACATCGATACCGCTTGTCTATTTTCACGGTCGATGATGACGTGTATGGCAACCGGATGGTGATCAAAAACGACTTGGATGAGGTATACGAAACGACATTAGGGAGTTCACCTTCGTTATCCGGTCGATACTATCAGTATGAATGTCATGGTCCTGGTGGTGTTATTCGTGTGTTAGTTGACACGGACGCCATTCGTGCAGAAACCAACCTCCCAAGTATTCTATGGAATACTAACGAAGCAAGGCTTTATCTCTCTGCTAACGAAGGCTTTGCCGAGCTTTCCCGTTTGCTGTGGCTGGCTAATGACTTTCCAATGGTCAATACGTTTACGTCAAACTTGAACCAAACAGCTTATACGGAAGTAGCCAAGAGCATCTTGTCGGTGAACATCGATGTGGCAGAGCCTGGTTTAACCGTCGATAAGCTCAGAGTTCAAGTTTTCACTAAAGCGCCAGCAGAGCATGGTGACAGCATTTGGATATCCGATGAGACAACAACCATCGGCAAATGGGGTGGTGTCGCAGAAAAAACGGGTGTCACAGAAGTCACGATTAAAGGCATCTGGAAAGATCGTCCCGCGATCATCAGTATGTTGATTGATTGGTCGTCTATCAACCAAACTGGCACTTTAATTAATGGCATTCCAAGCGACGCGCCAATTCATTTACGCACCAATAACGTCGGTGAAACAGCGGCGGAGCGAAAAGTTAAAGACCATGAAAAAGAGTTCCATGTTGCACAATGGTTGGCTACATCTGCTACAAAGCATCCAAGTTGGGATTCCTCTGCTGCTTTATTGTCGAGTTATATTAAAGGGTTCTATCTAACAGGAACCCAAGAAGGCATGACGTATGGGATTGGTATTATCACCAAAAACTCAACCTCTTACGGAACCAAAATTGATGTTTTCAATAATGAGCGCCGTATTGTTGCTTCTGGGCGTGTGAGTGAGCCAAATGCTAATGGGGAGACGGTGTTTGAGCTCAAGCCAGTAGGCAGTAAAGTCAGTGGGAAGCTGTGGGTTGATATGACCAGCATGTTGGATGGCACGGTGGAAAATACCAACGATCCTAGATTGCTACTTAACCCTGACTATGTTGAGGTTCGAGCCATTCCAGATATGCTGCCGAACCTTGAAGTGGAAACCAAACCACTAGTAGTAAGGAACGCGATCCGTTTGGCATGTATGGGGAGTTCCATTACTTGGGGAGCAGGGTATGTTGGCGAAAGCTCTTATGTTGGTGCGATTGAAGACTATCTGCGAAATGATGTTTCGACCACCATTTTGGGAGAACAGCTTGGTTATGCTGTCCGCCTTTCCGAGCCAATGCAATACAAAGGTTCTGTCGCCTATTTAGAGGGTAAGGACAGTACTACTGAATTCACGCTCTTTGGTGATGAAGTAAGCCTTGCTTTGTGTAAAGAGCGAGGGAATGAACACGCTGCTATCGTTGAGCTTTGGGTGAATGACAAGCTATGTGAACGCTTTTCTACCTACAACGAAGAGCCTTTTTCGGAAGGCGTCGCTAAGTCGTGGAATGCCGATGGCTCGACGCGCTCTTGGGATCTTGAAGTACCCTTTACCTTTAACCACCAAGTTAAGCGCAATGGTCAAGTGTTGACCGGAGGTATTAACAGCGGTGGTTATGGTGGCAGTTGGCCGGACGGTTGGGAATACATGATTGTGCGCCGCACCAAAGAGTCTGGCTATGAGCATGAAGTCACACATTGGTTGACATTCAAAACCAATCAAACCCAAGGCGCGGTCATTGAATGTACGTTTGATCATGGAGAAACCATTAAACCGATGCGCTCGACCGTGGGTAATCTTGGCAAGAGCTTAGGCAGCGGTATTGAATCAACCTATGGTGATGGAAATGTCGCGTATGATCCAGCAAATCCAGTAAGCCTATCATCAGGTCTGGATTTTCGTTATACGGATGATCGCGCAATTGTTAGCGCAAAATTCCCAACGGTACAAACGCTCAACGTTAAATTGGTCATCATTGGCTCAGATCCACGAGTGAGCAATCCTTTATCCTCTCGGCTCTATTTGAATTTTGTAACGAACAAAATGCACCACATCATGAATGCGGGTATTGGAGGCTTTAAGGCGAGCAACTTTATTTCGTCTTATGCCAGTTTGAAAAGTCACTATAAAGTCAGTCAATGGAAGCCGACTCATATATCAATGGAGTCATGCACCAATGATGACTGGGGGACGAATGAATACCTATGTTGGATGGATAAAACTCTGACGCAGGAACAGCTTGCTAACGTCGATTCATTGATTTGGCTGCAAGACATTCAAAAGAACCCTGATGGTACCTATTTGGTTTCTGATTCTCGGATCACTTACCAAGAAATTGGGCCGTTCCATATAATCTTGAATCATGACACCACGATGATTGGCGACATTCATCCTGGCGATGTTGTGACATTTGGTCGCTGGAAAGGTGATAACCGTTCGATGGCGGTTCGTTTGGTCAAAAGTTGGGATGCGGTGTCACGTCGCATTGAATGGGGACCAGAGCTTAGAGTGAGTGACTTCGGTTGGAAAATGGACTCATTGTCTGAGATTGAAACAATCCAAGTTCGATCATTAAAACAATGGGGAGCGAATGTCGAATCGGTCATTAACATGCTAAGAGATGCAAATCCAAATGCCCTTTTAAGCCTGGGTACGTGCGGTGTTCCGAATATGCGGACTCGTCGTTTGGAAGGGTATACCGATTACGGTAAGTACTTGGCTAAAAACCTTGGGGTCGATTTTATTGACTACTACAAGGTGACGCGTGAGTGGTCTGAAAATACAACCGCTGACCAGCAGGTTTATATAACCGCTAATGGTGGTGAAACAGGGGATGGCTCATCTGAGTTTCCTTTGTATTTCTCCGATGGTCGAGAGGTGAAAAACTACTGGACGATGCGAGGCTGGTCAGTCGTGGTAAATGGCATCGAACGCTATCTTGACGGTTGTTATGTTATAGGTGGCGCACGTCGCGGTTGGAGTGACCCTGATAGTGACTTGACCATGAATAATTACACATGGGTGTATGACCAATTCAAAGTCGTTTTTACCAGGGATGTGCCGCCTGCAGGTGCCCAAATCCTAGTCAAGAAAACGGCGGAAACTTGGTCTAATGATGATTGCCATCCTTCCGCAACGGGGTATTCGTTGTTTGGTCAAGCGTTTACCGAGTATTTACGTAAGGTAATTTAATGAAAGCTATAGAGGTTTATTACGCCTCTGCTCCTGTTGATAAAATCCCCATCCACACCATAGAAATCAAAAATGAAGATGCGTATCAGAAAGGCGAGCCGGAATCGGTCATTCGTCTGGCTGACGGTTTCTATCATCTTGAAGTCGACGGTGTGGAAGGCATTTATCTTGGGCTAGAAACAGGGGTAGAGACCTTCTTTCGAGCGTCGGCGTTCGGTGTGTCATTACCGGGTAAAAGCGTCAAAGGGAAACAGAACCTGCAATTCCAGATTGATAACGTGACGGGCGAGGCCCGTCGCTTTATTGATAAAGCCATGGAAGATGGCAGCAAAGTGACCATCACGTATCGCTTTTACTTGTATCCCCATGTCTCGGCACCTGCCGAGCCACCCCTCACGCTGACGGCGGTCAGTGAAAAAGACAACATCCAAACCGTTGGCGTTGTCGCGTCGTTTCATGACTTGGTGAACCGAGCATGGCCGAAACGCCGCTACACGCCAACAATCACCAAAGGACTCAAGTACCAGGGGAACTAATGACTTTAAATGAGTTAATGGCGGTGCCTTATCTTGACCATGGTCGTGACGAGCATGGTCTGGATTGTTGGGGCTTTGTTCGTTTTGTTCGCCACCATCATCACGGCTTACCCCTATTGGACAGTTTTGGGACCGTGGACCCAGACGACAAAGCAGGCATGACCGACGCCTATCACCAATTGGTGGGTGGGTATGTTGAAACCGCCCCGATAGACGGCGCAATCGCATGCCACCTGATTGAAGATACTTTGGTGCACGTGGGTGTCGTGGTGAATGAAAACGGGCTGAAAGTGGCTCAAACAGGGCGAAAAATGGGCCGACCTTGGCTCTGTAGCCTGTCTGATTTTGAGCGTATGTCACTAATTACGAGGTACTACATCGAACATGACTGTACTAGCTGTTTATCCCAACAAGCTCAATCGTAGTAAGTGCGAGTTTACTCCAATCAAACCTGGGCAAACGCTCAATGATTGGATGGCTGCGAACATCAAAGGTTACTACGTATCAGAAACGCCGCCGTTTTCTTATTTTGTGAATAAAAAACAGCGCACTTCCTCAGATTGGTTTGATTATGTTTGGCAAGACGGTGACTTAGTGGAGTTGGTTGCCGAGCCGAAAGACCCTGCAAGTATCGCTTATGCGGTGATCGCGGTGGTGGCGGCTGGCGCGGCCATCTACGCCATGAACCAAATCCCTGACAACTTCCAAAAAACCATGCCAGAAGGCAGTCCGATTTATGAAGCCAACGCACAAGGCAACCGAGTGCGATTGATGGGGATCATCCCTGAGCTGTTTGGACGCCACAAAACCTTCCCTGACATCATCAGTGAGCCGCATTGGTATTTCTCAGAAGATGAAGAGTACTTGCTCATGATGACCGCCATTGGCAATGGCGAGTTTGAGCTTACGGGTGACGACATCACCATCAGTGACACGCCTGTGTCGAAATACGCAGGGGACATCAGTTATCAAGTGTTTGCACCAGGGGAGGACGTGACTAGCCACCCAGCGCACGAAAACATTTACACCTCACGCGAGGTCGGTTCGACGTCTTCCACGGCAGGGATCGAGCTAGAAGGGCCGATTAACTCCATCACTCCGAGCCAAGTCAATGTGGTGGACGATACGCTCGGTGTGGTGAGCAATGTAGATGGACTCGCCACAGAATACTGGCCTGTTGAATGGGAAGCTGGCCACATCATCAAAATATCCGGTTCGCCTGGTATTCGTGAGATCACCGAAGCAAGTGGTGATGGTGGCTGGCGAAACGAAAATGGGGCAGACATTCTTAACTTTTGGTCGCGTGACCCTGATTTACACAATTGTAATCAAGGTGATTATGTTGAATACCCGACCAACTATTACGTCCCACATGAAGCCGACCCCGTGGTGGAATATTCCGTGGGTATGGTGGACATTAAGCAGACGTTCGAGGTCAATGGCGAGACGTTCTATGCGCTGCGAATCCTTAATGGTGAGGGCTACTGGATAACGGTGGACACCGTACCGTCAGAAACGCGCCATCATCCCATCAAGTTTCACGGCACGGACGATGGCCGCTATATCATCCGTGAAGCGAACAACCCGAAGGGCCGAGTCGATAGGCTGTATCCCGAAGGGACGAAGGCGCAGGTGTGGTGGGATGTTTTCACGCATCAAGGCGAGAACAAAGGGTGGACGCTTGAAACCGAAGTGGCACTGCCTGGTAAGCCTGCAGGCCCACACTTTGCCTGCCCAGCCTCAGAGGTGGCCGATAAGATTTACATCGACTTCAAACACCCTGACGGCCTTGGATACGTGAACAAGAACGGCGACACCAACGCGCTCACTGTCGAGGCCATGATTGAATGGCGCGGAGAGGGAGAAACCGAGTGGAACCAGGTCAAGTACGAGCGCCGAGACGGCACTCGCGATCAGCTTGCGGAAACTGTCGAAATAGACTTAGGTCGTAAAGTTCGTCCTGAAGTGCGCGTGTATCGCATCACCAACGACAATAAAGACCTCAAGTATTTGGATCGCATCGAGTACCGCCGCTTGAAAGCGCGACTTGATAGCAACACCAAGTATGACGACTTCACCACCATCGCGTTCAAAATCCGTGGCAGTAACTCGCTCTCGCGTAGCGCGGAGAATAAGCTGGGCGTGGTGCCAACCCGTAAACTGCAAATTCCAGATGGGCTAGGAGGTTGGACGCAAGAGCTTTACCCGACCCGAGACATAGCACCGGCTATCCGCTACATCATTCTTGATAGTGGATTGAGTGATGTTCACATCGGTCATTATGAGTTGCTGCGTTTGCATGAGGTTTGGAAAGCCAGAGGGGATACGTTCGACGCAGTATTCACCGACAGCAGCACCTTGTTCGAGGTATTGAAGAAAGTCTTGCTCGTCGGTTATTCCGAGCCAACGCTCAAATACGGTCAAATCATTCCAGTTCGGGATGAGCCAAGAACCACTTTTGATTTTCAGTACCAACCGGACAACATGCTCGGTAAAGGCTTGGAGCGCTCAGGCAGCTTTATCCGCGAAGAAGAGCCCGACGGTGTGGAGGTGGAATACTTCTCCACTTTTACATGGAAACCGGAAACCATAATGTGCTTGCTGCCTGGTGACCTCGGAATCAAGCCTGAGAAAGTCAGAGCGTTTGGTGTGACCGACCCAACCAAGGCGTGGCAGTTTGGTATGCGAGTGCGACGTAAGAAGCGCTACCGACGTTTTCAGTATTCATTCCAAACCGAGATGGATGCCTTTAACTCTAACTACCTCGATTACGTTGCTTTGGGTGACGATGTGCCAGGTTACGCGCAAAGCGGCAGGTTAGAAGGGTTTAGCACTCAGAACGGCAAGACGCACCTATGGCTGGACTTGCCACTGGAATGGGAAAGCGGAGTGCATCACATCACCGTCCGAAAACCCGATGGTAGGGCATCAGGGCCGCATGCTTGCACCAAAGGGAGTCATCCTAACGAAGTCATCATCACCAGTAACTTGGGCTTTACGCCCTCACTAGACGGCGAAATGGAACCACCATTGTGGCTGTTTGGGCCTGCGGATAAGTGGTGTTATCCAGCGCTCATTAATGATGTGACGCCACAAGGCACTGAGAAGTGCAGCGTTAAAGCGGTGAACTATGATGTGCGTGTGTATGAGGATGATGACAACGAACCCGACGAACAGGGATATCCCAAAGCGGCTTAGTTAAAGCCCCATTATGGGGCTTACTTTAATCATTTGTGATTGTATAAACGATAGACTCTGACGTAACGGAATCTATTGATAACTGATAATTTCTGAATCGAATCGTTTTTGTACTCTTCGGATAAATCAATTCTTGCGTAAAGGCGGACCTAGCATGGTTGTTAAAAGTATATTCTCGGTATAAGACATTAATTCCGCTTTCGCTGAGGCCTGTAAATATCAACTCATGGTTCACGTAACCATATTCTTCCAATGGTGTCCGTTTATCATGCTTCTCGAACATCGCGTTAGCTGGTTCCATTGCATATTGAGACCCACTACCAACCGGAGAGGTCCAATAGCTACCTGAAACGACAGTATTGTCCCAATGTCCTTTATTATCGATCCCAAACATCAGGTGACTACCCGGAATCATGACGAGATCATTTCCTTTTTCATTGCTACCGACAATCTCGTAGATGTCGCCTTTTTTCCCATCAAGCCTAACTGCTACACTTGATAAGCCCCCAGATAGAACGAATTCTTGCTTAGCTTGGTAAGCATTTGGCTCAACCAATGTCTTATAAGCTTTTCGCGTAAGAATCTCTTCACCGACGTATGCTTTTGTTTCTACTCCAACCTCATAGCTTCGAGAATCTATACTTTCTATTCTTGATGGAGCCGTTTTTGTAAAGTTTGCCGTAGAAGTACAGCCAGCTAACGCAGTGGTCGCTAAAGTGAGGGCAAAAAGCCGTTTCATATTAATAGTCCAACCTGATTTATACAGATTTTACAAGTTATTAGGTTCAATCAATCTTGTCACTATATGGAGCTATATTTTGTGACTCTAATTGCGTATAAAAATCTATCGAATGTGGACTGTTTTAAGTGGATATTAAGAAGGTTGAAGGGGAGGAGAGCAAAAGCATTTTGTGATTAGAACTGCTTCTTTCAGGGAAAAATATCTTGAATTTTGCCTTTAACGTTGCGTCTTAATTGTGTCTTGTTTTTGAATTTATTTCTTAAATTTTCTTTTTAATTATATGGTTATGTTTTTCTGAGCATAATCAAAGAAGAAAAAAGTGGGCTGATTATCTTGGTGCATTCTGCTTACCGTTTACAAAACCGATGACAGTATTAGACCATTCAACGCCTTGACTAGCAACGAAAGATGCAAGTTGAATTTGTGAAAATGAAAAAAGCCGATGGCGAACCATCGGCTTGATATTTTATGTTTTATCGCTTTGGAAGGAATTTGAGTTCTATGCTCGTGTTTCTTCCAATGTTGCTTCACTTTCTGGTGACTTCAGCACTCGGCTAGCAATTGTACCCGCAGTCATTGAGCCTGAAACGTTTAGTGCGGTACGTGCCATGTCAATCAATGGTTCAATAGAGATAAGCAGCGCCGCGATGGTCACAGGTAAGCCCATTGCAGGAAGAACAATCAAGGCTGCAAACGTCGCACCGCCGCCGACACCTGCAATACCAAATGAGCTGATGGTGATAATCGCAATCAATGACAGGATAAAGTGAAGATCCAGAGGGTTGATACCCATTGTCGGAGCTACCATCACTGCAAGCATTGCAGGATAGATACCCGCACAGCCGTTTTGGCCGATAGTGGCACCAAACGATGCTGATAGGTTTGCAATCGCTGGTGGAACGTTAAGCTTGGTGATTTGCGCTTCTACGTTTAGTGGGATCGTTGCTGCTGAGCTACGAGATGTAAACGCGAAGGTCAGTACAGGCCAGATTTTCTTAAAGTATTCCGCAGGGCTAACGCCGACAAAAGAGACTAATACACCGTGAACAACAAACATCAGTGCGATAGCAACATAAGACGCCACAATGAAGCCAAGTAGGTTTAAGATGTCGCCTGCGCTTGATGTCGCTACCACTTTTGCCATCAGTGCTGCGATGCCGTATGGCGTTAGCGCCATGATCATCTTCACTAATCGCATAACGATTGACTGAGCTGCTTCTACGAAAGTACGAATAGGTGATTCCAACTCTGCTTTTTCCATCATCACTTTACGAGCGGCGATACCAGTTAACACGCCGAAAATCACAACAGCGATAATTGATGTCGAGCGAGCACCTGTTAGATCAGCAAATGGGTTGGTTGGAATGAAGCTAACTAGCATTTGAGGAATAGTTAGGTCACTTACTGTACCAGCACGGCTTTCTAAAACGGCGATACGAGCGGTTTCACGCGCGCCTTCAGTTAAACCTTCTGCTGAAAGGCCAAATGTCGTTGTCACCAAGATACCGATAAGTGCAGCAATTGCAGTCGTTACTAGAAGAACAGAGATGGTCAGGCCAGAAATTTTACCTAATGATCCACCTTTCTCCAATTTAACAACTGCAGAGATCATCGATACCAATACTAGTGGCATGATGACCATTTTCAGTAGACCAACGTAGCCACTGCCTACAATGCCTACCCATTCAAGTGTTTGAGCAATAGCGCTGTTGCCTTCACCGTGAATGAGTTGCAAAGCAAGACCAAAAAGAGAACCGGTAACAAGACCGATCAAAACGAGACGTGAAAGAGTGTGTTTCTTTTGTTGTTGATTAAATAGAAAGAACAATATGCCAACAAAGACGGCTAGAGAGGCTATCACTGCAAAATTCATAATTTGACCTTATCAACCAGCCGAAGTGGCGGTTGTTTTTTATACGGGGTTTTATACGGATTTATTTATGGAGCGTAAGATAACGCTCGTGATATAACTTTAAAAATGACAAACGGGTATTAGCTAGATCTAAAATGAATATAAAAACGAGATCTAAGTCGCATGAGAGTGTGAATTAGCACGTTAATTGTACAAAATGGTTATTCGTAGTGATGCAGTAAGTCACGCATTTCTTTCCTTTGTAAGTAAACCACCGAGTCTTCTTGATAACTGAAAAGTTGATAAATCATCGCTTTGGCGACATCTTCCGCTCGAATAGGTAAGAAGTTGGACAGTTTGCCAAGCATGAGTGGGCGAATTACCTTAAACAGAGTTTGCACTAACTTCTCGTCCGTTCTTGGGTTTTGACGTTGACCAACAAGCGGGCCTGGGCGAACAAACACGATTTCCTCAAAACCCATAGCTTCGATTCTTTGTTCCATTTGTCCTTTACAGGCTAAGTAATGGGATGGTGATTTACTATTTGCACCAAGGCTAGAAACAACCGCAAGGCGTTTGACTCTGATCGTTTTCATCTGTTGGGCGACTTTACACACCAGATCAACATCTACTCTACGTAAATTATCCTTACTGCCTGCTTGCTTAAGGGTCGTGCCTAAACAGATAAAGCCGATGGTTGGTGTTGGTTGGTTCTCATCCCATTGGTGGATAGAAAGGTCTGCATCAATGAGAGGAATAAGCTTGTTGTCCACATCTAGGACGCCATCGAGTGGGCGGCGAGAAAGATAATATAATGTTCCAACACCTGATTGATTTATGAGGTTTGCAATGACTTTTGAGCCTACTAAGCCAGTTGCACCGGCGATGATTGCGCAGGTGTTGTTATCCATATCTTTTCTCCTATATGGGAACATAGTCTAAGCTATTGTAGCGGATTTCAACGAGTTACTTATAATCTCGTGCAAGAAAGGTGAGACGCTCTGCGAACTCGGCAGACTATCCTGAGATAAACTTGATTAGCGCTGCCCCAATTGGATGCAAGTGTATACAATAGTGGGCGCGCAAAAACTGTCGCTGAACAAGACCTCTTGAACAACAGAACACCTCTCACCCAGATAACATCAAAGGAACGTAAAAAATGGATGACTCTTTTGCTGCGGAGATACAAGCACGCATAGATAACAAAACCAAACCCGTCGGTTCTTTAGGCTTATTGGAAAAGGTGGCACTGCAGTTAGCTCTTATTCAAAGTCAGAATAAACCTCAGCCAGTTGATTCCATCGCTATCTGCAAACCAAGCATGCTGGTATTTGCTGGAGATCACGGCGTTGCAGAGGAGGGTGTGAGCATTGCGCCAAGCGAAGTCACTCAGCAAATGGTGGCTAACTTTCTCGCTGGCGGCGCAGCCATCAACTGTTTTTGCGACATCAATGGCATTCAACTCAAAGTAATAGATTGCGGCATGTTGGCTCCTATTGATGTGCTTGTTCCAGAATTTAAATCCCATCCCAACTTGGTTGAACAACGGTTGGGTAACGGTACGGCTAATTTTTCTAAACAATCCGCGATGTCCCCAGAACAAGTGGCGCTAGGTTTAGAATATGGTGCGAAGATTGCTGAGCAAACCATTTTGCATGGTTCAAACCTCTTGATGTTCGGTGAGATGGGCATCGGTAATACCAGTTCGGCCTCAGCACTGTTATCGGCGCTGAGCTCATTAGATATTGATTATTGTGTTGGCGTTGGCACTGGAATCAATCAACAGCAGTTGAGCCGCAAATATAAATTGGTAGCACAGGGGGTAAACCGATGTCGAGGTCTTGATACTAAAGCGATTCTTGCACAGGCTGGAGGTTTTGAAATCGTACAAATGGTGGGCGCTTTTTTAGAAGCCAAGCGGCTTAAAACTCCAGTTTTAGTGGATGGGTTTATCGTATCGGTAGCGGCTTATATTGCGACGTTGCTAGATGAAGAAACGCGTGAATACATGTTGTTTGCCCATCGCTCTGAAGAAAATGGACATAAATTTGTATTGGAACATCTTAAAGCAGAACCTCTGCTCGACCTTGGTTTACGGCTAGGGGAGGGAACAGGAGCCGCTCTTGCCTTACCCTTGTTAAAAGCTGCCGCTCAGTTTTACAACAAAATGGCGAGCTTCGAGAGTGCAGGAGTTACAGTATAGTGTCAGTCCCTGATAATTCTGAGAAAGTCACGCCGTCATCGTTAAGATACCAGTGGGAGTTATTTCTATTAGCTACCAGTTTTTTTAGCCGCTTACCCGTGCCCCAAGCGTTGCCTTACAGTGAAGAACGCATGAATCAGGCAGGCCGTTACTTTGCGTTAGTTGGTCTCGTGCTTGGAGCACTTTGCGCTTTGGTATTCTCGCTCACCTCAATTTTTTTCCCAGAGTCGGTTGCCATAGTATTAACGATGGTGTTTAGCTTATTGTTAACTGGGGCTTTTCACGAAGACGGCTTGACCGATATGGCGGATGGCATTGGCGGTGGCATGACCGTAGAGCGACGCCTCTCTATTATGAAAGACAGTCGTATTGGCACTTATGGTGCCGCCACTCTCATTATGGCGTTATTGGCTAAGTATGTTTTTTGGAGTGAACTGGCTAACTTGCCGCACTTTTGGTTGGTCATTGTCGTCGCTTACACCGCAAGCCGAGCACTAGCAGCGACGCTTATTTATGACATGCCTTATGTCAGTGACAGTGATACGTCGAAAAGTAAACCGCTAGCAAGTCGCCAGTCTTCTCTAGAAGTCTCCATTTTGTTGTTTACTGGTGGCGTAACATTGCTTGTGCTTGGTTTCGCGGATGCGATCTTGATATCGCTTGTTCTCGTGGTATTTCGTTTGATGTTCAAACGTTGGTTAACCAAGAGAATTGGCGGCTTTACGGGGGATTGCCTTGGCGCAGCGCAACAGTTGTCGGAACTGCTTATTTATCTCACTATGATTGGGTTGTATCACTCCTCATGAAGCAATTGATACTCGGTGGCGCGCGCTCTGGGAAGTCGCATTTGGCAGAAAAAACAGCTAAGCAATTATCGGTCGCTTCTCATCGATCATTACACTATGTTGCAACCGCGCTGCCATTTTACCAAGAAATGCGAGAGCGAATAGCGCATCATCAAAAGCAACGCGGGGGCGAGTGGCAAGAGCATGAATGCCCCCTTCATTTATCTGAGTTACTGACAAATTTCTCTAACACCGATGTTGTACTGGTCGATTGTTTAACCTTGTGGCTCAATAATTGGATATTTGAGTTAGGTGATGAATGTTCCAATGAGAAGCTAGAAGCAGAAATTGAAAAGCTTATACAGGTGGTACGTGGCTCAGATGCGACGTTAATATTCGTCTCTAACGAGGTTGGAATGGGCATTGTACCTTTGGGGGCAGTTAGTCGTTATTTTGTGGATAATGCAGGACGGATGAATCAAAAACTAGCCAGTGTTTGCCATCGCGTTACCTTTGTTGCTGCTGGTTTGCCGTTGGTTCTTAAAGAGTAGGATGGAACAAAATGAAAACACTCAATATCTATCTTGTGCGTCATGGAAAAGTAGACGCTCCACCAGGACTCCATGGCCAAACAGATGTAAAAGTTACGCCTGCTGATCAAGAGAGTATTGCTCGGGCTTGGGCCGAGAGTGGACGAGGTGTGGGTGGAATAATTTCTTCTCCGCTTTCACGTTGTCAAGAACTGGCAAACATCATTGCTGAACAGCAATTATTACCAGTAATGACGGATGAGTCTTTACAAGAGATGGCATTTGGTGATTTTGATGGTATGCCTTTTGATATGCTCACTGAGCAGTGGAAAAAGCTAGATGCTTTTTGGCAATCGCCAGCACAACATACGTTGCCGAATGCTGAGAGCTTAAGCACATTTTCTGAGCGCATATGTCGCGTTTGGTCTCAAATCATCAACGATATCAATGACAATCTACTTATCGTCACGCATGGTGGCGTCATTCGTATGATTCTTGCTCATGTATTGGAGTTAGATTGGCGTAACCCAAAGTGGTATTCGACGTTGTCGATAGGAAACGCTTCTGTCACGCATGTAACAATTACCATAGATGAGCAAATTTACGCCTCGGTGCGTTCGATTGGCGTATCTCTTTTAACTCGTTAATTTATAAATATTAAAATGCCTAAAGCGATATTGCTTATGGGCATAGTCACGGAAGATGTCAGTGGAAGCCCATCTGCTAGGTGCAGGAAGCGAAAATTGACTCAGTTACATAAAAAGGAAATATAGAAATGACAACGCCGAGTTGGGATTTGTCCATCGTTTATAACGACCTTTCTGACCCACGAATTCAAGACGATATTGCTCTTGTGGAACAATGTATTGATCTTTTGAATAAACAATCAGCAGATTGTGGCAACGTAGAGATCATGCAAAATGCGATTTTAACCAATGAAGCCGCGAGTCGTTTAGCGGGCACAGTTGCAAATTTTGCGAGTTGTTATGCTTCTGTTGATGCAACAAACGCCGAAGCGAAATCGTTACTTGGTAAAATGACCCGCATCTTTTCGGAGCTTTCCCAAGCGTTCAGTCCCTTTGATTTGAAATTAACTCATGCCGACGAAGAGTTTATCTTGCGCGTGTTAGACCATGAGAATCCTGATATCAGTGGGCAAGCTTTTTCTATCTTGAATTCTAGAAAGTTGGCGGATACTCGTCTTAGCAACGCAGAAGAACAGTTACTGGCTGCGATGAGTGTGGATGGCAAATCGGCTTGGGGTAACCTATACGATAACCTGACTGGCTCATTGAAAGTGAAGCTTGAGTACACAGATGGTAATAGTGAAGAGCTTGGGTTTTCTCAAGCGGCAAGCATTCTTTATGGTTCTGAATTCGAGCGTCAAGAAGCCGCGTGGCGAGGCGTACAAGATGCAATGCAAACGCACCAAGAATCATTCGCTGCGATTTTGAATGCGTTAGCAGGATGGCGCTTAACTGAAAACAAAAAGCGTTCTACGAAGCGTGAAGTTCACTTCCTAGAGCCGAGTTTGCATGGTAGCCGAATCCAAGCTGAAACTTTAAATGCGATGATGACCGTAGCCAAAGACAGTCGAGCTATTGGTCAGAAAGCGGGTTTATTGATGGCGCAAGTACATGGTCTGGATGAGATGAAACCTTGGAATCATCTGGCGGCTATGCCTGCTTTGAGCGGTGAAGCGAAGGTTTACGACTTTGATGAAGCGATTGATGTTATTTGTGAAGCATTTGAAACAGTAAACCCTGAGATGTCGGAGTTTGTCCGTTTGATGGTACAAAATGGTTGGATTGATGCCGCGCCAAATGCTAACAAGCGTCTTGGCGCATACTGCACCAAACTGCCAGCAACGCGAACACCACTTGTGTTTATGACTTGGAGTGGCAGTCGGTCAGACCTTATGACTCTGGCACATGAACTTGGCCATGCGTTCCATAACTGGGTTATTCGTGATTTGCCACTTTGCCAAACTTACTACCCAATGACGTTAGCAGAAACCGCCTCTATCTTTGCAGAAAACATCGTTCGTGATCATTTGATTTCGAAAGCGGAGAGCGTTGATGAAAAGCTCGAGATGTTGTGGGAAGAGTTGTCATCTGCGCTAGCTTTAATGATCAACATTCCGGTTCGCTACGAGTTTGAAAAATCGTTCTATGAACGCCGCCAGGATGGAGAGTTAACCGCAGATGAATTCTGTGAGTTGATGTCAGAAACTTGGAAAGAATGGTATGGCGACGTAATGAGCGAACCGGATCCGTACTTCTGGGCAAGCAAGCTGCACTTTTCTATTGATAGCGTGAGCTTTTATAACTACCCATACCTATTTGGTTTCTTGTTTAGCAAGGGTATCTATGCACAGCGAGAAAACAAAGGCGAAGCGTTTTACACCGATTACATCAATTTGCTGCGCGATACAGGCTGCATGATGGCGGAAGATGTCGTCGAAAAGCACCTGTCGATGGATTTAACCCAGCCAACGTTTTGGCAGCAGAGTGTTGAGCTAGTGCGTGAAAAAGTCGATGAGTTTGAGCGTTTGCTCGCACAGCGCGGCTAAGTTTTTCGCAGTGTTGATGCATAATCTGCTTTATAGCTACAAAAATTTGATCAAATCATAATGATCTTAATCAGGGCTGTGGTAAAGTTCACAGCCCTAACACTTTGTAATTGTTTGAAAATTAAACGCCTCAATGCTTGATTTGAGTGCCTGGCGCGAAAAGGCATCGGATTTTCGAGGGAAATAGTGATTTCTACTCATAAGTGAGATCGCAGCAACAAAAATCCTTTGTACAATTTATTAACATATCCGCCGTGCTATTAAGGAGTAACGCATGACGAAGTCTCTCTTTCGCCAATCGTTTTTAACTGACACGTTAGATGTTCATATTGATGTTGCACCAGCGGAGCAGGTGCTTTCTAACGGTGTAAAACTTAAACTCTATCAGCGTGGTGTATTAGAAGTAATCCCTGCGAATTATACTCAGGATACGAAGAACATCATCATCTCTTGTGGGGTTCACGGAGATGAAACCGCACCGATGGAGCTGGTGGATTCCATTATTCAAGACATAGAATCTGGGTTCCAGACGGTCGATACCCGTTGTCTGTTCATTATCGCTCACCCAGAGTCCACTCTGGCGCACACGCGATTCCTTGAAGAAAACCTCAACCGTTTGTTTGACGAAAAAGAACACAAACAGACAAAAGAGCTTGTTATCGCCGATACGCTTAAGCTGCTTGTTCGAGATTTTTATCAGGATACCGACCCGACAACACGCTGGCACCTTGATTTACACTGCGCGATTAGAGGCTCGAAGCACTATACGTTTGCAGTAAGTCCTAAGACTCGTCATCCTGTGCGCAGCAAAGCATTGATCGATTTCTTGGACAGTGCACACATTGAAGCAGTGCTCCTGTCAAACTCACCATCGAGCACGTTTAGCTGGTACAGTGCCGAGAATTTTGGTGCGCAGGCTCTCACAATGGAACTTGGCCGTGTGGCTCGTATCGGTGAAAATGACCTCGATAAACTGACCGCGTTTGATTTGTCTTTACGTAATTTGATTGCGGAAACGAAGCCAGAACACTTACCAAAACCATGCATTAAGTATCGCGTAAGTCGCACAATCGTTCGTTTGAACGAAGACTTTGACTTTATGTTCGACGACAATGTTGAAAACTTCACCTCATTTGTTCACGGCGAAGTGTTTGGTCATGATGGCGACAAACCATTAATGGCGAAGAATGAAAACGAAGCGATTGTCTTCCCGAACCGCCACGTCGCAATAGGTCAACGTGCAGCTCTGATGGTTTGTGAAGTGAAAACCCGTTTTGAAGAGGGTGAGTTGGTTTACGATTAATCCAACATTGCTTTGAGAAGTTAATTGCAATTTACCGAGGCTTAACTGTAAGGTTAAGCCTCGTTTGTTTTTATCGGCCGCTATGGATTTTCAACAACTTATCCTGAACAAGGAACGACGCTGGCAACGTAACCTGATGGTTATGTCGATCGTGCTCGCTGTACTCTCTGCCATTCACTTGATGGTCGGAGAAATTTTCCTTTCTCCTTTTCAATCCTTATCTGCATTTGAACAGAAGTTATTGGTGGACTTGCGTTTACCGAGGTTAGTGTCTGCGGCAATTATTGGTGCTGCGTTAGCGGTATCTGGCGCGACGTTACAAGTGTTGCTTGGGAACGTGTTGGCTGAACCTGGCGTGCTTGGTATCTCTGGTGGCGCAAGCTTAGCAATGGTCTTAATCATGTTCGCGTCACCTGTTCTTCCTACCCCGATTGTTTTTATGTTGGCAGCGATTGCAGGCTCGATGGTATTCACGTTTGTTTTGGTGGCGATAGCAAGGGCAATGCACCTGACGACGGCTCGATTGCTTTTGGTTGGGGTCGCATTGGGTATTTTATCGAGCGCGATTGTGACCTGGGCATTTTACTTTAGTGATGATCTCAGTTTACGCCAACTGATGTATTGGTTAATGGGCAGTATTGGCGGTGCAAGTTGGTATCAACATACCGTTACTTTAGTGATGTTACCGGTGCTTATCTGGTTATGTTGTAAAGGCAAGTCGCTTGATAAATTGATGCTGGGTGAGATTCATGCGACCCAATTGGGTGTCGATGTTCATCAAATGCGTTGGAAATTGATCCTCGCCATTTCTGTTTTGGTGGGTAGTTCAGTCGCTTTGGGTGGCATCATCAGTTTTGTTGGTTTGGTGGTGCCGCACTTGTTGCGTTTGGCTTTTGGTACGGAAAACCGTTATTTATTGCCACTTTCTGCAATATCTGGTGCTGCGTTGCTTGTATTTGCTGACATCGGCGCAAGACTGTTATTGGACTCCGCAGAGTTACCTTTAGGTGTCATGACAACATCGATTGGCGCACCTATTTTCATCTGGATGCTGGTGAAGAGTCATGATGCACGTTAAACATATGTCGGTTGGTAGTCGATTATTGCCTCTTTCTTTTGAGTGCAAAGCTGGCGAAATCGTACATGTCGTTGGGCCTAATGGTTCCGGTAAGAGTACTTTATTGGCTGCGATTTCTGGTACGTTAAGTCACCGAGAGGGTATGAGTGGTGAAGTGTACGTTGGCAACAAAAACTTGCTTACTTTACCGTTGTCAGAGCAAGCTCATGTTCGAGGTTATTTGTGTCAGCAATCGCGCCCAGCGTTTAATGTTGATGTGTTTCAGTATCTCGCTTTATCTCTGCCAAGTGGTGCTGAGATTGCGGATATCAAAGTGCGTGATGCCGTCAATATGGTGGTGGAGCTGGTACAACTGCAAGATAAGCTTCATCGCAGTATTCAAACATTATCCGGTGGTGAGTGGCAGCGTGTCCGATTAGCAGGTGTATGTTTGCAGGTGTGGCGTACCATTAATCCTTTTTCGCAGTTTTTAATTTTGGATGAGCCAGCAGCACCGTTAGATATTGCGCAAGAGGGTCTGCTCTATCAATTGATTAACGCTATGGCGGCGCAGGGAATTGGAGTATTGGTTGCTAATCACGATCTCAATCGCACATTAAAGCACGCAGATAAAGTATTGCTGCTTGACAACGGTGTGCTGCACTCATCAGGAAGTGCCGATACTGTGCTAACGGAAGAAGCTCTCGGGGAAGTGTTCAATACTCAAGTCAAAAAGGTCATCGTAGATGAGCAACCTTATTTAATCTTTGATTAATATTTAGGGACAATAAAAAACGACCTACTTGAGGTCGTTTTTTTTTAATCGAGATAGCCAAACTCAACGCTTATTGAGTTAACGGTTTTAGATCTGCAGGGCGGTAGTAAACAGATTTGAGTACTTTGCCTTTACGAATGGTTTTACCTTCCGATACGAAATCTTCGGCGCATTTCGCGATGATGTATTCACCTTTCTGCACCGCCATCAACTTGATGCCTTGTTCCGCGTAGAATGCTTCTGTTTCTGAGTACTCTTGCTCGTTACGGCATACTTTGCTCATGTTGCTTGAATGTACTTCATCCCAGCAAGGAATAAATTCGATACCACGGTTTACCGCAACGTTTAATAGAAGATCAATTAAGTAGCTGATCGCCGGGTTGTCTTCTACTTTGCTGTGGCCAAGATGAACGAGACGGCCCATTAATACATACACGCTGTCTACGATGGCATCTGCTTGCTCAGTTTTACAATCTGCTTCTGCTAGCTCTGTTAGCTCTTCGATCGCCAAAGAGGTGTGTAGTGTGTCTGCTTGCGTATCAAGGCTTGCAGCGTCTGCGACTGGTAAGTCGAACGTACTACGGAACTCGGTGATATCACGGTATAAGTGATCAAAAATCTCTTGGGTTAGCTTTGACAGTTGCATTCTAATTTCCATTGAATCGATTGAAGCGGCAATGATACCAAACCGCACTTTGAACCCCAAGGGCATTGCATCTAACTGGTGATAAATCTGCCTTTGGGAATGGTGGTGCTTAACGAAATAGGTAAGGGAACAGCTTTTTACGTTCTTCCTCTGAAAGGGAGGAAACACGAGCGATGTTTGTATCGGGAATGGATTCAGGATCAGGATAGTGTTTTAGTACCTTTTCCATACTCTCTTCGCGAATCAAATGGAAGATCGGGTAAGGAGAACGATTGGTCAGGTTTTCGTCGTCTTCAGGCCTAGCGCCGCCAAAACAGTAATCAGGATGGAAAGTCGCTACTTGGAAAATGCCTTCCCAGTTCTGCTGCTTAATTAACCCTTCAACCCAATCGATACAAAAATTGTAGTCCCAGAAATCTTGTAGCATGTTGGGAGCCACAACCAACGTGGTCTCAAGTTGTTCGGGCTCTGTGTTACTCAGCTCAATCAGTTGCAATAAAATATCTTCAAGAAGCGTTTCTTCTTGAGTCGCTTCACTAACAAAGATTTTGATTTGTTTATTACGTTGCGGCTTGGCAGCAAACGGACAAAGGTTGAGTCCGATTACCACATCGTTGAGCCATTGATCGACCTGTTGAGTGATCGCTTCGATATCTGTGTTTTGTGTTGAACGCGTTGACATACGACTTTCTGGTTTTTATTAAAGTAGCCCAAGCATAGCAGAGTTGGTTATCCAAGTAACCAGAGAGGTATTACGCAAATGAGCGTACCTTAGCTACTCTTTAAACTCGCAGCGTCAGGTGTTTGGTCAGTATGCTTTCTTTCGGCAATGTGTTTCAAATACGTAATCGCAGCAAACATCGCTAGGTAGACTGCACTTCCCCCCATAAGAACACTCGACCAACCTCCATGCTGCCAACAATAAAGAAGTAAGAATCCTCCCAAGCTACCGCCTACGTAGTAGTGTACTAAGTAGAGCGCTGTTGCGGTGGCTTTGGCGCGAGTGGCATTCTGACCGACCCATCCGTAGGCGAGGGTATGAGTAAAGAAGGCACCAAAACTTATCAGCAACAACCCAACTAGCATTGCAGTCAGGCTTTCAACCGCAGCAATCCACATTCCCGTCATGCTTACTATCGCGCCTAAGAACATACCTAGGATTGAGGAATAACGTTTACTCCAGTGGCCTGCGCAACGAGAGGAGAAAGTTCCTCCCAAGTAACAAATAAAGATCAGTGAGGCCAACCCGACGGGCACATTGTGAGGTTCACTCACCAGACGGAACCCCATTACGGAGTAAAGGTTGACGAACAAAGCAAAGTTGAGTCCTCCTATCAGCATCGCGAACCACACGCGTTGGTTTTTAAAATGACCAATAAGCGCACGATTTTGATGGCGCAAGCTGCTTGATGACGGGGTGAAGTTGCGCTGTGTTGGCAATAAATAGTGAACGCCAATGACACCAAGAAGAGTGAACACCATCATAACCTCAATGGCGACATCAACACTGAAATTGTCCGCCAATAAGCCGCCGCTAATACGCCCTGCAATACCGCCTAATGAGTTAGCCGCAATGTACGTTCCAATTGCCATCGAGAAAGCGTGCTTGTCGAGCTCTTCTGCCATGTAAGCCACGGCGACCGCAGCAAAAGCTGCGAGCGCGACACCGATCAGTGCTCGACATACCACCAAAAACAGAAATGAGTCACCAAACAGCATCAAAGCGGAAAGGGTAGGAATCGAAAACAGACCAGCCATCATGACTGGTTTTCGTCCCACTGATTCTGACAACACAGCCATCGGGACGAGGCTAAAAGAGAGAGCGAGTGTTGAGGCCGCAAATAGCCAGTTAACTTGCGTTTCTGAGATCGTGAAAATTTGGGCAAAAGTGGGCAGCATTGGCTGTAGTAGGTATAAATTTGAAAAAACCAAGAAGGAACCAAGCGCAAGCGAGAGCGTAATGCGTTTGTATTCCGGTGTGCCAAAACTGACCATGAATCCTGCCTAATGTGAGCAAATGGAGAGACTGTGATCAATCTATCAGTTCGTTATAAATTAAAAAAATATATTAAAAATATGGACACCATATATTTTTGATCTAATGGAATCGAAACAACTTAAACATTTTCTGGCGGTCGCTGAACACGGAAACATTACCCATGCGGCGAAAGCCCTGCATATTGCCCAGCCCGCATTAAGCATTTCTATCAAAAAGTTTGAGCAGTCTTTGGGCGTTACCCTATTTCGCCGTGATGATAAAAAAATCAGCTTAACGAAAGAGGGCGAAACGCTACTTGTACATGCTAAGCGGGTGATTCAACAGTTGCACGACGCGCAGCTCGCGATTGATGAGTTGAAAGGTTTAGCGAAAGGCGAAGTAAGGCTCGGGACGCCATCAATGATGGGCAGTTATTTCTTTCCACGAATTGTGATGGCGTTTAAAAGCCAGTTCCCGGAGTTAAAATTGACCTTGGTCGAAGCTGGGACTCAATCGATTCGTCGTATGCTGCTTAATGGTCAACTCGATATCGGTGTGATCAGTTGTGATAATGTGCCTGATGACCTAGAAACTGACCATTTGTTTACTAGCCAAATGGTCGCAGTTGTTTCACCTGAGCATGAGTTAGCCCAGCGACACGCTCTTACTTTTGATGAGTTCTTTGAACACGATTTGGTTATGTTTCAGCATGGCTATTTTCACCGCGAATTTTTGGATCAGGTGAGTGAGGAGCATGGGTTTACCATGAAGTCATCATTCGAGACCAACTTACTGCCTTTGATTTTGAGTATTGTAAAACAAGAGTTTGCGATTACCGCGTTACTGGAATTGGTGACTCAACATGAGTCGGGCGTTGTTGGCTTACCGTTTGAACCACCAGTTACGCTGGATCTGGCACTTGCTTGGCGCAAGCAGGGGTATTTATCAATAGCAGATCGAACGTTTATCGACTTTATCAAGCGCTACGTTTAAACGCAGCGCAGATTCATCGTCCGAGCACTAGTCGCCTTTGTACATCTTCTCGAAGTTCTTTGGGTTCCAGCCAATCATTACCCGATCACCAATTTTTAAAACTGGCACTGAACGAGCACCAAGCGCATCAAGTTCTTTGCGACCGCGTTGCATCTTAGCATTGCACAAACGATAGTTAATATTTTTCGAATCCAGATAACGTTGAGCATCTTTGCAGTGAGGGCATTTGTCTTTGACGTAAAGGACGACACGTTTCATTGAGTTTCTCTCCATTATCATTGGGAGGCGAAGTTTAACGGCCTTTCACCATAAATGAAAGGCGAAAGCTAAGGTGAAACTGTCCTTTATCTCAGGTATATTGAGCGCCTTTATTTTGTCATAACAGACGTTAACTCTATGCATCCGTCACTTCGATACATTCAAGGCTACCCACAAAACATCGTAGAGCAGGTGAGCTCATTGATAGCGAGTGGCAAGTTTGTTCCTTGGTTCGAAAAGCGTTATCCCGATAGGCACCAAATCAAAAGCGAAAGGGCGCTCTATGAGTACGCCATGGCAATCAAAAATCGCTACATGAAGAAAGCCGCGCCAATCAGTAAAGTTGTCTACGATAAGAAAATTCACGCGGTAAACAATGCGCTTGGTTTGCACAGTGTAATCAGTAGAAACCATGGTGGTAAGCTTAAGTCGAAAAACGAGATTCGCATTGCCAATGTATTTAAAGATGCGCCCGAGCCACTATTAAGAATGCTGGTGGTACATGAGTTGGCACATACTCGTGAGAAAAACCACGACAAGGCGTTCTATCAGTTATGTTGCTGCATGGAGCCTGAGTATCACCAACTCGAATTTGATGCTCGTTTGTTTATGATTTACCTCGATTTAAAAGCGAATTTGAATGAAGAACAATAATCACAACGCGAAGCAAGCAAAGCCAAAGGCTTCAAAGGCGGCTCAGAATACAGACGCGAATAAAGCCAAGCCGAAGCGTGTTAAAGACAAAGTTGCGCGCAAATCCTCGCAGCCTGCAGGAAAGAGCGAAGTCGAGTTCATAAAAATAGCGAAGAATGGTTTGCATGAGCGTAATGTTCATCGAGGTCGTTACGATTTTAAAAAACTCGTGGAAAGTGAACCACAGTTAAAGCCATTCGTTATCAAAAATCCGAAAGGGGAAGACTCCATAAACTTCTCTGATCCTAATGCTGTTAAAATGCTCAATAAAGCATTGCTTGCTGCGTATTATGGTATCGAGTTCTGGGACATTCCCGACACCTACCTTTGCCCACCGATTCCGGGCCGCGCTGATTACATTCACCGAGTGGCAGAACTACTTGATGGTGAAGTAAAAGGTCAGTACGCGCACCAAAAAGTGAAAGCGTTGGACATTGGCGTGGGAGCAAACTGTATTTATCCGATTGTTGGTGTAACAAAATACGGTTGGCACTATACGGGCAGCGATGTCGATCCAAAATCCATCCAATCGGCTCAAACGATCGTAGAGCACAATCGTGTTTTGACGGGAAAAATTGCACTGGTACAGCAATACAATGATGCCAATATTTATCGAGGTATCATTCAACCGAATGATCGTTATGATGTGACGACATGTAATCCGCCATTCCACCGTTCGGCGGAAGATGCCGCTATGGGCAGCCGGCGTAAAATCGATAATCTAAAAGCAAACCAGCGCAAGAAAGGGCTAAAACCTCAAACCGCACAAGTAAAGACAAGTAAACCTGCGTTGAATTTTGGCGGTCAAAACGCTGAATTGTGGTGTGAAGGCGGAGAAGCGGCGTTTATCCGAAAAATGGCGAATGAAAGCCAAGCTTTTGCCGCGCAGGTCTTGTGGTTTACAACACTTATATCCAAAAAAGACAACGTTCGCCCGATGCGTAAGCAGCTTGAAAAATTGGGTGTGAAAGCCGTTCGTGTGGTTGAAATGAGTCAAGGGCAGAAAGTGAGCCGCTTTGTAGCTTGGTCATACATGGATAAGCAACAGCGCAGAGCATGGATTGAACTCAAGTAACGTTGACCGTTTCACACTGAACAATAAAGTAGGAAGCCCGCTGATATCAGCGGGCTTCTATTTTGGGAGATCTAAAACTTAATGATGGGCTCACAATCTAGTGAACTGAGAGAGACAAAAGTATCTGTTTTGGCATAGTACAAGCCACAGGTTTCACCTCTTATCTGCAACGTATATTGGTCTGGAAGATCCTTATAGCTGCCATCCAACAGTTGATTGTTGTTCCCTTTTACTCGTCCTTTTTCAATCAACAAATGCGGTGAGGATTCAAATACGTTATTTGCGATTCTAGGTGCTGGTGTCCCTTGGATTTCTGCGATCGCGTTTTGAATCTCTATGACTGTTTCCGGAGAGTTCTTTTTACTCAATGCTTCAACGGGTTCTTGTGACATAGCTTGGCATCCTATCAAAGAAATCGAAGTGCCTAAGAAAAGCGCAACCCGAATCAGCATTCGTAAAAAGTTAGTTGATCTCAACATGAATTGCCTCTGTTCGTAGCGGAGAGCGAAGATCGCTTAACTCCGGAGATGAAATGTTACGCGGCATGGCGTTGAAACTTGAAGGGGATACTGGCGGACAGGTTCCAGTTTCCATGTAGTTTAGTGCCGCAGAAAGCATACCTTCAGATGGATCGCCTAATGGTTTTGTTAGGTCGTCATTGACCCAGCAACCTTCCACTCTATTGTCTAAGCCTAGCTCGGTATTGATTTGGCTCTTTGGAGTAGGAATAAAACCATCAGCGAAGTCGCCAAATTTTTTCTCGTTCGCCGACTTGAACTGAATAGTGTAGTACATAGTGCCGCAGTTTTGTTCTGGTGAGAACCCGTACGGTTTACCTGTGGTTGTTGAACCTATTTGGATAACCTCCACATCAATGCCGCGCAAAGCGTTGATTAGCAGTTCACTTGAGGAAGCCGTGCCTCCTGAAGTCAGCACATATACGCGCTTTTTGTTCAGTGTCGGAAGCACTTGATCCGAATATTTCTGTGCTGCCCAGTCTATTGCTAGATTCGTAAAGCGATAGATGTTATCCCCATCTTTAATGGTACGCATCACTTTGTCATTATGAATCAACTCACTGAAGACTCGGTTCTGACCAGCACCGCTTAGCATGTAGCCTACTTGCGAGGACTGAAGGACTAAGCCACCGCCGTTGTAACGTAAATCAACGACGATCTCGTCAACATTCTCTGCTGAGAGCGTACTGAACGCCTCAATAAGCGGGGCTTGAGCGCTTGGTTCAAAGGAGTTGTATTGCAGATAGCCGATCCGCATACCATTTTGTGTAATCACTTTGGCATTTTTAACTGGAGAGGTCATGACATCAGAGGCGGTAAGCGTCACGGTTTTCTCTAGACCGCCAACACTCTCAAATGTGAAGGTGTAATCTTGATTGATGTCAGGGTTAAAGAGCGTTTTATTAATAAAATCAATGTCGGACTGACTACCGGTGTTAACCACATCAATATTATTGATTTTCAGAAGCTTATCACCACGAGCAATGCCGCTTCTATCAGCTGGCGAGGCTTCTTCAGTGTAGGAAATACGAACGTCTCGAGGTTGTACGCCACGTAGGAATGCCCAGTTAAAACCAAATCCAGCAACTAAACCGGATTGCGATGATTTCATATCATCCTCATAAGGGACGGTAAAATGGAAGCGATCTTTTGGTTTACCCGTCGCGGTAGTAGCAGAGGTGACCAGCGTATTGAAGTAATCAGTAACAGTTTTGTAGTTTGCTGGATTATTATCAGGAACCTCGTCATACCATAGATACGTTTCGTTAGTAAAAGCTCTTAAAAAGAGTTTTTCGTGTAATGCAGAGCCCAATTTATCTGGATAGGCGGCATAGTTGTCATATGGGTCCAGTCCGACGCGGGGCGTTTCACATTGGTTGATAAACGTTTTCGACGGTTGGCTAAAATCATGAACTTTCCACGTTGGACCGTTTGCACTGCTAGTGGACGGAGTAGGTGATGAGCTATCACCGCCACCACCGCCACAGCCTTGTAATAATGCGAGAGTGACTGCCGTTGCTAAAGAATACTTAAATTTCACTTTTCTATGTCCTTATAAATAATAGAATTATAATTATGTGTTTTGCTTTTGTTTTTATTAGCTAGGTGAATGTATTAATTTAATTTGTTCGTCTGCAAATTTATAGTTAAATAGTGTGAGGTAAATAACGTAAAAAAGTTGTCTTTTATACTTAAGCTAAATTAGTCATTACTTAAGTTTTCTGTCTATTTCAAAAGAGCTAACAAGACAATTAATAAGTGTGAAATTAAGACAAGTTCTTAGTTGACTAAGCGACGCTTGCTAAATAAAAAATCAGAATTAGATTCAGGAAACGCTTTGAATCAATAGTTTGGTAGGGATATATGATGTTATCTCGGGGGTGTTTGATTTATTTATCTGATGCTTTAACTTAATTTAGTGAGTTGAGCGACGTGCTTTAATAAGCTTCCGTCAATGTTAGGTAAATCATCAGCGAAAAATATCTGAGCACCGGGAGTGCAGCGCATTAATATATTTGTTAGTTCACCTTCATTGTTGGAAGTGTTAACTGCGTTAAGTTTCGCTAATTTATTACAAAGCTCGTCCTCTATTTGCACTTTCTGCTCTTCGGTGAGCCTAATGCGACCTATACATACGCCTGGGTTGATATCATGAGAAAGCGAATCTTGTTGAAATCGCTCTTTGAATAAGGTGTCTAATGCCGTACCTTCTTCCATAATAAATCGACGACCAGAACGGTAAAACAAGCCGTCTCCGAAGTTTTCGACATATCCTAGAATTTCCGCGATACGCAAATAGAATCGTAAGCTTGTATCAGAAAGTCCGTAAGTTTGGGCTATCTCTTGCGGTTTAATATCACGAGAAGTCAGCATATAAATAAAATCAAGTAAATAAGGATGCTCAACGAAAAGGGCGCTCTCTTCATCTGTTAGCATTTGCTCGTTTTGGTGCTGAAGCTCGTTGGCTAAGGTTGCGAGTTCGATGAGATCGGTATTCAGGTAGTTCAGATAAATAAGTACTTTATCCAAACCTAAAGCTGGATTATGTAGGTGGCGTTTAATACTAGATAAAGGGATGCCACTTTTCTCTGACAAGGAATTGTAGCAAAGCCCTTCTTCTTTAATCTTTTGTCGTAGCGCTGCAAGTAAAAACTTTGGTCCAACATTCATCCTTGAATATCACCTTATTCGTTATTCCGTTTACTGGCTGATATTTTGCCTTTCAAGCAGCAGGTTTCGAATCGCTGTGCCTGCTTCTAGAATGTGCTTTTTCAGTAGGTACTTGGCGCCTTCGATATCGCGATTTTGGCACATTTCAAACAAGCTTAAGTGCTCTTCTTCTGCCTTTTTAATGCCTGTAGTAAACAATAGCTGCATGCGTATGTATCGGTCACACTTTGTGTTCAGGTTGTAAATGACGTCCATAGTTTCAGGCATGTTGGCTGGCGCATATAGGGCTTTGTGGAACTCGTAGTTGTAGTTGCTCCATTCTTCTACTTCGTCGCCACTGTTCACTACTGACTCGAAACGTTCGCGAACTTCGCGCGCGCGTTCAAGGTCAGCGTCTGTCATATTTTGAATCGCGCGCTCTAAAATGTGGCATTCCACGACAGCGCGCAGTTCAAATAGCTCATTGATTTTCTCTGGAGATAGCTCAGTGACCGTCGCACCTTTGTGAGGTTCAAAGCTAACGAGTCCTTGTGCTTCCAATTGAACTAACGCTTCACGCACAGGAATTCGGCTAACATTAAACTCTTTTGCTAACGCATCTTGACGTAAAGGTTGACCAGTTTTTAACTCGCCCTTCAAGATCTGAGTTCGAATTGCTTCCTCAACGAGCTGAGTACGCGTTTTAAAAACAGGTTTCTGTGACATTGAAGTCTCCCGTGAAATTAATATTGTATCCAATCCATTTTACTTTAGTAGTTTATTGTTTTTCTGGCACAAACCAACTAGGAAAGAAGGTTTTGAGAAGTAGAGTGAAATAAAAGGCATCAGTTGATGCCTTTTTGAGCCATTTGGTGATTTTATTGGGACACACTGCCATCTATGGCGCGTTGAATACCCAGTGGGTTCGACGCTTTTAATGAATCCGGCAATAAAGATTCTGGTAAAGCTTGATAAGCGACGGGACGCAACCAACGATGAATAGCCTCTGCCCCGACAGATGTTGAGGCAGAATTGGTTGAAGCCGGATAGGGTCCACCATGAACCATAGCGTAACCAACCTCGACGCCAGTTGGCCAACCGTTGAATACAAGGCGTCCGGCGATTTCTTCCAAACTTGGAAGCAGTTGCTTGGCTTGTTCTTCGTCTTCAGCGGTAGCGTGAAGGGTTGCGGTGAGCGAGCCAGTCAGTGAATCACTCAGTTTCAACATGTCATCGAAATCTTCACAGATTACGATTAACGATTGAGGACCGAATATTTCTTCTTCCCATTGCGGGTTTTTACGCCAGTTTTTACTGTCCGTCACGAACAGTGCTGGTGCGACATTGGTCACTTCTGCTTGTTCAGAACGAGTTACGTTAATGCCTGTTTCGGAAGCTCGCTTATCCACTTCGGATTCATACGTTTCTCGGATTCCTTGCGTTAGCAAAGTGGCCGTTGATTGTTGTCGAATTAACCCTTGAGCGATTTCGATAAAGGCTTGCGTTTCTGGGCTATTCAAGACAAATACAACGCCTGGTTTTGTACAAAATTGTCCACAGCCCAAAGTCATAGAAGCCACAAACTCTTCAGCCAATGAGGCGTTTGCTCGTATGGCTGAAGGGAGAATAAATGTTGGATTAATCGCCCCTAGTTCACCATAGAAGGGGATTGGCTCTGGTCTTTGCTGAGCTAGATTGAACAGCGCACGGCCACCACCGACGGAACCTGTAAACCCAACCCCTTTAATTTTTGGATGGGTAACGAGTGCTTGGCCAAGTGCGCGTTTGTTGCCTTGCAATAGCGTGAAGATGGCTTGCGGTAAGCACTCTTTCTCAAGTGCAGCCTCAATACACTCTGCAACAAGTTGACTGGTGCCAGGGTGGGCGGTATGGCCTTTTACAATCACAGGACAGCCAGCTGCCAGTGCCGAAGCCGTATCACCACCTGCCGTAGAAAATGCGAGCGGAAAATTAGACGCACCAAACACGGCGACAGGGCCAATTGCGATTTGCTGACGACGAATATCTGGTTTCGGCAGTGGTTGACGGTCTGGGTTTGGCGTATCGAAAATTGCTTGATGGTGATTACCCGAGCTCACAACCTCGGCAAATAGTCTTAATTGGCTCGCTGTACGTCCTATTTCACCGCTTAAACGTGCTTCGGGAAGGGCAGTTTCTAAATGAGCACGAGCAACGATTTCTTCACTCTTCACTTCCAATTCAGAGGCGATAGAGCAAAGTAAGCTCGCTCGCTTTGCATTGCTTAGTTGGCGAAACTCACGCGCAACGTTTTGGGCGGCTGAGGCGGCTTGATTAACTTCTTGCTCTCCATGTACCGGAAACGCAATAGGTAGAGGCTCACCAGTAAAGGCGTTGACTGCGTAAAAAGTGGTTGGTTCTTGTGGGTTCATCATTCTTCCTTACTATCCTTATTACTTCACTTCAAATCCGTACGCATATGGGTCTTCATCGTCTACCCATATTGTGTTGTGACCGTATACTTGTGCCCATCCTTCAATACTTGGCAAAATAGCGGCTTTGCCATTCACTTCGGTAATGCCTTCTATACGTCCTTGAAATAGGCTGCCGATGATACTTTCGTGAATAAAGTCTTCTCCTTGATTGAGTTTGCCTCTTGCATGCCATTGCGCCATGCGTGCACTAGTACCCGTACCACATGGCGAGCGATCCAACGCTTTGTCGCCGTAAAACACAGCATTTCGAGCGGTGGCGTTTTCTTGAGTGGGCTCTCCGGTCCATAGCACGTGAGAAACACCGCATACTGTTGGATCTTCTGGATGTACGCACTCAACCGCTCGAGATACCGCTTCGCGAACTTTTGGTGAAAGCATCAAAATTTCATCTGGAGAGTAGTGTTCAAGTCCGGCATAGTTTTCTTGAGGATCGACGATTACGTAATAGTTTCCGCCATAAGCAACATCGACAGTGAGCTCACCTAAGCCCTCTATGTCCACGGTTACGTCTTGGTGGGCAAGGTAAGCTGGTACGTTAAATATCCTCACTGACGTGACCTTGTCACCTTTTGTTTGGTAGTGCACTTCGATTTGTCCTGCTGGGACATCAAGTATCAAACGGCCTTCTTTTTTGGGAGTGATAAGGCGATTCTCGATAGCGGTAGTGACGGTTCCAATGGTGCCGTGGCCACACATTGGTAAGCAGCCACTGGTTTCAATAAACAGAATTGAAGCGTCTGCGTTATCGCTGCAAGGAGGAAAGACAACTGACCCCGACATCATTGAGTGTCCGCGAGGCTCAAACATGAGTGCCTGACGAATCCAATCATAATGCTCAAGAAAGTATTGGCGCTTTTCGCTCATGGTATTGCCTTCGAGTGGAGGCACACCGCCTGCGACCAGCCTAACTGGGTTGCCGCAGGTGTGGGCATCAATACAGAAAAAAGTTCCTTGTCTCATTTTTCGCTCCTTGCTGAAAAAATGGTTGAATTAAACAATGGTAATGTTAACGTAATGTAAAATATATTGTATACAATCTACGTTTTCAAGTGTGACTCGGAGCATATTTATGTTGGTCAAGGATGAAACCAAAAAGGAAAGGATCGCCGTGATAGGTGCGGGGATTATCGGCTTATCAATTGGATTGAAGTTGCAGCAGCAAGGTTATCAAGTCACGATTTTTGATCCCAATGGCGTGGGGAATGGATGCTCTAAGGGAAATGCAGGCCATATCGCGACTGAGCAAATCTTCCCTCTTGCAACGCCAGCGCTGCTTCCACAATTACCTAAAATGCTGCTAGATCCCAAAAGTCCGGTTTCGATCCGTTGGCAAGATATTCCAAGCACTATCGGGTGGATGATTCGTTTTCTATTACAAACAAAGCCATCAGCCGCGGAGCAGGCAAAAAACGCGATTAAGAGTCTTAACGAGCGGTCAGTGGCAAGTTGGCGTGGCGTGCTTGATTCAATCGGAAAAGCGCATCTAATAAAAATGAATGGTTCATTGCTCACTTTTGAAAACGAGAAACTGTTTCAGAATTATCAAAGTACGCTTAACTCACTGGCTAAAAACGGTGTGACGCATCAAGTTTGGACACAAGAGGCGATTCGAGAGCGAATACCTGATCTCAGCCATAAGGTTCGTATCGGAGTCTTTTTTCCCGAAACCGGTCATACGCTAGACCCTTATCAGCTCTGTGCTGAGCTAAGTGAAGCTTTTGAAGTTCTTGGCGGTAAGGTTTTACAAAAAGGTGTATCTGCGTTGGCGAAAAATGGCGATGTGCTGGTTGAGTCTCAAACACATTCATTTGACCGAATCATTGTTGCCGCTGGTGTACATTCTAAGCCTTTGATACGGCAACTAACCGGAGTCAAAGTGCCTATTCAAGCCGAGCGTGGTTATCACCTAATGGTGGATGACAAGCGTGATGTACTGCCATTTCCTATTAGCTCTGCCGATAGAAAATTCATCATGACTCCGATGTCTGGTGGGCTACGCTTGGCAGGCACTGTGGAGTATGCCGATGTAGAATCACCACCCAATATGAAACGTTCAGAAATGCTTTTTCAGTTAGGTGATGAGATGTTTGAATCGGGGTTACATTCACTCAAGCAAGGAGAAAAGTGGATGGGTAATCGGCCTTCAACAGTCGACTCGTTACCGGTTATTGATAGCATTTGGGATGGAAATGTATTACTGGCATTTGGCCACCAACACCTTGGATTAACTCAAGCGGCGATTACGGCAGATCTCCTTTTAGAGCTTATCGAAGGAAAGCCGACATCGATTGATCTTTCACCTTTTTCATTACAACGATTTGCCTGAAAAATTTAATATTAAATATTGTATAAAATATATTAAATGCTAATGTTAACTTAATTTTAACAAAAACTGGTATCCAACAGCCGTACTCGGATGCCTCCAGAAAAACAACCAAAAGGAGTAAAACATGTCACGAATGACCAAAGCACCATTGGCGCTGTTGATCTCAGGAATGCTGTTGGGGACCTCTGCTTATGCTGAAGACAAATTGACGGTCGTATCTTGGGGTGGTGCATTCACCAAGAGCCAAGTGGAGGCATATCATAAGCCTTTCATTAAAAAAACAGGTGTTGAGATCGTATCCGAGGATTTCAGCGGCGGATTAGCCGAAATTAAAGCACAGGTGGAAGCGAACAATGTGCGCTGGGATTTGGTTTCTCTCGACAAGCCGGACATTGTTCGTGGTTGTGCAGAAGGGCTATTAGAACCAGTGAGCCCAAGTATTTTGCCTCCGGGAGCTGATGGAACACCAGCACAAGAGGATTTTATTGATGGTGCGATTCACGAATGCGCAATCAATACCATCGTTGTGTCCACTGTATTAGCGGTGAACGAAGACGCGTTTAAAGGTAAGGCTTTGCCAAGCAAGTTGACCGATCTTTTTGACCTAAAAACTTTTCCAGGTCGACGTGCATTGCAAAAACAACCTCAGGGCAATCTTGAGTGGGCACTATTGGCTGATGGTGTAAAGCCAGAAGAGGTCTACAGCCTGCTCGAAACCGAAGCGGGGCGTGAGCGTGCTTTTGCTAAGTTGGATACGATCAAATCAGAAGTACTGTGGTGGACAACAGGTGCCCAGCCACCTCAAATGCTTGCAGACAAAGAAGTGGTGATCGCCTCGGCGTTTAACGGCCGAATCCACAATGCCCGTAAGGATGAAGGTCAACCATTTCGGATTATATGGGACCGTCAAATGGGTTACATGAATGGATGGGCGATACCTAAAGGGAGTGAGAACACAAAGCTTGCATTGGACTTCATTGCTTTTTCTTCAGGAACAAAACCATTAGCTGATCAAGCTAAGTACGTTGCCTATGGGCCTACGCGTAAGTCGTCTTCGGCGGAGGTGAACCCAGACATTTTAGCGAACCTTCCTACCGCACCTCAAAACTTCCAAACCGCCTTCCTGATTAACGATGAATGGTGGTCAGACTACGCGGATGAACTCAATGAAGAGTTCAATACCTGGCTGCTTAACTAGGCATTAATTTTTGTATGGGGCCGAGTTTTCATCCATAAGCGAGGTTCCGTACTTTTCCTCAACTGTATTTATGTTTTCGGAGAAATGATGAAAGTCATCGAAGCACAGCAAGTCGCGCAATGTTTAACAATGAAGTCTCTTATTGAAACGATGCGTGAAATGTACTCGCGGCCAGCAACAATACCTCAACGCCGAGTCATGCCCTTAGAAGAGGGAGAATACGAGGCGTTTGCGCTACTTCCAGCTTGGAACCAGGAGTTGATTGCGGTGAAAGCCTTTACGTATTTCCCGCATAACCCTGAGCAAGGCAAAGATACGCTTGCATCTAAGCTGCTTGTTTTTAGACGAAACGATGGTGAGCCGCTCGCACTCGTGGACGGTAAAGTTTTAACGTTTTGGCGCACCGCCGCAGCTTCTGCGTTGGCAGCGGACTATTTAGCGCGTCCCGATGCTGATCGTCTGTTGATCTGCGGAACGGGCAATCTTGCGCCTTATTTTGCGTGGGCATACGCTGCGGTTCGCCCACTTAAGCAGGTTTATATTTGGGGGCGTAACTCAGACAAAGCCGAGGCGACGGTAGATGCCATTGTGTCATCTTCAGAGTATCAGTCGCTTCCTGATGAGCGTCGGTTCCGCGTTTCAGTCGTAGAAAAAGTGGACCACGTTATCAAACACGTTGACATCATCAGCTGTATTACCGCATCAGCAGAGCCTTTGTTTAATGGCGCAGACGTGCTGCAGGGCACCCATATTGATTTGGTCGGTAATCATGATTTGGACAAGCGTGAATGCGACTCTAAAGCAGTGCAACGAGCACAGGTGTATGTTGATAGCCGTATTAATGTATTAGCCGAAGCGGGCGATCTTCTCATTCCAATTCAAGAGGGCGTGTTCACTTCAGACGATATCAAAGGGGAATTACCGCAGCTTTGCGCCCAACAAATCTCAGGACGTCAAAACGATGAGGTCATTACTTTATACAAATCAGTTGGCAGTGCTTTGGCTGATTTGGCCGCTGTAAAGGCGGTGTTGTTAGAAAATGGCATAGATAGCCATGTCTGAGCATTTTCGCTCGTTCATTTAAATTGCATACAATATACATATAAGGAAAGTAGTTCATGAAAATTGATTGGAAAGGTGTTTATCCGGCGGTCAGTACGCAATTTCGTCAAGATCAGTCAATTGACTTAGACGCAACGCAAACCGTTATAGACAACCAGATTAAAGATGGTGTGAATGGCATTATCTGCTTGGGTACTGTCGGTGAGAACTGCGCGTTGTACCCGGAGGAGAAACGCCAGGTTTTGCAAGCGGCAAAAGAAGTCGTAAATGGCCGTGTGCCTTTGATTGCTGGTACAGCAGAGTCTATTACCACAGCAGCTGTTGATTACATGCAGGATGCGTACAAAATTGGTATCGATGGTTGTATGGTGATGCCTGCCATGGTTTACCGCACGTCTGAGAGCGAAACGTTCGAATATTACCGCACGCTAGCAGAAGCAACGCCAGAAATGCCAATCATGATTTACAACAACCCGGTTGCTTATGGTGTCGATGTAAACCTCGATATCATGGCGAAACTGGCTGAGTTTGAAAGTATTGTAGCTATCAAAGAGTCGACCACTGATACTCGTCGTATCACCGAGCTTTACAATAAATTTGATGACCGCTTTACCGTGTTCAGTGGTGTTGATGACATCGCTCTTGAATCATTGATGCTAGGTGCGACCGGCTGGATTTCTGGTTTAACCAACGCATTCCCAGAAGAGTCCGTTGCGATTTATAAACTGGCAAGCCAAGGTCGTTATGCTGAAGCGTTAGAGATCTACCGTTGGTTCTTACCCCTACTGCGTTTAGACACCATTCCTACGCTGGTTCAGTGCATAAAATTGGCCGAGCAAGTCTGCGGACGTGGCTCTGAACAAGTTCGTGCGCCACGCCAACTCTTACAAGGTGAAGAGCGTCAACAAGTCATTCAAATGGTTGAACATGCGTTAGAAACCCGCTTAGACCTATCCAAATACAATCTGTAATTGTGCTGTTTAGTAGAGCGTTAACTGACGCTCTACTCATTCGTAATATTCAAAAAATGAGAAGAGGGAAGTCATGAGCACGGAAAACAAGGACTATGTCAGCTTTCAACACGTTAAGAAAACCTACGATGGCACGAATTTGGTGGTGAAAGACTTCAACTTAGATATTACTCCTGGAGAGTTCGTTACTATGTTGGGGCCGTCAGGATCGGGCAAGACCACTTGCTTGATGATGCTAGCAGGCTTTGAAACTGCGACCGGTGGAGACATTTATATCGATGGCGTTCCTGTCAATCATCTCGCGCCGCACAAGCGCGATATTGGTATGGTGTTTCAAAACTATGCGTTGTTTCCACATATGACCATTGCTGAGAATCTTGCGTTTCCTTTAAAGGTGCGAAAACTCGACAGTGACACGATTCAAAGCAAAGTTCAGAGTGTATTAGAAATGGTCGAGCTTGAGCATGTTGCGACTCGATACCCGAAGCAGTTATCAGGTGGTCAACAACAGCGTGTTGCGTTAGCGCGAGCATTAGTGTTTGAGCCTAAACTCGTGTTGATGGATGAACCACTAGGCGCGTTAGATAAGCAGCTGCGTGAGCAAATGCAGATGGAAATTAAACATTTGCATGAAAAGCTTGGCATTACCATTTTGTATGTGACGCACGATCAAGACGAAGCTCTCACTATGTCCGACCGTATTGCGGTTTTTAATCACGGCGAAGTGCAACAACTCGCGACACCAACCGAGCTTTATGAATCTCCGAGTAATACGTTTGTTGCGCAGTTTATCGGAGAAAACAACCAACTCTCAGGTTTAGTCAAAGAGTGGAACGGAAAGTATTGCCAAGTGCTCGTTGGGAAAGAGTTATTTACTGCGAAACCTGTCAGAGTCTCTGAGCAAGGGCAGAGAACAACACTTTCCATTCGACCAGAAAAGATTGTTATTCAACCAGAGAAAGCGTCTTGTGAGAACCAAGTCTCGGGCGTCCTACGAGAATTGATTTATCACGGTGATCATTATCGTCTGGTCGTCGAAGTAGAGAGCGTTGGTCACTTCATCGTTAAAGTACCTAACGATAATCGTAAACACTTGCAGTTAACGCCTGGCTCAATTTGTCGTATTGGTTGGCAAAGTGACGATTGCCATGCTCTTGATGGGACACAAACTCAAAGTAGCGAGGTAGCAGCATGAGTCGAGAGCTAACCGCATTAGATTCTGTATTGGAAATCGAACGCCAAGTTCATGAGCAAGAAACCAATTTGAAAGCGCAGTTGCAAAAGGCCGAGCGCCGAAAAAAGCTTCGCTCCATTATGCTCACAACGCCATTGGTGTGTTTTATTCTGCTTACGTTTGCTTTTCCTATCCTCGACATGCTTTATCGAAGCGTGGATAACCGAGAAATATCCCTGTCACTACCACAAACTATTCAAGCCTTAGAAAGTTGGGATTATCAAGGTCAGCCTCATCAAGAAGTCATTGAGGCATTCTCTGTTGAAGTACTTGCGCTTTATCAAAGCAAAGAGCTGCCGAAAATAGCCAACCGGATGAATATTGAAGAGTCTGGTATGCGCAGTTTACTCATGAAAACCGGCAGAAAGTTGTCTCGTTTGACGTCGCTGCCGAGCTCGGTGACACAGTTGGCTAAGCTGGATAAGCGATGGACTAATCCTAAATATTGGGCGGCGTTTAAGAATCTTAGTGGCGCATTAACATTCAGTCACTATCTTGCAGCGCTAGACTTGCAAGTGAATGAGTTTGGAGACATTGAGCCCCAACCAGAAAAACGCCAAATATACGTCGACCTTTTCTTTAAAACTTTTTGGATGTCTATTTCAATCACCTTAATTTGTTTGGTGATGGCGTACCCCGTTGCTTACCTGCTTGCCAATTTACCTGATAAGCGCGCGAACTTACTTTTAATTATTGTGCTGCTGCCATTTTGGACATCATTGTTAGTCAGAACCACGTCTTGGATTGTTCTGCTGCAAAACCAAGGGGTCATTAATGATCTCCTTATTTGGTCGGGTTTTACTTCTGAGCGAATTCAGATGATTCACAATACCTTCGGAACGGTGGTGTCTATGGTGCACATTCTGTTGCCTTTTATGATCCTGCCTCTGTATAGCGTAATGAAAGGAATTAGCCCAACTTATTTCCGTGCCGCTCGTTCTCTAGGCGCGACGCCTTTCATTGCGTTCATCAAAGTTTATATGCCGCTTACGTTACCGGGGATAGGTGCGGGGGCCTTGCTTACTTTCATTCTTTCTATTGGCTTCTACATTACGCCCGCTTTGGTTGGTGGAAGAAGCGGACAGATGATCTCCAATATGATTGCCTATCATATGCAGACATCACTGAACTGGGGGATGGCTGGCGCATTGGGTGGACTGCTTTTGTTCGTTGTACTGGTTCTGTTTTATATATTCAACCGTGTGGTTGGTATTAATAACCTTAAGGTAGGAGGATAACCATGGCATTACCAAACTATGCATCAAAAGTAGAGCGAGTTGCTTACGCAGGTTACTTAGCTTTTTGTGGGTTGGTGCTGTTCTTTTTAATCGCTCCAATTCTGACCATCATCCCGTTATCGTTTAATGCAACGCCTTACTTTACTTTTACCGAGGGGATGTTAAACCTTGATTCGGAAGCGTATTCTACTCGCTGGTATCAAGAAATGTTTACTAGTGATCAGTGGCTGTTGGCGCTGAAAAATAGCACGTTCATTGCTTTTATGGCGACACTCGTTGCAACAGGGCTGGGAACTCTGGCGGCGTTGGGTTTAGCAAGTAGTAACTTGCCTTTTCGCAATACGATTATGGCGCTGTTGATCTCGCCCATGATCGTACCAGTCATTATCTCTGCTGCTGCGATGTACTTTTTCTACACACGCCTTGGCTTATCACAAACTTATTTAGGCGTCATTTTGGCACACGCTGCGTTAGGTACGCCTTTTGTCGTCATTACCGTTACTGCGACGTTAAGCGGCTTTGACCATAGCTTGGTAAAAGCGGCGGCTAGCTTAGGAGCAAACCCTGTTTATACTTTCAGACACATTACCTTTCCTCTGATTCGTCCGGGGATGATTTCTGGCGGCTTGTTTGCTTTTGGCACTTCGTTCGACGAGGTTGTGGTGGCGTTATTCCTGACTGGGGCAGAACAAAAAACCGTTCCTAGGCAGATGTGGTCAGGAATTCGAGAGCAAATCAGTCCGACTATATTGGCGGTCGCTACGTTGCTGATTTTTATGTCGGTGTGTTTGCTCGTGACTTTAGAAGTTCTACGTAGGCGTAATGTACGCATTCGAGGCATTCAAGAATAACCAAACTTTTTCTTTGTTGCTCGCTACGCACTTTTGTTTAGGTGCTCCTCAATTTTTGACCAAATGCGCCTCATTGTAGGCGCTTGTCTTTTGTGTTTATCATCAGCGATGACTGACATGTCACTCCTGTAGATTAATGCCAGCCTGCTCGAAACGTGCCAAAGGCGACTTGTTTGATCGCTGATACCAACTAGCTGGCATGTTTGGTTTAAGTCGGGCTTTCTCTTCCTTGCTAATCACAACATAGTGCAAAAACGCATTAAGTGTGGTTACCATCACGTTAAACGTCATTTCCCCATCTTTGCTGATGGATTTCAATAACCCAACGACGGTTTTCTCAGAGACTAACGGTTCAACCACCGCCTTTTTTCGCTCTTTTATTGATGTTGAAGCGGGCAGTCTTGCACGTGCCGTCTCCCAACAAACTTTGTTGGTTTTACTGACAAGGTTGTGCTTGTAGCAGTAGTAACTGAATAAAAAGCGTGGCAGGTTTTGCCAGCGTTCGGCTTGGACTTCTAACCAAAGATGTTGTAGCTCAATATCAGCGTCGGTCATAGGAGTTGTTTAGCAAAAAGAAAAGAAACCATTTTATCGCTTTTGTGAGGAGCAATAAAAGATATTTGAATGGAAAGATAAACAACTAGTTGATCAATATTACTAAAGCAAATCGATTTCTGGCAAGCTCGTGCAACGGCAACTCGAGTACCAAAAACTGACACCGTCACGTTCAGTTGTTAACAAAATGTTTCATCTTGTCTTGCGAGTAGATTATATGGAGATGCTCTTGCAGTAATAAGGGCAGTGGCGATGCAAAAGACGTAATGCATTTAAGGAAAACTCAATATAGAAGAAATTAGATGGAACTGAAGACTTTGAGTGTCGCGATTGCGACAACATTAACCAGCACTGGCGTATTTGCGTTAAGCGAGCCAGTTTCTCAAGTTACAGAGCAACATGCACATTCGGCTCATACACACGGTGTTGAATCCAATCGAGTTGAATACCAACCAACCGCAACTCTCCCTATTCAGCCCTCCAAGGCAACTCGAGTACAGTCACTTGAAAGCCTTGATGAGTCGAGCACTGCTTGTGATTTGGAAGCATTGGTTACCGAAAGCAGTAACCAATTGATCAGCGAAATTTTAAGTCAGGGCGCGACGTGCGTGAACCAGTTATTCTCTGCTGAAAGTCGGATTCAGGAGTCGGTATTTAGCTCCGATCATATGTACAACATTGCGAAGCGCACTACGACATTGGCGAAGGGGTATACAGGTGGCGGGAGCGATGAACTCGAAACGTTTTTCTTATACTTGCGCGCGGGTTATTACGCCGAGTTTTACAATGACAACATCTCATTTATTGAATGGGTTACCCCAGCGGTGAAAGAATCCGTGGATGCGTTTGTTAATAACGCAAACTTCTATGAGAACAGCGACCGTCACGGCAAAGTGCTTAGTGAAGTCATCATCACTATGGATAGTGCGGGCTTGCAGCACGCGTACTTACCGCAAGTGACCCAGTGGCTTACACGTTGGAATGATCAATACGCCCAGCACTGGTATATGCGCAATGCAGTTAACGGTGTTTTCACTATTTTGTTTGGTGGGCAGTGGAACGAGCAATTTGTGCAAATAATTGGCAACCAAACGGACCTTGCCAAAGCTTTAGGCGATTTTGCTCTGAGGGCATCATCAATCGGTGCTGAAGATGAGTTCATGGCCGCGAATGCGGGGCGAGAGCTCGGGCGTTTGACCAAGTATACGGGTAACGCGAGTTCTGTTGTGAAGAGTCAGCTGAGTCGAATCTTTGAACAGTATGAAATGTATGGTCGGGGTGACGCGGTTTGGCTTGCGGCGGCGGACACTGCCTCATATTACGCAGATTGTAGTGAGTTCGGAATTTGTAATTTCGAAACTGAGCTAAAAGGCTTAGTGCTATCGCAAACTTATACTTGTAGTCCAACAATTCGAATATTGTCCCAGAATATGACGCAAGAGCAACACGCGGCCGCATGTTCTAAAATGGGTTACGAAGAGGGTTACTTTCATCAGTCATTAGAAACTGGTGAACAGCCAGTAAAAGATGACCACAATACTCAGCTCCAAGTCAATATCTTCGATTCAAGCACCGATTATGGTAAGTACGCAGGGCCAATTTTCGATATTAGTACTGACAATGGCGGTATGTACTTGGAAGGCGATCCTTCCCAGCCGGGGAATATTCCCAACTTTATTGCTTATGAAGCCTCTTATGCGAACGCGGATCACTTTGTCTGGAACTTAGAGCACGAATACGTGCATTACTTAGATGGTCGATTTGATCTCTATGGAGGGTTTAGTCATCCAACTGAAAAAATAGTGTGGTGGAGTGAAGGCATTGCAGAGTATGTCGCTCAAGAAAATGACAACCAAGCAGCACTTGAGACGATTTTAGACGGCTCGACATATACCTTAAGTGAGATTTTCGAGACTACTTATGATGGGTTTGATGTCGATCGAATTTATCGTTGGGGGTACTTAGCTGTACGTTTTATGTTTGAAAATCATAAAGATGACGTAAACCAAATGCTGGTGGAAACACGCCAAGGGAATTGGAGCAATTACAAAGCAACGATCACCCAATGGGCGAATTTATATCAAAGTGAGTTTGAGCAGTGGCAGCAATCCCTTGTCTCAAATGGTGCACCTAATGCAGTCATAACCGCAAACAACAAGGGGAAAGTCGGTGAAAGCATTACATTTAGCAGTGAAAACAGTACAGACCCAAACGGGAAGATCGTCAGCGTCTTATGGGACTTCGGTGATGGCTCGACAAGTACACAAACCAAGCCGACGCACCAATATGGGAGTGAAGGGGAGTATTCGGTCAGTCTAAGTGTGACAGACAGTGAAGGCTTGACGGCAACCGCCACTCATAGTGTTGTTATCTCAACGTTGGGCGGTAATGACACATTGCCACAAGACTGCGCGGTGCAAAGTAAAGTAAGCGGTGGGCGCCTAACAGCAGGAGAGCCTGTTTGCTTGGCAAATCAACAAACCATTTGGCTGAGCGTGCCAGCGGTGAATGAGAGCTCAAATCTGGCGATAACGACGGGGAACGGTATGGGCAACCTAAAGCTTGAATACAGTAACTCTGGTTGGCCGGATGGTGCTAATCTTCACGGGTGGTCAGATAATATTGGTAATGGAGAGTGTATTACGTTGTCAAATCAGAGTAACTACTGGGGCTACGTTAAAGTCTCTGGTGACTTTGAGAATGCCGCCATCGTCGTTGATTTTGATGCTCAGAAGTGTCGTCAGTAGGGCATTTTAACTGCATCATTTTAATTTAATTGATCGCCTCGCTAACATTGCGGGGCGTTTTTGTTTTTCACGCCGTTATCTCTATAAAAAAACCAGCCCGAAGGCTGGCAAACAAGGAGTTTGAGATGAAAATGAAAACGTTATAAAGCTTGCTGATATCCTATTTCTCAATAAGTTGGGTTGTGCGTTGAAGCCAGTTTTTATCTTGCGTATCAAGAAAAGGGCTAAGTGCTTGATAGACTCGTGAATGGTAATGATTGAGCCAGTCTAGCTCTGCTTGATCTAGCATTGATAAATCAAGGGCGTTGGTCGCAATTGGAGCAAGAGTGATGGTCTCAAAACCGTAAAACGTGCCGAACTCATTTTGTTCTACTTCTACAACTTTAAGAATGTTCTCTATTCTTACCCCGTACTCACCTTCGCGATAAACGCCTGGCTCATTAGTAATGACCATACCCGGTTTTAGTTCAACCTCGTGGTGGCTTTGCGAGAAATTTTGTGGGCCTTCGTGAACATTCAAGCAAATGCCCACGCCGTGTCCAGTGCCGCACTTGTAATCAATACCATGTTGCCATAAGACGCCACGCGCCATGATATCAAGATTGGCACCCGTAGAGCCTTTCATGAATCGAGTCTGAGTCAGTCGGATGACCGCTTTGAGCACCAAGGTATAATCTTTGCGCTGCTTAATGGTCGGTGACCCGAAGTGGAAAGTACGGGTGATGTCTGTTGTCCCGCCAAGGTATTGGCCACCAGAATCGACGAGAAAGAAGTTGCTTTCATTGACTGCCGCATTGCTTTCTTCATCGGCGGCATAATGCATTTTTGCCCCGTGAGCTGCGAAGCCTGCGATAGTGCGGAAACTGTCACTCACATAATGTCGGGTTTGACGGCGATAGTGATTCAGTTGTGCCTCAGCAGACAATTCTGTAACGAGTCCGCTTGGAACTTGCTCTTCGAGCCAGTTCATAAACCTTACGATTGCCACACCATCATCTGTTAATGCCTGTTCTAGGCTAGTTAGCTCGGTCGCATTTTTTATGGCCTTCATTGCCGTTACAGGGCAAGCCATTGGCTTTAGATTCACATTCCCTTCAATCGAACTCACCAATAAGCTGTCTGTGTGGGTCGGGTTAAAAGCGAGCGATAATCCCTCACATTGCTGATTCAAATACTGACTTACGTAGTTGTAATGGCGAATGTGTACACTCTGATCGGTCAGCGCTCTTTCAACGTCTTGAGGCAGTTTGGCTTTATCAATAAACAGTGTCGCAAGTGATTGCTCTACGACTAGATAGGCTTCAGAAACTGGGCAGTAATTCGTATCACCACCTCGAATATTCATTGTCCACATGACATCATCTAGCGTTGACACTAATAAGCTATCTACTTGGTTCTCGGTTAACCAAGAACGGATTCTCGCTAACTTATTTTCAGTGTCAACGCCAGCAAAAGCGGTGGGGTGCTCGAATACGGGTGCACTTGGGCGAGGTGGTCTTTCAAGCCAAATCGGTGTGAGTAAATCCAGGTCGAGAATGATCTTAATGTTTTTCGCTTCAAAGGTTTGTTTGAGGCCTTGATAAAAAGCGTAACTGATGGCGCGCCCGTCAACCGCGATAATACTGTTTTCTGGTAGCGTGGTAGCCAGCCATTTGGCAACTGTCGGCGTTTCTGGTTGTTTGGCTTTAAACAGTTCAAGTCCTGTGCCGTGTAACTGTTCTTCAGCTTGAATATAGTAACGACCATCAGTCCACAGGCCACCACCTTGTTGGGTAATGACGACATCGCCTGCTGAGCCGGTAAAACCTGAAATCCAGCTTCGCGCTAACCAATGATCCGCTGAGTATTCACTGTTATGTGGGTCATTGTTGGTCACGATATATGCAGACACGTTGTGAAAGGACATTGCCTCACGCAATAACGTAAGGCGTTGGTTTACTGAGTTAGTATTGTTCATTAAATGGTTCCTAAAGTCATATTTGAGCAATAGATATGATGCTGCTCCGAGCCTGTTTTTATTGGGTTCTGTTGCCCGCATACTTCTGTTGCTTCTGGGCATCGAGTACGAAAAACGCAACCGCTCGGTGGGTTAAGTGGAGAAGGAAGATCGCCGGGCAATAGTTGTATTTCACGGTCACGTGCTAATTGCGGATTAGCTATCGGGACAGCAGATAACAGTGCTTTGGTGTAGGGGTGTTGAGCATCATCAAATACTTGATCGTAACGTCCTACTTCCATAGGTTTACCAAGATACATCACCATAACGCGGTCGCTGATATGGCGCACCACGCTTAAGTCATGCGCAATCATCACCAGTGTTAACCCCATTTCTTGTTTAAGATCATCTAGAAGATTGATGACCTGAGCTTGTATGGAGACATCTAGTGCACTAACGGGTTCATCACACACGACCAAATCTGGATTGAGGATTAATGCTCTGGCAATGCCCACACGCTGGCATTGACCTCCGGAAAATTCATGTGGATAGCGGTTTCGCTGGCTCGCCAAGAGACCCACTTTATCCATCATAGCGATGACACGCTTTTCTACCTCTGCCCGTTTAAGCTTTGGCTCGTGGGTGAGCAGTGGTTCGGCGATGCATTCTGAGATGGTTAACCTCGGATTCAAACAAGCGGATGGGTCTTGAAACACCATCTGAAATTCTCTGCGTCGAGAGGAAAGCTCTTTTTTACTAAACCCGAGCATGTCTTGACCTTTCCAAGTCAACTCGCCATGTGTAGGTTCAATTAAGCGAAGTAAGGCGCGAGCAAGTGTTGATTTTCCGCAGCCTGATTCCCCCACAATGCCAAGTGTCTCACCTCGGTAAACATCTAAGTCGATACCATTGACCGCTTTCACGATTTTACGTCGACTTGGAATAAGATGACGTGAAACAGGAAAGTGGACGTTTAAATCACGAGCAGACATGAGGACTTCTTTTTTATTCATAACGCCTCCTTAAGCTTTTATTTGAATGGGAGTGATAACACTGGGTGCTTTAACGTGACAGGCAATGGACTGGCTCGTGTTTAATGGAGAAAACCGTGGGGTTTCGTATTGGCAACGCGTCTCTCGATGCTCGCACCGCTCTTTAAACGGACACCCTTGATGGTTAATCAACGCACTTGGTGGGTTACCTGGGATGGTTGGTAAACGCGGCATATCTTCAGTGATGGAAGGAATCGCCTTTAGCAGGCCTTGAGTGTAGGGGTGCGCAGGTTGAGCGAACAATGTCTCGGTATCTGATTGCTCCATTTTTTGACCACCATACATGACCAATACGCGATCACACATCTCGGCGACGACGCCCATATCGTGAGTGATCAGTAAAATAGCCGTATTGAACTCTTGTTGTAAGTCTCGTAATAGCGTCAAAATTTGAGCTTGAACGGTTACATCTAACGCGGTGGTTGGTTCGTCTGCAATTAACAACTCGGGCTTACACAACAAGGCCATCGCTATCATGATTCGCTGACGCATTCCGCCAGATAATTCGTGAGGGTATTGATTCATCCTAGTTTCGGGAGAGGGAATACGCACCGCATCCAACATGTGAATCGATTCAATTTTTGCTTGTTTTCGGGTCATTCCTTTATGAATCATGAGAACTTCACAAAGCTGTTTGCCAATTTTCATAAATGGGTTGAGTGACGTCATCGGATCTTGAAAGATCATTCCGATTTTCTCTGCACGGATGCGGTTGAGCTGCTTTTTAGACATCGCGAGTAAATCATCACCGTGGAACATTGCGCTTCCAGACACGGCGCCGTTATCCGCGGTTAACCCCATTAATGCGAAAACAGACTGGCTTTTTCCCGAACCTGATTCCCCAACAATCCCAAGAGTTTCGCCCGCTTTAATCGAGTAGGAGAGATTACTGACCGCTTGCACTTGCCCATCTGGCGTATCGAAGCGCACGTTCATGTTTTCAATAGATAGCATGGGTTTGTCCTTATCGGTCTTTCGGGTCAAGAGCATCACGCAAGCCATCGCCGATGAAGTTAAAACAAAAGAGGGTGGCAACTAAAAACAGAGAGGGAAAAAGCAGCATCCACAATGCAACGTCAATCGTTTTTGCGCCTTCGGAAATTAGGATTCCCCAGCTCGTGTCTGGTGGTTGAACACCAAGCCCTAAGAAGCTCAAAAACGATTCGAACATAATGAATCCTGGTACCATTAAGGAGGAATAAACCATCACGATCCCAAGCACATTAGGCAGAACATGGCGTCGGACAATTGTCAATTTAGAAACCCCAATAGAGTGTGCGGCTTCGATGAACTCTCGCTTTTTTAGACCGAAGGTGACACCACGTACAACACGGGCAATGCCCAGCCAAGATACCATTCCGATCACGATAAAAATCAGGTAGATGTTGTTGCCAAAAAGGGTAACAAACAGGATAACCATAAACATAAATGGCACCGAATCGAGCACCTCAATAATGCGCATCATTACGCTATCGACAACGCCGCCAAGATAGCCGGAAATACTTCCCCAAATCGTACCAATAACAACGGCGACTAAGGCGCCAACAAAACCTACCAAAATAGAGAGCCTGCCACCTTGCATCGTGCGAGCGAAGACATCTTGCCCGAGATCATCGGTACCAAAGTAATGGCCACTGCTCAGTGAAGGTTTCCCTAGCTCGTATGGATCGATGAGCACTTCCCAGTCAATTTCATCATGGCCAAAAGCGGCAAGAGAGGGGCCGAAGGTGATGCATAAGGTAATGAACGCCAAAACATACACTGATGTCATCGCGGCTCTGTTTTTACGAAATCGAGTCCATGCATCCTGCCAAAGACTGCGACCTTCGACGGCTTCAATATTGTCGACGACTTGATCTTGAAGAGCTTGTGTATCCAGTTTTTTGATCGTTAACATGCCGGACTCCTAAACGCGTATACGAGGGTCGATAATCGTATATAGCAAGTCGACCACAAAGTTAAAGAAGATAGTGAGTGAAGCGACAATCAGAGTAATGCCCATTACTAGGCCGTAGTCGCGGTTGAGAGCCCCAGACACAAAGTGTTGTCCCATGCCACCTGTACCAAAGAAAATGTCGATAATTACCGAGCCTGTCACGACAGACACAAACGCAGGGCCGAGCATCGCAACGACGGGAATCAGGGATGGTCGCAAAGCGTGATGGAATAAAATGTAGTTTGTGGACAAACCTTTGGCCTTTGCCGTTCGAATGTATGGTTGGTTGAGTGTTTCAATCATTGCGCCACGCATGACGCGTGCAATACTCGCAATGGAGCCAATCGCCAGGCTGAGCACGGGAAGAACAAGGAAAGCCAGTTTTCCCCCTTCCCAACCACCAGCAGGGAACCAGTCGAGCTGAATAGCGAAGATCATGACTAAAACTGGAGCAAGCACGAAAGCCGGAACTACAACTCCAGTCATCGAAAGTGTCATCAGGCCGTAATCTAGGCGGCTATTTCGGTTCAATGCCGCAATGGTGCCAAGCGACATGCCAAGTGGAACGGAAATACAAAAGGAGAGTACGCCTAATACTGCTGAAACTGGCCATGATTGTGCGACGAGCTGTGTAACACTGAAGTCTTGATAAACGAAGCTCGGACCTAGATCTCCTTGTATGAAATTACCAATGTAAATCCAAAACTGAGTAAGGAAGGGCTGGTCCAAATGGAATTTTGCTTCGATATTCGCACGTACCACCTCTGGCATAGGCCGTTCCATATCAAATGGCCCCCCTGGTGCAATGTGCATCAGCCAAAATGATACGAGTGCGATGAATAGAAGCGTGGGGATAGCGATAGCTAATCGCTTAACAATGTACCAAATCATGATCCATCATCCTTTGGTCGTCCGAAATCACTTCGAACGGTTATGAATAAAAAAATGGCCTGAGCTCAGGTTGCCTTCTCCACCGAGAGATATGAGGAACGACAAGTAAACATTGAACTTGCCGACTCAGACCGAAAACATGCTTTTAGTGGGCTTTCACATAGACATTCTTGCGGTAGTACGACGACTCAGGGTTTGTCAGTTCGTAGCCGCCCACATAAGGCTTGATGAGGTATTGATCGTTACCCGGACGATAAATAGGAATAATGGCCATGTCTTCAATCAGCATGCTTTCTGCTTGTAAATACAGTTCTGATGGGTTGCTCATGGTCTTTGAGCGAGCCATTAACTCGTCGTATTGCGGGTTGTTATAACGAGAATCGTTGTACTCGCCACTAGAAACGAAGATATCCAACCATGTAGAGGCTTCATTGTAGTCGGCCGTCCAGCCGCCGCGAGTAATGTCGGTCGGCTCTTTAAGTGCGTAGAACACTTTCGGTTCTAGCTGTTTTATCGTGACTTGCGCACCCAATCGGCTTTTCCACATGCCTGCCATGGTGGTTGCCATTTTTACGTCCATCGAGAAAGTTGGTACGGTAAACGTTAACTTAAGCGGATTGCTTTTATCGTATCCAGCTTCTGACAGTAATTGCTGCGCTTTTTCGATACGTTTATGGCGGTTCCAAGTTGCGAACTCAGGAGTGTGAGATTTAAAACCATCTGTTTGAGGTGGCACAAGGGTATACATTGGAACCCCACCGTTTCTCAAAATAGCACTTGTTAACAGTTGACGGTCAATGGCATATGAGAGGGCTTTACGAACCCGCACGTCTTTTGTTGGCCCTTGTTGAGTGTTGAGGTAATAGAATGTGGAGCCAAGAGACGCACTGGTGCTTGCCACTTCTTGTGGGCGTTGTTGAATTAACTTTTTCTTCTGAGCGGCAGGAATGGAAACCGCTTGGTCTATCTCACCAGCTAGGTAGCGGTTTAGCACTACGTTTGCATCACCAATTGGTAGCCAGGTGACTTTTTCCAGCACTACATTGCTTGCGTCCCAATAATGTGGATTTTTAACCATCACCAGTTTTTCGTTAACTTTCCATTCAGAGACAGTAAACGCACCATTTGTAACTATATGTTCTGGCTGGGTCCAACGGTTGCCATGTTTTTCAATGGTCGCTTTATGAACGGGGGCAAGCACTGGATGACTTAATAGTTTCGTAAAGAAGGGAATAGGCTCTTCTAGTGTTACCTGGAACGTTTTTTCATCCAGTGCCTTCACGCCCAAAGACTCGGGTGCGGCGTCGCCCTTCATAATCGCTTGCGAGTTTTCGATATTTGGAATGGCCGCAAACCAAGCGTAGGGTGAAGCAGTGCTTGGATTCAGTAAGCGTTGCCAGCTGTAGACAAAATCTTGTGCAGTGACCGTTTCGCCATTTGACCATTTTGCATCACGTAAGTGGAAGGTATAAACCGTATTGTTGTCATTGACTGACCAAGACTCAGCAACACCAGGAATGGTTTTACCTTGCTTATCTTGAATGACCAGACCTTCAAACAGGTCTCGACCGAGATTAAAAGCGGGCTCTGCGGCTTGCTTGGCTGGGTCAATAGAAGTAACTTCAGCTCCATTGTTTAGCGTAATTTCTTGTATCTCATCGAGGGTCACACCTGCGGGATACGGTGCGGCATAGCTTGATGTTGCCAGTATTGGACTCATCATCGACGCTAATAAAAGCAACTTAGGTAATTTCATCCTTGTCTCACTCTTTTCATCCTGAAAGATGTCAAAAATGTATATTGTATAAATTGTCTACACAATCGAGTTTTAACATTACTGTAACAGGGTGTCAGGTGTTGAGCTGTCTAGTCTCAAAAAGTGAGCTAGGGGAATTTCTTTGAAGATCTGATATCAAGTTGGCATGACGGGAAGTAATTTTGCTTCGATACAAATTAAAATCCCCTTCAAGCACCGGCTAGAAGGGGAAGATAGTCAGTCTGCTCTTCAAAAGGCATGACGTTAACTGACTAGGAAATGTTTCACGAACTCAGTGATTTTGACCATATCACTTACCGCGATAAACTCTTCTGTCGTGTGTACTTTTGCCATGCCAGTTGAAAGGTTGACCGTTGTGAGACCTTTCTTGTTAAAGTTGTTGGCATCGCTACCGCCGCCAGTGCCTTTTGTGAAGGCGTCAATTCCCAACTCTGAAAACGCTGCTTTTATAGCGTTTACGTGTGGGTGGTTTTCTTCAATAACAAAAGCGTCGTAGGCTCGGCTAGATTCAATTTCGACTTCTGCACCGTGTTTTTCACAGACAGACTCTAATGTTGAGATCATATGATTGACCTGAGCATCTAGCTTATCGCCATTCAGGGAGCGTGCTTCTGCCACGATTTTTAATTCAGGCATAACAATGTTTGTGGCCTGACCGCCGTTAACCATACCGATGTTGGCTGTCGTTTCTTCGTCGATGCGAAGCAGCTTCATTTGGTTGATGGCATCTGCCGCCACCATGATCGCACTGATGCCTTCTTCTGGCGCAAGCCCAGCGTGTGCTGGTCGACCTTTGATTTTTGCCATGATCTTTTGCTGGCCTGGGGCTGCGGTCACAATGGTGCCAATAGGGCCACCCGTATCTAACACGATTGCTTCCGTTGAAGTGACGTGTGACATATCGAAGTATTGTGAACCGAATAAACCGCCTTCTTCATACACGGTGAAAGCAAGTTCTAACGTTTTGTGCTCACGGTTTTCCGCTTGAATACAACGAACGGCTTCCATGATGGCAGCAATACCAGATTTATCATCGCCACCGAGAATCGTATTGCCTTTTGAACGGATAATGCCGTCTTCGATGATTGGCTCAATGCCAATACCTGGAGTGACCGTATCCATATGACAGCTCATTAGAATAGAGCCGTCTTTTTTGCCGTCTAAACGGGCGTACACGTTAAAACCGTTAGAAATGTGCTCAGGTACTGGAAGTTTGCGTACGGTAAAGCCTAGCTCGCCTAGCTGTTCTGCCAGTGTTTCTGCAATTTGTTTTTCGTTTTTTGATTCGCTGTCGATACGTACTAGTTGGCAAAAGTGTTCAACTAAGCGTTCTTGATTGATGTGTGTCATTAGATGTCTCTTTTTCTGATCGAGCGTGAAGCCTTGTGGCTCGGCTCGATAGGGAACAGAGCACCACTTATGGCACAGTTACTTTTGAATAAAACTGAGGTGAATCAATAAAGGGGTATCCATGACACGATTCTGACCGATGAGCCTTTCGAACTGTATGAAGCGTCACGAAACATTACTTTTGATGTTTTGCAGGATCAAATGAATAAATCGGATAGAGATAGGGTGCAATAGACTTTCCATCCCCTTTTGCTTTTTGAGCTACGTTGCCAAGATAAAATGCCAAAGTAACAACTTGTTTACATTTTGTGTGGTGGCGTAAAGCCGAAAATATCAATCTAATATATTGAAAATAAGCAGTTTGTTTGATGTTTACGAAAGTGGGTTCGATGCGCTCTCTGCGTGTAACATATATTTTACAATTATGCGTAAAAATCGCCAAGATAAAGATTTCTCCCCACGTATTCCAATTTCTCAAGACCTGCGCCAAGTTAGAAAAATAAGTCCAAACAAAAGCTACTGAGACAAGGAGAAAGTCATGGTTGATGCATATAACCCACTAGGAACAGACGGATTTGAGTTTGTTGAATATACCGCTGCTGACAACAAAGGCATTCAACAGCTTAAAGATCTGTTTATATCGTTAGGTTTTGCGGAGATTGCAAAGCATCGCTCAAAAGAAGCGTGGTTATATCGACAAGGTGACATTAGCTTTATTGTGAATGCGCAGCCGCATAGCCAAGCTGAGGGATTCGCCAAAGTTCACGGTCCGTCGGTTTGTGGCATGGCATTTCGTGTGAAAGACGCCACCGTTGCTCTGGCGCATGCGTTAGAGAATGGCGGTAAAGAATATAAAACGGAAATTGGGCCGATGGAGCTAAGCATTCCTGCTATTTATGGCATCGGTGAAAGCTTGCTTTATTTTGTCGATCGTTATGGAAAGCAGAGCATTTATGATGTCGATTTTCGTTTTTATGATGATGCTGATGAGCGTTTATCAAAAGCGAATGTTGGTCTTTACGAAATCGACCACTTAACGCACAACGTTAAGCAAGGCAACATGGATGTCTGGTCTGGTTTCTATGAGCGCATTGGTAACTTCCGCGAAATTCGTTATTTCGATATCGAAGGTAAGCTGACTGGTCTTGTCAGCCGTGCGATGACCGCACCTTGCGGCAAAATCCGAATTCCTATCAATGAGTCGTCAGATGATAAATCACAGATTGAAGAGTTTATCCGTGAATACAATGGCGAAGGTATTCAACACATCGCATTGACCACTGACGACATCTACGAAACGGTCAAAACCTTGCGTGAGCGAGGCATGGACTTTATGCCAACGCCAGATACTTATTACGAGAAAGTCGATCAGCGTGTTGAAGGTCACGGTGAAGATGTAAGCAAGCTTCGTGATTTGCAGATTCTTATTGATGGTGCGCCAACGAAAGATGGCATCTTGCTACAAATCTTTACTCAAACCGTTATCGGCCCTGTGTTCTTCGAAATCATCCAACGTAAAGGCAATGAAGGCTTTGGCGAGGGTAACTTCAAAGCGTTGTTTGAATCGATAGAAGAAGACCAAATTCGCCGAGGAGTATTGAGCGATGCATAAATGGATCACATTCCCTCATCGGGAGGGAGTGTGCTCTAAACAAGCACATGCTGACTTCCCGGAAGAGGCAATTTATGAACGTGAGGCAGGTCGAAGTGGCTTCTTCGGCCCCGCAACACATTTTCATCATCAACATGCCCCAACGGGATGGTCTGAGTGGGAGGGCGAGCTACGTCCACGAGCGTTTGATTTTAATCTAGTCGAAAAAGCCAGCCATATTACCCCTTGGGCAGTGCCGCATCTATTACACAACGCGAATTGTAAAGTTCGTGTTTGGCGTATGGATGAAAAAATGGACTTCTTGGTGAGAAATGCAGATGGCGACGAACTGCTATTCATCCACCAAGGTACGGCAGATCTCTACTGTGATTATGGTCATTTGAAAGTGAGCGAAGGGGATTATGTCATGATCCCGCGCTCAACGAGCTGGCGTTTAGAACCAAGCGAGCCGATGTTCATTCTGATGATTGAAAACACCGATGCGGCTTATACATTGCCCGAAAAAGGCATGGTTGGAAACCACGCGGTGTTTGATCCGGCGGTTTTAGAAACGCCGTCGATCAACGATCAGTTCCGTGCTCAATATTCTGAGAATCAAACACAGGTTCAGGTGAAACGCCACGATAAAGTCAGTGTTATCACTTACCCATTCAACCCGTTGGATGCGATTGGCTGGCATGGTGATTTGGCGGTAGTAAAAGTGAACTGGCGTGATATTCGTCCACTTATGTCACATCGTTACCATTTACCGCCTTCTGCACATACTACATTTGTAGGAGCAGGATTTGTGGTGTGTACCTTCGTTCCTCGTCCAATTGAAAGTGATCCTGGAGCGCTCAAAGTACCGTTCTACCACAACAATGACGATTATGACGAAGTCTTGTTCTACCATGCAGGTGATTTCTTCAGCCGTGACAACATTGAAGCAGGTATGGTGACATTCCATCCAGCAGGATTTACACATGGCCCTCACCCGAAAGCATTCAAAGCAGGGCGAGAGCACAAGAAGACTTTCACCGACGAAGTTGCGGTCATGATCGATACGCGTCACGCACTTCAGTTTGCGGATGAGCTGGAAAAAGTAGAAAACAAAGAATACGTCTATAGCTGGCAAGAGAAGTAAGAGGCAAGGATGAAATTAGCAACCAAGAAAAATGGCACTCGTGACGGTTTGTTGATGGTCGTGAGCAAAGACTTAACGCGCTGCGTACCTGCGACAGAAATTTTCCACCCCATGAACTTAGCTCCGACGATGCAGGTGGCGCTTGATAACTGGGATACGCTAGCACCACAACTTGAAGAGCTATACGTTGCACTGAACAATGGCACGGTTGCAGGGTATGAAGAGTTTGAAGCGCACTACTGTGAGTCGCCGCTTCCTCGCGCTTATCAGTGGGCTGATGGCAGTGCTTACGTAAACCACGTTGAGTTGGTTCGAAAAGCTCGCGGCGCTGAAATGCCAGAGAGTTTTTGGACGGATCCGTTGATGTACCAAGGAGGCTCTGATGCCTTTATTGGTCCTTGTGACAACATCGAGTTTGCGAGTGATGAATGGGGTATTGATTTCGAAGGTGAAGTTGCTGTGGTAACTGGTGACGTACCAATGGGCGCGAGTGTTGCAGAGGCTCAGGAGTCGATTCGTTTGATCATGCTGGTGAATGATGTCTCACTACGTGGCCTAATTCCGGCAGAGTTAGCTAAAGGGTTTGGTTTTTTCCAATCTAAACCTTCTTCTGCGTTTTCTCCTGTGGCAGTAACACCTGACGAACTCGGCGAAGCGTGGTACGAAAACAAAGTGCATTTACCATTGCTCTCGACCTACAACCACAAGCCGTTTGGTCGCCCAAATGCGGGTATCGATATGACGTTTGATTTTGCAGACTTAATTGTTCATGCGACTAAAACGCGCCCGCTATCTGCTGGGGCAATTATAGGTTCTGGCACGGTATCTAATAAGCAAGGCACCGAACATGGCACTTCGATTGAGGAGGGTGGTGTTGGTTATTCATGTATCGCGGAAGTTCGCATGATTGAAACCATTCGTGATGGTAAGCCGTCGACTAACTTTATGTCGTTTGGAGATTCAATCAGATTGGAAATGTTCGATGCGGATGGCAACAACATATTCGGTTCGATTGACCAACAAGTTAGCCAATATCTCAAGCACTAATAGTGCTGGTTGGGAGACGATATGAGCGATAGCATGATTTTATACGGATACTGGCGATCATCGGCGGCGTATCGTGTGCGTATTTGCTTGAATCTTAAAGAGTTATCGTATGATTCAAAATCGGTACACTTGGTGCGCAATGGTGGCGAACAACATAGTGACGAGTACCATGAGTTAAACGCTTCTGAACTGGTTCCTTTGCTGGTGGATGGGGAGGTTCAGTTAACCCAGTCACTGGCGATCATTCAATACTTAGAAGAACACTACCCGGATGTCACTGTGATCCCCGAGCAAACGCCGCTTCGATACCAAGCGCTAGCTTTGGCTCAGGATATTGCAATGGAGATTCATCCCCTGAATAACTTAAGAGTTCTACAGTATTTAGAGGGGGAGTTAGCTTGCGAGCCAGAGCGCAAAGTCGTTTGGATTCATCACTGGATCCACAAAGGTTTTACAGCATTAGAAGAGAAACTTCAGAAGCATCGTAAACTAAATGGTGATTGCAAGTTTAGCCTGACAAGCTCGCCATCTATTGTCGATATTTGTCTGGTACCACAATTTTATAACGCACAACGCTTTGGTGTAGATACCTCTCTTTATCCAACCATTAACGCTGTTGTGCAGTCATGCAATCAACTGCCAGCTTTTATTGATGCGATGCCAGAGAATCAGCCAGACGCTAATAGTTGATTCTTAGCATACATAATGTATTAACAAAATTTAAACGAGCCAATCCAAGTGTGTGATTGGCTCGTTTTTATTGGTGAGCAAAATTTTCTGTTTCTCGCTATCGTCGTGGCGCCTCAAAATTGCGAGGTTTTGTTGCTCTGCATAACATTTCCATTTACGCTTTGAGCAACGAGTTGTTTTGGATGCACTTTATTTATGACCAACATTTTTATCATTGTTGTTCTTCTGGTTTTATTCTTCTTTGTTATTCAAAAGTACGTGATTAAGCACGATGACACGCGTGATTATCCTTATCGCTCGAAAGGCCCTCTGCTCAGAGGTCAAGAGGGTGCGTTCTTTAATGCGTTAAGAGCGGCGGTCGGGGAGCATGCCGTAGTATTCGCGAAAGTAAACATGTCCAGTTTGGTTACGCCAAAAGAAATCAAAAATAAGAAGCAGTTTTTTGTCGCGAACAATCGTATATCTCGAAGCTATTTTGATTACGTTATTTGTGACCCAAGGACACTAGAGCCGCGCGTTATCGTTGAATTGGATAATGGGCAGGAGCTAAACAAGGGTAAGATAGAAAGACAAAAGTTATTGATTCATGTTTGTAAGACGGCCAACCTGCCTTTAATCGGCGCTTCGATAAAGCACAGTTATCAAGTTGGGCGATTACGTCGTTTGCTTGCGGCACACATTGATTTGATTGAGCCCGATAAAGAAGTGCGCTTTTGCAAAAAATGCGGCAGTCCGATGATCATTAAAACCGCAAGCCAAGGTGAGTTCAAAGGGAGACGTTTCTTTACTTGTAGCCGTCAGCCGAATTGTACATACACCGAAAATTATAACGTTGTGTTTGAGGCGGACGACTAAACACGACAATTAACCTGCAGAAATAAGGGGCTTTGATTAGAGATGATCAAAGCCTTTTTTGTATCTGTCCTCAAGGCAAGACCTATACTTTGAAAAAGAGTGCAGAATAGGGCAGCCATATGCGATACGGATGGATTTTGTCAGCATTGTTCATCGCATCTAATGTTAGTGCGATACCTAATTTGAAACCACTGGAGTGTGAATTGACAGAGACACCCCAAGATCATTTCTTGTTTTACCGAGAGCAAATGGTTTACCACAGTGAGCAGTTTGTCATATTTCAAAACTTCAAAGGCAGGGTGAGCACTCAAGTGGACGTCAAAACAGGAGAGTTGATTCGTACAACCTATATCGGCGAACCATTTAAACCTAAATATCAGATTTTGTTCGGCACTTGCCCTAAGGTATCGCAAACCTTACAGATTTGGATGCTCAGTGAAGTGCCTTACGACAATTAAGTGAGATAATAAAAGTTATATAGATCACACTTTTAAACCCTGCAGGCTCAGTCCTTGTCGATAAAATCATCTGAAAACGCGTGTTGAGTTTACATTTTCGCCAAACGGTTCAAAGTTGGTAAATTTGTGCTTGCACCGTCGTTCGCTTATAGCTAATATCCTCGTCGTTCCAGAGAAATGCGTCCGTAGCTCAGCTGGTTAGAGTATCGCCTTGACATGGCGGGGGTCGGTGGTTCGAGTCCACTCGGACGCACCATTCTGAATTGAATGGTTAGGAACACAAAATTTGGGTCCGTAGCTCAGTTGGTTAGAGTACTACCTTGACATGGTAGGGGTCGGCGATTCGAGTTCGCCCGGACCCACCAAATTTTAGAAAAAGCCCACCTTTTGGTGGGCTTTTTGTGTCTGTAATTCATTGATACTCAAGTAAAACTACTTCTTTTCTTGTCCCTTGTTTTTGCTCTGCTTTAGCCCCTTGTTAGAGATAAAAGCGCACTACTTGATCCGCAACACAACCTCAAAACCCTAAATGCAATGCATAAGGTGTATACGCTTCAAACCCACTAGAGCCGTCTATAAATTATGTTGCGTGCCACTAGCCATGGCATTAGAGACACTGACTATTAATCTAAATTATCTGGCGTGTGAAGATTGGTGCCGCATATTGTACATTTGTAGTCACCAGTCGCTTCGCCTTCCATTAATGAGCTAATTATTGCTGCAAATAGACCTGAGAAGAAACCTTTAGCTTTTTTCTCGGTCTTTTCCTGCGCTTTAGAGAAGCTTTCGTACCGATGTAGCGTTACTTCTTTACAATTACAGCAAAACGCTCTTGTCTCTTCAGAACCGTACATTTTTACCAATTGATTTACTCCCTGTAAGTTAATTTCCCCAAGTGGCGTTATGTTCAAGGGTAAATCACACAAGACTGATGTGTGACTTACCCTAAACACTAAAACTAACGTAATGTAAAACACCACATGTTATGAATGATTATTTAACGCCTTGTTATCCGAGCTTGCTAACTCTGCTGATTGAATAGTTGTGGCAATAAGTTCTTCAAACAGCTCTAATTGCCCAGCAGGTATCAATTGATTTTGTATAGCTTTTCGTTTGTTTGAGTCAAATAGCCGCTCTGTTAACCAACCAATTAGATACATCAGTGAAAGACAGCCACCGGCCGTCGCTACATTACCGTCTATCACGAGAGGCAGATCCTGAACATCTCCTCCCATACTTTGTAGAACAGCCTTTGCATCTGGGTTTGTTGTTAATCGCTTGCCTTTTAGTAAACCGAGTTCATGGAGGATGAATGATCCCGCACAAATCGAACCTATTAGCTGCCTATTTGGATCAAGATTCAACGCTGACATAAATTCAGCATCTTTTAAAGCGGCTGGAATACCCTGTTTGCCGCTTGTAATAAGAACGACATCTTGATTCGTCACCTCAGAAAGGTGTCCGTCTGTTTTAACTTTCATACCGAGGTGGGAATGATGTTCAGATTTAGTTCCAAGTATACTTACTGTCCAACTGTCGGTTGTGCGCCCTAGCAAGTCATACATAAGAAAGAAATCGACATCCGTGAAATCATCAAATAAAACAACGCCGATTTTATACATAACATTTATCCTTTTGGACTTACTCGTAAGTCGCAAAATGTGTAGTAGGAGGGGAGGGGCATTCAATACGCAAGCTTCTGCTGAGCACCTTAAACACCAAAGGCGGTGCAAACTAACAATGCCATGTGTACCAAATCCCTATTATAAAACTTTGTTATGTTTGTTTTATGAGCCCGCCCAGAAAAACTCAACCCTAATACCACTTGGGTCGTAACACATTAAATGTTTTGCGGGTCCTGTTTTAACAAGCTCGGGACCAAACTCAATTTCGATTCCCGACGCCATAAATTGATCACGCAACTCATAGAGTTGCTTCTCAGTCTCTACGAGTAAAGCTAAGTGATGCAAACCAATATTCGTTTTTCTGTCAAATGGAGTGGCGGCATCAGCCTTAGCCGCCCATAGTGTAAGCATGATATGCCCATCACTCACAAATATTGCCGGGTAGCCTGGATTTCTTTTTACTTCACTCCAACCTAATTGTTCAGTGAAAAACTTCGCGCTTGCTTCTAGGTTAGATACGGTTAAACCTACGTGGTGTATGCCTTTTGTTAACACAGTCACTTTGTTTCCTTACTCGTTTTAATGGCTATCAAACAAAGATAACTCGATAAAAAGTAAGCATCAATACACATATATTGATTAACTTCGTCAATCTATTCGAATACGGTAATCCAACTGGAAACATAACATTGTAAACAAGAAACCCAATCTTGAACTAAAAATTAAACTTAGAGTTCATTCTTAAGTACTGTATTAATCAAATACATTAATAGCCATAATATTTAAGCCAGCCTATAGGGCATATCATTCCATTAAAGGTTTGAATGTTCTTATCCAAGCTAACGTCTTCCAATTTGTAACAGTGAACAACATTACTAGTCGAAGTAGATGCTGGTGTTGAATACGTTACAGGTTTAGAAGCGTTTGCTTTATGTATTTCATGTGCTCGCTGCTGGTCTATCGCCACTTGATTCTTATGATTGTTAACTTCTCGCAATCCAGATTCTAGGGGTAGGTGCCAATCCTTACATGTTGTTCCTAAACCATCATTCTGAGACTGATATTCTGATAACGCTACACGAGCTTCATTTACAGACTGATCGATATCGAACTGATCGACTAGCCAAGTAGAAAAAGAATAGTTAATGGCCTCTCGATAGGTTTGATAATACGTTTTCAGGTATAGGCTGTAGCTGGCTTTGCGTAGACTGGCAAGCGGTTAGAAGAAAAGGGACAGGGAGTAGTTTTAGAAAAAATTTTTGGTTCATTTTAATCTTAAAATTAATGCAATCTTTTTCATTATCATAATACAGGACGATTGAAGAAAGTAGCATTTCTATCAGTAAGGGAATATAGCTAACGTACTGATAAGGTGCGAGTAAAGCAATGCCAAAGCCCTTAACACACCTTAACTACGAATACTACCGCATAACAAAGATGCTATGCGGTAGCGGTAGTATTCAGGCTTGAACAGTTTGTCGCACGTTGCTCTCGCCTGACAGCACGGAAATTCTCTCAAAATCTCGACTCGGGAAGTCAGGGTCTACGTACACAAACATACGACTTATCATTTTTCCTTCAAACTCAAATACACTACAAAAACGCCCTGTGGAAACTTTGTTGTCCGGCCAAGAGGTACCATCACTCATTACGCCGCCTTCCTGTCCTTCAACAATGACCTTGTTTCCAGCAGTCGTTATTTGAAAGCCGTCTATGTCGTGCCAGATACTAATCAACGAGCTACCAATCCTATTGCCAAACTCCACTAAGGCACTCTTTCCTTTCGCTTGCCCAAATTTAGGAAAGAAAAAATCAACATCCTCTGAGAATAGATCCAGATAGCTAGGATCACCGGCATCTATTTTCTCGAAATACTTAACTACTAGCCCAACTAAATCGTCTTTTTCCATAATTATTTCACACCCATATTAGCTTTACGCACAACGCAGGGTTAAGTAGTAAGCGGAGCGACCACTCAACCGGAACGTTTGCATCTTAAACACCGAGTACATTTAAACTGAAATTGCCAAGAGTTGCGAATCTTATTGAAGTGCTTTGTTAGATGTAATCCGTTTAGCCTACGTATACTCCATTGAAGTACTCGACGCGTTCTAACGTCATTCTTAACTTACACTCTTCAATCTGGACACCTTGCCAGGGTGAGGGTGTGGAAGACAGGCCCGTAAATTCACATTCGGCGTCTCTGTATTTTAGCCAAGCTCTTTGGGCCTTTCGAAATGGCTCTACCAGTTCGGTCTGAGACCATGTTTCCCTTAGTGCTTTTTCTTCCTCACCTACTCTAGCGATTGCTTCCTTGTAACTTTCGTTAAGCTCTTTATCTGCAGATTCCATCTTCTTTTCTACACACTGATAACCAGCCATAACGCCACCGCCTTTTACTTTGCAGGGATCTTCAACATCATCAGAAGCCAAGCAAGGTAAAGAAACCAACGCAAATATCATAAGTAATTTGTTCAAAATTGCCTCCAAGCTCCGAGTGCTTGTTAAACCGTTATCAGCTATTTTTCCTTTTTAATCATGCAGCTTTTTGTCTGTGCCTTCAAAGATAAAATAGAAGGTTAGTGATTCTAGTGCCTAAATAGAAGGTAAAAGAGATTGATACACGGGTTAAATGACGCCTTAATCTGAGTTACTCTTAGTGGGCGTTTTGTATCAATCTTTTCTGTGGAATCATTAGTTTGATGGCGTCTGAGGATGTTAATATGACTCCCATTGAATTTATTATCGCCCTGAAACACCTAGGTTGAATTAAGTGGTGACTATTCCCCTCCAATCATGAAGTTGGTTCAAAGGTAGGGCGATAAATGTTGCGATTCGTAATAAAAATTTATGCCAAGTGCAGTTCGCTATCGCGGCTTATATTGAGTTGGGCAATAACCTCTAATGATGTCTGAGTTTCGTAGCTTGTTGTGTTTTGTATTGCGCCCCGAAACCCTTTTACGCCACAATTTAAAGCTACTTGATTTGAGCCGGCTACGCATAAACTGAATCACGTCGGATTCATTCAAACCAAATTGAAATTCGATAGCCTCAAATGGGGTGCGGTCTTCCCATGCCATTTCTATTATTCTTGACTCAGTTTCCGAGGTCAGTTTCATTTCAAATAACCTATTTTAGAAAAGAGATTTCTACGACGGAAATTGAGTCTTGGTTCAAATGTTCTTATATGCGTGCTTAGTGTTTAGCGACATAACACCTACAAAAACTTCTCAATGAGGACTTCGTCTACGTATTTCCCACGAACTTTTGCATGCTTCTTCGCGGTCCCTACGATTTCGAAGCCTTGTTTGAGATAGGCTGATAACGCTCGCTCATTATCGCTGCGAACGTACGCAAATAGTTTTTCGTAACCCTTTTGTTTGGCTACTTCGAATGTCGATTTGAAAAGCTGTTTAGACACACCTTGGCCACGAGCACCGTCACTAACAAACGTACCAATTATGCCAACATGGTCAAAAGCTTTTGTATATTGTGCAAAGGGCTCGATATTTTGGAAACCAATGACTTGTGAGCTATTTTCGGATAAAGCGACTGTAAACACGCCCCGTTCTGGGAAATGAGTAATGAACTCTTTTTCTTCTTCAGGTGTGAAAGGCGTATCTAATACAGTGTATAAACCTTCAATAATGATGGGATTGAGGACGTTTGTAATGCCTTCAGCATCACCTAAAGTTACCTGACGTACAATTAAATTCATGCCACTTAGCTCCTATTAAAATTAGGGCTGCTTTGTACATGAGTTGGAGACTTGCGGCAACAAGTAACGTCATTAAGTCGTAAAGAATATACCTATTACACTTAAACGGCGGTTAATAGTGCTGATTGTTACTTTAGTATTTCTGATATATCACTTTTTAAGTGACGGCTTAACTTCTACAGAATATTTCCACATCACGATCCCGTTTTCTACAAGATCATAACTCGCGCTTTGACCCTCGGAGTTGAGCACAAATACCGGCATTTCCATCCTTGACGTAGAGCCATCTTGGTTGCATGACATGGTAGCTTCAAGCTGTATACTATTTTTGCTCGGTTCTGAAAGGGTCCCTAAGTACGTGCAGCCGTCGACAAAACTGGTTTTGCTTTTTCCTTTAGAGGATATTTCAAAAGTCGGAAAAATGAATGTTGATTGAGGCTCTGTTACTACCACATTGACTTGATAGTTCGTCGCTGAAAAAGCATTGAAATGAGCTCCAAGCATAAGTAAGAACAAGATTTTTGATTTCATAAACTCTTCTTTATTTCGATATTACTAGTTTGGTTACGGCGCTATTAACGTGACCACTTAATCTAAAACTTTACTGCGGAAGCATTAAAAAGGATACAAAGGTAGAGTAGTTGAATATGGTTAATCGGCCGTAAATAGTTTTATTAAGCGATCTTACATACCTAAAAGAGGTAAGTTCTTTCGCTTTTGATAGGTTAATGCTAATTCTAAACAGGTCTTGATTGAAGCTTCTGGCAAAGGTGCTGATAAAGATAGAATTATTGCTCGATTACCCTGAAACTCAAGTGAGTCACTATACAGTTCGCGGAATGTGTCGACGAGCTTAGTTTGGCAATTAAAGAACAGATAATAACGACTAGGCGTTTTCTGTTTCCAATCCATCCTTACCGGGCTACCTGTTTTCACACTGTAGCTTGGCTCTCCCCATTTTAGAGATTCTTCAACTTCCCCCAGTTTTAATTCAGAAGCGATAGTTAAGACGATATTTCGTAGCTCTTCTATCCGAATACGCACATGTTTTGGATACTCATCAAATCTTGCCTTCACTGCATGGTTCATTAGTATCTCCTATAAATAGCGCTGTTTTGGGGTGAAGCCCAAGCGTACTTTGGCTATGTAGCAATTACGTCATAATGTTATTAATCAATAAATCTAGCACATAGCCAAAATACTAAGCGTAAGGGTTTCCCTCGGTTACGTTTAGGATGCTCTGGGTGAAAACATGATGATTGACATGCCAAGCATAGCGACAGAAACCCCCACTATGTCCCAGAGCGTTGGTCGAACGCCGTCGATACACCACAACCATAGAATTGCGACAAAAATATAGACACCACCGTAAGCGGCATAAACTCTGCCAGTTGCGGTAGGATGTAAAGATAGAAGCCAAGCAAACATAGCAAGGCATAGCGCTGCTGGTACCAAAAGCCAAACTGACTTATCTTCCTTTAACCAGAGATAAGGTAAGTAGCAGCCTAATATTTCTGCAATGGCGGTTATAAAGAAAAGCCCAATGGTTTTGACTTCAGTCACTTAAACATTCCTATCTTTCTCTACAAATATATGATGCTTGTTAAATGGGCAATTGTTCGGCTCATTACATTTCGCCCAGCTTAATCTTGGATTGAGCCTCACTCACGGTTTGTTTACCGAATAACAGATCCATCATCGAAATGATTCGTTTGTTGTCTTTACCCCATTTATCTGGATTCGCGCTGTTTGGTGCTTTAAATTCAACTTGTCCTACTTTTTCGTTATTTTTGTAGGCTTTGATCTGAGCATCAGCGATAAATGTTCTAAAATCCCAGCTCCAGCGTGATACGTAAGTAAGTGTTAGCTCAGAGCTAACAGGAGGCGTGCCGTCGCTTACGACTGTGCATTTATGGGCGGTATCCAAACACCAGTCTTGCATCGAATCTAAGAAAACATCTCGCGTGGCGTTGTCTTTTACGATGGTGATTTCCTTGCTCTGATTTTCTTTCGAGATTGTTTCTACCGTATACTTTGGTGCCGCACATGCAGCTAATAGAATAGGCAAGCTTAGAATGATGAGTTTTTTGTGCATCTTATGTCTCTTTTTTTTAAATTTATATATTCAAACAACTTCAAGATACTGAGTTCAACGAGAATAACTAACAAGCATGGCAACAGTTATTAACAAAACCTTTAGAGTCGAAGGGTTTGTTTCGGGAGTATGCCAATGTCTCGAAGCAAAATAATTAGTAAGAGATTGCTATAGCGTTATGTTAACTCTTGAACTTATGTCCGTATCAATGTTCAGAATTCTTCGCATTGAAGTTTTTGAAGTGCAATTCTAACGGAATTTTAAATTGCTGCATAATGCTCAATTAAGAGGAACAGGGGAGCTTATCGTTAAACATAACGTGTAGTTCTGTAAATTGCCCCCTAAGACTAAGCTAAAAGGGCCTAATGTTTTAAAATAGCTTCTTGTCTATTCTGTTGTGTGAGTTTTCAATGTTGTCTCATACTAGCCACTTAAAAGAGCGCTGTAAGAACTTGTCTGCATTATCAAGGACGATTTCACCGTGAGCCATAACCAATATATTAGGTTTCCAAGACAGCAGTTTATTTAAGTGTTTTCGAGCCTCTTGTTTGCTAAACATAAAACTTAGGCGCCAATCCAAAGGCATTTTTCCATTCGGAGCAAGAATACCGGCCCCTTTAGCCACAAACCGCTGCCAGTAGTTAAAGTCCTGGCCAGAAAAATTCTCGACGAGGTCAGTAACAATTAAGGTCTTTGAAAGTCGATGATAAAACACACACTCTTCCATTAATGGAGAGCCAGAAAATAGTTCTTGTTCAACCTCAGAGTTCCAAGCATTACCGCCTTGGTTAAGTGAAGCGTGAAAGTGTATATCACGGCACTTCTTGATGACTTCATCTGTGCCATAAACTTCTGCGCTAGGATAGGCAAATACCCATTCAGATAAGAACAAGTGGTGTAAATGATTAGGAGCGATTAAGTATTTCACTTGGCCTAGATTGTTGATTTGCTCTCTAATCGAATTTGATAACTTAATTGGACTATGAATCCAAAGGCCACCATCAGAAAGCCTAACAATAGTCATACGAGTGGTGTATGGGAGTCCTAAGAATTGGACGGGATCTCCGTCAAATATCCATATCTCTTGGGCTAACTTTTTCATGTCTCTCCAACCGTTAACACTGTATTAAGGCGGCATTTAAGTTACTCAAAAGCTGCCTTGCTGCACAATAAACGCTTCGCTAAGCGTAAACCAAAAATATTAGGTTTACCAAACCATTATTGAGTGCAGATGTATATCTTTGAGTGTTTTTATACTGAACGGACGTAAAGTCGTTTTAAGAGGATCATTTGACTTGATAGAACAAAACCCCGCTATTTTTGAGCAGGGCTTTGCAATTAGATAAAGGGGCTAACCGATGATGAAGAAGAAAATCGCGGTTGCAACAATACCAATCAACGCATAAGGAAACTGTGTGGTTGCGTGTTGCATTGCTGTACAGCCTGAACCTTGTGCAGATAACACGGTTGAGTCACTAAAGAAACAAGAGTGGCTCCCTGCCGCTGATGCTGAAAGCAGCGCTGCAACGGTTAAGTGTAGAGGCACACCAAGCTGTTCGCCCAAAGGTAGAACAATTGGCATCGCTACTGCAAACGTTCCCCAAGACGATGCCGTTGCAAATACCAACGCGCCCGTAATCATAAAGATAATCGCAGGGAAGTAAGACGCTGACAGGTAAGGGCTGACGGTCTCAATGACATACTGCGTGACGCCCAATGAGTCGTTGACCGATTTCAACATGAAACCACCAATAACGGTCGCAAGCGGCAGTAGCATAACCTTAATGCCATCATAAACAGCTTCGAACATGTCGTTCATCGAGATCAGTTTTTGTGCGCCGTAAAAGCTAATAGTAAAGATTAACGCGACGAAAACACCAGCAAGTAGATCGATACCAAAATACCAACTTGCGGCAACAAGTACGATCATTGGTAACAAGAAGTTGACAAGGCCCATGGTTGGGTTGGTATGTGCAGAGACATCGGGACCAAAGTCGACATCTGTTGCACCGTCTGGACGAACTTGACCATTCTTCGCACGCTTTTCTGCCTTTTTCATCGCGCCTAGATCTGGGATCTTTTCCATTGCAACCAGCAAAACAATCACCAGCGTTACCCAGCCGTAAGCCATGTATGGAATAGCTTCAATGTATGCTTTGATACCATCTCCCGCTTCTGCTACTCCGTTTGCTTCTAGCAAAGAACTGAAGAAAATTGCCCAAGTGGAAATTGGTACGAGGATACAGATAGGTGCGGCGGTTGAATCCACAAGATATGAGAGTTTTTCACGCGAGATTTGGTAGCCGTCCGTAACTTTTTTCATTGAGGAAGAAATTGCAATCGCATTCAAATAATCGTCGATAAAGATCAGAATACCTAAAGCAAAGGTCATCAGCATCGATTGCTTACGGCTTTTTACTTTCGTGACTAGCATGTCGGAGAAGCTCAAGATACTGCCGCCTTTCTCCAAAATAGCAATTAGGCCGCCCATCAAACCACAAACGAGGATGATCCAAGCAATAGTTTCATCCATCATTACACTCATGGAAATATCAACAATCTGTTCTACCGCTTCAGTTGGGTTAAGCAGAAGAACACCGGCAATAGCGCCGCTAAAGAGGGCTTCCACAGTTCGGTGTGTTGTCAGCGCAAAGACCAATACCAACGCCGTTGGTAAAAGACTCATCCATCCGTAGGCTTCGCCTTCCTCATGGTTCAAACCGATTGTGGTAAAAAAGACAAACGTCGCAACCGAGATTAAAGAAACAATAATGTGTTGAGAGTTGATTTTAAGAGGCGCATCCAGCGCCTTGGTCTGCGTAGTCATAAAGTTCATTTCCTTTGTTTATGCCGAGTGCAACATCCAGTCGATTTCCAATGGAGTAATCGCTCGCTCAAATTCTGCGAGTTCACTCTGTTTGCAAGCTAGATACAAATCGATAAAGTCTCTTGAGATGTATTGAGCCAGCTCACTGTGCTCCAGTCGCTCTAGAGCTTCTGACATACGCAGAGGTAACTCAATTGCATCATCACTGAGAGTCGGTGGACATTGATCTTTGGTGTAGCTTTCACTCGCTAATACTGCGGAAAGTACTACTGCAGCGAGAATGTAAGGGTTAACGTCAGCGCCTGCTATACGATGCTCTATACGGCGATTTTTGCTATCGCTGATAGGCACACGCAACGCAACACCACGGTGGTTTTCTCCCCAATCGGCTTTGGTCGGGACGTAAGCGCCAGGAACAAAGCGACGGTAAGAGTTAACGTTAGGACAGATTAGGGCCATGGAATCGGATGTTTGTGACAGCATCGCTGCCATGGTTTGATAGAAGAAGGCGCTCGCTTGACCGTCTGGCTGGCTAAAGTGGTTGTTACCATCTGTATCAACCAAGCTGAGGTGAATGTGCATGCCATTACCCGCTTGCTCACTAAAAGGTTTCGCCATAAATGTTGCGTCAAATCCGTGCTGATGAGCGACTTGGCGAATCAAGCGTTTTGCGATGATGATTTCATCACATGCTCGAAGTACATCTTTAGAATGGTTGAAGTTGATTTCGAACTGCCCTGGTGCCGATTCAGATAGGGCTCCGGAAGTGTTTAAACCTTGTTCTAATGCAATTCGATTAAGGTCGGCCAAGAAATCAGCGTAGTCATCTAGTCCATCAAGGTCGTAAACCTCGGTATCTTTTTCTCGAGTTTTTTTCGTGGGGTTAATTGCCGTCAATGGTTCGCCATTTTCGCCGCGGGTTTTGTCTATTAAATAGAACTCCAGCTCGAGCGCGACACAAGGATATTGGTCTTTAGCATGCAGTGTTTGCAATATAGAAGCGAGAATGTTTCGGATGAACAGTGGGTTAGGGTGCTGCCCGGTTTCATCCATCATACTAAGCAGTAGCTGACCAACTTGTTCTTTTGCCGTCGGCATTAAGGTGCCGCTGATTGGATAGCAGAGATTATCTGGCTCTCCGAGATCTTCTCCCAACCCGGCCGTTTCAACGACGTTACCTTTGCTATCTAGGGTGATGGTCGAAAGGGGGAGGGCAACACCTTTATTCAGTTTTTCTAGAGCATCTATCGGGATGCGTTTTCCTCTTGGGGTGGCATTTATATCGGTAAAGATGAGATCGATAAATTCAATATCGGGCCATTTTTGTTTAAAATTTTGTACTTCCTGTAGATACGATTCCATTTTATTCTCCAAATAGCCTGACGAGTAGAAATTAGAAATAACCAAATTAACAAATAAATTACAGCACTCTGAGCGAGCTGTTTGTTTTTTAGGTTATTTTTAATTTAAATATGTACTTACACTGTGTTTTTGATGTTTAACGGCTGGTTTTTATGTCTTTCTGTTAACTATTTTGTAACAGTTGGTTTTGTTTTGTTCAATATAATGAGCATAAATATTCAGTTTTGAAGCCTAAAAAGTGCTTCAGATCACGTTGTGACGATAATAATGGTCATCTGTGTTGATAATTTTGTACATGGTTTGTAGGGTTTGTGTTAAATAAATTGAACACGGACATATCATGGCAGATACACACAAACCCATCATTGGTGTGGTTAGCTGCGCTAAAGAGTTGGGTGGCTATCAGATACAAGCGGTCAACGACTTTTACCTTCGCGCCATAAAGGATTTTGGAGGACTACCGATTATGTTGGCTCCCGACATGTCGGGCGATGACGTAACCACCATCCTAGACATATGTGATGGTTTTCTTTTTCCTGGCAGCCACTCTAACGTTGCGCCACATCGATACAATGCAACGCACGAAGAGAGCTACAAAGATGAAGCTCGTGATGAGCTCTCATTCACGTTAATTCGTCATGCGGTTGACCAAAACATTCCGTGCCTTGGTATTTGCCGCGGCTTTCAAGAGATGAATGTCGCACTCGGTGGCTCGTTAAACCCAGCCGTTCATGACTCCGGCTTCAATGACCATCGTGAAGCGCCTGTTGAAGATTTCGAACAAAAATACGCGCCAGCACACGCTGTGCTAGTTCAAAAGCAGAGCTTATTTGAACAATGGCTGGTGCAAAATCATTGGGAAAATACCACCTTCTTTGAAGTGAACACACTACACAACCAAGGCGTCGATCAGCTTGCTCCTCTATTACAAGTAGAAGCTAAAGCCCCGGATGGCTTGGTAGAAGCATTTAGTCTTCCTAATCAAAAATTTTTCGTTGGCGTGCAGTGGCACCCAGAATGGGAAGCAAAAACCAATCATTTCTCTCAAATTTTGTTCAATGAATTTATGATGGCTACCTCTCGTTAAACGTTTGGAGCTGTATGAATGGACAATCAAGAGATTGGTAAAAATATTGTTCAGTTACGAAAAAAACATGGATTGTCACAAAGGGAACTAGCCGAGCGCGCTGGTATTACCCACAGTGCGATCTCATCCATTGAAAATGGCAAAGTGAGCCCGTCGGTCAGCTCACTACAAAAAATCGTTAATGTATTTTCTTTATCGTTATCAGAGTTTTTCACTTTTGAACAACCTTCGAACGATGAAGTGAAAGTAGTCATCAAGCCGTCAGATCTTGTGGAAATCGGAAGCGAGACGGTGTCCATGAAACTGGTAACGAATGGCGACAAAGATCAAGTCATCGGATTCTTGATCGAGGAATACGCACCTTATGGAACCACTGGTGCGGCAGAAATCAAACACGAAGGCGAAGAGATTGGCACCGTATTAGAGGGCGAAATCACTCTGGAATATAAAGGGCAATCTCATGTCATAACAGCGGGCGAGTCGTACATTATTGATACGACGAAGCCCCATCGATTTACAAATCACACAGACAAGGCTTGTCGAATGATAAGTGCGCATACGCCAACCACATTTTAGTGGGGGCTTGCCTTGTGTGATCACAAGGAGAGCGTATGAAAACCCAAGAGCAATGGATTGAACTAAAAAACAATCTAAACATCGAAAACAGGGCGTACATTAACGGTGAATACAGTGCCGCTTTAACAGGGCAAACCATCCCGGTAGTTAACCCAGCAACAGATGAGATATTCACCGAAATCGCCCGTTGCCAAAATGAAGATGTTGATCTCGCGGTTTCATACGCTCGCCAAGCATTTCAATCCGGTCAGTGGAGCGAGAGCAGCCCAGCTCATCGCAAAGCAGTGCTTAAACAGTTTGCTGACTTGATTGATCAAAACCAAGAAGAATTGGCTCTGCTAGAAACGCTTGATACCGGTAAGCCTATCTCTCACAGCTTCTCTACCGATATCCCTGGTGCGGCGAGTGCATTACGCTGGTACGCAGAAGCAATCGACAAAGTATACGGCGAAGTTGCCCCAACTGAAAAAGATGTACACGCTTTTATTTCTCATCAACCAATTGGTGTGGTTGCTGCGGTTGTACCGTGGAACTTCCCCCTTTGGCTTGCGTGCTGGAAGCTTGGCCCTGCTTTAGCCGCTGGTAACAGCGTGATTCTAAAACCGTCAGAAAAATCTTCTCTCACCGCGATATTCCTAGGTCAACTTGCTTCTCGAGCGGGCTTACCAACAGGCGTTTTCCAAGTCGTTACGGGTTTTGGTCATGAAGCTGGCGACGCGCTGGCGAAACACCAAGACGTAGACTGCATCGCCTTCACAGGCTCGACGCGCATTGCAGGTCAACTGATGGTCAGATCGGGTGAGAGCAACCTAAAGCGTGTGTTTGCAGAAGCGGGCGGCAAGAACGCGAACATCGTGTTTGAAGATTGTGATGATTTAGATCGCGCAGCAGCAGAAACCGCCGCAGGGTGTTTCTACAACCAAGGTGAGGTGTGCGTCGCGGCAACCCGCCTGCTTGTTCACGAAAGCATCAAAGATCAGTTCTTAGAAAAAGTTATTCAAGCGTCGAAAGCGTTCACGCCAAAAGACCCAATGGACCCAAGTTCATCCATGGGAGCGCTTATCGATCAAGATCATAAATCAAAAGTGTTGGAATACATCTCGTTAGGTGAATCAGAAGGTGCAAACGTACGTTGTGGCGGCGATGTCGATGGGCAAGGTGCATTTGTTTCCCCAACCATTTTAGACAACGTCGACAACAAGATGCGTGTCGCTCAAGAGGAAATTTTTGGTCCGGTGCTGTGTGTCATTCCATTCAAAGACGAAGCGCAAGCAATCGAGATCGCTAACGATTCGAAGTACGGCTTAGGCGCGGCACTCTGGAGTAGCAATATCAACCGCGTTCATCGCGTAGCAAAACGACTGCAAGCCGGCTCGGTTTGGGTTAACAACTACAACGAAGGTGACATGACGGTTCCATTTGGTGGATTCAAAATGAGCGGAAACGGTCGAGACAAGTCTCTCCACGCGATTGAAAAATTCACCGAAACCAAAACCACTTGGATTCGCCTCCATCCTTAAGCCTGCTGACGATTACGATAAATAAAGGAATAGTTCTATGAACAAGCATACGGATTCGTTCTACGCGCACTCTGTGCCAAACATGCCGGAATACCCACAGTTGCAAAACGACATCGAGTGCGATGTGTGTGTAGTCGGTGCGGGATTTTCTGGTCTTTCTTCTGCACTACACCTTGCAGAAAAAGGTTTTAAAGTCGTTGTGTTAGAAAGCGCAAAAGTGGGCTTTGGAGCAACTGGTCGTAACGGTGGCCAAATCGTTAACAGCTACAGCCGAGATGTTGACGTGATTGAAAGCCGTTACGACCAAAACCAAGCCAAAGCTCTGTGCGATATGATTTTTGAAGGCGGCGATATCATCCGTGGCCTGATCGACAAATACGACATCAACTGTGATTACAAGCAAGGCGGCTTGTTCACGGCACTGAACAGTAAACAACTCAAAGGGCTAGAAGAACATAAGAAGAACTGGGAGCGTTACGGCAACGACCAACTGACTCTGCTTGACGCAGGAGAGGTAGAACAAGCGGTAGGCACTAAAGTATACACTGGCGGCTTACTGGATATGCGCGGTGGTCACATTCACCCGCTTAAACTGGCATTGGGTGAAGCTGCTGCGTTTACGTCTCTAGGTGGTCAAATCTTTGAGCAGTCGGCGGTCGTGTCGATTGATAAAGGTATTAACCCAGTAGTGAAAACGGCGAAAGGCAGCGTGAAGAGCAAGTACGTGGTACTGGCAGGTAACGCCTACCTTGGTGGTTTGGCACCAAACATCAGCAACAAAGCGATTCCGTGTGGCACACAAGTGGTGGCGACTCAGCCTTTGAGTGATGAGCAGCTAAAACAAGTGCTGACCAGTGACTACTGCGTTGAGGACTGTAACTACTTGCTGGACTACTTCCGCTTAACCGCCGATAAGCGTTTGTTGTTCGGAGGTGGTGTGGTTTACGGAGCACGTGACCCAGAAAACATCGAAGCACTGATCCGTCCGAAGATGGAAAAAGTCTTCCCACAATTGAAAGGCATCAAGATTGATTACACCTGGACAGGTAACTTCTTGCTGACTTACTCACGCATGCCGCAATTTGGCTCGTTTGCAGACAACATTTACTACCTACAAGGCTACAGCGGTCACGGTGTAACGTGTACTCACCTAGCAGGTAAGTTGCTGGCCGAAGCTCTGACCGGACACGCAGAACGCTTTGACGCGTTTGCTGCACTGAAACATTACTCCTTCCCGGGGGGCCGCCACTTCCAAATTCCGTTTACGGCAATGGGCGCGGCTTACTATAACCTACGTGACAAACTGGCGATTTAAGAGATAAGGAATATCCAATGAGTAAAGTAGTGAAATTTGCAGCCCTTCAACTGACGAAAAGCTGGGATCTGGAAGATAACTTAGCCAAAGCAAAAAAGGCGATTCGTGAAGCAGCACAAAACGGTGCAAACGTGATTCTTCCGCAAGAGCTGTTCGCTGCGCCTTACTTCTGCAAAAAACAAGAAGCAAAGTATTTCGAGCTTGCAGAAGAAACGGAGAATTGTCGTCTTATTAAAGAGATGAGTGCGTTGGCTAAAGAGCTCGGCGTGGTGATTCCTGTCAGCTACTTTGAAAAAGCGGGCAATACGTTTTTTAACTCGCTAGTGATGATTGATGCCGATGGTACGGTACTAGATAACTACCGCAAGTCACACATTCCTGACGGCCCGGGCTACAGCGAGAAGTACTACTTTAGCCCTGGCGATACCGGTTTCAAAGTGTGGCAAACCAAGTTCGGTAAGTTCGGTGCTGGCATTTGCTGGGACCAATGGTTTCCAGAGCTTGCACGCAGCTTGGCTCTGCACGGCGCGGAAGCGATTTTTTACCCAACTGCAATCGGTTCTGAGCCTCAAGATCCGACACTGGATTCACGTGACCACTGGCAACGTACAATGCAAGGTCACTCGGCAGCAAACCTCGTTCCAGTGATTGCGTCAAACCGAGTGGGCACTGAAGTCGATGATGGTATCGAGACCACGTTCTACGGCTCTTCTTTTATCACTGACCACACTGGTGCAAAAATTGCCGAAGCACCGCGTGAAGGTGAAACCATCATTTACGCAGAAATCGACCTCACTACGACAGCGAAAGCGCGTCACGCGTGGGGCTTGTTCCGCGACCGTCGTCCAGACCTTTACACCAGCGTTGGCAAACTAGCCGTTTAAAGAGGCGTTAAAATGAAGTTATCGACAACACCAGCGCACGATGGCTTCTATTTTCCGGCTGAGTTTCAGCCGGTTAGTGAAGTTTGGCTAGCGTGGCCAGAAAGGAAAGACAATTGGCGTGATGACGCATTACCCGCGCAAGAAACCTTTGCCAGAATCGCGAACTTAATCGCGGAAGTGACCAAGGTGTGCGTGGCGGTATGCTCGCACAACTTTGACCGAGCGCGTCAAATGCTCCATTCAGACGTACGTTTGGTGGAAATCCCATTTAACGATGCGTGGATGCGCGATATTGGGCCGACCGTGCTTGTGAATCAGGCGGGTGAGCGCCGTGGGATTAGTTGGCAATTTAACGCGTGGGGCGGCGAATACAACGGGCTTTACGATAACTGGCAGCAGGACGATCTTGTCGCTGGCTCGGTGTGCGACATCATCGGTATTGATTATTACCGCGCACCGTTTGTACTTGAAGGTGGGGCGATTCACACCGATGGTGAAGGCACCCTTTACACCACAGAGGAGTGCTTACTCAGCCCAGGACGTAATCCGCAGTTGAGCAAAGCGCAAATCGAAGAGCAGTTAAAGGCGTACCTCGGTATCGAAAAAGTCATTTGGTTGCCAAATGGTTTATTCAATGACGAAACAGACGGCCATATCGACAACCTGATGCACGTTATCGCCCCGGGTAAAGTGGTACTAAGTTGGACCGATGACCCAAGCGATCCGCAATACGCGTTATCTCGTCAAGCGGAACAAGTACTGAAATCTCAGCACGATGCGAGAGGGCGCGAGATTGAAATTGTCCGTTTGCCATTACCGGGTCCGTTGCATTACAGCGAGCGTGAAGCCAATGGCATTGACGCCAGTTCAGGAATGAGTCGACAAGCTGGCGAACGCCTAAGTGCCTCTTATGCCAACTTTCTTATCGTCAACGAGCATGTGTTCTTGCCGATGCTGGACGAAGAGACCGACGCTATGGCGATCGATATTTTGCAAAACGCGATGCCGGAATACCAAATCATCGCGATACCGTCGAGAGAGGTTCTACTCGGCGGAGGGAACATTCACTGTATTACGCAGCAGATCCCTGCTTAAACATAAACTCGCCGCTGGCTTAGCGGCGATGATGAGTTGTCAAAAGGAATGACCATGCAACAGATACAAAACCAAAGCCTTGTTTCGTTTATGGTAGCGAATCCACAACAGGGCATTGCAGTGACTAATCCGGCGACCGGAGAACTCCTCGGGTACGCACCAGTCTCAACCGAAAACGACATTTTAAATGGCATTGAACGTGCCAGTGTGGCGCAGAAAGAGTGGGCGGCACTGCCAGCAAAAATGCGTGCTGGCATGCTCAATCGTTGGTTCCAACTTCTGTTAGAAAACAAAGCCGACCTTGGCCGTTTGATGACGTTAGAGCAAGGTAAGCCGCTAGCGGAAGCTCAAGGTGAAGTGCTTTACGGTGCGAGCTTTATCGAATGGTTTGCTGAAGAAGCGAAACGTACCTACGGTGAGACGATTCCTGCCCCAAGTGCAGACAAGCGTTTGGTGACCATCAAACAGCCAATTGGTGTCGCCTGTGCGATTACACCGTGGAACTTCCCAATTGCGATGATCACGCGCAAAGCAGGTCCAGCTTTAGCGGCAGGCTGTAGCTTTGTCGTAAAACCATCTGAATCTACGCCGCTGTCTGCGTTTGCGGTCGCAGAGCTTGCCTATCAAGCGGGTATCCCTCGCGATGTGCTGCAAGTGGTATTGGGGGAAAACTCCCGTCAGGTCGGTGCTATCTTCACTTCGCATCCGTTGATTCGTAAGTTGTCTTTCACTGGCTCTACCCAAGTTGGTAGTGTGCTGATGCAGCAAAGCGCGGCGGACATTAAACGTACCTCAATGGAGCTCGGTGGCAACGCGCCGTTTATCGTATTCGATGATGCCGACATTGATGCAGCCGTGGCGGGTGCGATGGCGTCGAAGTTCCGTAACGCAGGCCAAACGTGTGTTTGTGCGAACCGTTTCTACGTACACAGCAAAGTGTATGTCGAGTTCGTTGCTAAGTTTGACGCTGCGGTTCAGCAGCTCAAAGTTGGTAACGGATTGGAAGAGGGGGTCAACATTGGTCCAGTGATCAGCGAGTCAGCGAAGCAAGGCATTCAGACGCTTATTGATGGTGCTATCGAGCAAGGCGCGAAGCCGGTTTCAGAACTTAAAAAGCTCGATGGTCTATTTATGCAGCCAGTGGTTCTCAAAGACGTTACTCACGACATGAAGATTGTCTCCGAGGAAATCTTTGGCCCTGTCGCGCCAGTGATTCGTTTTGACAGTGACGCACAGCTGATCGAAATGGCGAACGACACCATTTACGGTCTTGCGTCGTACTTCTACAGCCAAAACATCCACCGTGTTTGGAAAATCGCAGAAGCGCTCGAATATGGCATGGTTGGCATTAACGAAGGCATGATTTCTACTGAAGTCGCTCCTTTCGGCGGTGTTAAGCAGTCCGGCATCGGACGCGAAGGAGCAAAACAAGGTATCGATGAATATATGGACGTGAAATATCTCTGCTTTGGCGGCAACTAATTAAGGACAAAACAATGACAAACCAACAACTGCACGAAAGAAGAAGCCAAGTTATCGCTCAAGGCATGGGCGCACTGTACCCACTTTACGTAGAGAAAGCAGAAAACGCTTACGTATGGGATATCGAAGGCAACAAATACATAGACTTTGCAGCGGGTATCGCGGTAACTAACACCGGGCATTCTCACAAGCGCATTAGCGAAGCGGTAAAAGCTCAGCTGGACAATTTCTCACACACGTGTGCGATGGTTACGCCATACGCGTCATTCGTAGAGCTGGCTGAAAAGCTGACAGAACTTGTACCAGGTGAGACTAAGAAGAAAGCGATCTTTCTAACCACTGGCGCCGAGGCGGTCGAAAATGCCGTAAAAGTGGCACGCGCTCATACAGGCCGTAGCGGCGTGATAGCGTTTAAAGGCGGCTTTCACGGTCGCACAAACATGACGATGGGGTTAACTGGTAAAGTTGCGCCGTACAAAGCGGGCTTTGGTCCTTTCCCGAACGAAATCTACCACGCGCCTTACCCAAATGCGTTTCACGGCATCAGCGTTGAGCAAAGCTTACAAGCGATCGACGATTTATTTGCTTGTGATATTGAACCATCACGTGTTGCGGCGATCATCTTCGAGCCAGTACAAGGTGAGGGCGGCTTCTACAAAGCACCTGAAGCGTTTGCACAAGGCTTGCGTCAGCTGTGTGACAAGCACGGTATCATGCTGATTGCGGATGAGATCCAAACGGGTTTTGCCCGTACCGGTAAAATGTTTGCGACGGAGCACCTAGGCATTGAACCCGATCTAATGACAATGGCGAAAGGCATTGCTGGTGGTTTCCCAATCTCAGCGGTGGTTGGGAAAGCGGATGTGATGGACTCTGCGCTGCCGGGTGGTTTAGGTGGCACTTACGCGGGCTCTCCACTCGGTTGTGTTGCTGGTCTTGAAGTACTGAAAATCATCGAAGAAGAAGACTTGTGTGCTAAAGCAATGGGCATCGGTGAAGTGGTCAATGCTCGTATGACTAAACTGCAACAGTCAGTGCCTGCTATCGGTGAAATCCGTACTACAGGTGCGATGATGGCGATTGAATTTACTGACCCAGAATCAGGTAAACCACTGCAAGAGATGACTAAAGCGGTGATTTCTAAAGCGCAAGAAAACGGCCTTATCCTGCTTTCTTGTGGAGTAAAAGCGAACGTGATTCGTCTGTTACCTCCACTGACCATCGAATCTGACGTGCTAAATGAAGGCCTAGATAAGTTGGAAAAAGTGATTCTTGAAGTGGCGTAATTCACGCGCTTTTAAATAGCAATAACAAATCAAGGAAGCGGTTGGCATCAATCGTTTCCTTTTTGTTTTTTAGCGTATCTGCTGCCTATCTAAAAAGTATTGCTCAAGCTCCAAGTTGTCACTTTTATTACGGATGACTTAACAATTGGGTTCGTCCTTACTTTCCACTTAGTCGCTACTTTGTTCTCCTCGAATGTGGTTTGGTGCTCGCATTCTAAATCCCGACATCTGAAAGCCACTTGAGTCTATAATTTTATTGAGCGTCATTCCTCACTTTTTGGACTATAAAAATGAGATAGTATTCATATCCCACTTAGGTTGCTTGACAGATTAGCAGGACGAACTTTGATAACAAAGAATACAAGGTATGCCACTTTACTCGGCTTAGTTCCCATCGCCATATTTGTAGTGGCCTTTCATTCGATAACCAACTTTTACGTCAACTCGGTAAAAGCGTCGAAAATAGATGCTTACGTAGAATATTTAAATCAAAGGTCTGCCTATTTGGACGGAGCAATAGTGAAGCAGATTGCTCAGTTAGATTTTACTTGTAGTGATAGTGATGTAAGAACTTTACGCGACCCACGTTTTTATAACCGTTACATTCGTTTTATTGCGATGACCACAGAAGGCGGAAAAACGTGTTCCACGGTTGGTAGTGAAGTGTCTCGCCCATCTAGTAGTGAACGATTTCAGATGGATGAAAACTTTTCCGCATCACTTATTTTGCCGCAACAGAATGACCAAATAGAGTGGATGGTCATTTATGATAATGAACACGTTGAAGTCTTCTGGGTGCTTGATAACAGTTGGGTTAACGAGGTAATAAAAACGCCTTGCAAAGACTGCCTATTTGTAGAGTTTAAGTATGATGAACCAATATTTGGTGATTTAACGATAAGCCGTGGCAAAGCGAATATTGCAGGAGAAGAAAACGCACTATCAAAAGAGTTTTTCTTTTCAGGAGATTCTCAAGCCAACATGCTCATAAAGATATACAGCGGTGAAAAACTTAAAAATTATGCTCAGGAAAGAGTACTTTTGTGGGGCGGCCTTGTAAGTGTGCTTGCTGGTCTTGTGACTGCATTTTCATACATATCTGGTAAAAGCTTGAGAAAATCCATTACAGGTCTAATTGAAAATGGGATTAGTAATACAGAATTTATTCCTTACTACCAGGCGATTGTCGATAGTCGCGATGGTAAGACAGTAGGATATGAAGCTCTGATTCGATGGTCGCGACGTGATGGAATGGTGCCACCAAATATGTTTATTGGTGCTGCAGAAGAAAGTGGCCTGATTATCCCGATGACCAATCAGCTTATTCGTAAAATCATACAAGACTTAAGTGACTTGCCCGAGCATACGTGGGTCAGCATCAATATTGTTTCCTCCCATTTAGAGTCAGGCGTATTAACGAAGTTGCTGTCGGAGTTAAATTGGCCAATCTCGAATAGAATTCATTTTGAGTTGACCGAGAGAATACCAGTAAAAGACACTGAGGCCGCGAAAAAAGAGATTTTGTATTTAACGAATAAAGGCTACAAGTTCAAAATTGACGATTTTGGTACCGGATATGGTGGCTTTTCTTACCTACAAGATTTGGGCATCCGGTGTGTAAAAGTGGATAAGATGTTCATTGATCCAATAGGATCTGACGATCAAAAGTTGAAAGTGCTGGACTCAATTGTGTCTGCAGCGAACAAAGCGGAATGTGAGATGATTGCAGAAGGTGTAGAGAGCCAGGCTCAAGTCGAATACCTGGCTCAGCATGCGATTTACCTTATTCAAGGTTATGTTTACGCTAAACCAGAGCCCCTGACTAACCTTGCAAGCGCTTAACAGCCATAACGTCAAAACGTACCGTTTTAAAGGTGTCAGTTGCCTAGGTTAGCGCTGATTTCTGCTGATGGGGTCACACTTGAGGATTCCTAACACTCTCATTACTTCTAGAGTGTTAGGAATTAACGTTACTTAGGAGGAGAGTGCGGCTCTTTTCGCTTTGATCGACGTAATGAGCTGAGGTAGTAATGACATTACGATCATTCCTAGCATTAAGCTGTATTGCAGAGGAGTGAACGTTTCCCCCAATAGCAGTAGGCCCGAAACAATGCCTGCGACTGGGTTTGCAATACCACCAAAGGTAAAATCTACGACCGACATCCGCTGCAATAACCATACATACATGCCATACCCTAATGCGGTGTTCAGAATAATTACCCACAGTAACCCTAGAATATTCGTCATGGATACGTCCTGAACGACCGTAACATATGGCTCTGGATTGTTTATCGCCAGCACACTTGTTGCGATAGACATAATCACGCCACCCAAAATGAGCTGCCATGTTAGCACTGTCCACCAGTGCATTTTTGTACCTAGTGACTTTGTTACGCTACTTCCTATCACGATGCACATAATGGCGGAGATCATCGCAAGTAAGCCCACGGGTTCGAGAGAAATAGAGCTAGGATCAAATAAGAACCAAGCTAAAGCAATCAAAGTTGCGCCGCTTATCGCTTGAATGCCACTAGGCTGACGTTTGTAGACCGCCCAACCAAACAGCATCGCAAAAACGGGGACCGAAACCATACCAACACCAGAGATGGCAGAAGGAAGCGTCAACGCCATGACAAAAATGAGACCAAAGAAGCAAGCGATGTTGATGGTTCCTAAAACAAGCAGCACTTTCCACTCACTTCTTTTTGGAAACGAGGGCTTTATTGCCAGCAACAAAAGACCCGCAGGCAGTGCCCTTAGAGCGCCAAGTAAAACGGGAGGCCAGTCCGGTAGAGTAAACTGAGTAACAGCGTAAGTCGTCCCCCAAAAAAAGGCAGGAATCATCGCAAGTAAAATGTTCATGTTAAATATCTTTATGTAGAGATAATTAAATGTAACGATATCGGCAAGGTGGCTTTTTGTAAAGTATCTTTATGTTAAAATAAAAAATATATGATGTTTGGAGAGAAATAATGGATGCAATTGATAGAGTGGTAGAGCAGTGGGCTAGGGAGAAGCCAGACCTCGACACTGAACCGATGGCAATAATGGGTCGACTAATGCGAATTGCAAAACACATGGAATCTAGGGTCGCCGAGCTACATAAGAAGTACGATCTTAAAATGGGTGAATTTGATGTGTTAGCGACACTGCGTCGAGCTGGTTCACCATATTGTCTTACTCCCTCAGCGTTAATAGAGTCGATGATGCTCACTTCGGGTGCGATGACTAATCGCTTAGATAAACTAGAGAAGAAAGGGTTTATTACCAGAACCCATAGTAAAGAAGACCGACGTAGCGTCACCGTTGAACTAACAGAGCAAGGCTTAACCTTAATTGACAAGCTAATTTTGGAGCATGTAGACGTTCAGCAATCGTTATTGCATGGTTTAGAAGGCAATGAAAAAGCGCAGGTTAACCAGGCGTTAAAATTGCTATTGCCACAATTTGAATGAGAACGCAGAAGGAGGTAGGGGATATGAAAAGCAAAGAACTAGAACAATACTTAAGTACCTTCATGTGTGCAGAAAGCGATTTCCCATTTGGGCCTGAAGCGCTTGTATACAAAATCAAAGGCAAGATGTTTGCCATCATTGCAGAGAGAAACGGTCGGGAGTATGTCAGCGTAAAAGTAAAACCAGAAGATGGAGAAGTCTTAACGTCGCAGTTTACGGATATTATCCCGGGTTATCACTTAAATAAGCGTCATTGGATAACGGTTTATTTTAACGGTGATGTCGAGGATGGGTTGATTCAAGACTTGTGTGAACGCTCTTATGCTCTTGTCGTTGCCAAGCTGCCGAAAGCACAACGAGCGTTGCTTGGTGAGTAATCGGCAACGCACTGGCCTCTGTTGTTTTGTCGCTCGTTGCTCCTAGCCTTTACGGAAAAATTCGCACCTTTTTCATCCTCGGGCTATATAAGAATAAGAAGGTGGAAAAGGGGAATGATATGCGAGCATTATCTGAATGGCTAAAAGAATACGGGGAGAGTCACCAAAACCCTATCAACCAAAAGATTCACACAATCGCAGTTCCAGGTATTTACCTTTCTGTGGTTGGACTTATTTGGTCGATTCCCCAGATTTCATTATTAGGCTTCGAACTTAATTGGGTTTGGGTAGCGGTGATCCCCACTTGGGTTTTCTATTTTCGTTTGTCTCTGAGCGTATTCATGATGATGATCGGCTACACATTAGCGTGCATTGGACTTATTTGGTCTCTAGAGGTATTGATGTTGCCCGTTCTGCATATTTCTATGCTTTTGTTTGGCGTATTGTGGATATTGCAATTTATCGGTCACAAGATTGAAGGTAAAAAACCGTCGTTTTTTGAGGATTTACAGTTTCTACTCATCGGCCCGATTTGGGTGTTCAGAAAACACTAGCGATAAGCAAAATCAGGCATCATCCGAATGATACAAGACATATAACGTTCAGAGATTATGTAGCTCTTACTACATAATACCTCTCCTTCTTATTGCCACGACAAGCATTCACTTTAGATACGCACTATGATTAAAGAGGTGCCAACGCACTTTACGCTATCGAGATACTTAAACTTACGGCAAGTTTACTTTAGGGGGATGAATGTACGACCGACAATATAAATATGCCTATTGGAGAGAAGAGCGTAAAAAAGGCAAATGGCACTATATATTAAAGTCCTTCTTTATGATTTGTTGTGCATTACTGCTTGGTAAAGTCATCGGTTTGTTCATTTTTGGAGAGCTGCATTCTTTAAGCGACATTTGGGAACAACTCCCTGCGGATGTTTTTATTATGATGCTCGTGGGCTTCCCAATTAGTGTCCTTGGTTGGTACCACGAAGAGTCAAAGTTTTTCCGGGCACTGCGACGCAAAGAAAAGCGGTTAAAAGGCAATCAAAACAAACCGAAATAGAGTAACCTTTGTCTCTGTTTGGATTGCCACTTACCTATCTGATCGATTCTATCCCTTCCAGTCGTTTAGCGTTTAGTTACGTGTTGCAAAAAGCCTTCTTAATACAACAGCCCCCAGTGTTGTGGAAATTGGTACTGTAAGAAACATTAAAAAACGAAGTTGAGCATTAGCGTATAAAGGCTCGCACTGTCATCCTTTGGGGCTGATGAAAACGCGCCAGAGCTATTATTGTAGGCGTTGAACCTTTGCCATTCTGCGTTCAGGGAAACGTTGTAATCTAGGTCGTATCTCAACCCGAGTAAGAAACTGTCTCCACTTTTTTTATCCCGACTATTAAACTGCTGACCGTAAACAATATAAGGAGTCAGCTTGTTTACATTATAACTTGTTGTCGCGTACCAAGATGAGGAAAGATTGCTGGTCTGTCCTTCTGCCATAATCACAATGTTATCGAGCTCGTATCTTAACCCTAGAGAAAACAGATCGATCGTGTTGTTTTTTTCTGTTTCAACTAGACGGTCAATGATTGTGGTTCCGCCACCGGGAGTGGACTGCTCAATGTTAGAGAGCGTCGTTGTTTGATCATAATCGCCGTGGAGGTAGGAAAAATTCCAACGATAGCTCTCTCCGCTTAGCGTTAAGTTCATCCCTGCAGTATTGTTTGACTCAATTTCCAATTCAGTACGTTCATTGATGGTTACGTCACTATTGTCTTTAAACCCGACAAACGGCATGGCGGTAAGTACGACTTGCTCATTGAGGTCATGAATCCAGCGTGCAGATAGGCCGTTATAAGCCGTGATACCTAGAATGCTGTCATATACCTCATTCGGTGGGCGGGCTTGGGTAAAAGCGTGGCCGACATAGTTGTACTCAGACATCAAAAACAGTGGCAGTCTTAAGCGTCCTCCTCGTATTTCTATGTTTTGATAGGTATAAGCCAAATACGCCCACTCGAGCTGAGGCGAGCTCCAATGGTCTTGCGGGCGCTTTACGACTTGTGCGGATGCCCGAAATGCCTTGTGAAAATAATCGAGCTGCATGCCGAATGTGGTATCGCAATCGAAACAAGATTCATCGCCAATAAAGCGGTTAACTAGTAACGTAGTTGGGTTATCGGATTTTGCCCACGACGTAGAGCCAAAACCACTTAAAGAAAGTTGTTCTGTTAGTTCAATCGTGGCTGAGCTCGGAAAGGTCGCGATACTCAGCGATAACATGGTTAAATATTTTTTCATATCAATTCTCCGAGCTAACCACACATAAAACATGAGCATTACTAGGGACGCTCGATGTTGGGGCATAACCAATTCTATTCGGCTTCTCTTGCATCCATGCTATGAGGTCATCAATGCTGGAGCGTGCAATCACTTTTGGCGGTCTAGCTTTACCAGAAAAAGACAAGCTTGCCCAATGCGCGTTCATTTGCGCTAAATTTTTGTTGAGAAGATAACGATAGAACTCAGCTCTTTCTGTTGATGTCGCAGGCCAGTCAGAGAGTTCAATTCGCTGGCCTTGTAAAAGTTGCGTCTTCCCTCTGTACAACTTTCGCGCTTTATTTACAGTGAGCGGAGAGAATTCGTCATTAAATGAGAAAACGGCGTAGCTTTCTGCAGCGAGAGCTTGGCAATTTAATGAAAGAAGGACAATCAGAATAAACAGATAGCGTTTTATGTAACGCAAAGGAAAAGCAACGCGAGAATGATTTCTACTCATAGAATCCACCTACATTGCTTGTTCAATTTGATACAACAGTTTTTCTTTGCGCACAGGCTTTGGTACGTAGGCATCCATTCCTGAATCAAAGCAGCGTTGAATATCATCATCAACGACGCTTGCTGTTAATGCGATAATGGGCGTCTTAGCTAATCCTTTACTCGCTTCATAAGCTCTAATTTGCCTAGAAGCTTCAAACCCATCCATTATGGGCATCATGCAATCCATCAAAATAACATCAAACTTTCCATCTTTTTGGAACATTTCGACTGCAATTTGTCCGTTTTCTGCGACTTCGAATTGATAGCCTGCTTTAGATAGCAATAGAGAAGCCACTTTCTGGTTCACTCTATTATCTTCGACAAGCAAGATGCGTTCGGAGCGAATAGGCGTTACCGTTGCTTCTGGTTGCTCAGAACTTGCAGGTAGTTCATGAGTTTTATCGGGGGTGGTGTTCTCTTGGTGTGGTTCAGCAGGCGTCGTGTTGGAAACACGTAACCCAATTGCCTTATCTAACTTCTCTTTAAGCAACCCTGCTTTAAACGGTTTGGGCACATAGTCATCCATTCCAACGTCAAAGCATTTTTGTATATCGTCATCGACCACACTTGCCGTTAGAGCAATAATCGGAATTCTGAAAGCGCGTTTTTCTTTTACTTCTATTTGACGAATTATTTGGGTGGCTTCAAATCCATCCATTACGGGCATCATGCAGTCCATTAAAATTAGGCTGTATTGATTCTGTTGAAATTTCTCAACCGCTTCTTGTCCGTTTACAGCGACATCAAAGTCGAAGCCAGCTTTTGTGACGTGTAGCCCCGCGATTTTTTGATTGACCGTATTGTCATCAACGACTAAAATTTTCGGCAGAGATTTAACATGTTGCGCTGAAGTGCTCTCTTGTTGTGCGTGCGAGAAATTTGCCGCACAACTTTCAAGTGCTTTAATTAAGCGCTGCCCTAGTAGTGGCTGAGTGACCAAGGCGCTGATACTGTTTCTAAAGTCGAATTGTGGGCTATGAAGGTGCTTGATGAGGCAGACACGAATGTTTCGTTTACAAAGGCTTTCTATCTCATCGATATGCATCGCCGCTGCATTTGGTGATGCTTCTACATGAATAACGATAACGCGCTCGTTATCAATCCACGTTGGCAACGCACTTAAGGTATCTACTGACTGTGTTATATTGATGTTGAAAAAACTTAACTCGTTACGCAGTTTTTGTTCTAGTTGAGTACTGCTGCATACAATCCATATGTCGTTGTGATTCAGAGCGTGATAAGCGTTAAACTCTTGCGTCACAACAGGAGCAGTTAGTTCAAAGAAGAAGCGACTGCCTTTACCTTTCTCGGATTCAAGTTGAATTTCTCCACCCATTAGCTCAACTAATTGCGTGCTAATGGCAAGCCCAAGTCCAGTTCCCCCAAATTGTCGGGTAGTAGAGTTATCCTCTTGGGCAAATGGAGCAAATATTTTCTTTTGCTGCTGGGCATCAATACCAATCCCAGAATCTTTAACGGAAAACTCGATGACCGCTTCACCATTTTTTATTTCGCGGGTGATGACCGATAGCTCTACACTGCCTTGTTCGGTAAATTTTACCGCGTTAGACATGAAGTTCATGACAACTTGGCGTATACGATGGTCATCCAACATTACGTGGTAAGGCGTGTTACGGCTAATGTTGACTTGCACATCGATGCCTTTTTCCTTTGCTTTCGGTGAAATGATAGAAGCAATGTCATAGATAGACTCTCGAACACAAGTTGAATGTGGGCTAATGAGCAACATCCCAGATTCAATTTTTGAGAAGTCTAGAACGTCATTAATTAAACTCAAAAGCAGTTGGGAGGAGGTTTCAATCGTATCGACGTAATCGCGTTGTGTGGCAGTCAGGGAAGTATCGGATAAGACTTCAGAGATACCAATAACGCCATTTAGCGGCGTGCGGATCTCGTGGGACATGTTGGCCAAAAAGCTACTTTTGGCTTTACTCGCCTTAATTGCATCATCTTTTGCTTGTTCTGCATCTTCTTTAGCTTGTGTGAGCTTTAGTCTGGACAACATCCGCTCATCACTAAGCTTTTTTACCTCTCGAGCAAACTTACTCAGCTCGTCTTTACCCTTTATTAGTTGAGCAAGAGGTGAATTTTCAGTGTTACTTTGTTCATTGCTTTCGTTACTGAGAAATTTGAGGACTAGATTCAAGTTTCCAGTAACTTTTCGCACCAATCTTAGCGTTAAACTTACGACCAACAGCGTTAAAAGGCTCATCATTGCGATAAAGGTAAAGCGGTGCTGTGTCGTCGTGTTGATTGTCTTTGATATATCATCACTCAGCTGCTGTTCCATTTTGTCGTCAACACTTTGTAATAACGATAAGCGTTTGTTGAGTGCAGATAACCCCGCATCAATCTCATCCGGGGTTAATGATTTGAGTTGAGCTGGTTGCAATAAATAAGCACGAAACTCTTGGCTTTTGATAAAGACTTCACCCGTAAACGTCTCAATGAGCAGATCTACTTGTTGTTGATTGGCATTTAGCGTCACAAAACGCTCTAGAAATAGTTGTTGGTTCTGGATTAAAGATTGGATAGAAGCCTGTGTTGTGAGGTCATACTCGTTATTTTCCTCTGAAGATCGAATCAAATATTCGCTTAATCTATGCTCTTCAGTGGACCAAAACATCAACCATTCAAGTTGCATCAAAGAAGAAAGGTGAGTGTTTGTTTCATAACTCACATTTCTAAAATAGACTTTGTCTAATCTCATGAGGATTTCTTTGAACGTATCAGCGCGCCACTCTGCCGCATCTAACTTTTCTTCTTGATTTTGCGAAGAGAGCATCGAGAGGGTTGCTTCCTCAAAGCTTGTCAACTGGTTTAGTATCTCAGCGTTTTCACCGAATACTGGTGCTGCAGTGTCGCGTAACAATTGAGATATCTGCTGAGTTTTTAGTTGCTTATCTATTACATCAGGGTTATTCGGTAGGTGATAAAGCGAAGATACGCGGTCTATGTAGACAGAGAATAACTGTGCTTTTTGTAGTTCCTGAGCCTGGATAGAAAGGCTTTGTACATGTTTACCCGCGAGGACAAGCAACAATAAAATTGGCAGCAAAACCAACCCAAATAGCTTTTGTTTTACCGACAGGTTGTTCCAAGAAAAGATTCCTACCACGCGCATTTCCATATCCAAGAAGTTGATATGAAAAGTGTAGTTTATTTATCTCAGATGTTAGATTTTAAGAGAAAATTCATATTAATGAGGTGGGGGAAGTGTGACCGATATTGCATTACGAGTACTAACGCGCTAAGCGGCAATAGTTAACAAAACGGCGTTCTAAGCAAAGTGATTGACGCTTTGAGCGCCACTCCCTCGTTGGTATTCAAATGCAATCAATTCCTCGGCAGGTACAGGTCTACCTAAGAAAAAACCTTGTACGACGTCACAGTGGAGAGACTCCATTCGTGTGAGTTGAGTTTGAGTTTCTACGCCTTCGGCTACTACTTTCATTCTTAGGTTGTGAGCCATGGATACAATCGCGCGAACTAATGAATCGTCTTGATCGCTTTTTCGGATTTGAGCGATAAATGAACGATCAATCTTGAGCCCGTCAAAAGCCATATGTTGTAGGTAGGCAAGGGCTGAATACCCCGTACCAAAGTCATCTAGCCAAACTTCCACTCCGATACTTTGTAGTTTTTTAAGCACATATTGAGCTTTCTCTGTATCATCAATAAAAAGTGACTCTGTCACTTCAACATGAATGGTTTGAGGGGCGACATCATGTCGTCGTAAATACTTAGAAAATAATTGACTTAAATCTTGGCGATAGATTTGTCTTGGGGACAAGTTTAATGCGATGTGAAAATCCGTACCGAAATGTTCTGCCCACATTGCCCGCTGAGCAATTGCCGTCTCAATGATATGTTCTCCAAGCTCCAATATTAAATCACTTTGCTCTGCGATCGGGATAAACGATTCTGGACTGATATAGCCTTTCTCGGGATGATTCCACCTAACCAATGCTTCGACCCCAATTAGGCGATAGGTTTTTAGATCAAATTGTGGTTGATACCACAGCTCGAATTGAGACAAGTCACGTACTGAACGACGCAGTTCTCGTTCTATGTATAAACGTTGTTTAATCGTTTCATCAAACGTGGAATCGTATATCGTCATAATGTCTTTACCGCGTCTTTTAGATTCCTGCGCCGCAAGAGAGGAAAGCTGTAAAAGAGACTCAGCGTTTGAACCAAATTCTGGATACACAGCAATTCCGAGGCTTGCCGTAATTTGAATATCGTTCTCTTCCAAACTAAAGGGAGAGAGTAGTTGGCGATGAATATCGTTCGCTTTTTCTCTAGCTTCATGATTGTCCGAGCACGGAAAGGCCAGTACAAATTCATCCGCACCTACTCGACTTACGATGGTAGAAAGGCGGTAAAGCGGCTTAAAATAACTCGGCAAACGGCCTTGAAGCTCTGAGGCAAGATGGCCTAGCAATTTATCCCCAATGTTATGTCCATAGTTATCGTTAATGTGCTTAAAGTCATCCAAGTCAATAAACACAACCGCGAGTGAGGGGGATTTGTGGTCAGTTATTTGCGTTTGAATATCAATGAGTAACTTTTCTCGGTTTGGCAGGGAAGTCAGAATATCGTGGTACGCCATGAACTCAACTCGGCTGGTGTATCGGTTCACTTTGTTTGACATTTTGTTGTACGCCGAAATAAGTTCTCCCACTTCATCTTTGCTTTGTATGTCGGTGACTGGCAGCGCTTGGGTATTTGACTCTGAAAATTGATCTTTTAGTTGCTTGAGTGGCTTAGTTAACGACCGCCCCAAAGCATAAGCGATGATGCTACCGAATAGAACGGATATCCCACTGATCGTTAGCAGCAAGTTAAACATCTTCTGTTTATCGTTTGAGGTAATCGCTTGGACTTGTTCAATGTTCTGTTCTTTCTCTTCCAGTAGATGTATCAAGTTAAGCTCAAGATATACCGCCCCAAGAGTTATGTTTGATTGCTGAATCGGCGCTGCGATCTCCAACTGATGCTTGGAAAAGGAAACGAGAGTTCTGGATTCTTCTATTGCTTTCAAAATAAAAGGAGAGCGGTAATGAGGTTGGGCAAACATCCTTAGCTGAGTAGTGCCGTCGTGAAAGATTAGCCCTTCATTGTCAACAACATGTATTTTCGAGACATCTGGCTGGCTCAATGTTGCCTTAATTTGCTCATACGCTTGACTGATATTGTCTGTATAGAGTGGATCAAAAAGCTGTTTTGATAATAGCTCTGCATAAACCAACCCTTTTTGCTTAACGTAAGATTCTGTTTTTTCTTGAGAGTTGTTCGTGATTTGTTGAGTTAAGCTATTTGAATACGCATCGTAACCGTGCATGTATAACGCAAGATTTATCACCACAACAAACAAGACAACGAACATTGTCGAGCAAATGTATTTGGTTTCGAGTGAGAGCTTTTGAAACATCAATCCACCTTCGGTAACAAGTGAACTGACTTGCGCACTGTACTTAAGGAGGCTCGCATTTCTGGAGTAAGCGCGCTAAATTTTTTGGTGTTCTGAAACTTTTTAAGTGCGAGAGAGCCTTCGTGAGTTGTATCCATATCAAGCAGTATTGACGTGATTTTACGCTGTTGCTCTAGGCTCATGCTTGGAGAAGCGAGAATTAAATCCCTGGGTATTTCAACAGAACGAGAAAAAATCGCTAGTTTGTCTTTCATGTTCTCTGGCAAATCTTTGGGATTGTTCCAGTTGAAGTTACTGAATGCTCCTGCTGCAACTCTCTGTTTATATACCCATACAGATAGGTTGATTTCATTTGACTGAGCGAGTTGCTCATCAAGGAATAAATAACCAATGCTGTCTTTGGCCGGTTTGTCATCAGGAGAGGGAAGGTATTGCAGTTTTTCTCCGTGATTCAGCAATGTAATCGCAGGTAGGTAATAGCTGCTGGTAGACGTGCGCTTTTCGAAAACAAGCGTTTTTCCGCGCAGGTCAGAAAATGACTCAATGCCACTCTCTTTATTAGTAAAGAACACCGTATGATATTTTTGCAGGCCTTTTTTCCATCGTATAGCGAGGACTTGGCTATTAGACTCCTTTTCTAAGGTCATCGCATTAAAGGGGGTCGCCGTTGCAATTTGAACGGTGCCATTTTCAAGCGCAACCGCGAGCTGACGATAATTTTTAAATACCTTTACCGCCCCTTTTGCGTAACCATATTCAGCCATATTTTCAGTTACATACTGGGTAAGGGGCGTCGCTTTTTTGATTTTGCTTTGGGCTTTATTCGACACAATGCCAAACGTGAATGTTTTCTCAATATTATCTTGTGCACTGACGACAAAAGGTGAACTCAGCAAAGTGAGTAATAACAGAGTGCAGGCAGGTTTCATCCGGCTTCAACTTCCTTCTGGTGCATGTCAGTAATATTTAGTATTTATCAATGTGCCGAAATCAATCTTAAAAACAGTATGATGTACAAATTTCGTTGTGTGCGCACTTTTTATAATGTGACTTGGTCACTTATTCCGTTCAAATAGTACCGAATTTGACGTTTATGTACAGGATGAATGTATCACCGTGAGTCTGAATTCACTGGATTCTTGGTCAAGCGCTGTATTGGCTGTGAGCTAATGCGCCTTATGTATCGCTATTTTGTACTAAGAAAATTTTTCCAATTGTTTTTGATACTTTTTCTCGAGAGCTTCATTGCCTGCTGCACGTTCAAGTTGAATCATGAGTTGCAAAGAGGGCTTCTTCACGCCATACATTTGATTGAATCTCATTAATCGAATTCTAGCTTCAGTATAATCACCGCTATCAATTTCTATTTTAGCGAGTTGCAAAATCGATTTTGGTCTATGAGGGTCATGATCGATAGCTCTAGTAAAGTAGTATCTCGCTTTGTCTTTATCTTGTGATTTTAGAGCACAAAAAGCTGCATTCTCATAGCTCGCTGGAATAAGGTAGTAATAAGGCTGCTCAATGGCTCGATTAAACATCTGATCGGCTTTTTCGAAGTCACCTCGCTTGCAAAGAAAAGTACCGTAGTTATTGAGCACATTTCCGTTTTTAGTGTGTTGGCGTAGAGAGCGTTTATACATCTGTTCGGCTTTAATATCTTCACCAACCGTTTCGTAGTAGTGAGCCATAGATAATTGCGCGCGATAGTATTGAGGTGCGTGGTTTAAGGCTTGTTGTAAGTTATCATGCGCGCGAATCATGTTACCGCCGTCTAAATAACCTAAGCCAAGTGCGATACGTGATTCTGCCATTGCCACAGGATCGGCTTTAACGACAGGGCTTCCATCTTCTTTCACCGTCACGCAACCCACGAGTGCAAACTGAGACAATAATATTAGTGCACCGAGCTTTGCTGTTTTCATTCTTTATCCCTACATCCCTAAATCTTTCTGCATGATATGAATTACTTAGCAAAAGCCTATTGAGGAAAAAACACTATGCGATCAGGTTTGCAAACTGTTATGAAAAAGCCGCCATATGGCGGCTTGGTTCACATATTACATTTCGGTAATGATGAGTGCTTTGTTTGCTTATTTTGAAGCTAATCGTCTTTAGTGAAAGCATCTTCACTGAAGTGATCGAGGTCGTACGGTGTTTGCTGATAAACACAGTAGTTCAGCCAGTTTAAAAAGAGGAGGTGTCCATGGCTTCTCCAGCTTGCAATTGGTGGGTTATCTGGGTTGTTGTTTGGGTAATAGTTGACAGGAATAGCGGGCTCCATACCTTCGCTTAAATCTCGGATATATTCATTATGTAAGGTGTGAGAATCATACTCAGGGTGTCCTGTGACAAAGACATTGCGTTTGTCTTTTGTGGTGGCCAAGTACACACCTGCGACATCCGATGTCGCTAAAATGTCTAAGTCAGTATGCTCTTCTAGAAAGTGAGGCGAAAAATCTGCGTAACGCGAGTGAGGAGCCAAAAACGTGTCATCAAATCCGCGTAAGATAGGGTGAAACTGATGATGGATTTGATGATGATAAACACCTGAAAGTTTTTCTTTACGCGTTTTTTTAGGTAGATCGTAGAGTAGCTTTAACCCTGCTTGCGCAGCCCAGCAAACATAAAGAGTAGATGTCACATGATCTTTTGCCCACTCCATGATGGTTTTGAGATGATCCCAATAAATGACATCTTCAAATTGCACCAAACCTAATGGAGCCCCAGTAATGATCATGCCATCGAAGTTTTTATCTCGCACCATTTCAAATTGGCGATAAAACGTGTCTAAATGTTCAGTTGGCGTATTTTTACTCGGGCGGTTATCAATGCGCAGTAATTCGACGTTAACCTGTAGTGGGCTGTTTGAGAGTAGACGCAGAAACTGAGTTTCAGTCTCTATTTTTTTTGGCATCAGATTAAGGATCAGCACTCTTAAAGGACGTATTTCCTGACTCGCTGCACGCGTTTCACTCATCACGAAGATGTTTTCTGTCCTTAATACATCGGTAGCTGGTAATTGATCTGGAATTCTAATTGGCACGACTTTCTCTCCCTAAGTATAGTCAATCTAGACGTCTATACTTCTAAAGCTAACTTAATTAAGTTTAGATGTCGATACGAAATCCGACTTTTCAATCTACTCTTTACATTATGGTAAACCGTACTCGGGGTTGTCACACAATTGTGACTAAAGCAGAGTTTCTGATGAGATAGGTTTGAAACGCAGTGTGTACTATTTGCTGGTAATTATGCGATCACGTTAATATGTGAAGGTGACTTCGTAGTAAGGAAGTCTCAAATTAATGAGCCATACTAAAAACAATCAGCTCACCATTTTGCATTAATGTGCATATTTGGAAACATCGTCAGTGGAGGACATTATGTTCGGTATTTTCAAGAGAAAGACAAAGATTCAGAGCATAGCTCAAGAAGTTCCTTGCGTGCTACTGCATTCGTTTGGTGATAAAGACATTTATACGCCGGAAGAGATTGATCAAGCTCTTCAAAAGCTGGGTTATGATAAGAGCAAGGATATCAGTCATTATCAGTATGCGTATGGAATGTTTGCCGATGAAGCCTCTTACGAGCTCCTAGAACTAACGGATGAGCTAGGTAATTATGGTCATTTCCAACGTGAAGTAGGTAAGATGCTACTCAATACACCTGAGCCGATTGATATGCATATCTACTTTGAAATTTCTCGTCAGCACCAAAACGTCAGCCTTTCACCTGGTCATCAAAAAGTAAGCGAAAGTGATGGTGTGTAAACATCGTTAGTGGTATTCCATCGTGAGATGAGTTGGGTATAATGCGCGGCCTAATTATCCGGACATGTTGTCGGTTACATTTCTGTTGAGCGTTAATGCCTTATGTTCAAAATGCTTGTCTCTATGCCACCAATGTTGGCGCTGTCGATCGCGATTGTATGTGAAGTGATTGCCACTTCTTATATTCCCAAAACAGAGCAATTTACGAAAGTAATGCCGAGCACAGTTGTTTTGATTGGTTACGGCATCGCTTTCTTCTTGCTTTCCGTCACAGTGCAAACAATGCCTGTTGGGGTTGTTTATGCCATATGGAGTGGTGCTGGGATCGTTTTGGTTGCGACGGTTGGTTACTTTGTTTACGGACAGCGTCTAGACTTACCAGCCCTAGTTGGTATTGGGTTTATCATCGCTGGTGTGTTGATCGTAAATTTATTATCCAAAACAGTAGGGCACGAATAACGCCACTCTACTTGTTAAGTGAATAAGAAGCCGCAGCGAGAAATTGCTGCGGCTTTTTAGTACAAATTCAATCGCTAATGGCGAGTATTGATATGACGTCTTATTGTTGTATTCATCACGGTCGCATTATGTGATTGAAAAACAGGCATTATTTAGCGCATTGAAAATACAAAGTTATGTTTCTTCAAACTTTAGGAAAGGGCAGTAGATAAATCACTCCGATAGATGTTAACGTGGCGACTCATCTTTACTGCTTTTTCATTCCCTACATATTTCTGCAAAGTTCTTATTGTGTAGTGTGTCGAAGAACCATAGAATCCGCGCGCTTTAATTTATGTTATTAGCGTTATCAATGATAAAAGTGCAGTCCATTATCATTGTTTTTATCACTTATAGATGGGCACATCTGACAATACTTACATGAACAAATACAAAAAGCCTGCATTCAAGGCCGAATTTCTTTTGCCTCGTTACTGGGGAACGTTAATTATCATTAGCGTGATGTACTTACTTAGCCTCCTTCCTTTTAAAGTTCAACTAGCTTTGGGACGCAACATTGGTCGTTTAGCTATGCGAATCATGAGAAAACGTCAAGTTACTATCAGACGCAATCTTGAGCTTTGCTTCCCTCATATGGAAGAATGCCAACGCGAAGCAATTCTAAAAGACAACATCGACAATACTGGCATCGCACTTTTTGAGACCGCAATGGCATGGTTTTGGTCAGATAAACGGGTAAACAAACACGTCACGATAAAAGGCATGGAGCATCTAGAGGCTTTAGAGAAGTCAGGCAAAGGTGCATTAATGTTGGCCGTACACTCAATGAATCTAGAGTTAGGTGCTCGAGCTTTTGGCATTAAAAAGTCTGGAACCGGTGTTTATCGCCCAAACAATAATCCGTGCTTTGATTATTTTCAGTATAAGGGACGCTCTCGCTCTAATCGTACACTGATTGATCGTAAAAACGTCAAAGCCATGCTTGAAGCACTTAAAACGGGTGAGCGGGTTTGGTATGCACCGGACCATGATTATGGTAACCGACGCTCGACATTTGCACCGTTATTTGCCGTTAAAAATGCTTGTACTACGACAGGTACAAGTTTGTTGGTTGATTCTACAGATTGCGCCATTGTGCCTTTTACGATGGTAAGAGGAAAAGACGGACACTATACCCTAACCATTAGTGCGCCCGTCGAAGGTTTCCCGAAAGAGGATCATCAACGTGCCGCCGCATTCGTGAATCAAATAGTTGAAACATCAATCATGGCAAGTCCGAGCCAGTATATGTGGCTTCATCGTCGGTTTAAAACTAGACCAGAGGGTGAGGACTGTTTGTACAAGCCTAGGCTCATCCCTAGCTTGGCATAACACATAGAGAGCCTACAAAAAGCCCAAGGAACATACGAACCTTGGGCTTTTACTTTCTATTCTTTTCGCTTTATAAGTAGCGATCTTTTAGGTGAGCTTGAAAGTGTTTAGCATTCAGTGTTTCACCCGTGGCTTGTTTTACCAACTCATCAGTGGTGAATAAGCTACCTTTACTCCAGATGTTTTCCGAGAGCCAATTGAATATCGGAGCTAAGTCGCCAGAACGAATAACCGCATCTACATCGACGGTTTGTTTCATTGCTGCCATAAATTGTGCAGCGTACATCGCACCGAGCGTGTAGGACGGGAAATAGCCAAAACTTCCGTCTGTCCAATGGATATCTTGCATACAGCCATTTTTGAAGTTTCCTTCGGTTGATAGCCCCAAGTACGCTTTCATCTTTTCGTTCCAGAGTTCTGGTACATCTGTATGTTTGATGACGCCGTTCATGAGATCTCGCTCAATTTCATATCGAAGAATAACGTGAGCAGGATATGTTAGTTCGTCAGCATCTACGCGAATAAAGCCTTTTTCTACGCGAGTGTAAATTTTGGCTAAATTGTCTTTTTCGAATTCACTACCAGAAAAATGGTTAGAAGCCAGTCGAGCGAGGTGATCGATAAACGCGCTGCTTCGTCCTATTTGCATTTCAAAGAAGAGTGATTGTGATTCATGAATACCCATAGAGCGAGCTTCTCCCGCGGGTGTTCCTGATAAATCTTTTGGTAGCCCTTGCTCGTATCGAGCATGGCCAGTTTCGTGGACAATCCCCATCAATGATTGGACAAACTCGTTTTCATTATAACGTGTCGTAATACGTACATCTGTCGGTACACCGCCACAAAATGGGTGGGTACTCTCATCAAGTCGACCGTGTTCAAAATCGAATTGAAGTAGCTTCATGACTTCCAAACCGAGCGCTTTTTGCTTTTCCGCAGGGTAGTGTGCAGTTGGCAATAAGATGTTGTCTGATTGTTGTTTTTCAAGCGCTTCATCGATCAAAGTAGGAAGCCAGGTTTTCACGTCAGCAAAAAGAATGTCTAACGACGCAGACGTTGTGCCAGGTTCATAAACATCGAGCATGGCATCATAAGGAGTCGTGCCATTTGCTTCGGCTCTAATTTGCGCTTCTTCCTGCGATAGCTTTACTACTTCAGCCCAGTTCTTTTCAAAACCAGCCCAGTCATTTTCTCCACGTTGTGTACGCCATGCATGTTCACATTTGGAGCCAGCAAGAGATTGAGCTTGAACTAATGATTCTGGTAGTAAGTTAGCTTGCTGCCACCCACGCTTCATTTCTCTTAGGATAGATTTTTCTTTTGTAGACAGCGTGTCTTCTTCTGCCTGAGCGAAAAGCTCTCCCAAGTGCGGTTGAGTCATTAAAGAATGGATATGTACATCAAGCTCTGCCGTGGCATTCGAGCGTGCTTCAGCGCCACCAGGTGGCATGACCGCTGCTTGATCCCAATCTATGATGGCAGATAGATGCTCAAAATTTGCCACTTTTTTGGAATGTTCAACGAGTTTTGTAAATGCGTTCATGTGACTACTCTTATTCTTTTGTTCTTTCCCTAAACACCCGATAACGGGTCCTTCATATGGTGTTGCACTAAGCAACCTGCGTTAATTTACTAATAATTAACAATTAACTCCAACCCATTGTCCATAAACTCACCCAGTTGTATAGCTCTCTTAAAAAAGAAGCTTGCGAATCTTGTGGATTGGCGGTATTGATGAAGGATTGACAATTAATTATCACGATAATATGGATATTTTGAATTTCGAGGCATTTATTATTGCCATTACGATTTTAACGTTAACGCCAGGTTTAGATACTGCACTTGTTATCCGTAACACTAGCCGCTCGGGCCTAAAAGATGGATGTACAACCAGTCTAGGGATTTGCTTTGGCTTATTCGTACATGCTTTTTTTTCTGCGGTTGGTATCTCGGCGATTCTTGCGCAATCAGCAGAGTTGTTCCAAATCGTAAAAATGATTGGCGCAGCTTATCTTATCTGGCTTGGTTTGAGCAGTTTAAAAGCGCTAATGTCGTCGAAAGATGGATTGACCGTGACCGAGCAGATTCACGAAGTGTTTAATGGTAAGCGCTCTTTTAGAGAGGGCTTTCTTTCTAACGTCTTGAACCCGAAAACGGCGGTCTTCTATTTGGCTTTCTTGCCACAGTTTGTGAATCCAGAAGGTTCACCCTTGCTTCAATCAATGATGATGGCATCTGTACACTTTGCTATTGCGATGGTTTGGCAGTGTGGTTTAGCTGGCGCGCTTAACTCGGCTAAAAATCTACTAAAGAATGCAAGCTTTATGAAGTGGATGGAAGGCGCGACGGGCGCAGTATTAGTCGCACTTGGTGTGAAGTTATTAATTGAAAAACCCGTTTAATGCGTAATATTTATCGATTGTTGATACTACTCGCTGTATTTATTGTGGGGGTAGGTGCCGCTGTTGCTTGGCATACGTGGCCACAAGTACAGTTTGCGCAACGCGGCATGATCTGGTCTTGGCACTGGGGCTACTTCGAGCCTTTTGCTAATGGAATACAACAAACGCGAACTCAAGACACTAAACAGTTATTGCTCAGGCGTGTGTATTTGCATGACGCTATTGTCGTTTTTGTTTCGACAACTATGGACAATAAATTTGAGGTCGACGTTGTAAAAGAGCAAACCTGTGAACCTAAAACGACGACTTGGGCTTCGGTCTCTGTCAATCATCAACGTGTCAGGCATGTACCTATGGTGTGCGATGCGTTTGGGCAAGGCTACTTTTATCGCTACATCGGGAAACATCTAGAATCGATTGAGGTTGGTGTCGGCGACTCGTTTGTAACAGAAGCATTTTTAGACTGGCCGCTATCAGAGTTGAAAGCGGATCAATTCAAGCAAAAAAATGCGAAGTTTTTTGAAGAACGTGGAGAAAACGTTGAGCATCAATGGTTGAGAGATTAACCATTTAACCGAAGATAAATAAAGCCCGCTAAATAATAGCGGGCTTTATGTTTTTACCATTTCTAATGTGCTTTGCTCTCCGTTACTGGTAGTTTGTGACCGAACAGCTGTCATTTCACTAAGCTTTCACTGCTTCAACTTCACCTGATTGCGATGTTGAGCTAAAGAACAGTTTGGTTTCTGCCAGTACGACGTGACGCAGTGCGATCAAACCAATCAGGTTAGGAATTGCCATCAGACCGTTTACGATATCAGCCAGTAGCCAAATCATATCGAGGTGAAGGAATGCACCAGATGCCACCAAGCCAACGAAAATCAGTTTGTATGGAAGCACAGCTTTAGTTCCGAACAGGAACACAACGCAACGCTCACCGTAGTAGTTCCAACCAAGAATGGTGGTAAAAGCGAAGAACATCAAACCGATTGAGACGAGCATAGGGCCAAATGTATCTGCATTTAAACCCACCGCAAAAGCATGAGTCGTCATCGCGGCGCCTGCTAGGTCACTTTGCCATGCACCGGTCAGGATTAGAGCAAGGCCTGTCATGGTACAAATAATGATGGTATCGAAAAAGGTACCCGTCATTGAAATTAGGCCTTGTTTAACACAAGAGTCTGTCTTCGCTGCTGCTGCTGCCATAGGCGCGCTACCCAAACCTGATTCATTTGAGAACACACCGCGAGCGATACCTGATTGGATTGCCAACATGATGCTTGCACCTAGAAAACCACCAGTCGCTGCTGTTGATGTAAAGGCTGAAACCAGCACTAATTCAACGGCATTGAACAATTGGTCTGCATTCATGATGATCACGCTTAAACACGCCAACACATAAAATACAGCCATGGTAGGAACCACTTTTCCTGCAACGTTAGCAATGGATTTGATGCCACCCAAAGTTACGAAAGCAACCAAAAGAGTTAGTACAAAGGCAGATAGCTCACGGTTAACACCAAGAGATATCTCACTTGCATCCAGAATCGCGTTTACTTGTGGAAACGTACCGATACCAAAACAAGCAACACCTAAAGCAAACACTGCAAACATGATCGCGAGAGCTTTTGAGCCAACACCGTATTGCAAGTAATACATTGGGCCACCAATCATTTGGCCTTTATCATCGACTCTTCGGTACTTAACCGCCAACAAACATTCGGCGTATTTAGTCGCCATTCCGAAAAGGGCAGCGAGCCACATCCAGAATAGAGCGCCTGGTCCACCGAGTTTGATTGCTGTGGCAACACCAACAATGTTACCAGTACCAATTGTTGCTGAGAGTGCAGTACAAAGAGCTGCAAAGCTAGAAACGTCACCTTGAGTATTAGATGACTTATCTTTACTGAATACCATCGCTAGCGCTGTTGGGAGGTGTTTAAACTGGATCAAGCCAAGGCTAAAAGTGAAGTAAACACCTGTACCCACTAGCAAAATAAGCAGCGGTGGACCCCAGACAAAATTATCGATGGTTTGTAGTAAAGATTGTAGGTTGTTCATGATTTCCCCTTAATAAAACAACTAATAAGGAGAAGAGGGAAAGGACGAGATCAACGATCTCTAAAAGAACTAAGCTATTGGCTGTAGGCGGGAAGGCCAAGCAAAATAGTTAGGTTGTAACTTTCCACTCCTCTGTCCTTTTGCCTGAGAGTTTCACCTTGCGTGAGTGCAAGACTTGCTCCTTCGGCGACCGATTTAACGGTTCTCTCCAGAGGTTCCTCCAACTACAGTCCCCGCTACCTAGGTAGCACCTGAAATAGTTAATTCTTCGGCGAGTTATGCTAATCAAATGTTAAAATTTGATTAATAACCACTCTCCTGCAGTCTTCATCGGAACAATTACTCAATTAAATGAGTAAAGGTTAGTTAATGATGCTGGTCATCATTAACGTGTGAACTCTATCATGTTTTTGGTCCATTTCAACACCCTATGTCAATTTATTTTCAATGAAATAACCTTATCTATTTTCATGAAGGTATGTTTGCCAATCTTTTTGTGCGAGTCACGGCATAAATAAAATTTATTGGGTTAGGGAATGGAACCCAAAAACACTTCAGAACGATAAATGTGTTTCGATCGTTACGACATAAGTTATTCAATTAAGGACACAAAATTGATTAAAATCGGAGCACTTATTTTAAAATCTACGCTAAGTTGACCTTATGGTACGTATAAATGGGTTACAATGAATCTTTGTGAAACAGTCTACGGACCTAGGCAGTTTTTCATGAGTGGACAAGGAGGCGGTATGACCAGATTATTAGCCATTGCGGTGTTGATTGCAGTAGCATTTGTGCTGTTTCGTTATCGAACCAATGAAAAAGTCCAAAAAGCGACCGTTATAACATTAATTGGCGCATTTCTGATTTATACAGCATCAATTATGTTTGCGGAATTGATCCGCTAGCAAAGTAAAAGAGTCCTTGGAGTAGTATACGGTGAGTTCTCAGAACAAAATGGAAGAGCAAGACGACGTAGTTGTCATTGAAGAGCGTGACAAACGTACGCATATCTATATCGCAATCGCTGCGGTGTTAGGCTTGGCATTTGGTGGCCTTGTTGGATCGGTTGTCACTGCGAACAAGTGGGAATCGACTTACCACGTATTAGAAGAAAAGTATCAAGCACTAACGCAAGATAAAACCCAGTTGGCATCTCAAGTAAAAGTGCGTGAAGAGGCGCTTGACCAAGAAATACAAAACCAAGTTAGTGAGTTACTCGCCGCGAAAGATGAAGCTCATCAGAAAGCACTTAAGAAGTTGCAAAAGCAGTTGACTGAGGTCGAGAAGGTCAACTTGTCACTAGAGTCTCAATTGAAGCAGCAGGCAGATAAGATCAACACGACGAAGTCAGAAAATGAGAAGTTGAGTCGTCAAGCGGATATGCAAGCGACTATGTTTGAGCGGTCCCGCGAAGTATTCCAGAAAGAGCTAAAAATTTCGCAAGAATTAGAGTCTCTCGAGAAAGAACGGTCGAAATTATTACCTAAGATTGAGAAACTCAAGAAAGAGTGTGACGTATTTTTAGAAGGCAAATCTTGGGACGTGAAGTCGGACGCGTGTGATAAACATGATGAAGCTAATTCACGACTAAGTCAGGTCGATCAAATGATTGAAGTCTATAAAATGGACCTCAAACAAATCAAAGCAATAACGGAAGATATCGGCCTTTAAGTCTTTTGTATCCGGTTTTGAAAAGCAAAAGGAGCTCTTTAAGAGCTCCTTTTTCGTTGTTAGCTATGACTTTTAGCCTGTCGCGTATATTAGATTCGTGAGGCGTCATAGCCTGAGGCGAGCAGGAGCTCTCGTTCGTGTTTAATCAGCTGAGCTCGATCTTCAATTAGTTCATTGAGTGCTTGAGATGGCTTACCTGCTAATGCTTTGAACGAAGCAAAAGATTCCGCGGTGTCGATTTTATCAATCATCTGACTGATGACATTACGAGCCTCACACGGGTTACTCGCCGTTGTAAAGTATTCTACTTGCTTTGCTGCCGATTTCATCTCAGTTAATAGCTCAAGCGGGCTACTTTCTTTGGCTACTGCCATGTAGTTATCCAGCACGCGCTTTGCATAAAGCAGTTCTTTGAGGGGGATATCTCTTCCGCTCTCGATTAGGGATTCGCTAAGGATCATACTTGAGCTCATGGGCATTCCTTCTTATTACTACGCCGCTTTTGATGTTTCCTTGAGTCTAATTTATTGAAGTCACATTGGGAATGGGTAAAAAGCATTTTTAACGCATTTTTATTCATTTATGAAAACGCGAATGCGATGCTTATCTGGATCGATAGCCATAAAATTTAACCCATACACTGATGTCGCTGGTGGTTGAACAAACTCAACACCTAGGTCTTTCCAGCGCTTGTAAATGCGCTCTAGCATATGACTATTGGGCACCGATAAAGACAACTCGGTGCCACCACCTCTAATTCCGCTGTAGGGTGAAAGATTATCTCTTTGCTTGAGTGTCAACGTTAAGCCTTCGGTCAGTGGAATAGCGGCGAAGGTTGGAGACAACTGCGTGACTTTGCGTTCGAACAGTTTCGAATAAAAAACTTGGCTTATGTGGATGTCCTCAACGTAGAGAACGAATGAATTGATAGTCAGCATGGTTTGTTCCTTAATCAATTAGAAATAGTAGGGGCAATCTAACGGAAAGGAACGACAGGAGTTGTCAGTAGAACATTCTCGAAGGTAAGTGACAGAATAAGAAAAAGGAGCCGTTTAGCTCCTTTTTATCAGCGGAATCATTGGTATTAATGAGTGTGTTTGGAAGAATACCAGTTGTTTTGATACGCTTTAGATGCAAATAATGCGTTTGCTTTTGCACGCTCGATAATAGACTCGTCCACCTCTAGCGGCTTCATGGTTTGGTCTTTAAAGTCGTACGCCAGGGTCGATATCTTTTCACCAGGGGAAAGCACAACGAGATTGTCGCGCGTTAAATAACCAAAGTTTTTGTCGTATTGCATCATTGCGCGTTCATCTTCGCGAGCCAGTGGCTTCGTTAAATCACGACCAATCATCGGTGTTTTAGCATCTACCCCAATCAGAGATAACAGTGTAGGCGGCATGTCTATGTTGTTTGCTATGCGGTCATCTTTACGTGGTTGAATGCCTTTACCAAGGATCAATGCTGGAATGTGAAAGTGCTTAACTGGAACAAGGTTAGCGCCAGAAACACGTGCATCATGATCTGCAATTACAATGAAAATGGTATCATCCCAATAAGATGACTTTTTCGCCTTTTCAAAGAAAGTGCCCAAAGCGTAATCGGAATATTTAACGGCGTTGTTACGCGTCATATATTCTGAATCGTATGGCTCAATTTTGCCTTTTGGATACTCATAAGGGCTATGATTACTTGACGTAAAAACTAAGCTAAAAAAAGGTTTGTCGCTTTTTGAAAGGCGTTCAAACTCTTCGTTTGCTTTGTTATATAGATCTTCATCACTAACACCCCAAGAGCCAACAAAGCTTGGGTTGTTATAATCGTCTTCTTCTACTATTTGATCAAAACCGTTACCAAAGAAGAAAGTTTTCATGTTGTCAAAGTTGGCTTCACCGCCGTAAATAAATTGCGTGTGATAGCCTTGAGCTTTCAGTAAGTCCGCGATGGTAAAGAAACCCGTTTGGCTTTTACTCAGCTTCACTACCGCGCGAGACGGAGATGGAGGAAAGCCCGTGGTTACGGCTTCAATTCCACGAACAGAACGAGTACCAGTGGCGTACATTTGTGTGAACTGCCAACCTTCCTTCATGAGTTCATCAAGGTTTGGTGTTAGAGGCAAACCACCCAAAGCACCGACAAATTGGGCGCCTAAGCTTTCTTGTAGCAAAATCACTAAGTTTTTATGTTTACCCTGGTAAGTCGCGGGGTTACTGTTCATGGTTGGGAGTAATGAAGGGGTGAAGTCGGACTTTGTTGATGAAGTGCGAACTAATTCCAACATCTTTTGAGTGTCCATTTTTCCGTAGAACTGCTCAGCACTCTTTTCTGACTTCATGCTATTAACCGCAAACAACAATGAGTAAGATGAGTTCAGTGCTAAGTCGTTAAGCAGTGGATCGTTAGAAAAGGCGACCATAGCAGGATTTAGCGGGCGGTGCCCTAAAGATGAGCGAGCACCTGCAACCCCAAAAAGAACAACGAAAAGTGCCAATAGTGGTCGCCATTTCCAGTTGACCTGCTGCGCCTTATCGGTCAGTTTCTTACTCCACTTCCAACCTAAAGTGATGGTTAAAACTGTACCTAACGCACCAATAAACAGTTCTAATTTGTAGCCAGTCCAGAGCATACTCAAGACTTCTTTTGGGTAGATTAAGTATTCCACAAACAGGCGGTTTGGACGTAGGTCGTATTCCTGAATGAATGGCGCTGTTGCTAGCTCCATGTATACAAGCACCCAAAGCCCTAAAACCATCCATATGCGTAATATTCGCTTCCAACACTCTCCCATCTTACCGGTTAATGGCATGAAGGTTGAAAACAGTGCTGGAAGAATAAATAACCAGCAAAGCGTTGCAATATCTACGCGCAAACCTTGACCTAGGATGTAAATTAAGTCGTTTAGAGAGTCAATACGGTCAATCTGCCAAAAAGCTAGCAAAACTCTTGAGATAGACAGAAATAGAAGCGAAAACAAAGAAAAGGCAGCAATTGGCTGCAAAGGCCCCCACACAGAGCTCTTTGATAAGTTTTTCATATTTATTCGAATAGTTTAATTGTTATGTTGTGTTGTTTTTAGCAAAGCAAGCGTGAAATAAACGTGAATTATAATGTGGGTTTATGGTCGAGTAGTGTAAGTGTTGGTATGTCTATGTAAGGGGGAGGGGCGTTTGTGTAAAAAAAGAGCCAGTTGATAACACCAACTGGCTCTAGAGGTTGATAAAGGCATGATTACATTGCGGCTTTCTTCGCTTCTTCGACCCATGCGTCGAACTTTTTCTGGTTCGCTTTGATCCAACCATTTACATGAGACTCGATGTCCGCTGAGCTGTTCTTACCTTGGCTCATCATCATATTCTGAGCACTAACATCATTGATATTTAGTTTGATGATTTCAAATAGCTTCGCAGCAGCAGGGTTTTTTTCCGTAAACTCTTTATTGGCAACGATGCGCATAGAGTTCATCTCGAAGCCGTAGTTCTTACCGTTCTCTAGTGTCGTATCAATGTCCTTACGCTCACCAGGAAGTGAAGAGAATGGCACTTCTAACCACACAACATCTTTCCCTGGAACTAAAACGCCACTTACCCAGTACGGTGTCCAAGTGTAGTAAAGAATCGGATCGCCTTTTTTGTAACGTGAGATTGTATCAGCGATAATCGCCGCGTAGTTACCTTGGTTGTGTGTTACTGTGTCACGAAGTTTGAAAGCATCCAACTGATGTTCAACAACCATTTCACAACCCCAACCTGGGTTGCAGCCAGTTAAGTCCGCTTTGCCATCGCCGTTTGCATCGAATAGCTTCGCCAATTTTGGATCTTTTAACTGACCAATGTTCGTGATGTTATATTTTTCCGCGGTTTTCTTATCGATCAAATAACCTTGCGCAGCACCACTTACGTATTGGCCTTTACGGAAGAACTTATCATCACCGCCAGACATCGTGTACTTATCGGCGTGAAGAGGGAACCAACCAACCGCTAAGAAAGTAGCATCACCTTTAGCAATAGAGGTGTAGCCTACGTTGTAGTCCACTTCTTTGGTCGGTTTAACATCGTAACCAAGCTCTTCAAGTGCGCGGTTTACGATCAACGTTTGAAATGTTTCTTCTGCAACGGTTGATTGAACAGGCTGAACAGTGACACCTTCACCCGGTAGTTCACTTGCCACACCATAAGTTGAAAATGCGATAGTACTTAGAGCTCCAACAGAGAGCGCTTTCTTCCATGAATTATTCATTGATGTTTCTCCTAAGTTTTAGATCGTCTTGGTTAGTCTTTGTTTTCAGTTTTAATAGGTATGAAACAGGACCTGTGTGATACCAGCGAAGTTTAGTGTTGCCCGCATTAACCCCTAACACCTGGGTGATACGGTCTAACAAAATCGCAAGAATAACGATGCCTAAGCCACCAACGGCAGCAAGACCCATATCAAGTCGGCCAATACCACGAAGTACCATTTGGCCTAAGCCGCCAACAGCAATCATTGAAGCAATCACTACCATAGAAAGTGACAGCATTAAGGTTTGGTTTACACCTGCCATGATGGTTGGTAACGCCAACGGTAACTGGATGCGATAAAGCATCTGTTTTTTGTTTGCCCCGAAAGAGTGGCCAGCTTCGATAAGCTCTTCAGGTACTTGCTGAATACCCAAAATAGTCAGGCGCACAACGGGAGGCAGGGCGAAAATGATCGTTACTACTACGCCAGGAACGTTACCAATACCAAACAACATAACAATTGGCACAAGGTAAACGAACGCGGGAGTCGTTTGCATTGCATCTAATATTGGCCTAACAAATTTGGCAGCGGTTTGGCTCCTTGCCAACCATATCCCCATTGGTAGCCCTATAAGCAAACAGAAGAAAACGGCGGTTAACACCAGTGCTAGCGTTGTCATCGCTTGTGACCACGCACCAATTAGGCCGATGAAAACAAGGGATACAAGAGTAGAAAAACCAAGTTTTACATTGGAAAACTGCCACGCTAGCAAAAATAAAATGAGTACCATTATAGGCGCAGGTGTAGACACCAAAGCAGTTTCAAACGACGTTAGAATAAAGTCGATTGGAACTCGTATTGCTTGGAAAACAGGTCGACCATGTTCCACCAGCCAGTTCAAACCGGATTCTACCCAGCTATCGAGGGGTAAAACCGCATCTTGGAATGGGTTCATAATATCGAATGGCGCTTGCTCTACAGTTTCTGAGTTGAGCCAATCATTACTTGGCGCGGCCTCTGTACCTTGCGACCAAGGATCATCTTGCGCAGGAGCAGTATTTGACCAGGGATCATTGTTAGTTTGCTCTGAAGACATCGTGTTAATCCTTATCTAGTGTTTGTAGAAGACGTGATTTAGTCACGACACCAAAGTAAGTTCCTTTCTCATCTACGACAGGCACGGCATAAGGAACACCAGCAACCAGACCCAAAATGTCATTAATTGACTGATCAGGCTGAAGAGTAACTTCATCCGGTAATTGAGCACTGGCTAACGAACGGTTTTCTTTATGAGCCAAACGTAGTGAATCAAGAGATACGATGCCGGAATATCGGCTAGATTTATCGACGACAATACCGTAATCACGGTCGTGATCCATCAGAATCTGCATCGCAGAGCCTGGACCGTCATTTTCCGATTTCTTAAAAACAGCCGCTGGCTTCTTGCGCGCGATATCTTTTGCTGTCAAGACACTTGCGATGTTTACGCCGCGGAAAAACGCTTCGACATAATCATTTGCTGGACTGTGTAATATTTCATCAGGTGTACCAACCTGAACAACCTCACCGTTTTGCATGATGGCGATACGGTCGCCAATGCGCATTGCTTCATCCAAATCATGAGAAATGAAGACAATTGTGCGTTTGTCATCGTTCTGTAGACGAATAAGCTCATCTTGCATCTCAGAACGGATCAATGGGTCTAAAGCGGAAAACGCCTCGTCCATTAATAGGATGTCTGGATCACAAGCTAACGCTCTCGCTAAACCAACGCGCTGTTTCATACCACCGGATAATTCGTCAGGGAAAGATTCTGCATAAGGGTCTAAACCCACTCTTTCTAAGGCGGAAAGGGCACTTTTCTGACGCTCATTAACATCGATGCCGGCAAGTTCTAAACCAAAGGCGGCATTTTCAATCACCGTCATGTGTGGCATGAGTGCGAAACTTTGAAACACCATTGAGATATTATTACGACGAACTTCTCGAAGTTCATTCTCGGAGATGTGGGCGATATCTCTTCCTTTGAGATAAACACTACCTTTAGTCGGCTCAATGAGCCGGTTAAGAAGTCGAACAAGGGTGGATTTCCCGGAGCCAGAAAGGCCCATGATTACGAAAATTTCCCCTTCATTTATGGTGAGAGATACATCGTTTACGCCGACTGTTAAACCTGTCTGTTCAAAAATACCGTCTTTATCGACGCCTTTGTCGATAAGCGAGAAGGCTCTCTCTGGGTCTTCTCCAAACACTTTATACAGTCCCTTAACTTCCAGTATGGGATCCATGTTATCTGTCCTTTTTCGTGTGTTTATAACTGTTTAACGATTTGTACTCTAATTAATTTTAGTTCAACTTTCAACGAAAGGGGGTTGGTTAACTAGTTCTGCCGTGCATAGAGAATTCGTTGAGCAAGGTATGTTCAATTCTTATTTTTTATATTTAAAACAATTGCTTGTGATGTGTTTTTATCCGCCATAACGTTGCCCTGACGTAGGGTTGAATTTATTTTGAATTTTTTTGTACATTTCAACTCAACTCGCTTGCATAGATATAAGCTGTGATAGCTTAGAACTCTACATATAAAAAGGTTAGAGCTCTAATTTTTGGTTAAGGCTTGGTCCTGTGAAATCGGTTAGGTACTGTTATCCTTAGATTTATTTATTGCTTGATTTCACTCAGGGTGATATTTATCGCTGTAGTTTAGGCAACGTATGGAATAAAAAATGGAAGCCGAACAGTTAGAAGTGCTCAATTTCATTAGCCAGTACCCACCTTTTGATGACCTACCTGAAGAGCAGCTTAGAAAAATTGCTCTCAATGCCGAGGTTGCATACTTTCGGCAAGGAACAAAAATCCTTAACTTCGGAGATACGATCCGCGACTTGTATATGGTGAGAAGTGGGGCGGTAGAGATTTATCGACGTAAAGGTGAACTTTACAACAGGATTGATGCTGGTGGACTGTTTGGTCAGATGGGGTTGTTGATGAACAACCGCGTACGTATGCCAGCCAAAGCGATAGAAGACACTCTCGTTTACTGTATTCCGGAAAACATCTTCAATGAACTTTGTGATGAGTTTGAAAACTTTGCGGACTACATGGAACTGGAAGATAGCGCGCGTTTGCGAAGCGCAATATCTAGCCGCTCCGAAAGCAATGACTTTACCACCGCTAAGGCACGTAAAATCTTAGCAAGAGATCCAGTAACTCTGGAGGCAACGGCTTCAATTCAGGAAGCTGCGATACTAATGGCAGAGGAAAATGTCACCTCTCTGCTCATTATTCGCCCGACAGAGGAGCTCACAGAAGAAGATGATGAACAGCTGCTTGGAATATTGACTGATCGCGATCTTTGCATTCGCGTACTAGCTCAAGGTATTGATACCAATATTCCAGTGAGTGAGGTCATGAGTTATGACGTGGTTTCATTGGATTATAACGCCTATGTGTTTGAGGCCATGTTAACCATGTTGCGTTACAACGTGCATCATTTACCAATTTTAAAAGATAAAAAGCCGATAGGAATTATTGGCATGACGGACATCGTTCGTTACGAATCTCAGAACAGCCTATTGCTAGTGAGCTCTATTTTTCAGCAAACCAGTGTCGAGGATCTCAAGCAGGTTTCTGAACAAGTAAAAGACTGTTTCGTAAGAATGGTCAATGAAGATGCCAACGCGCACATGATTGGTCGAGCCATGTCGGTTATAGGCAGTAGTTTCAAACAACGCCTCGCTGAATTAGCTGAGCAAGAGTTCGGCCCAGCGCCCATTCCTTATTGTTTAGTCGCAATGGGTTCAATGGCGAGGGATGAGCAGCTAATTGTAACGGATCAAGATAACGCCCTTATTCTCGATAACAGTTATGACGTTGAGATTCACGGAGAGTACTTTGAAAAGTTTGCTAAATTTGTTTGTGATGGTTTAGCGGCATGCGGCTATGCTTATTGTACTGGAGACATTATGGCTACCAACCCAGAATGGCGAAAAACTCGTGCAGAATGGGAAGAATGCTTTGGAAACTGGATAGACAATCCAACCCCTGAGAGATTGTTAAATAGTAATATCTTTTTTGATCTCCTCGGTGTGCATGGGCGAGTGAAATGGGCGGAGCAATTAAGCAGCTTTATTGTGAGACGAGCGAAAAGAAATAACCGCTTTCTTGCTTGTATGGCGTATAACGCAATACGTAGGACGCCTCCACTGGGCTTTTTCAAAGACTTTGTGATGGAGAAAGATGGTCGTCATCGCAACTCGATTAACTTGAAGCGAAGGGGGACGGCTCCGTTGGCCGATTTAATACGGGTGCATTCTCTGGCAATCGGTTCGCGATCGCAAAACTCTTTCGACCGTTTAGATGACATTAATGATGCTGGCATTTTACCGAAAGGTCGAGGTTTGGATTTAAGGGATGCGATGGAGCTAATCTACATGGTTCGAATTCGTCACCAAGCCCTTGATATAGAAAATGGAGAAGAGCCAGACAACAATATTGAGCCGGAGAACATGTCTGAATTTGAACGTCGAAACTTAAAAGCAGCATTTCAAATTCTAAGTAACGCTCAGAACTTCATTAAGTTTCGATACCAGAGAAGTAGCAAATAATGTGGTTCTCAAAAAAAGTAGAAAAAGAACAGCCGTTGTTGGATACATCCCAGACGCCAGAGTGGTCAATGTTGTTCAAACAACTAGCTAAAGAAGCGAAAGACGAGAGGCTCAAACGCTACTATTCGACACCGATGGTTAATGGGGAAACACCAATTGAACAAGTGCCATTTGTCTCGGTAGACTTTGAGACAACAGGATTGAACTCGGAAGAGGATGTCATTCTCACGATCGGACTTGTCCCGTTTACTATTGATCGTGTTCAATGTAATGGCTCTGCTCATTGGGTCGTTAACCCAAACAGAGAGTTAAACCACGAGTCTGTCATTATTCACGGTATCACTGACTCTGAGGTTAAAAACGCGCCGCAGCTGTCTCAGATCTTGGGTGAAATATTGGATGCGTTGTCAGGCAAAGTGGTACTTGTTCACTACAAGAACATTGAAAGGCAGTTCTTTAATAACGCCTTGCTAAATAGCATCGGAGAGGGGATACAGTTTCCTGTTGTTGATACGTTAGATATTGAGTATGCGATACAACGCCGTGAATGCAGAGGTTTTATCAATAAGTTGAAAGGCAAGAAACCCGGTTCTGTACGATTAGGGCACGCTCGTGAAAGATATGGCCTCCCTGCTTATCAACCTCACCATGCCCTGACGGATGCGTTAGCAACTGCGGAGCTGTTTCAAGCGCAACTGCAGTATCACTTTAATCGAAACATCCCAATATCTTCGGTTTGGCAATAGGCGTTATTTATGGTGAAAACAATAAAATGCAATGAGAGATAGGGGGCTTTAAGATTATGATGGCGGATTGAGTAACCGCTTATAAGAACAATGTTTTATGAACATGTGCTTGGTAGTAATGAAGACGTTTCATTACTCGAACTCCGACGAAAGTAATTTAAACTTGGTCACGTATTTTTAAGGAGATTATCCGTGAGCACCGATAATAACGGTGGCATTCAACGCCCCGATGGAAAAGTAAACGCAATAGATACTGACTATCAAATTGGTCAGGATAACGTTGCGCTAAAGGTAGGCCCATTTGGCCTTGATATTCACAACCGTGTTTTTGCAATTTCTGGCTTAGCAATCGTCATGTTTGTTGTGATAACACTATTATTCCGAGAACAGGTAGAGCCGTTTTTTGCAGACCTACGAGCGGGTTTGTTACACAATTTAGACTGGTTTTTTCTCGCTTCAGGTAATATTTTTGTCATTGTCTGTGTCGGATTGATCTTCACACCATTGGGCCGTGTGCGAATCGGTGGTACTGAAGCAACACCGGATTACTCCTATGCCGGATGGTTGGCAATGCTATTTGCTGCAGGTATGGGCATTGGTCTCGTATTCTTCGGTGTATCAGAACCGATGTCCCATTTTAGTTCTGCGATTGGTGGCGTGAGCGTTGAGAATGGTGTACGTACTGACTGGGCACCGCTAGGTGGTGCAGAGGGCGATGCAACTGCAGCTTCGGCATTAGGGATGGCTGCGACGATTTACCACTGGGCACTTCATCCGTGGTCAATATACGCGCTCTTGGCTCTTGGACTGGCTATCTTTTCATTTAACAAAGGTTTGCCACTCACCATGCGCTCAATTTTTTACCCTTTGTTTGGTGAGCGTGTATGGGGTTGGACTGGTCATATTATCGATATTCTTGCAGTGGTAGCGACGGTTTTTGGTTTAGCAACATCGCTAGGCTACGGTGCGTCTCAAGCCGCAACGGGTTTGAACTTCCTGTTTGATGTCCCAATGACCAATACCACGCAGGTTATATTGATTATTGGTATTACTGCGCTCGCTTTAATCTCTGTTGTGGCTGGACTCGATAAGGGCGTGAAAATCTTATCTGAAATCAACATGGGTCTTGCAGCGCTGCTATTGCTATTTGTTATTGTTGTTGGCCCGACGATTGCGATTTTAACTGGTTTCTTCGAGAACATCGTTTCCTATGTGGCTAATATCCCTGCCTTATCTATGCCATTTGGACGAGAGGATGTGAATTACTCTCAAGGCTGGACGGCGTTTTACTGGGCGTGGTGGATTTCTTGGTCACCATTTGTGGGTATGTTCATCGCACGTGTGTCTCGCGGTCGTTCAGTTCGTGAGTTTATTATTTGCGTTATTCTTATCCCATCTTCAGTTTGTGTGTTATGGATGACGGCTTTTGGCGGTAACGCAATTAGCCAATACGTTAATGATGGCTACGAGGCGGTGTTTAACGCAGAACTACCTTTAAAACTTTTTGCCATGTTAGATGTTATGCCATTGGCTGAGATAACATCTTTTGTCGGCATTATCTTAGTCGTGGTGTTCTTCATTACCTCTTCTGACTCAGGATCACTGGTTATTGATACTATTGCTGCGGGCGGTAAGGTCGATGCACCAACGCCACAACGCGTGTTCTGGTGTACGTTTGAAGGTTTGGTTGCGATTGCATTGATGTTGGGTGGTGGTCTAGCTGCTGCTCAAGCAATGGCGGTGACGACTGGTTTACCATTTACTATTGTTTTGCTTGTTGCAACGGTATCTTTGATAAAAGGTTTGATGGATGAACCTCGTCCAAAGGCGGTTTCTAAGAAATCAAAATAACTAGTATCAGCAGTTAAATTATTGATAAAAGCGGTATGCGAAAGCATGCCGCTTTTTTTTGGATTTCTATTTTTCTCTGAGAAATGAACAGCATGGAAAATGGTCTTATTCTGGTTGTTTTTTGTACTGCGCATTTAGGTGACTATTTAATAAATTAGACCTCGAACTATTTTAACTTTTGGTTAATAGGTTTGTTTTTGTGATCTATATCACAAAAATACCGATAAAAAGGCGGATTATTTGATTTTTAGTCGCGAGGGATGCCCATAATAAAAAGGAAATTTAATTAGACCTCAAAGGATATGTATTTTCACATGATCACATCAGCACCTTGGGTCCTTTATCCAGAGATTGGAGAAGACTCAAGTAAAAAATGGATTTTTCGTGAACCTAAAATCTCTGATGGTGACGACATTTACAGCTTGATTGCAGACTGTCCTCCATTGGACATGAACTCATCTTATTGCAATTTCCTACAGTCTACGCATTTCAGCAAAACCAGTATTTTGGTTGAGCAAAAAGGCGAAATCGCAGGTTTCATTTCCGGTTATCAGAAACCAGACGAGCAAGACGTTTTATTTGTCTGGCAAGTTGCAGTCTCACCTCGCTTTAGAGGTCATGGTTTAGCATTCCGCATGTTGAAAGAACTTCTCACCCGAGAGGAATTAGGCGGTGTTAAATCGGTAGAAACTACCATCACGGAAGATAATAAAGCCTCTTGGGCACTGTTCAAAAAGTTAGATGCGATGAACGGCAATTCTGGCCAAGTAAGCACATTTTTGGATGAAGAAGCCCACTTTAAAGGCAAACACGATACAGAATATTTGTATCGCATTCCTCTCAAATAATCCTCAAACAATAGGAATTAAAAACGGTCTCATCATGGATATTTTCAAAAAGCAGGAATCCAACGTACGCTCATATTCAAACAATTTCCCGGTCGTTTTTCGTAAAGCGAAAGGCTGCTGGCTAGAAACAGAACAAGGTGAACGATACTTAGACTTCCTTGCTGGAGCGGGATCTCTAAATTATGGCCATAACAATCCAGTACTAAAACAAGCGTTGCTTGAGTACATTGAAATGGACGGTATTACTCACGGTTTGGATATGCACTCAGAAGCGAAAGCATCGTTTCTGGAAGCGTTGGATACTTACATCCTTAAACCAAGAAACTTGGATTACAAGGTTCAGTTTACGGGCCCAACAGGCACTAACGCTGTTGAGGCGGCATTGAAGCTGGCTAAAAAAGTAAAAGGCCGCGACAGCGTCGTTGCGTTTACTAACGGTTTCCATGGTTGTACTGCTGGCGCACTGGCTGCAACGGGTAACCAGCATCACAGACAAGGTAACGGTTCTAGTCTAAGTAACGTCACTCGTATTCCATTTGAAGGTTACGCTGGCGTAGATGGTCTCGCGCTGTTCGAAACCATGCTAAATGATAACTCTGCAGGTATGGATAAACCAGCCGCTGTACTTCTTGAAACTGTGCAGGGTGAAGGTGGTTTAAATGCTGCTTCAAACGAGTGGTTACAACGTTTGAGCAAAATCTGTAAAGCCAATGACATTCTTGTGATTGTCGATGACATTCAAGCAGGTTGCGGACGTACCGGTACTTTCTTTAGTTTCGAGCCGTCTGGTATCCAACCGGATATCGTGACGCTATCGAAGTCGATCGGTGGTTACGGTTTGCCGATGGCTGTCGTATTACTTAAGCCTGAGCTTGACCAGTGGAAGCCAGGCGAGCATAACGGTACGTTCCGTGGCAATAATCACGCCTTTATTACTGCTGCAAAAGCACTAGAAATTTACTGGGCAAACGATGATTTTGAAACACACATCAAGCAGTGTTCAGACAAGGTAAGTGCTGTTATTGACCGTTGTGTTCGTCGCTTTCCACAAATGTTTGTGCAGAAAAAAGGCCGCGGCATGATGGTTGGTATTGAATGTATCAATGGTGACATGGCATCTGAAATTGCGAAAAACTGTTTCGAGAATGGAATGGTGATAGAGACAGCGGGTCCAGACGATGAAGTTGTGAAGTTCTTCTGTCCACTAACCATCAGCGAATCAGAGCTAGATCAAGGACTAAGCATCTTTGAAAATGCAGTAGAGACTATCGCTGCGAAACATTTCAAACAAGCATCTTAATAAGGATTTTAATTATGATCGTCAGAACTCTAGATGAATGCCGCAACAGCGAACGACGTGTTGTTTCAGATAACTGGGAAAGTGTCCGCATGTTGTTGAAAGACGACAACATGGGTTTCTCTTTCCACATCACAACGATTTATGAAGATACAGAAACTCATATTCACTATCAAAACCACCTTGAATCGGTGTTTTGTATGAGTGGTGAAGGTGAGATTGAAGTTGTAGGTGGAGAAACGTACCCAATCAAACCAGGTACATTATACATCCTTGATAAACACGATGAGCACTACTTGAGAGCTTATAAGAATAAAGAAATGGTAATGGCGTGTGTGTTTAACCCACCGATTACTGGCGCTGAAGTGCACGATGAAAACGGTGTTTATCCTCTCGTTGACTAAAAGATGATGGTGGGGTGCTTTGCCACCCCACACTTTACTATCTCTTCTTTTTTCTTTTTAAAGTTACCAATCAAAAAAGGCTTATCATGACATTTACCGTAGAAAAAATCGGCGGTACATCAATGACAGCATTTGATGCTGTTCTCGACAATATTATTCTTCGTCCCAAAACGCCATACAATCGTATTTTTGTCGTATCTGCATACGGTGGTATGACCGATGCGCTGCTTGAGTGTAAAAAAACCAGTAAACCAGGCGTTTATCAGCTTATCGCGAAACGCGACGACAAATGGGAAGAAGCGTTAGCGTACGTTGAAAGCCGTATGTTGCTGACCAATGAAAATATTTTTGCGGACCCAATGAATCGTATCCGTGCGGATAAATTCATTCGCTCCCGCATTGCTGAAGCGAAAAACTGTATCGCGAATATTTTAGAAACCTGTCAGTACGGTCAATTTTCGTTGCGCCAGTACTTGCCTCAAATTCGAGAGTTTCTCTCGTCTATCGGTGAGGCACATAGTGCTTACAACACAGCACTAAAACTAAAAAATATGGGTATTAACGCTAAGTTCGTTGACCTGTCTGGTTGGGATAATCAAGCGCCAAGAAGCCTTGATGAGTCGATCAGTGACGCGTTTGCTGATATCGATGTATCAAAAGAACTGCCAATCGTGACAGGTTATGCTTACTGTAAAGAGGGCCTAATGCACACTTATGACCGAGGTTATAGTGAGATGACATTTAGCCGAATTGCAGCAATAACAAAAGCGGATTTAGCAGTAATTCACAAAGAGTACCACTTGAGCTCAGCGGACCCACGCGTTGTTGGCCCTGAAAAAGTATTACCAATTGGTAGTACAAACTATGACGTAGCAGACCAACTTGCCAACCTTGGCATGGAAGCGATTCACCCAAATGCCGCTGCGGGTTTGCGTGAAAGTGGTATTGAGCTACAGATTAAAAATACATTCGAACCTGAACACGAAGGTACTTTGATCTCTTCAAGCTACCGCCCAGAAGAAGACAAAGTCGAGATCATCGCAGGTAAAGAGAAAGTATTTGCACTGCATTTGTTTGACCAAGCAATGGTAGGAAAAGCCGATAACGTTAGTTACGAATTGATGGAAATCATCTCCGATGCTCGTGTAAGTTTGGTTGGTAAAGAGATGAACGCTAACTCTATTACTTACTATCTAGGTGGCAGTACAGATAGCTTAAACAAAGTATTGTATAAAGCCGAGAAACGTTATCCGAATGCCTCGATTAAAGGTCGTATGGTCGCGCTTATCTCAGCCATCGGTTCTCAAATTGATACCAACAAGACGTTGGCGAAAGGTGTGCTTGCATTGATGAATAATGGCGTTACGCCAGTTGCACTGCACTCATCATTGAGAAATGTAAATGTTCAATTTGTTGTCGGTGATAAGGAATACCAGCACGCGATTTGCGCATTGCATGATGAGTTTTTCCAAAGTAGCAGTTTAGCTAAATCGGTTAATGTGGCTTAGTTTATCCACGGTTAAAATACAAAGGAGAGCAGGTTAGCTCTCCTTTTTTGTTTTTCAGTTTGTACTTTTGCATAGTCTAAACAGACGATTTAAGTAAGTTCCTATGTGGCGATACACATAAGCCAGCAGAATGGTCTGCTGGCTTAATGTTACTGATTAACTAACGTTAACTTAGTTTACTTAAACTTGCTGATTTCTTGTTCAACTTTGTCTAGTTGCTGCAGCTTCTCTTGCATTTTTAGAGAGTCGTAGTTTAGTGAAGCAGGGTTCATCGCTGTGCCACGTTGCATTGGGTATTCTGGAAGTGTTTTAAAGAACTCTCCCACAACGTCTTGAACAGGTACAAATAGCCACATGTTGTCAGCCATCCAACGCAAGTACATTTGTGATTCGCTTGGGCCTTTTTCGAATGGGTCAGCGCGTAGGTGGATGATTTTAGGCCAGTTCGGAGCAAAACGAACTGCGTTACTTAGGTTCCCTTCAAGCGTTGCAAAGTGAAGTTTCCAGTCATTCCAGCGGACAGCGTTTAATTCACCATTAGACGTAAAGTAAAGCAGCGACTCACGAGGGCCTTTTTCTTCCTTACCTTCAAAGTATGGCATGAAGTTATAACCATCTAAATGTACACGCCACTCTTTGCCATTTGCTTTGTAGCCTTCTGCCAGTTTTTCTTTTACATCAGGTACGCCAGCAGCTGCCAATAATGTAGGCAACCAGTCTTGGTGTGCCATCATTTCATTGATCTTGGTTCCTGGCTTAATGACGCCTGGCCAACGAACCAGTTGAGGAACACGCATACCGCCTTCCCAAGTTGTACCTTTTTCACCATGGAATGGTGTTGCGCCACCATCTGGCCAAGTCATGGTTTCTGCGCCGTTGTCCGTTGAGTAGATAACGATAGTGTTGTCTGCAACACCTAGCTCATCCAGCTTGTCGAGTAAAACACCTACATGATCATCATGTTCCAGCATACCATCGGCATAAATGCTTACACCTGATTTACCTTGGTATTTTTCCTGCAAGCGAGTCCAAACGTGCATACGAGTGGCGTTATGCCAAATAAAGAAGGGTTTATCCGCCTTAACTGCTTTTTCCATAAATGCCAAAGAGCTCTCTAGGAACTCTTCATCTGCGTGCTCCATACGTTTTCGTGTCATCGGGCCAGTGTCTTCAATCTTACCGTCGGCATAAGACTTAATGACACCACGAGGGCCATAGTTTTTACGAAACTCTGGGTCTTTAGGGTAGTAATAAGTTTCAGGTTCTTCTTCTGCGTTTAGGTGATATAAGTTACCGAAGAATTCGTCAAAGCCGTGTTTTGTCGGTAAGTGCTTATCTTGGTCACCTAAGTGGTTTTTACCAAATTGACCCGTCATGTAACCTTGTTCTTTTAACAGATCTGCAATGGTTGGCGCCCAATCAGGTATGCCGTGGTCAGAGCCTGGCATACCAATTGTTAACAAACCCGTACGAAATGGCTCTTCACCCGTAATAAAGGCCGCGCGACCAGCAGTACAAGACTGTTGTCCGTAGTGATCTGTGAACAATGCACCTTCATTCGCGATACGGTCGATGTTTGGCGTTTTGTAACTCATCATACCTTGGTTGTATGCGCTGATATTCCAGTAGCCGATATCGTCACCAAAAATTGCCAGAATATTCGGTTTGTCGGCTGCCATAGCAGCACTGGACGCCGCTAACAGTCCTGCGCCCACAGCGATTTTGCTCAATTGATTTGCCATAAAAACTCCAGATTGTTGAGAGTAAAGATAAGCACAAGTGAGCCTTATGCTTAGTTGCTGCATAAGTTAATGATGTATATAGAAAAATCCTCTTATACTCGATATAACCATAAGTTATTGCTAGGTTGTAACTATTTGTTAATTAAGAAGAAATAGGATTGTTCTGTTAGTTTGTAGAGATTCGTAAAGTAGATTTAGATCACTTAAGAGCCTTATTTTTATTGCGTAGTAGAAGAGGGGATGGAAATGAAAAACAATAGGATGCTCGCTTGTTTTACGGTCCTAAAGCAATACTAAAGTCGTTATGTATTGCTTGTAATTATTTGTATAACCAGTGATTTAGTGTCTATATTGATTTAGGTTGTACATTATAAATATAAGGATATCTATGAGTCAGTGGGCAGGCCGGTTTCGCATTTTATTGCTGGTCAACGTTGTTGTCAGTTTTATGGCTTTTTCTCAAGAGTTATTAACAGAGAAACCAAATATTCCTTCAGGCTTAAATCCGGAATATGCTGGCACACAAGCTTGTATAGATTGCCACCAAAACGAGGTAGCGGCCTGGAAAGGGTCACATCACGATATGGCCATGAAGCATGCAAGTACAACCTCTGTACGTGGTGATTTTGATAACCATGTTGTAACGCACAAAGGAATGCCTAATCGTTTTTTTAAAAAAGGCGACGAATTTTGGGTCAATATTCAAGGTGCTGACGGGCAATGGCATGACTATAAGATCAGCTATACATTTGGCTGGGAGCCATTACAGCAGTACATGGTCGAGTTTGAAGATGGCCGCGTGCAGCTTATTCCTTTTGCTTGGGACACAAGAGGTAAAGTTGAAGGGGGACAGCGTTGGTTTCATCTTTATCCAGAAACGACAACAACGGATGAATTCTATTGGACCAATACCGGGCAAAATTGGAACTTCATGTGTGCTGATTGCCATTCAACGAACCTAAAGAAGAATTACGACGCTGACAAAAACACTTACAACAGCTCATGGTCAGAGATTAATGTGGGATGCGAAGCATGCCATGGTCCCGCTAGTCAGCACATAGAACTGGCCAAGAAATACAAAAATGCTGGCACTTCTTTTGAGCATGACAGCCATTATGGCTTTGATCGAAATTTGTCTAAAGCAGTGTCGGATTGGGTGTTTGAGGAAGGCCATAGTACGTTACAGCCGAAATCAATTGAAGCAACCAATCAAGTGCAAACATGCGCTCAATGCCATAGTCGCCGAACCCAGTTAAATGAAACAGGTGATCATGTTAAAGGTTCCTTTTTTGATAAATATCGCTTAAGTCTTATAACACCTGAACTCTACTATCATGATGGACAGATTTACGACGAAGATTATGTTTATGGTTCGTTTCTTCAATCTGAAATGGCGGAGAAAGGGGTCACGTGCACTAATTGCCATGATCCACACACGGCAGAGTTAACGATCCCAGAAGAGGCAGTATGTTCGCAATGCCATATTGCATCGGAATATACACCTGAAAAGCATACCTTTCATAAGGTTGGATCTGAAGCATCGCAATGTACGACTTGTCACATGCCAGAAACAACTTACATGCAAGTCGATCCTCGTAGAGACCACAGTTGGCATATTCCACGACCGGATTTGAGCAAACATATTGGAACGCCCAATGTTTGCATGTCATGCCATGAAGATAAAAGCAATCAATGGGCCGATGAACAGATAGCAGAATGGTACCCGAATTCGAAGTATCGTAATCAACAACATTTTGCTGTCGCATTTTATGCGGATTCAATTGGTCATCAAGGAGCAGCAAATGCGTTGGCATACTCTGCTCAGGATTCGTCTTTAAAAGACATTATTCGCGCCTCAGCCCTGGAGAGAATGGGGGGCAACACTGACCAAAATACAACAGTATCTTTGGCTAGGGCCGTTAAGAATGAGAATGAAATGGTTCGATTAGGGGCAATTTCAGGCTCGTCTGGTTATGAATTTCATGATCGGTGGCGGATTCTAGAGCCATTGCTTGGTGACCCGGTGCTTTCAGTGAGAGCGGAAGCTGCCTCGGTGCTGGTAGCGAACTACGCACAAATGACCCCTTTACAAAAAGATATCATTAAATCGCCTTTAGAAGAGTACATGGAAATTCAAGAGTTTAATGCCGATCGTGGTTTCGGAAGAACCAATTTGGCGAATGTGTACCGCAGCTTAGGTGAAATCGACAAAGCGGCCGAGCTGTATAAACAAGCGATCAGCATCGAACCCTATTTCGAAAATAGCTACGTTAACCTAGCAGATTTGTATCGTCACCTAGGTAAAGAAGAAGCTGCGCTCACGGTGCTACAACAAGGGATGAAAGCTCAACCTAAATCCAGCACATTACCATACAGCGCAGGTCTTTCTTTGTTACGTCAAGGCAAAGCCGATGATGCGAAAAAGCTACTTAGACGCGCCGCAGAAGTTGGTGAAACTAATGCGCATTATTGGTACGTGTACGGTCTAGCTTTAGAAAAAAGCGATGTTCTAGAAGCCAGTAAAGCGTTGCATACAGCATTTGAAGTCGGTGGCAATCCACAACACTTGTTTGCTCAATGCGAGGTTCTAGCGAGAAATCATAAAAAAGGTGCTGTCGCTTTTGCTTTCGATAGGTGCATACAAGAGCTTAGTCACTATGCACCTAAGCAAGCTATTGATCAGCTTAAAGCCTCTATTGTTGGGGTCAATAGGAGCTAATTACCAAAAGTGGAGCTTTTATCGCTCCACTTTTTTCTTACTTAGTTTAATCAGCGTCTTTCGCTAATCTCAGCCCCATATCGGACATGATGACTGACTGGCTAGCAAAATCGCGACGATAGTTTTCGGATTCGTCAGCATCATAGGCAAAGCTACCACCTCGTACAGACTTGTGTGCCAGGCTTTCTTTTTCATCTTTTGCGTTTACCGGATTATCACTTGGTGCTGATTTGTAATAGCCTTCATCAAACGCATCAATAACAAACTCACCAACATTACCCGTCATATCGTATAAGCCAAGCTCATTCGGTTTTTTCTGACCTACCTTGTGTGCCTTATTGTTTGAGTTACTGGCATACCAGGCAACGTCGTTAATATCATCAGACCCCGCGTAAGTGAATCCTTGACTTAGATTCCCCCCTTTCGCTGCAAACTCCCATTCTGCTTCGGTGGGTAAACGATAGTGCTCTCCCGTTTTTTTATTCAATTTCTTTATAAAATAATTGGCTTGTTGCCAGCTAATGTTATTCACGGGCGTATTTGGGTTTCTAAAATAACTCAGAGAAGAGCCTGTAACCGATTCGAATAACTCTTGGGTTACCTCAAATTTTGCCAAATAGAAATCATCCACGCGAACGGTGCGAGCCGGGCGCTCGGATTTATTTGCTGATGGATTATCCGAGCCCATCGTAAATTGTCCGCTTTCAATAAGAACCATATCTTGATCGATTTTTTGAGCAAGAGGGCTAGGTTGTGTTGTTGCACATCCAGTCATAATTAGCGAAATCGAAATAGTGGCACCAAGGTAAAGAGTATTACTTTTGGAATGCTTCATAGGGGAGCTCCATCAACATTTATAATCAAAAAATTTTATCAGGCAAGTCTATGAAAAACAGTTATACACACTATAACAAGCGCCACGAATAATTGAACATTATCATCACACTAGGCGATTAACTTAATGATTAGTCTTAACGTCGTTGGGCACAGGCTAGCAACTAAGAAGGTGATGAATGCACATAACTCAAGGTCCGCAGTTCAATGGAAAAGCATCCAAGCGATTACATGTCATGGCGAAACCTATCGGTGCAGTGTGCAATATCGATTGCACCTATTGTTACTACCTAAGCAAACAAGATTTACTTGAGTACAAGCCAGGCTGCTCACCAGTCATGGATGAGGAAACGCTCGAGACCTATATCCGTCAATATATAGCGGGACAAAATACACCTGAAATTATTTTCTCTTGGCAGGGGGGTGAGCCGACAATGCTAGGTTTGGATTATTTCAAGACAATTGTTGAGCTACAGAATAAATACCGTCCCGATGGCATTACGATCTCCAATGATCTCCAGACTAATGGCACACTGCTTAACGATGAATGGTGTGAGTTTTTAAAGGCGAACAACTTTCTCGTCGGTTTAAGCATTGATGGCCCAGAAATGATGCACAACGCTTACCGAACAAACCGAGCTGGTAGAGGCACATTCCGGCAAGTTATGAATGCGGTTGAATTATTACATAAGCACGAAGTAAAGTTTGCTACGCTCACTTGTGTTAACAACTTGACCGGCCGTAACCCACTTGAAGTGTACCGATTCTTGCGAGATGAAGTACGCTCCCCTCAAATGCAGTTTATTCCAATAGTTGAACAGAAAACATTCAGAACAACCGCCCCTCAAACTTGGGAGCCAAACGAGCAACTAAAGCAAGGAGATAAACGGTTGATCCCAGGTCATAAAGATGCCGTTGTTGAGCCTTTTTGCGTTGCGGATGAAGCATGGGGAAATTTTCTGATCGCGATTTTCAATGAATGGGTTTTACACGATATCGGCAACGTGTTTGTGCAGTACTTTGAAGCTAGTATCGAAACCTGGATGGGCAGAAAAAACCCACTGTGTACGTTAGGTGAAATCTGCGGGAAGGGCTTAGCAATGGAGCCTAATGGTGATGTGTTTGCGTGTGATCATTACGTGTACCCAGAATATAAGGTTGGAAACATTCATCACGAAAAGCTCGATACGCTCGCTTATAGCTCTGAGCAGCAGAAATTTGGGTTTGCTAAAAGTCGTACGCTGCCCCAACAGTGCCTTCAATGTGATTATCAATTTGCATGTTTTGGAGAATGTCCCAAAAACCGTTTTATCCGTACTAGGCAAGGTGAGCCTGGTCTTAATTATCTCTGCGCGGGTTGGAAGAAGTTTTTTACCCATGTTGATCAGTCGATGGCGTACATCTTACGAGCGACAGGTAACCCAGTGGTTCACGGTAAATACAGTGACCAGATTCTACGCCAGCAAGCTACTCAAACACAGACTGTGTTTGAAACGAAGTTTTAAGATAGTCACTACGCCTGCTACAGGCCCGGAAATGAAAGAATATAGGTTATTGAATGCAAAAAATTAAGCTGCTCTCTAAATCATTACTCGTGATCTCGATCGGCATTGCTGCGAGTCAAACAGCAGTGGCACAAGAAACAACATTGCTAGACCCAGACCAGGTATCGCCGACAACGGTTGTCACTCCACAAGAAGCTCAAATGACACCGGCGCAACGAGTCGAAAAGCTGTCTTATGATGCGCAAAATAAAAAGTTGTCTTCAGAAAAACGTATTGATGCTTTACGTGAGTTAGCCAACTATCCAAGCCAAAATGCATTGGTTGCAGTTGCGCGTGGGTTGCAGGATGAAGATGCAGGTATTCGCGAAGCTGCGATTGTGGGAGCACAGCCATATATGATTGAGCACCGTTGGCGTTTGATTTCACCATTATTGAGTGATGACGCCGCCATGGTGCGAATTACAGCAGCGATTAACCTCGTTCGAGATTACGCCAATTTGAGTTCAGAGCAACAGCAGTCACTTGAAGGGCCTGTTTCAGAGCTGACAGCACACTTGTCCAGTAAGAACGATAATGTTTCCAAGTTATTACTTGCAGACGTTTACCGTTGGCATCGTGATTGGGATAAAGCGGCGCTGATATACCCAGAGTTAACTAAGCTTGAGCCAAACAACCCTCAAGTTTGGTTAAGCTATGCAGACAACTTCCGAGCGCAACAGCTAGACCAAAAAGCTATCAACGTGCTTGACGAGGGTATCAAGCTAAATTCAGAAGATGCCTCGCTGCATTATTCTAAATCTCTCGCTTTGGTTAGATTAGACAAAAAGAAAGAAGCGGCGTTTGAAATAGACAAAGCTGCGACGATGGCAAAGACGAACAGTTACTTTTGGTATTTAAATGGTGTTCTGCAAGAAGAGTTAGACTTGAAGAAGTCTGTCAACGCTTTTGAGCAAGCGTATTTGATATCCGGTGCTCCAGAACAATTGTATGCCGTGTGTGACATCTATGTTAGATACGGCAACCCTAAAACGGATGACTGTTTAACAGAGCTAACGAAGGTCGCTCCCGACTATGTTATTGAAGAGCTCAATCAGAAAAAGGGACGTAAAAGTGCCCCTACATCAGTTGAAGCCAATGAATTTAAACTCTAATCGTTAAATTCCATGTTTCTATTTTAATAAAATAGTGGATTAGATTGGTGACATTGTCACTTTCTGGTGGCCGTTGCATATTTCAGTTCAATATGCGCCTGTTTCAATTGAACTATACTTTTGATTGGATTCGCACCTAGCACCTCAATATAAGGAATTAAGATGGCTATAAAGTTAAAGGCGATTGTCTTAGCAACAGGTTTTGCTCTGTCTAGTTACGCTGTTGCTGCTGATATGCAAGATCCACTTCCGTCATGGAACAACACTGACGCTAAGCAAGCTATTGTGGCGTTTGTTACGAAAACAACGACCCAAGGTTCGGATTCCTATGTGCCTGAAAGCCAACGAATCGCGACGTTTGATAATGATGGAACACTTTGGGCAGAAAAGCCTGTTTATCTACAGTTGTTTTTTGCGATCGATAGAGTAAAAGAAATGGCCTCTGAGCATCCTGATTGGAAGACAACCGAACCCTTTGCTTCCGCATTAAAAGGCGACATGGAGGGGATTGGTAAACAAGGACTCGAAGGTGTAATGAAGCTTGTTATGGCAACCCATTCTGGAATGTCTACTGAACAGTTTCATCAAGAAGTTAAGGAATGGTTGAAAACGGCTGTCCATCCAACAACGGGTAGACCATACACTGAAATGGTCTATCAACCTATGCTCGAACTGCTCGACTATTTAAGAGCGAACGACTATCAGACCTACATCGTTTCTGGAGGCGGAATTGAATTTATGCGCGTTTGGGCGCCGGAAGTATACGGCATTCCAACGCAAAACATCGTGGGAACGACGTTAAAGGCGGAATATCAAAGTGTTGATGGAAAACCTACCATCCAACGTATGCCGGAAATAGACTTTGTCAATGACAAAGCAGTAAAGCCTGTGACGATCCAAAACTTCATTGGCAAACGTCCGGTAATGGCGTTTGGTAATTCTGATGGTGATTTACAGATGTTAGAGTGGACGAAAGCAGGTTCAGGTCCAAGATTTTCTGCGATTATCCATCACACGGATGACAAGCGCGAATGGGCGTATGATAAAGATTCTCATGTTGGTAAGTTAGATAAATCGTTTAAAGTAGGTGAAGAGCAAGGTTGGCTATTTGTCGATATGAAACAAGATTGGAATCAAGTGTTTAAAGAGAGCACTAAATGATAATCTTTGTTTGACCATAACTTGCTGCAACCAAACAATTGCAACGAAATAAAAGGCCTCACAATTGAGGCCTTAGTTAATTCCACAGTAGCTTCGATACCTAGGGTCTAGTTTCTAGGTTGCTGTGTCATTGTTTCTACCACTTTTTCAATACTTAACGAGCTACCTTTCGTTGCAGGGAACTCCTTAAATGTCTCTAGGAACTTACGCACGATAGCTTGAGCAGGAACGAACATCCACATTTGATCAGCGTAAAAATGTCTGACGTAAAGTGCTGCATCTGGACCGACCTCGAATGGGTCCATACGAAGGTTTACAATCAAAGGCCAACTAGGTGTTTTGCGGTATGCCTCATTAATGGCACCCTCCATAATACTGAAGTGGATCTTCCAGTCTTTATAACGAACGGCGTTTAAATTACCACCAGCATCGAAGTAAAAGATTTCTTTGCGTGCGCCTTCATCAGCTTTACCAGTCAGCAGATCAAGTTGGTTGTAGCCATCTAAATGTGCTTTAAAGGTTTTGCCCGCTGCTTTATGACCCTTCAATAGTTTTTCTTTCACATCTGGTTCGCCCACAGCTGCGAGTAGAGTTGGCATCCAGTCTTCTTGTGAAAAGATATCGTTGATAACCGTTCCTGGTTTAATGTTTCCAGGCCAGCGTACCATCATCGGAACGCGGAATCCGCCTTCCCAAGTCGTACCTTTTTCGCCCTTGAACGGTGTAGTACCACCATCTGGCCAGGTAAATTTCTCAGCGCCATTATCGGTACTAAAAACAACAATGGTGTTATCTGCTACGCCTAGCTCTTCAAGTTTATCAAGCATCACACCTACTTGATCATCTAGGTCCATCATGCCATCGGCGTATAAGCCGTAACCTGACTTCCCTTGATATTCTTCACTCAAATGTGTCCAGACGTGCATACGGGTTGAGTTATGCCAAATAAAGAATGGTTTGTCTTCTTTTACTGCTTTTTCCATAAAGGCCAAGCTAGCATCCATGAACTCTCGGTCTACGTTTTCCATACGCTTACGAGTAAGGGGACCTGTGTCCTCGATTTTGCCATCCGCAGTCGCCTTCAACACGCCTCGAGGTCCGAATTTTTTACGAAACTCTGGATCTTTTGGATAAAACTCAGACTCAGGCTCTTCTTCCGCGTTTAAATGGTATAGGTTACCAAAGAACTCATCAAACCCATGGTTAGTTGGTAGGTGCTCATCTTGATCACCAAGGTGGTTTTTACCAAACTGACCAGACACATAGCCGTGATTTTTAAGTAACTCTGCGATAGTAGGATCTTTCGATTGAATACCCTCTTTTGCGCCGGGCATACCAATAGTCAATAGACCGGTACGAAACGGATGTTGACCCAGAATAAATGAGGCTCGTCCGGCAGTACAACTCTGTTGTGCGTAAGCGTCTGTGAAAATGGCACCTTCATTGGCGATTTTATCAATGTTAGGAGTCTTCCCTCCCATCATACCATTGTGATACGCACTAATGTTGTATACACCTACATCGTCACCCCAGAACACAAGGATGTTGGGCTTATCGGCAGCAAAGGCTGTGGACGCAGCTAATGTACCGACCAATGCCATTACCTTTTTAATCGAGTTTCGCATGAAAATCCTCCGCGATAAATGAATCCATTATCGTTATATAACGTTACTAATTGTGTTCATCATGGCGAAGTCGAGTGAGATGACACCAAATGAGACAATGTAGTCAGTTGAATATAGTAGAGGTTTTTTGTTGCTTCCAAGTAATCCCTGCTTTTCAAAAATGTTAACTAACATGGACTAGACTTTAGTGTGTTTTAAGTGTGATAAGACGCACTTACAGGATTGAATTTCAATGAAAGGCGACACTATGAAAAATAAAATAGCAACTATCCTGTTTCTATGTATCCCGTTAGAAGTGGTTGCGGAAGAGACACCAAATGTCGTGGTAATGTTGGTTGATAACCTTGGGTGGGGGGAACTAAGTTCCTATGGGAGTACCAGAGGTGTTGAAACTAAAAACTTAGATCAACTTGCTAGAGAAGGTGTACGCCTTACTAATTTTAATGTGGAACCGCAATGCACGCCAACTCGCTCCTCATTCATGACGGGGAGGCGAGCGCTTAGATCTGGGACAGATAAGGTTGTTTGGGGAGTGCCTTACGGTATGGTGAACTGGGAAATAACCATTGCAGAGAAGTTTAAGGAACAAGGATATAACACGAGCCTTTACGGGAAATGGCATTTGGGAGACCAAAAAGGGCGCTTTCCAACGGATCAAGGCTTTGATGAATGGTATGGCATTGCAAATACGACGGATGAGTCAGAATATAGCTCTCAACCCGGTTATAAAGCTATATTACCTAAACCTCAAATCCTTTCAGCTAGAGCAGGGCAGGACCCTAAAGGGGTCAAAGAATATAATTTGGACTCACGTAGAACGATTGACAGTGAGCTAGTTGAACATGCCACAGATTTTATAAATCGAAATGTGAAAGAGAATAAGCCATTTTTCTCTGTAATTACTTTTACTCAACCACATTTACCGACGCTACCTCATCCTGATTTTATTGGTAAAACAGGCAAAGGAAATTACTCAGATGTGTTAGCTGAGATAGATTTTCGAGCTGGGCAAGTTATTGGTGCAATAGAAAAAGCAGGAATTAAAGACAATACACTAGTGATTTGGTTTTCTGACAACGGTCCAGAGTGGCATATGCCATACCAAGGCTCTAGCGGGCCATGGCGTGGTGCGTACTTTACGGCTCTTGAAGGGTCTCTCCGAACACCATTTATTGCCTCTTGGCCTAACCACATCAAACCGGGTAGAGTGAGTGATGAAATTATCCATGTTGTGGATCTATTTGCCTCACTTTCCCATGTCGGTGGATACAAATTACCAAGCGATAGAACAATAGATAGTATTGATCAGTGGGCCTTTTTAAAGGGAGATAGTGAAAAGTCTAATCGAGATGGTTTCATCGTTAACAATGGATCTGAAACCTACGCTTATAAGTGGGAAAATTACAAGATGCACTTTATTGATCAAGATATCATGCCGGAGAAAGGGCGCCCATTACAGATCCCTGAAATATACAATTTGATTGATGACCCTAAAGAGGAGTTTGATTTAAGAAATAATGCCACATGGTTATTTCCTATCATGATAGGAAAGAGAGTAAAGTTTGAATCTTCCGTTTCAACAAGCTGCGATACGATTCCTTTCCCTGCTCCATTTGGATATGAGCCCGATTGTAGCAAGGGGAATTTCAATCAATTTCCAGTGGATGGGTTACGCCAGAAGTAGTTTACCCCAATGGCTCTTTCTCGCATACATGAGGTATGTTTTTGGTTCAATATCTCATTAGAGCCATTTAGGGCCATGTTTTTTCTAGTTTCATTTGAACAGTCATATTCGTCGACCATACTTAAAGTTCGTTGTTTCATATGGGGCGAATTATGCAGCCAATACTCTACATTCAAATCGGTAATGTTCTTTGGGCGGTTTTAAGTGACGGTTCTTGGATCCAAATGTTGCCCAACGAACAATTAGTTCCAGAAGTAGAGGTGGTTGTTCTTAATACTGACATTCTCGATATTGCATTTAATGAAGATACAACAAGTGAGGATGAATCGAGTTCGAATGATCTTTTAATTGCATCTCAAAACGGTATTGAATCCACTTTTAATCAGAGCGTTCGAGATTTTAGTGAGTCTTCTGGTGGGTTAAGTTTTGTTGCCTATATTCGCGCTGTTTTACCTGAGCAACTCGTTTCTAATGGCTATGTTACTAGGCCAGCAGTGCAAGAAAGAGAGAACCCAACTTCTGAGACTCAGGCTCCTGAGCGGTTGAATCCCGATGCTATATTAACGGTGGATATTCTTGATGGCGGTGATGGATACGAAAACCAGTTTGAAGTTCCTAGTGTCACGATTCAAGGTGACGCACTCAAGATAAGCGATGAGTGGCTTGTTACTATCACCATTACCGACAGTCTCAATAATTCCATTACTGTTACAACGACCGTAGAGAACGAGGCTTATACCCTATCAGGCGTTGATCTGTCTTCTCTTGCTGAAGGGCCGCTCACGGTGACTTCTATGGTTTCTGACATTTATGGCAATAACCTGAACGCCGTCGATACGACCATTAAAGATACGCTTGCAACGGTGAACGTCAATTTTGATGGTGGAGGGGATGAGTATTTAAATCAGTACGAAATCGCGACTACTCGCCTCGAAGGGACGATTGAAAACATTGAAGATGGCCAGCGTATCCAAGTTACGGTAACCGACTCGTTAGGAGCGGTCATAAACTTAGAAACGGTGGTGACTGGTGGAAGTTGGTCTCTGGACGACGTTGACCTTTCTGGGTTGTCTGAAGGTACGCTGACCGTTGTTGCTGAGAGTATAGATATAGCGGGCAACCCTGCAACCAGTGAAAACACCATCATCAAAGATACGCTCGCAAGTGTGACGGTGGACGTTGACGATGGCGGAGACGGCTATTTAAACATTGAAGAGCGCCAATCTGTCACTTTGTCAGGGCAAGTCAGTGATGTTGAAAATGGTCAGACGGTCTCTGTCACGGTTCAAGACAGCTCAGGGGTGATGCTCTCGTTCAATACCGTTGTCGTTGATGGTATGTGGCAAGTCGAAGGGGCGAACTTATCCACGTTAGCCGATGGGGCGTTAACCGTATCAGCCTCCGTGAATGATGTGGCGGGCAACCAAGCGAAAGCGATGGATGAGGCTACGACCATAGATGCCACTGCTCCCACCATTGATATCGATACGGATTTTTATATTAGCGGTGGTCTTGCCATTGATGATTTCCGTGAGGGTATAGTCACGGAAATGAGAGGAACAACCAGTGGTGTAGAGCAAGGTCTGGCGGTGACGATTCGGGTAAGTGACGGAGACAGCACGCTGAATTTTACTGGCCTTGTTGATGCGTCAGGTTCGTGGACAGTAACCGCAATTGACGTAAACACTCTCAATCTAAACAACACGTGGACCATTGAAGCAGAAGTGTTGGATGCCGCCGGCAACCACGCGGTAGATACCATGCCGACAATAGTGCTACCCGGTTCAACGGTATTTTCTGAAAACATCGTTGGATTTTTTGGTGAGCAAAGCTGCTCGGCAGCCATCAACATAGAAAATGGTGTGCCAGCACTGCATGCAGAGCAACCAAGTTTGAGTGCGCTTACATCGGTCGGTCAATCTATAAATGTTGTTGTTGCAGAAGATGGGTTGAGCTTACAAGGAACATCGACTGACGACCGATTAGTTTTCTCTGCAGAGGTCAATGATGATGGTACGGTTCAAATTACTTTTTATGAAGCGATTGATCATGGTGTAGGTCAAGATGAGCTGGTGACTAACGTATTGGTTGAAAGCACTCAAAGTGATGCTGACGGTACACAAGAGGCTGTTGTGGCTCCCCTAGAAATCGTCATCAGTGATGCCGACCCAGTGATCGCAAATGAGTCATATAGTGTAACCGAAGGCCAAGTCATTTCTGGCAATGTACTGGAGAATGACATTGATATTGATGGTGACTTGTACATTCGATATGTCAGAGCCGGAGGAGAGATCCAGTCTGTCCCTGATGGTGGCTCAGTAAGTTTTAGTCTAGAGAAGGGTGAATTAACCGTATTTTCAGATGGCTCTTGGCAGTTGAATGCCAGTCGCAACTTAGATCACACGGTTGAGCAAAGTATCGTATTTGATTATCTCGCAGCCGATGATTCAAAAGATTACGGTGTAGCAACCGCAACTATCGACATTATAGATGGCCAAGCGGGTTATGTAGGCAGCGCTACTATAAACACAGCAGAAGTACCTCTGGGAGAGGCATTATTAACCACCGAAGGCAGTGTTAATGTGATTGCTGGCTCTGATAACCCTGATCCGACTAGTTTGTATTTTGGTGGGGCATCCATTACTAAGTTAGAGGCATTAGGGCTTACAAGCTCAGTCTCTGATAATGAGCTTAGCTACACGTTAAGTTCCAGTGGAAAGCAAATCACAGCATTTGCCAATGGTGTGACTGTATTTACGTTAACATTGAGTGGCATTGAGTCGGGTAACGATGTACTAGCTTCAATCTCGCTTACTCTTGATCATCCTATCGATCAATTCAATAGTAGTGATACGGTAACCTTCCCGCTGACCATTGGAGGGACAGATCTAGACTCCACACCGCTTGTAGAGAATGAAATTGATTTCGTGTTGAAAGATGGTGTTGATCCTACGTTGAGCAACTTGACTGTTGTTGCAATGGAGGAGATTAATCTAGAAAGTGGGGCAATCTTTAAGACAGGGAGCCTTCAACTCGATATCGGGAGTGATTATGTTGACTCTCTTCGATTTAGCGAATTAAACCAGCCCACATTAGTGAGTAGTGAAAGTGAGTTGCTTTACCGTCTGTCTGATGACGGTACGACAATTACTGGCTATATCTTAGAAGGTGGGGTGGAAGTAAATATTTTTCAATCGAAACTATTATCCACATTACCTGTAGAGTCGAGTAGTGAAATAGAGTATTCCTTTGAATTATATCGCTCTTTCGATCTGTCAAAAGATCAAATCCTGGATATACCATTGTTAGTTAATGCAACAGATTCAGACGGTGACACCACCTCCGTAACATTGGATATTACCTTAGAGGCAATTGAAGGTTTGAACGATGATGCCTCTTTAACGGTGGATATTCTTGATGGCGGTGATGGATACGAAAACCAGTTTGAAGTTCCTAGTGTCACGATTCAAGGTGACGCACTCAAGATAAGCGATGAGTGGCTTGTTACTATCACCATTACCGACAGTCTCAATAATTCCATTACTGTTACAACGACCGTAGAGAACGAGGCTTATACCCTATCAGGCGTTGATCTGTCTTCTCTTGCTGAAGGGCCGCTCACGGTGACTTCTATGGTTTCTGACATTTATGGCAATAACCTGAACGCCGTCGATACGACCATTAAAGATACGCTTGCAACGGTGAACGTCAATTTTGATGGTGGAGGGGATGAGTATTTAAATCAGTACGAAATCGCGACTACTCGCCTCGAAGGGACGATTGAAAACATTGAAGATGGCCAGCGTATCCAAGTTACGGTAACCGACTCGTTAGGAGCGGTCATAAACTTAGAAACGGTGGTGACTGGTGGAAGTTGGTCTCTGGACGACGTTGACCTTTCTGGGTTGTCTGAAGGTACGCTGACCGTTGTTGCTGAGAGTATAGATATAGCGGGCAACCCTGCAACCAGTGAAAACACCATCATCAAAGATACGCTCGCAAGTGTGACGGTGGACGTTGACGATGGCGGAGACGGCTATTTAAACATTGAAGAGCGCCAATCTGTCACTTTGTCAGGGCAAGTCAGTGATGTTGAAAATGGTCAGACGGTCTCTGTCACGGTTCAAGACAGCTCAGGGGTGATGCTCTCGTTCAATACCGTTGTCGTTGATGGTATGTGGCAAGTCGAAGGGGCGAACTTATCCACGTTAGCCGATGGGGCGTTAACCGTATCAGCCTCCGTGAATGATGTGGCGGGCAACCAAGCGAAAGCGATGGATGAGGCTACGACCATAGATGCCACTGCTCCCACCATTGATATCGATACGGATTTTTATATTAGCGGTGGTCTTGCCATTGATGATTTCCGTGAGGGTATAGTCACGGAAATGAGAGGAACAACCAGTGGTGTAGAGCAAGGTCTGGCGGTGACGATTCGGGTAAGTGACGGAGACAGCACGCTGAATTTTACTGGCCTTGTTGATGCGTCAGGTTCGTGGACAGTAACCGCAATTGACGTAAACACTCTCAATCTAAACAACACGTGGACCATTGAAGCAGAAGTGTTGGATGCCGCCGGCAACCACGCGGTAGATACCATGCCGACAATAGTGCTACCCGGTTCAACGGTATTTTCTGAAAACATCGTTGGATTTTTTGGTGAGCAAAGCTGCTCGGCAGCCATCAACATAGAAAATGGTGTGCCAGCACTGCATGCAGAGCAACCAAGTTTGAGTGCGCTTACATCGGTCGGTCAATCTATAAATGTTGTTGTTGCAGAAGATGGGTTGAGCTTACAAGGAACATCGACTGACGACCGATTAGTTTTCTCTGCAGAGGTCAATGATGATGGTACGGTTCAAATTACTTTTTATGAAGCGATTGATCATGGTGTAGGTCAAGATGAGCTGGTGACTAACGTATTGGTTGAAAGCATTCAAAGTGATGCTGACGGTACACAAGAGACGGTTGTGGCACCGTTAACGATTACTATTTATGACTCTGATCCGGTGATTAGAGATGACACATACTCAGTCGCAGAAGATCAAACAATTACGGGCAATCTACTTGAAAATGATATTGATCTTGATGGAACACTTTATGTGAAATTTGTAGAGGCTGGCGGGGAGCAGAAGTCAATTCTAGAGGGGGGATCCGTAAGTTTTAGTTTAGAAAAAGGCGAATTAACCGTATTTTCTGATGGCTCTTGGCAGTTTGATGCAGGTCGAAACCTAGATCATTCGGTCGAGCAAAGTGTTTCTTTCAGCTATTTAGCTGCAGATGACTCCCAAGACTATGGCTTGGCTAACGCGACGATTGATATTAGTGATGGACAAGCAGGTTACGTAGGCAATGCGACTATAGACGTAACAGAAGTCCCTTTGGATGGCCCGATATTGAACTCTGAAGGAACTGTTAATATTGTCGCGGGATCTGACAATCCGGATCCGAGTAGTTTGCATTTCGGTGGGTCATCTATTACTAAGTTAGAAGCATTAGGGCTTACAAGCTCAGTCTCTGATAATGAGCTTAGCTACACGTTAAGTTCCAGTGGAAAGCAAATTACAGCATTTGCGAATGGTGTCACTGTATTTACGTTAACGTTGAGTGGCGTTGAGTCGGGTAACGATGTATTAGCTTCAATTTCGCTTACTCTTGAGCACCCTATCGATCAATTCAATAGCAGTGATACGGTCACTTTCCCGTTGACCATTGGTGGCGTAGATTTAGATGCCACACCGCTTGTAGAGAATGAAATTGACTATGTTCTAAAGGATGGCGCAGACCCAACTTTAAATAATTTGAATGGGGTAGAAGTAAAAGAATCTGATCTCGCAAATGGAGGTGTGTTGAGCTCAGGGAATTTTCAAGTTGAGGTTGGCAGTGATTACCTCGAATCTTTGTCGTTCATCGTCTCTGAACAACCCTTGTTGACGAGTGGTGAACAAGTTGTGCTTTATCAAGTCTCTGCGGATGGCAAAACACTTGATGGTTATATTCTTGACGAAGATGGGCAAACTCAGATTCCCATCTTTCAAGCTATCCTCAATGCTTCTTTACCTATTGATGCAAATGGCGACATTACCTACTCCTTTGAGCTTTTTCAGGCTCTCGACCAACAAGAAAATACTGATCCAAACGTACCTCTCGTTGTTACTGCAATGGACTCAGACCAAGATAACACGTCGGTCGTTTTAGACATTAATGTGATAGATAACGACAATGGACAAGCGCTAATCAATAGTGGCAATGTCGAGTTAACCGAAACACCTGTCGATACAAACATTGCTCCTGATGGGGTTTCAGCCATAGCGAATACGGATGTGATAGTTACGTCATCATTCGATCCGATTGTGTATCTGGGTGTTGACATAAATGATGGAGATACTGTCAAAACTACGCTTGGTGATGCTGTTACTTATAACGGAGAGGCTGTCACTTGGTACGATAACAATGATGGAAGCTTTGACGCAATTTCAGACACTGGAGACGTTGTATTTAGGGTCACGTTACCTAGTGACTTCTCTTTGCCATCAAATGATACGTCTACCGTTAATGTAACTGTAGAGCTTTATCACTCGCTTGACCATGTTTTAGGTGATGGGACGCAATTGTCGATCTCTATGCCCATCGTGGCGAGAGATTCTGATGGAAGCGAGATCTCTACGGAGTCCAACATACAGGTCTATGATGGCTTGTTTCCGGAACTAGTAATTACAGAGGGAATCACAGTCAATGAAAGCGGGTTGAATGATGATTCGCTTGATTCTGGCATCGAGGGCTCGTCACCATCCATTACGCTAGTACAAGGTTCAGACTCTATCGCCAGTGTGAGCGTGAATATCGATATGTTCAATGCGCTCGGCTATAAAACAAGTAGTGGCAGCCTGGTTGCGCTTGATTCACCGGACTCGAATGGTTGGTTATATGCAAGAGATGAAAGCGAGCAAGACGTCTTTAGAATTAGATTTAATACCGATGGGACTGTCGAGTTTGATCTATACCGTGCACTTGAACACGATGAACCTGACGGTGTTCCAGCGGACGAGAACACATTAGAACTCAGTTTTTCAATTTATGCCGTTGATAAGGATGGCGACCAGTCTGAAGCTGAGATATATACCGTTAGTGTAGTGGATGATATCCCCGAAGACACAAGCTCACCAATAGAAATTGAACTTACCGAGGGGGATGAGTTTTCGGGAAACTGGTTTAGCAATAATGCCGACTTAATCAGTTCAGATGGCACGTTGATTTCAAGTTTGACCTATGCAGGTGAAACATACGATACGGCGAGTTCGGTATTTAGCAATGATGCTTGGACCATCGATTTAATCAATAGTAGTGATGGTAACTTAAAATATGGAACGCTGACTATTGCTCAAGATGGGACATTTACGCTAACTACCGAGCTTATTGTTAATACGCCTGTAGGTGGTTTGCTTGATGATCTAACGATAACTGTGACGGATGCAGACGGTGACCAAGCAAGCAGTGAAGCTCAATTAATTCTTGATGATGCTAGGGGCTTTATTCGAACCGTTAATGTAGATACGTTAGAAGATAATGGCGCGAATAATAGTGGAGACCCTACGCCAGTCGCGTTACCGATTAGAGTTTCTCCTGGGGATACGGAGAATAATGAGCGTGTTGAAGCGATAAGGATCTCTGTTGAATCTCTACAAGGAGGGGCTCTGTTTTTAGACGGAGCGCGCCTTGAAGATGATGATAATGACGGATTTATTAGTCTTTCTGGTACAGAGCTAATGGGGGTGGGTATATTCACTGTTCCAAATGGTGATCTCACTTATCAACCAGCACTAAACCTGTCGGGCAACACTATCAAAGTTTCGTTAGCAGTGTCTGCATTAATCGTATCTGATGTCGAACCAGATGGTTTTGTATTACAAGGCAATAATACGTTAAATGTTAACGTTTTACCGGTTGCAGATTTGCCAGAGTGGTCTAATGATTCGGACTTTTCTTATCAAAGTGTTGAAGATTCCGCTGAATCACTTTCACTCAATATTGTCGCTGAAAAGTTTGACCAAGACGGTTCTGAAACGCTCCACTACCAAATTTCGAATATTCCAGATGGACTTATATTAACACTTAACGGAAGTGCTATTGAGGAAGGGAAAGCGTATAGCCAATCCGAGTTAGATCAAATTGAAATCACATCTAACGAAAACTTAGCCGGAAGATTTACTTTTGATGTAACGGCAGTAACGACTGAGTCGGGTAGTGTGTTTGCCGATGAGCAAGATAAAACAGCGGAGATCACTGAGCAAGTTGTTATCGATATATCTCCAGATGCCGATGTGCCTACGCTGACCGTTAAAAACATTCAGGGGCTTGAAGACCAAGCGATTGACTTAAAAGATTACATCCTAGGGCGGCTCACTGACACAGATGGCTCGGAGTCTCTTTCTTATCGCATAGAAGTTCAAGATGGTTGGACATTGCCTGTCGGAGCTGGGATTACGCTTATCGGTATTAATACCTACCTAGTGACCTCCAATGCTCTAGCCAATTCAGAGGCGTTACTTCAACCAAAATCGGATATCAGCTCATTTACTGAATCTCTATCCCTTCAAGTAACCGCCATTTCAACAGAGTCGACTATTGATGGCTTAGCACCTCTTAATGAAACCGCCGAGAGCCAATCTGCAACCATTGACATTAAGCTAAAAGGCGTGGTCGATGAACCAATTGTCCTAGATGGTGGACAGGGGAATTGGCAATATGATCAAGCGACTAAAGTAATTAGTAATCTCTCTACGTTAGACGAAGATAACCTGATACAACTGGATTTTATCATCCAGACATCAGACGACGATCTATCAGAAGAAATTAATATCTTGCTTCAGAACATCCCTGTGGGAACACAACTGACAGATGTAAATGGTGACCCTATTGTTCTTCCAATTGCATACGTGGACCCAATAACGGGGCCAGTTTATCAGGTCTCGAACGCTGTTCTTGAAAACACTTACCTCAAAACAGAGCAAGATTTTAGTGGAACACTGAGCATGGATGTTATCGTCGTTTCAACAGAGCCGGATGGTGATTCTGCTGAAACCCCTCTTAAAGTGGAAATGGAAATCTCACCTATTGTTGATCAAACTGACGGCCAAGAATTACAAAGCAATGGTATTGAGGACAATTTCATCACACTAAATCTTGAGCCTGTCGTTAATCAAGATATAGATTCTAGTGAGTCCTTGACAGGATACACCATTGTATCCATTCCAGATGGCTTAACGCTTTACTTTGATGGTAATGCAGTAGAGGAAAGTAACTTACCGTTAGAGCTCAATGAACTACTTGATGGTAGCTCGGCAACATTATCTGAGTTGTTAAACAGTGGACGAATCACTGTAAAAGCTAATGAAGACCTAAGTGGGACATTTAGCCTGGAAGTTCAGTACGAAGTGACAGACACGTCTCCGACGATGGAGACTGATGTAAAGGCAATCAATGGCTCTTTGAGCGTCGTGGTTTCTGGCAAAGTGGATATTGGTAATGAAGATATTGACAAAACACGTTTAGAAGGCGCGACTGAAGTATTCACAAGTACGGATGGGTCTGCTGTCGACGTGAGTGGAGGCATTACATTTACAGAAGCGGATATTGATGGTTCAGAGTATCTCGATTACATCGTTTTACAGATACCGCAGGGTCAAGACCTCATTGTTACTCATCCGAATGGTGCTTCTCAAGATGCCGATGGGAACTGGCTGATTCCAATGGAAGGAATCACAAGTGATAGCGTGTTGGAAACCGCTCAAGATTTGCTTGCTAGCGCATCGATTTATAGCCCATCTAACACAGAGATACTTGATGTGAATGTGTTAGCGTATGTTCGAGATGGAACGGATGCTCAATACATCACAGGTCAGTTCCAAATTCAAATTACTGGCCATGAAGGAGATGGAGACCAGTGTGCTGATCCTGGTGAACCAGGAAGCGTTCAAAGTGGGGATATTGTAGGTAAAGAAGGTGAAGATGTCTCAATTGGGGCGTTTTTAAACCCTGATGTGGCGAGTAGTGATGATAACTTAGTTTCCTTCTTTGTCGCCGCAGATTCTTTACCTGAAGGAGTCGAGCTTACTGGCGAAGGGGTGATACCTGCTTATGATAATGCGGGCAATCTGTTGGGTTATTCAATTTCTAGCGCTGGATTGTCTTCCTTGACGCTTACTGGCGTGGATGAGGACTTTGCTGGATGCATTACTTTCAATTTAGAAGTGACAGAAACGGCCCCATGCGATGGTGACTCGAAAACAACCTCTCAGACCATTACGGTACAAATCTCTCCTGCTGTCGATGATATCGCGATAGCACCAAGCCAAGTTACGGTTCAAGAAGATACTATAACCAACCTGAATCTTGCTCTTGTATTGGGCGATAGTGAAGGGCCAATGCAGTCCATTACTGGAGAAGGTGACGCAGCGACTGGCCTTGAAAGTGTCAATTGGGTTTCTTTATCTGTATCTGACGAGAATGCGCGGTTTACTGCCGTGGACCCGAGCCTACTCATTGACAACGGTGATGGAACATGGGTAGTGACAGATGCTACGCGTCTAAACGAAATTCAGCTAATCCCACCTGAAAACTACAGTGGAGAGTTTGTTATTTCCGTTGACGCAAACATTACTGATGAAGTCACGGGAAGTTGTTTAAGTACTGACAGTGCGAAAGATACTCAAACTAAATCAACAGAAGTTACCGTTACCGTTGCCCCAGTGGTTGATAAAGCGGTTCTGGAAACAGAAGACGTAGTTGGTGATGAAGATAATTATATTTATTTAGGAAACTTATCTGCATCACTAATCGATCAAGATGGTTCTGAGTCGATGTCTTTGGTCATGACAGGAGTGCCAGACGGAGCCGTGTTGGTTTGGGACAATAATGGGACGTTCGAATTACTCCCTAATAACGGTTCAACGGATGGTGAGAGCAAGGAGTGGCAGTTAACTCAAGCACAACTTGATAAGGTTTACTTTCTACCGCCACTAGATTTTAGTGGGGATATTCCACTAACACTGCAAGCTATTACCCAAGAGTCTGGATCAAACGACTATAACTATACCACTTCTCAGTTCAACGTCGGCGTAAAACCGATTGGCGATGATGTATCGTTGAATACAACCTCTAACACGTTCACTGGAGATGAAGGTGATTCCATTTCGATTGACTTTTTAGCGAGCGGTTTTGAAACAAATAGCAACGAATATATAGAAGTGTCGATGTTGATCAAAGCAAGCTCTGAACCCTCTGCATTGGAAGGCTTAGGTAGGATTCGTATCGGGACTCAATTCTCATCCTTTACCTTCGATGACGCGGGCAATGCCGTGGCGACGGTATTAGTGCGAGCAAATGAAGTGTCAGGTTTGGAGTTCGTTCCCAAGGATGCATTTGGAACGATGGATGTTGCTCTCAATGTTAGAACGTTTGATCAAGCGATAGTGTCAGGGAAACTCGAAACCGATTTTGGAGATGTGCAAAGCACCGATCTAACCATTGTTGTTACCCCTGAAGCTGATGAGCCAACACTAACGGCCGATTATCAGTCTATTGTGTCTGAAGCGTCTGGGAGTATTCCTTTGGGGTTGAGCATGAATTTGGTCAATCCTGCACCCGAAGAGTTTGGAAGTGTGGAGATTCGCGGATTACCAACAGATCTAGAGTTGAGTCATGGTGAAAGATTGAACGGCATTTATACTGTTGATCAAGAGGATGTCGCTGATCTTTCCATCGTTGGCGGGTTTAGCGGTGCAAGTGATTTTACGTTGTCGATAAAACCGATTGCAACACTGGGTGCTACAGTCGCAGAAGGTGCTGCTCAGACAGTCAACGTTACCTTAGTGGAAGAAGGGGGCCAAACTTTACTTGCGACAGATGCTAATGATTTGCTTATTGGAGGAAGTGGCAGCGATGTATTCCAGTTTGACAGTTCAGGGCTCGGTAACGAGTTAAAGCCCTCGTACGATGTGATCAACGATTTCCAAATATCCGTTATTGGTGATGATAATGACACAATTGACATCGCCTCGATAATCACCGCTACCTCGATAACAGAAGTCGATAATAAGCTCGATTTAACAGAGAATGATGATGGCGTAACGCTTCACATAAAACCAGAAGAGACGGGGACAAAACAACAGATTCTTATGCAGGGCGTCACTCTCGATCAGCTTTACAAAGGTGACTCGACTGGCGTAGCCGAAGAAAATGTCTTACAGAAGATGATTGATGACAACAACTTGCTAGTAGGTGGTATGTCATGAAGCATCACTCATCCTCATCAAGTGAGCTGACTAACGATCCTTGGGGGCAATCGTTAACTTGGTTGATGCGTTATTTTGAAGTTAGACACCATACAAAAAAGGTGCTTTCTGGATTACCTCTTGCTGAGGGTAGATTGGATAGTAACTTATTCATCAGAGCCGCTGAGCGAGCCGATCTTGAACTCACATTAATCGATTTAAAATCCACCGCAATGTTGAGCTTTCCATTGGTGGTAATCAATAGGAAGACGTTACAACCCGCTATTATATCTGAGCGACATAACAGCGATTATCAAGTCACGTTATTTAGTGAAGACCAGAGTGAAACGCAATACGTTACGAGCGAGGAACTGCAGAATCAATTCCAGCCTCAAGCATGGCAAGTTTCTATGCGTCCAGAGCTGGACAAACGGATAAGTTCTATTCAAGCGGATTACAATGAACATTGGCTTTTCGCCGTAGTGAAAGAAATGTCTCCGTGGTATCGAGATCTTTTGATTGCCTCTTTCCTTATCAATATGCTAGCGCTAGTTATTCCGCTTTTCACTATGAACGTTTACGATCGTGTAGTGCCTAATCAAGCTTTCAGTACATTATGGGTTTTGGTCGCTGGTGTCTCCGTCATCATTATTTTTGATTGGCTATTGCGTAAAGCAAGGGGAGTTGTCACTGATACAGCGGGTAAGTACATCGATAACAAGCTTTCTTCGATACTTTTTTCTAAAGTTATGGGGATGAAACTTGAACACCGTCCTGCATCAGTCGGTGCATTCGCTCGACAACTACAAGATTTTGATAGTGTTCGCGATTTTTTTACTTCTGCATCTCTTGTGACCTTAGTTGATCTCCCATTTACGTTGTTATTTTTAGTCTTAATAGGTTGGCTAGGTGGGGCAATGATGTTCATACCTATTGCCGTCATGTTTATCCTGCTGATCCTTGGCTTTGCGGTAAAAGCAAAAATAGAACAATCACATACGGAAAGTGCTGCACTATCCATGAAGCGACAAGCTCACTTGTTTGATTCATTGTCCTCTTTAAAAGAGATTAAGCAAAATAACGCTACGGGAGAAGCACAAAAGCGTTGGGAGCAAACGGTATCCATGCTTTCTGATTGGCAAAATCAATCGCGAAACTATTCGAATATCGTTGCTTACTCCATTCAATCTAGCCAGCAGATAATTACCGTAATGTTACTTGTAACAGGCGTGTACAGAATTTCTGAGGGATTGCTCAGCATGGGGGGGCTCATTGCTATTGTCATGCTTAGCGGTCGTGCTGCAGGGGCGATTAACCAGTTAGCTATGTTGTTACTTCGCTATCAACAGACAAAAACAGCGGTTGAAGGCTTAAATTCTATCATGTCTTTACCTCAGGAGGCGCAACGCAGTCAGGTCATTACGTCTGCCGAATTTACAGGGAATATACGTTTAGAAAACGTGAGCTTCCAATACCCAGATGTTGATATGCCATGTTTGAGAGATATTAATCTTACTATCAAGCAAGGCGAACGCGTTGGCGTTATTGGTAGTGCAGGAGCAGGAAAGTCAACACTCCTTTCCATTATGACCAATCAACTAAGTGCCTCACAGGGCAGCGTTTATTTCGATGACATTGACAGTCAGCTTTGGCCTGCCGAATTGATAAGAGAGAAAACGGGTTGGGTTGGCCAAGATTCGCATCTTATATACGGCAGCATTATGGAAAACATAGTATTAGGACATCATGTTATTGATCAAGAACGATTACGCCGTGCGATAGAATTATCGGGTTTGAACCAGTACATGAGTCGCCTTCCTCATGGTCTAGAAACGCAAGTCGGAGAAGGAGGGCGTTATTTGTCGGGGGGGCAAAGGCAAGCTGTAGCGATTTCAAGAGCTTTTTATCGAAACCCAACAGCATTAATTTTAGATGAGCCAACCAGTTCCTTAGACCAGCCTGCTGAGAATGCATTGTTTAATGCTCTCAAATCGTTGCCGCACTCGACGACGATGATTATTAGCTCTCATAAACATTCCTTATTATCGCTTTGTGATCGAATTGTTGTGCTTGATAAAGGCACAATTTTGAGGGAAGGAGCGCCCCAAGAAATTTTTGCTAAACAACAGTCTAACGCGAAGACGAACAGAGTACGCGCAGTATCAATTGTACGCGAAGGAGGTCAATGATGAGCACAGTTCGTTGGAGTAATGCTCATTTAGCAAACCGTTCGAGAACGTTGATTTGGTTGTCTGCCGCGTTAGTGCTAAGTGTGATTATTTGGGCCTCGTGGGCGAGGTTAGACGAAGTGGTTGTCGGCGAAGGAAAGGTTGTTCCTACTTTGTCTGTTCAGACGATTCAGAGCTTAGAGGGAGGCATTCTAAAGGAGTTACTTGTCATGCCTGGTGAAAGCGTCACTAAGGGGCAAACCATCGCTATTCTGGATGATACAAGGTTTAAGTCGACCTATTCGGAGACCTCTGAACAAGTTGAATCTTTGCTCGCCAGAAAGCAGAGGCTTCAAATTGAATTAGAAACGGTAAAAGTGAATAGCCTCCAACTGGATTGGAAACAACAAGTGAGTATCGAGCCTCAGCCATTTGATATTTCGATGACCGGCCACTCTGCCTATCTGAATGCCAAAGCAAACTATCTTGAGCGGTTGAGCCAACTGGAGTCTGAGCTGGAGGAGGCTAAATTGCGAATTGAGCAACAATCGCAAGCTTATCTAGATACCTTGAATACCATTCAAACACTAAAAAGCAGTCTGGTTATTGTCTCGAAAGAGCGAGATATGTTGAGAGAGGTGGTTTCTAGTGGCGCGGTGGCTGAAGTGGAATTATTAAAACTGAATAGAGACGTTATAAAGCTCAAAGGAGACATCGCGAGTTCACAAGCTGCTGCCCAAAAGCAAAGGGCTGTGTATTCTGAATCCATCGCAGATTATCGTGGTACTGCGCTTGCTTTTAGGGCAGAGGCACAAGGGCAGCTCAATGAAGTTGTGACGCAACTAGCGCAGCTCAATGAAAGTCGTCAGGCGATTGCGGATCAGTTGAATCGAACGCAGTTACTTTCTCCGGTCGATGGAACCATCAAAGATGTTTTTGTCAGAACCATCGGAGGTGTGGTTAAGCCGGGTGAGCCTATTTTAGAAATAGTCCCTCGTAATAGCACGTTAATCGTTGAAGCGAGAATTTCTCCTCAGAATATCGCCTTCATAAGGCCTGGCCTGCCGGCAACGGTAAAGTTGTCTGCCTATGACTTTGTCATTTACGGAGGTCTAGAAGGAGAAGTGACCTACGTAAGCGCCGATGCACTTCAAAATGAAGAGGGCAATGCCTACTACCGTGCCAACGTTACTTTCAAGGTTGATGATAAGTTTACGATCATCCCGGGAATGCAGGTTGTGGTAGACATTCTTACAGGAGAAAAAACAGTACTGAATTATTGGTTAAAACCTATATTACGTGCGAAAGAGAATTCGCTCAGAGAAAGATAGACATAAGGATATAAGATGCGGCTTAAATCAACGTTATTGGTCTTGTTTGCAGTATCATCGTCGCCAAACGCTTTGACTTTAGAGGAGTCAGTTACGTTATCTCTCGATAGCTCCCCCAGTTTGCTTGCTCGCTATTCTCGCTATGAGTCGATGGTACGAGACCGAAATGCCATAAATGGTTCATTTCTTCCTCAGGTTAATTTGTATGCAGCAGCAGGGTACGAAGGTACTCGATATAACAACGGAAGCTACATCGACAGTGAAGATAGAACATTAGAAAGAACGGAGATGGGCGTAAGAATCTCCCAACTGTTATTTGATGGATTTAAAACAAGTGCTGATGTTGATCGCCTATCTTACGAGGCTGAAGCTGAACGCTTGGACTTATTGGCATCTGCGGAAAATGTTGCATTAGATACTGTCAGAGCGTATGTGGATGTTTTACATGCCCGAGAGTTGATGAAACTGACAGAAAGAAACCTAAGTGAACACCAAGAGATCTACCGTTTCATTCTAGATAAAAAAGAAAAAGGTTTAACCAGCAACTCCGATTTAGCACAGGTTTCTTCGCGTGTCGCGACAACACAGTCCTCATTGATTGCCGCCCAAAACAATCTTTCCGATGCTAGAACAAGATTTGTACGTTTGGTTGGTCGAGCGCCGCAAAACTTAGTTGAGCCTGTTTACCCGCAGGAATTGCTTCCGAATAAGCTTGACGAAGCACTCAAACAAGCGGTTAGGTTGCACCCATCCATACAGTCGGCGATGAAAGATTTAGAGGCGGCTCGACATGAAGTAAAAAGAGAAAAGGGGGATTACTACCCAGAGCTCAAGCTTGAGCTGTCAGCCAACAAAACAGACAACGTGGATAATATTGAAGGCATTAACGAAGATGCAAAGGTTATGCTGACGGTCAACTACGATCTTTTTAACGGCTTTTCTACAGACTCCCGAGTGGAGTCATCTGCCTGGCGAGTAGAGGAGGCGAGGGCTATTCGAGCAAATGCAGAACTAGATGCGAATGAAGGTGTAAGGCTGGCATGGGACGCACATACATTGCTTCAACAGCAAATGGAGTTTTTAAAAGTCAACGTTGATGCGGCGAAAGTAACTGAATTAGGGTACATCCAGCAGTTCAATGTAGGGCGACGCAGTTTGTTAGATGTATTAGATGCCAAAGTTGAAACGTTTGTTGCGAGACGGAACTATACCCGAACAAAGTACGATCATTTGGTTGCCACTTACCGTTTATTCAACTCGATGGGGATTCTGACTTATGCGTTGCGAGTTGAGTATCCAGAGAACTGGAAGGAGAACAATAATGGATAAATTCGCAGTGACGAGTCTTCTAGTTTTTATGTTAGCAGGCTGTGCTGAATCACCGAATACGACGTTGACCACTTACCAGTACAACGACCTTAAAGACAATGATAGTGATGGCGTGATAAACCAACGAGATAACTGCGCAGATACGCCAAAAGGTGTCGTTGTTGACAGTGAAGGCTGTGCGAATTGGGTCAACGACTCGCAGACACACCTGATCAGTTTTTTCTTTGCGATGGATGAGCATCAGGTAACGTCATCTCATGATATGCCGCTAAGCGAGTTGAAAGCATTGCTTCAGAGTAACCCAAATGCGCAAGTCATACTGATAGGAGACACAAGCCCTGAAGCGTCACTCGAATACAACAAAGCGTTGGCAAAGAAAAGAACGGCAGCTATACGAGAATTGCTAGTGAGAAACGGCATTCAAGACAATCGAATTGAAGAGCAAGAGTTTTATCAGAATACGGCATTGACGGTACAACTAAAAAAACGGGAAAGGCGCACAATTGCTGTTGTAAACACGAAAGCTGAAAGTACTGAACAAGCGTGGACTATATTTAGTTCGGACAGCGAGTTGACACCTAATTCGAAGTTGGAGTTGAATTATGAAAATTAAAGTCTTGCCTTTCCTTGCTCTAACTTCATGTTTGATTTCACCGCTGGCATTTTCTGACTCTGAGGCTCGAACATCGATTTTTGTCGAACCAGAGATACTAGAAACGATAGAAACATTGATAGATGAGCCAAATGTAAATGTAGCGCTTGCATCTCAGTCTGGTGGTTTTAACGACATGCTAAATGACGGAACCTCTATTGCGATCACATCTAAGAAATGGTCAGATGAAAACATCTCCCGATTTCAACGAGAAAGAGGCCACAGGCCTACACGTTTGTTTTTAATGGCAAACGCTATTGTCGTAATCAATAGTCAAAAGAGTACGGTAGATAGTTTTTCCGTTAGTGAATTGAAACGCTGTGATGCAAATACGTATGCTTTCGGGGAGATGCGTTTAAGTAACCCAGATGTGAGCTCTAATGGTTGTCAATCATCGATTCAAATGCTTGATGAAGACCGATTGAAACGGGCTTTAAGCGACGACTTGTCAGCCAAAGCTTATATGCGATACTCCGATTTTAAATACTCAGAACAGTGGTCGAGCTACAAGGCTCTCTCTGTTCATCATAATGATGACTCATGCTCTTTGAGCACAGATTGTATCTATTCTCTTCGCTATCCATTTTCCGTGGTCTATTACGTTTATATAAATAAACAATTCGACACTAATCAGAAGATCAAAAAATCAAAGCTATTTGAACTCCTTACAACCGACCACAATACACAACAAGTACGAAATGCTGGGTTTATTCCACTACCAAAAGCGCTTATTAAAAGAAATAGAGTGAAGTTAGGGCTAGATGAGCCAGTTGTTTTAAATGGGTATAAATAAACTTCATACGCCTAACTATGTGGGCTTGAGTGAACGTACCGCCCTAGGAAGTTTTGCCTTGCTGCTCATTTATCTTTGGTTAACCTTTGGTCAATTGAGTTGGTTGTAAGTGGTTTTGTTGGTAATTTTTCTATTATTGTGGCAAGTTTACTTAAAACCACTTAAGTGAATTTAAGTTATGACACAAGAAGAAAGACTCGTAGCACTCAGAGCGAAGCTGGAGCAGCAAAACAAAGTAACGTTGTCTGAAGTTTGTGAGTACTTTGGTATCTCGCGAGATTCAGCTCGTCGAGACTTAGTTAAGTTGAGTCAGCAACCTGGGTTACAAAGAATACGAGGTGGTGTCATGCTTGCGCCGATCTCTTCCCATACCGAGGCATACGCGAGTCGACCCGTGAGTGACGTTAAACATCGACTAGCTCAAGCTGCCGCAGCGTTGTTGGATGAGCGCGACCATCTTGTTATTGATACCAGCACCATTTTGTCTCTGCTCCCACTCTATGCAGGAAAAGCACATTGTGGAGAAAACAAGCTCAACGTCGTCACTAACAGCATTGATGTACTGACCGCTGCTGAAACAAACGACACAATGGACGTTTATTTCTTAGGCGGACACTTTGACCCTTATGCCAGAGCAGTTTTAGGGGCGCAAGCAGAGCAGCAAATGCAGCAGTATCACGTGAACAAAGCGTTCATTGGCGTGTGTGCATTGACATCCCGAGGACTGACAACAAATAGTTTGTTAGAAGCAACAATGAAACAAGCGATGATTGCTCAAGCTCAGCAGGTCATCGTCGTTTGTGAATCCCGAAAAATTGGTAGCGACAATTTCCACCACGTATGTGATTTGTCAAAGATCGACATCATTATTACCGATCATCCCCCTCAATCAGATTTTCAACAACTCCTCGATCACAATGATATTGAATGTATTGTTGTGTCACCGAAATAAGGAATCTTAGAATGGCTTACGATCCCGTAAAAACCGCTGTGATTGGTTACGGATATTCAGCAAAAACGTTTCATTTACCCTTCATTAAAGCGCTACCAAATTTAACGCTGAGCGCGATAAGCTCTCGTCAACAGGAGGCGGTTCAAAATGATTGGCCAGATGCTAAGTGGTTTTCTGATGCGAATACTTTACTCGATGATAGTGATGCAGAGCTCGTAATCATTACTGCGCCAAATGACGTACATTACGAACTTGCAAAGCGTGCGTTGAACAATGGGAAACACGTCATCGTCGAGAAACCGTTTGTTACTCGTATAGAAGACGGTAATGAACTTATCGCCTTGGCGGAAGAGAAAGGTCTGGTGCTGAGCGTTTTTCACAATAGACGTTGGGATGGAGACTTTCTCACGGTTAAATCTCTTATCGAACAAGGTAAGTTAGGTGATATAAAGCTGTTTGAGTCGCACTTTGATCGCTACCGTCCTGAAGTTCGTCAACGCTGGCGAGAGCAGGCTCAAGATGGCGGTGGTATTTTATTCGACCTTGCTCCTCATCTTCTCGATCAAGCATTGGTGTTGTTTGGCTTGCCAGATGCGATAGACGCACAATGTCGAATGATGCGCCCGGGTGCGACGACGATTGATTATTACAACTTGATACTTCATTACCCTGAGCATATTGTGCACTTGCATTCAAACTTGTATAGCCCAGAGCCGAATCTCCGCTACAAAGTATTGGGTACGGAAGCTAAATATGAAAAGTTTGGATTAGATCCTCAAGAGGGCTACTTAAAAGAAGGCCGTTTGCCGGAAAACGATGCTTGGTCGGAAGAAGATGAGGCGTTATACGGCGTCCGTTACGACGAAGACGGTGCGCAAACTATCAAAACGGAGAGAGGCGCGTACCAAGCTTACTTTGTTGGTGTGGCAGACGCCATTCGCTTGGGCACTGATAACCCGGTTCCTGCCGCTCAAGCAGTACAGAATATCGCTCTGATTGAGATGGCATTGGAAAGCAGTAAAACGGGTAAAACGATTCAGGTGAAACCATGAGTTTGACGCTTGAACTCGTGGCCCTGCAAGAGCATGAACTTCAGTTGGCGGAATTTAATCACCATATTGCGTGGTCTATCGGCCTCGCTCTAAAAGAAGAGGCTGAAGCTCGCGGCGCGGCTGTTGCTATTGAGGTTTACGGCTTTGGACAAACGCTATTTCAATACGCGATGGCAGGAACCTGCGCTGATCATTTAGATTGGGTCCGTAGGAAGCGAAACTCAGTATTAAGGTATGGCCACAGCTCTTACTATCTTTCTCTGTACAACAAGCAAAAGCAACGTGATTTCGAAAATCAGCCTCATCTCGATGCTCGTGAGTACTGTGCTCATGGTGGCGCGTTCCCAATTCGGCTTTCTGGGTCTGGTTTGGTTGGGGTTGTGACGGTATCGGGTTTACCGCAGTTAGATGATCATCAGCTAGTTGTGGATATATTAAAAACGATGATAGAGACAAAACCCTCTTAAACGCCAAATATGAAAGTAGCACGGTTCTTTATCGTGCTACTGAATTCTCTTTTTAGCTCATAAAGTGTTCTTTAATGTGAGCAAATATTAACATTGATCCCAACTTACTACCTGAAAATCAAATCAATTTCATATAACCTATACGCTCATTCATATAGAAAGCCTTCAAAGTTGGCCATTGGCAATGTCTTTTAGAAGAAAAGAAAAACTCAATCTTAGAAATCTTATTGTCACCCTATGTGTGTTCAGTGTGCTTGTCACTTTGATCAACGCATTCTACTCGATTTATCGTGTTCAAAGGGATCTCATCATCAATAACACGTTAGAATCAAACCGTGTTTACGCCCAAAAAATGTCTGAAATGACAGACTCTTTCATAGAAAGCTCAATGTCGCAGCTAAAATACAGTGCGAACGTGCTAAAAGACAAGATGCATGACGCTCAGCTTCTTGATAAAGAGGCTGAGAGATTAAGAACGCAAACCAAATCATTTAACTCTGTGGTTGTCGTTAATGCAAAAGGGGTTATTATTTCCGTATCACCTGAAACACTTCAGGTGAAAGGTGTAAGGTTAGTGGGTGAAAGAAAACGCCAATCTTTAAACGCTCAAGCACCAGTTGTTACTGAACCATTTATATCGCCCGCTGGAAATTACTTGTTAACCATCTCATACCCTATATTTTCTCAATCTAATGAATATTTAGGTTATATCGGCGGCACTATTTATCTAGAAAAAGAAAATATTCTCGCAGAGTTACTCAGCCAGCACGCATACAAAGATGGTTCTTTCCTTTACGTTGTCGATGAGAGTAACACTCTGATTTATCACCCAGATCAATCGAGGGTTGGTGAAGTAATCGACGATAATGAAGCAATCAAAGCGGTGACGATGGGGCAGAGCGGCAACAAAGAAATTGTTAACTCTCGCGGCGTCGAAATGCTTGCTGGTTATGCGCCAGTAAAGTCATCAGGATGGGGAATTGTTGCTCAGCGCCCGAAATCGATGACGTTATCTGTGCTAGATGAACAGATGTGGAATGTTTTCCTTAAGTCGATTCCAATTGGTTTATTAACTTTGTTGCTAATTTGGTTCTTGTCCCTTCTTATTTCTAGACCACTTTGGCAGTTAGCGGGTGCTGTGCGAGGTGTCGAAGAACATTCATCATCTATCGATGATCTCAAACTGGTTAAGTCTTGGTATTTTGAGGTCTCACATTTGAAGCTTAGTTTTCTTAAAGCATTTGGTATCGTGTCAAAAACCATTGATAAGCTGCAACTGGATACATTAACAGATTCGATGACTGGATTATTGAATCGACGTGGATTAGATAAAGTTCTTGGTTTGTTTAAGCAGGAAAATACCGCGTTCTCTGTTTTGGCGCTAGATATTGACCACTTTAAGAGCGTAAACGATAACTATGGCCATGACGTGGGTGACAACTTACTTAGAGAGTTTGCGCAGTTAATGAAAGACCAAGCTCGCTCTAATGATCACCTGTGTCGTTCTGGCGGTGAAGAGTTTATGATGTTTTTGGAAAAAACAGACGTAAACCACGCTATGGATGTTGCAGAGCGTATTAGACACAACGTGGAACAACATGACTTTCAGGTGGTTGGTAAGGTCACGGTTTCGTTGGGCGTTTCTCACTGGAAAGGCAATGACACACCAATTGAAGCGGTAATGAAAGACGCCGATAATGCACTGTATAAAGCGAAACATAATGGAAGAAATAGAACGGAGTTGGGTGACGACGCACAATAGATATTGCGCTTTATGCTGAACATAAAACGAGCCAGTGACTAATCTTTGCTGTTAATCGCTGGCGTAACCGCTACCAATTGCGCGAAACGGCAAGTTCAGCTCTAATTCTGGAATTTGTTTACCCACCCAAGCCGGAAATGTATTGCTATTTGGCCCTGGAAACAGCGTATATTCTTCAGCCCAAGGGTATTGGTTAATAACACTTTGTATTTTAGGGATAAGCTGGCGGGCCTTTTCACCTTGTATGGAGAGGATCTTTTCTGGTTTTGCACCATACCAATATCGATCTGGCGTCCCAGTTTGGTACTGATATAGAGCGGGTTGTCCGCGATTCACTCTCCAGCCGACTACTTCATACACTGTATATTCGTTCGCATTTTCAGGCTTTATTGCAAACCATGTATGAACGGCAAACCAGCCTCGCCAACCAAACGCGTCTGCGGCGTAAAACTCAATCACAGCATGCTTAACATTGGAAGGATCGGGTGCGATACCCGCAGGTTCTCTGCTTGCGGTACGCCAATCTCCTTGAGTGCATCCACCCAGCATAACCGCGATTGACATGAGCCAAATTTTCACAAGGTGAGTAAAGTTGAGAGGGTCTTTCATTTATTGCTCCTAGACCAACCGATGTTGGTAACGCTCTACTGATTTTAGCTATAAAAACGTGGCAAGCCTGATTGTTGAAATCCTCTCCTTATTAAAAGAGAGAGGGAAGTTAGTGCCATAATTCCAGTTCATACGTAATAATAAGGTAAGCCGATTTGTAACATGTGGCATAGACGATGCCGTATTTCTCGAACGATTCATCTAGTTGCGTATGAAAAAGTAAGAGGTTGTATGTATTCCTTACACGGTCACATGAATTAAAAGCATAAAAAAACAGAGATTTACAGTGGCCTTTGACTGGTTGAGTGAGTTTGGGACCCTCACATTGTCTCACATTTGCTTGTTTTGGACGGAATTTTCATCGCTCATCTTTTTGCGCGTTTAGAGTCAGCGTTCAGCTATGGCACAATAGGCGCTCACAGAACAAGTGCTGTTTGGTCATGCAAATAGCAGAAAAATAACTAGAAATAGAATAATTAATGTTTAAATCAAAAAGTATACTCGCATTAAGCATGTTCGCATTTGGCTGTTTTGCCAATCAAGATAGCGAACCAACGTCCGTTGTGCTGAACTACGGTGACTCTTCCATCAGTACTGATATTCAAGCCAATCGAAAATTTCATGTTGTCCGAGACAATGAAAGTGAGCACGTAGAATTTTCCGGCGGAATCACAAAGGAGTATTCCGATTATATTGTGAATATTCATATCATAAGAAAAAGCAATATACGCAGATCAAGCCGAGAGCTGAATACAACCGTATTGATGAACAGTGATCAGATTGGGAAGCCTTTAGTGATTGGCATTGAAAATGATGAGTTCACTAGTATCACTTTGCGTTAATGCTTAGTATTTATTGAATAGGAATGAGGAAATTGATGCTCTCAATACGCTGCTATCGCACCGAGGATGCCCCAACACTGTGGGCACTCTTTTACCATACTGTGCGAATCATTAATCGTCGCGATTATACGGAATCACAAGTTTCCGCTTGGGCACCATCAGATTTTGACCTCGATGTGTGGCAACGAAAAATGGACGATATTCAACCGTACGTCGCGGAGATAGAAGGGCAGGTCGTTGGCTATTGTGATTTGCAAGGTGACGGCTTGATTGATCATTTCTTTTGCCATCATGAATACCAAGGACAAGGTGTTGGTCGTGATTTGATGTCTTTTCTTTTTTCACAGGCGAAAGTACAGGGGATAAAACGACTGTATTCTGAAGTGAGTATTACCGCCCGACCTTTTTACGAGAAAATGGGTTTCACAGTTAAGTCTCGACAACGTGTTGAGGTTAGGGGAGAAACTTTAACTAACTTTATGATGGAAAAGTATATTTAACTTAAATCATGAGCATTTAGTGAGCTTGAACACAGATATAAAATGTTTTCCAATGTGAAAACGAGTTCATTGATCTCGCACCAACGTTTTGTTTGAAAACAGTGTACATAATCTTCTCTGGAACGCCATTACCGCATCTCGTCTCTGAAGGCTTAAAAACAGTCTGAAAGTTTTGGTTTTGCGGCGGGTAATAGCGTTCCAAACGCCAAATGTGTCTGGCTAACCATCTCAGGAAGAGAAGTAGTACTATGCGCCCTTATCTCAAATACGTTGTTCCAACATTGATACCATTGCTTGTTTGGTTGATGCCTCTCTCTGCGTTCCCATTTGATGGCATTACTATCGTCCAGCAAAGAGTGATTGCAATCTTCTTGCTTGCCGCACTTTGCTGGGTATTCGAGCCAATTCCAATCTACGCCACTTCGGTTGTGATCATTGTCCTAGAGCTATTGCTTGTATCAAATAAAGGTATTGTGCTCTTTCGTTTGCAAGAAGGGCTGCCACATTTTGGTGAGCTATTACAATACAACGAGATAATGGCGACCTTCGCTAGTCCGATTATTATGCTCTTCCTCGGCGGTTTCTTTTTGGCTATGGCGGCGACAAAGTACAGGTTAGATGTCAACTTAGCCCGAGTGTTACTCAAACCATTTGGACAAAAACCAAAGTTCGTTATGCTGGGGTTGATGCTGATCACCGCTGTTTTTTCCATGTTTATGTCAAACACCGCAACAACAGCGATGATGTTGTCCATTTTAACCCCTGTGATAGCGGTTTTCGGGCCTAAAGACCCAGGTCGAATTGCATTCGCCTTGTGTATTCCTGTTGCAGCCAACATTGGTGGCATTGGTACTCCAATCGGCACGCCACCGAATGCCATCGCCCTAAAATATTTGGTTGGTGACAACTTAATTACGTTTGGTGAATGGATGGTATTTGGTGTGCCATTCGTTATTGTGATGATGGCGTTAGCCTGGTTTCTGATTGGCTTTTTATATAAAGCCGAACAAACCACCATCGATCTGAACATTAAAAGCAAGTTTTTGAAAACACCCAAAGCAATAATGGTTTACGTCACCTTTGCCGGCACGATTATTCTTTGGTTGATGGGGTCTGCACATGGAATGAATTCTTACACAGTAGCATTAATTCCGGTCGCAGTGTTCTCATTGACGGGCATCATCAACAAAGAAGACTTGAAGAAAATCTCTTGGGATGTGCTTTGGTTGGTGTCAGGCGGTATTGCTCTGGGCCTTGCTCTAGATAAAACCGGGCTTGCGAAGCTGGTGGTACACAGCATTCCGTTTGATCAGTTCTCGCCATATGTTGTCTTGTTTGGTGCGGCTTTCTTGTGCTTGTTAATGGCAAACTTTATGTCGCATACAGCCACCGCAAACTTGCTGATGCCGATTATGGCTGCGCTGGGTACTTCTATGGCTTCGCTAACGCCTCTCGGCGGTGAAGTTACTCTGATCTTGGTCGTGACATTTGCTGCTTCACTCGGTATGTCGTTACCAATCAGTACGCCACCAAACGCGTTAGCTCATGCAACAGGGCATGTCGAGAGCGGCCAAATGGCTCGTATCGGTGCCGTGCTAGGCGTGATTGGCGTATTACTCAGCTTTGTGATGGTGTGGATTTTACATACTGTTGGGCATATTGGATAACCCATGTACGAAACGAAGTTAGACGCGTTAGTACAACGCTACTTTAATCACCTTGAACGCCGATTAACGGTTCTATCCGGGTCGGTGCTTATTAAGCAAGCTGGCTACAACGATCGCTTGTACTATGTGCTGTCGGGAGAACTTGCGGGCTATTACGCGGAAGATGACAAGAAACCGATTCAGGTATTTTCTGCGTCTCAAGGTGCGTTTATTGGCGTACATAGTTTCTTTTCTGGTACGTGGACTGCCTCTTCGACAGTGATTGCTCAAACAGATGTTGAATTGGCTTGGATACAGCGTGATACGCCTGCCGTGGAAGAGGCGACATACGGACCATTGACGACACAATTTATGCCTGTGATGGTTAACGAATTATCTCGTCGTCAACGGCGCGCAATGCAAGAGGCATTGGCTAAAGAAAAAGCACTACAAAAGCTTCATACCGCAGAGCAAATGACAACGTTGGGGCAGCTTGCAGCGGGTATTGCTCATGAGTTGAACAATGCGATAGGCGTTGTAAGTAGTAAATCAGAACGGCTAGAGACAGTTATCATGGAACTGCTTGAAGAAGTTCATCCGGAAGCGAGTCAATTTTTTGATTTTGGTTTAATGCAAGGGCAGAAAGTCTCTTCTAGCGAAGCGAGAAAGCGGGGGCGCCACTTCGAAAAATACTACGGTTTAACCAAGGAGGTTGCTCGTGATCTTGCTCGTGCCGTTCCAAATAATTTCCTTTCGGAACATTGGCTAAAAAGACCAGAAGAAGCGATACGTTTCTGGCAAATGGGGCGAGATCTCCATGACTTACGCATCGCTTCTAAACATACCGTTGGCATTGTGCGATCCGTAAAACAATTGGGGCGCACGGATATCGACTTGGATGAAGCGATTAACATCAATGATTCAATCAATCGCGCCTTGGCTCTATTGCAAAGTGACTTAAGACGAGTGAGTGTTCGTTTTAGCCCTGCGGATTTACCTGCTTTTATTGGTTCTCAAACCGAACTCGTCCAAGTTTGGGTAAATATATTAAAGAATGCGTGCGATGCACTTGGTGAAACGGAGAAACCCGGTATCGAAATACATACTCGGGAGAGTAAGGGTAAAATTTTGGTCACGATTGCTAACAATGGACCAGAAATTGATGAAGCGACACGTAGAAAAATTTTCCGGCCAAACTTCACCACTAAAAAGGGGGGATTGTCGTTTGGTTTAGGGTTAGGTCTGTCGATTGTGAAGCGCATTATCGCCGGATATAACGGCTCTATTGTGGTAAAGAGCGACAGTGAAAAAACGATTTTTAGAATCAAGTTACCAGTAGAGGGTGAACATGGAGAAGCTTAATGTAATTTGCGTTGATGACCAACGAGAGGTACTAAGCGCGGTTCTACAAGATTTAGAGCCGTTAAATCAATGGTTGAATGTCGAAGACTGCGAATCAGCAGGTGAGGCTCTAGAACTGATGGATGAATTTGATGCAGAAGGCGAGATGATCGCATTGATTATTTCCGATCATGTGATGCCAGGTAAAACGGGAGTAGAACTGCTGACCGATGTATCAAAAGACGGTCGTTTTGGCTTTACGAGGAAAGTGCTTCTTACCGGGCAAGCGACGCACACCGATACGATTAATGCGATCAACTCCGCAGGCATTGACCGCTACTTTGAAAAACCATGGCAAGCAAGCCAATTAATAGAGTGTGTTAGAAACTTGGTGACCCAATATATCTTTGATGTGGGCTTAGATTACACTCAGTATCACGAGCATTTAGATCAGAGTGTGGTGTTTGAACGCCTACGTTAATAGGGGGCATTAAGCTTTGTTTTCGTCACGGCCAGTTAGTGTCTGAAATCTATAGTGAATAGTTCAGCATGTTTAACGTGGCCGTGCGGAATATTGCTCTAGTATGCTTAACTCAACGAATAGCGGCTTGCACTGGCAACAGAAAGTGGCTTAGAGAACCAATAACCTTGCAGATAATCGACGCCCATTTCGGTAAAAAATTCACACATTTTGGCGTCTTCAATTCCCTCAATCACTACTTCAATATTATTTTCCTGGCACATAGTGATAAGAAACTTCAGATATTCTTGTGAAGAGCGGTTGGTTAGTGTTTTCCACGCCATCGACCTATCAATTTTGATTTGTGTCATCGGGAGGTCGAAGAAGCTATTTAATGAACTGTAACCAGATCCAAAGTCATCCAGAGAGAGTGCAAATCCTAGTTCCCTGAGGGTATTCAGAGGGGCAATGGCTGTCTGATTATTATCCAAAATAAATGTTTCTGTTAGTTCCAACACAATAGACTCAGGATCGACACCAATCTCATCCGCCATGGCTTTAATTCGCGCAGGGAATTCACTATTCATTAACTGAAGTACAGAAACATTCACGTTTACACGAACTTGGTTTTGGTAACGCTCACGGTAGTTTTTGATAAATTCACACGCTTTGGCAAAGACTTGATATCCGAGCTCGACAATCAAACCTTTGTTCTCTGCGACGGGGATGAATTCGTCTGGATAAATTTCGCCAAACTCTTTGCTACGCCAGCGAACCAGAGATTCGAAGCTCACTACTTTTGAGCTTTTGGCGTCAATAATTGGCTGAAACTTAACGCTTAATGTCTGTTTTTCTAGTGCACTTTTTAGACCTTGTTCAATAAAGAAATAACGGTCTACGGCATGCTGAGTTTTCTCACTGTAAACCGCAACACGGTCTTTATTCTGCTCGCTTGCGTACTGACAAGTTCGTGCTGCTTTACGTAATATTTCCTCTGCTGAGTGACTTGGATCTATGCAAGGATACAAACCAATACTAATGTTACTTCCTAAGTATTGGCCCTCTTCAATCACTGCCTCGTGGTAGGTTTCCTTTAAACTTTCGGCGTAACTTTGCAGCGTTTCTACCGAGCATTCATCGTGAATCAAAATCGCAAAGTCATCATCATGTACGCGATATACAGAACTATTTGGAGAAGGTAGGTGACTGAGAGTTTGTAGCAATTTTTCCACTAACCCATCGACCAACTCGCTGCCATATTGATTTAAGTAAGATTTAATCTCTTCTATCTGAATGTAACAGATAGATGCACAAGAATCAGTGGCTCGCACACTATCTTCAATATCCAGCAAGAGATGGGCGCGATTAGCCATACCTGACGCATTGTCATGAAATGCGACTTGATGAATGTAGCTTTCCATCAGCTTGCGTTCAGAAATATCACGGTGGCTACCAACCATATAATGACCATGTTCTGTTTCTTTGGTCATGGCTACGCCTTCAATCCAGACGTACTGTCCATTGGGTTTACGCACGCGGTAGGTCGTTGTGACCCTCGTGTTGTTGGTAATGATGTGAGCATCGACCCGAGTGGAGAGTCTTTCTCGATCGAGAGGGTGAACAAGGTCTAACCATTGCTCTAAGCTGATTCGACCAGCGTTGATACCAAGCTGCTCATAAAAGCCCTTGTTATAAAATACCATGGTGCCAAACTCATCCATGTAAAAGAGGCCTTCGTTAAATACATCGAAGATATGAATGAATCGTTCTTCGACGATTTTTAGGAACTCTCGGTCACTATCTGAGACTTGTTGGTCAAATAGGGTGGTCAAGATATTTCCTCCTCGAGCCTTTTAGCATCAGAGATGAGTGTTGGGGTTGATAACATAGAGTTGATCTGCTGGCGTACATTACAATCACAAAAGTGTCAGTTCAAATTGTTTGGCTATCATTTTATGCGCTACTAGGTTAATAACATACTAAGATTAGGCGGCTAATCATCGACATTTATAAAAAATAGTCAACAGTAAAAATCATTTATAAAATACAGTTATTGATGCCGTCCGCAATCTATAAATATTTATGAATAATTATCCTAAAGTTATTTTCAGTTGTGTCGGTACCAATGTGTTGTTTTCTAACGTCATTTGTATATATGTTATCTTGGATAAAACCATAATAACAAAAAGGACTTAATGAGCGCGACCGATTATTAATTGACAGGATGCTCATTAATTGTAATCAATTCAAATTTATTATCACGCCAAGTAATCAAATCTCTTATAATGCGGACGTTAATATCGAGTAAGCCTTCTTTATATGCAGTACGATCCGAAAAATTCAATCAAAATTGCGCTCGCTGATATCGGCGTTGGTATGTTTGTTACCGCGATAGAGCACAACAAGCGCGTCAATTTAGCCAATGCAGGGCGGATATCTAGCCCTGAAGGCATTAAGAAGCTTGCTACAAGTGGCGTAAAGTATGTTTGGGTAGATCAAACATTATCTTCGCAGCAGTGTGTCTTCAAGCCTGTAGATGAATCAACTGATGCCACTAAAGAGACGCGAGAGCAGAAACACTCAGATTTTAAGAGGGGTCAACGAACTTATCGTTCGAGAGACATCCAACACAAGCGAGCCAAAAAGCTGATCGCCGAAGCAAAAGATTTGGCGCAAAAACTATTGAATCAAACTTTTGAAGGAAAAATCATAGAAGTTGATGAAGTAGAAGCTTGGGCTGACGATGTCATTGAAAGTGTTTTGATTGACTCAGATGCGTTGCAGTGTGTCTCTGCGCTCCGAAAAAAAGACTCTTATTTATTGGAACACTCCGTCAATGTCGCTTGTCTTTTAGTGTCATTCGGTAAGTACTTGGGCTTGGATAAGCCAACGCTAAAACAGCTTGCTGTAGGTGGCATTATTCATGATGTAGGTAAAATTAAAGTCGATGATAAGATCTTGCACAAGCCAGCGAAGCTAACGCCTGAAGAATTTGAACATATGAAGCTACATCAAGTGTTCGCAGGTGAGATTATCCTTCACGTAAAAGGGCTTAGTGAAGTAAGCCGTGATGTTTGTTTGATGCACCACGAGAAGTTAGATGGCAATGGTTATCCTAGAGGCTTGAAGGGGGATGAGATTCCAATTCACGGCCGTATGAGCTGTATTGTAGATATCTACGATGCGCTAACGGCTGATCGCTGTTACAAAAAAGGCATGAGTTCTGCCGAAGCGTTTAAAATCTTGTTGAGTCTAACGCCATTTCATTTAGACGCCGACTTAGTTTACAAATTCATTAATTGCATTGGGATGTATCCCGTAGGCTCCATTGTCGAGTTGAACGATGGGCGTGTTGGTATTGTTTGGTCTTCAAATGAATCTCAAGCATTAAAGCCAGAAGTGAAATGTTTCTACTCCCGCAAGTATAAACGATATATTGATGTCACGATGGTGGATTTAAAAACGAGTGCGTACAAAATTGAAAGAGCGATCGCGCCTTCATCGTTAGAGATCGATCCTAAGCCTTTTTATGATTAAGAGAAATAGATAAGCTTATACAACAGGCTTTACATCCTTGCATGTAGATCGTATTTTATTTGCATAACTATCTATTAATTTTTTCTAAGTTATTTAGATGCAAGATGGTTATTAAGACCTCGGCTTCATGGATAGAAACCGGGCGATAAAATAGTTCTACACAATGGGCTATAAACCTCATTTTGCTGGAAGGGATGCCAATGCAAATAGATACATGGATTTTTTACACTCTTGCCATTCTCGTGCTCACAGCTTCACCAGGACCAAGCTCACTGTTGTGTTTGAGTAAAGGAGTGAGTAGTGGGTTTCGTATTGCTTTCATGACTGCACTTGGCAGTTTGTCTGCGATTACGAGCATCCTTACGCTCTCATTTACCGGGCTGGGAGTTGTCATTGCTTCATCTGAGTTAGTTTTTAATATTATCAAATGGTGTGGTGCCGCTTATTTAATCTGGTTAGGTATTCAAGCGTTGCGCTCATCTCAGAGAGATTTTAATAAAACGGCAACGACTCAAAGTTCCGCGACAGCGTTCAGCGCGTTCACTAGTGGTTTCATTGTTGGCGCTAGTAACCCCAAAGCGATAGTCTTTTTCACCGCTTTGTTTCCTCAATTCATTGAACCTTCCGCACCGCTACTGGCTCAATACGCGATTTTCGCGTCTACATTTGTGGTTTTTGAGCTTAGCTGGCTAACATTTTATGCATTGTTAGGGGTAAAAGCCTCCGATTGGTTGTTTGTCGCTGGAAGAGCGAAGTTGTTTAATCGTTTGACTGGTGGAGTATTTATTGGTGCAGGCGTGATGTTGTCGACGGCAAACCGATAAATAAGACAGACTTCGGTACGCAGTTAGGTTTCCCATATAGTAAGTTGGAATGCGCTAATTTAGCTTTGTCTTATTTCCAGAATGGAAATAGGCGTTTTGTTTATTTTCATTAGTGGCAACAGCCAAGCAGGAGTAAAATCACCTTACTCTTTAGGGGTAGAGCTCGTATTTTGTCTTGTGGGCTTGTGGTTACTTTGTAGGAATATCTTAGATGACAAGCCTTTCTAAACTACAACAACGTTTTCTAGATATCGCGACCGACGTCTGTCTTTCTCCAAAACAGAAGTCGAGTTTTTTAGCTTTAGAGGCGGAAGCGTGCATTCCTTATATGACCGTATCTCCATCACTGAGACAAGCAATGGATGAAGGCATCATCTGCGATATGTTTGAAGGTCATGCACCGTTTAAACCTCGCTACGTGTTGCCTGATTACGCTAAATTTCTATCGCAAGGCTCAGACTATTTAGAGTTGTCTCCGGCTGATGATTTCGATGATGCGTTGAACATGCTGACCATCATTTACCATCATGTTCCTTCGGTAACGAACATTCCGGTTTACTTAGGCCAGTTAGATGATGTCTTGTTGCCTTACATAGGCGACCTAACAGAGAGCCAGATTTACAAAAAGTTAAAACATTTTTGGATCATGCTGGATCGCACATTGCCAGATGCGTTTATGCATGTGAATGTCGGACCGACAGACAACATTATTTGTCGCACTGTTTTAAAAGTAGATGCGGAGCTCAAGCAGATCGCACCGAATCTCACCTTTATGTACGACGAGACAGTTACACCTGATGATTTACTTCGTCAAGCGACACAGAACATTTGTGAATGCAGTAAACCGCATATCGCCAATTACCCAATGCACGCGAAAGCCTACAACGGCTCACGCTTTGGTATTGTAAGTTGCTACAACTCGCTTCCATTAGCAGGTGGCTCGAACACATTGGTGCGAATGAATTTAAAAGAAGTTGCAAAACGAGCATCAGACTGTAACGACTTCTTAAACAGTGCGTTGCCTTCTTACCATCGATTAATGGTCGAGCTCATAAACGCAAGAAGCACGCACTTGCATGAAAAATCGAACTTCTTTCAAGGCTTTTTGACGCAAGAAGGGTTGATAAAAGAGTCCTATTTCGCGCCAATGTATGGCGTTTACGGCATGGCCGAAGCGGTAAACCTTCTATTTGAAAAAGAAGGGCAAATAGGGCGATACGGAAAAAATGATCGAGCAAATACTTTTGCTCATGATGTTTCAGCAACACTGGCTAAACTGGTGGACTCAACCCCGGTGAAATATGGTTTAGATGGCAAAGCGCTCTTACATGCACAAGGCGGCATTAGCTTAGATCATGATGTTACGCCAGGTGTACGTCTGCCTTATGGTGCAGAGCCAGACCCTGTCACTTATGTACAAGCAACGGCGAAGCATCATCAGTATTATCGTGCGGGTATCAGCGATATTTTGACGATTGATGAAACGGTGAAATCTAACCCAGAAGCGATGTTCAATTTATGTAAAGGGGCACTAAATGCTGGTTATCGTGAGTTTACCGCGAATGTCACTTCAAATGACTTAATTCGCGTGACAGGCTACATGATCAAACTTTCAGATGTCGCGAAATATGATAAAGAAGGTTCGAGAACCAACACGACGTTTCTAGGTGCAGAAGCAGCAAAAAATACCAAAATTTTAGAACGCTCGCCACGTGTGGTGAGTCATGAAGTAACACCGACTTACACGCAGGCATAAGTTCGGTTTAGGAAAGAACAAGATGTCTAGACGAAGTGGAAGCCTTTTGGCAAAAGTCACTCGTATCCTTCCTTTCTCTTGTGTTGATGGGCCAGGAAATCGTCTAGTCATCTTTCTACAGGGTTGTAACTATCAGTGTTTGAACTGCCACAATCCTCACACGATAAACCATTGTAATCATTGTGGTGAGTGTGTGAGTGAATGTTCAGCAGGCGCATTGAAGTTCGACGAAAACAACAACGTTGTTTGGCTTAAAGAGGAGTGCACCCACTGCGATCATTGTATAGAGATATGTCAGAACCAATCTAATCCAAAAATTACTGACTACTCTGTAGTAACAATGCTCGATTTGATACGCAAACATCGCTTTTTCATCAGTGGTGTTACTGTATCCGGTGGGGAATCTACCTTACAACTTCCTTTCATTATTGAGCTGTTTAAAGGGATAAAACAAGATCCTGAATTACGGCACCTCTCTTGTTTCATCGACAGTAACGGTTCTTTAGCGGTTGCTGGTTGGCAGCGTATTCTACCTTTTCTGGATGGCGCAATGATCGATTTGAAAGCGTGGCAGACGGAGACGCATCAGTGGCTAACTGGGCGTGATAATCATCGTGTATTTAAAACCCTTCAGTACCTTGTTGAGCACGAAAAATTGTACGAGGTCCGCTTACTGCATATTCCCCGAAAAAGTGATTTAGATATAGAAATCGTAGCAATTGGACGTTACTTGAGTACTCTTCCTGAATCGGTGCTTATCCGTTTAAATGCCTTTCAGCATCAAGGAGTAGTGGGGGAGGCGTTAACTTGGGATATGTGCTCTCATCATGATATCGAACGCTTAAAATCAGAGCTTCGATGCTACGTGAGTAACCCTATCACAGTGCCGACAGTACTCACGTAGTACCGTTGTTTATCTATGCTTACGCATCAAAGGCATCTAACATGGCGCAAGCGTCGAGTAATTGTTGCTGTAACCATTTTAAAGCGGGATCGTTTAAGCTCGCTTTGTTCCAAACGAGGCTGTAGGCTACTTGCCCGTAATCGAATGGAAGAGCTTGCTCAACCAAACCTTTTGCTTGCATTGCCGCTCTTGCCCAAAGCTTGGAGCATGTGAACAAGTAATCCGAGTGCTGACACATCACCGCAGCTGAACCAAAGTCGGCTACACGCATGGCCAAGTTTCGCTTTGAATGCCTTTGGGTGAGATTTTGCTCAAAATAAGGTTGTGACAGATCTTTATCATGAATACCGATGTGTCTTGCACAAAGGTAACTTTCAACAGATAAGGGTTGCTCAGCGAGTGGGTTCGATGCTCTCATTAAGCAAACCATTTCGTCTTTCAAAATGGTTTTCCAGACCAAGTCTTTATTTTGTGTGGGTGGTTGGCTGAGATCGTGAGGAAGCAACAAAAAATCCACTTGACCTCTTGCTAATGCATCGAAGCTCATTTCCTCTTTCGCATGGACATTCAAGTGCGCGTGATTGCTCAGTTGTTGGGACAGATGCTGTAGAACTGGCGCAAAGAGCTCAAACGAACTTTCACGCATTGCTAATGAAAAACTACCTTGATAGTAAGCCGGATTAAAAGAGCCTTGATGTAATAACCCATTCATACTGGAGAGTATGCCATGGATTGACGGGCCTATATGCAGCGCAAAAGCTGTCGGCACTAAGCGAGTGCCATCACGGTAAAAAAGGTCATCCTTTAGTGTTTCGCGCAACTGTCCGAGCGTTTTACTGACGCTCGATGGTGTTACACACAAGCGTTCTGCCGCAAGTGTGACGCTGTGAGTGGTTAACAACATATGTAAAACAGTTAGATGTTTAAGGCTTATACGCGAAAGAGCAATGTAGTCCATAAATAGCATGGTTTCTTATGATTTTTGGCAGTATATCAGCATGAAACAAATTTTTACTATTGTTTATCTCGGAAATACGCCTGTTTCTCTTTGAGCTCAATGCATTTAATGGGTTGCATAAGGATTGATGGTGCTTATAAGTCTAGAAATTTATCTTAGTTTTGTTAGACTTTAATGCTTTCATTTATTCAATTCTAAAGCTTCTATGTAATTTTAATCAATTTGGAGGAGTTGATTGATTTGTACACGAATTAAACTTGTTCCTTGTTAATTAAAATAGATATTGTTTTGTTGATTGTTTGGTGATTTACTCATGATCCCTCAGTAACAAAGGTATAAATAATTAATGGACGACCCCTTTAGTCGACAAAACCCTTCACCATATGTCTTCTTATTATTGGAGACATGCTCATGCTAGAACTTTTTATGCAACCAGAAGCTTGGGCTATTTTCGCCACTTTGTTCGCGCTTGAAGTTGTCTTAGGCGTTGATAACGTCGTTTTTATCTCTGTCTTATGTGAAAGACTGCCGCTGCACCAACGTAAGCTGGCAAGAAACCTTGGTATTGGTCTTGCTGTTATTGCTCGTATTGGTTTAGTGTTTTCAATCTCTTGGATCATGCAACTGACTCAACCGCTATTTTCTTTGGCGAACCATGCGTTTACCGGAAGAGACGTTATCATGATTGCGGGTGGTGCATTCCTCTTGGCTAAAAGCCTGAAAGAGTTGTGGAGTTGGTTAAATCACAACGAGTCAGCTCACTCAACTCACGCCCGTACTGGTTTAGCGGTAGTTCTGTTGCAGATTGTTGCCGTGGATGCTGTATTCTCGATGGACTCGGTGATAACCGCCGTTGGTTTGACAAGTGATGTCCCACTTATGGTCGCAGCGATTGTTTCGTCTGCTATCGTGATGGTCATGACAGCCGAAAAAATCAATAACCTGGTGTCGTGTTACCCTGGTTTTAAGACACTTGCTTTGTTATTCCTCGTTTTGTTAGGTGGTTTATTGATGGCAGAAGGCTTCGAAATTCATATCAACAAAGGTTATGTGTACTTTGCGATGGCATTCGGCTTAATTCTGGAACTTTGTCATATCCAGTTAAAAAACAAACAACGCCCGACTATTAAACGTCTTAGTCCGTTGCGAGTTCATCCAACCAGATTAGAAGCTCGTCAATAATAAAAGATATTGCCGCTCATATGAGCGGCATTTTTATATTCGTCATCACCTATTTTTACTCTCTTTTTATTTTGTTGTCGTTTCGACAAAAAATCGCATTTGTTGTGGGGTTGAAGATTTTTTATATAGACCGCCCAACTAATATGAGTGAACGACAATAATGGATAAAATGATCGATGCGTTAGCAACCCATGGCTACTACATCTGGGATGATTTTCTTTCTGAACAAGAAGTGGCTCAATTACGAGACTGCATTCCAAGTAACTGGAAAAAAGCGCGTATTGGTCGTAATGACGATGTGACACGTATTGAGTCAATTCGAAGTGACAAAATTCAATGGTTATCGCCCAATATGGGGCACGCGGTTACTTCTTACTTAGATAAGATGGAAGAAATACGCCAAGAAGTGAACCGTCACTTGTTTCTGGGACTTTTTGAGTATGAAGCTCACTTTGCCAAGTACGAGGAAGGGGATTTCTACCAAAAGCATCTAGATTGTTTTAAGGGCAATGAAAACCGTCGATTGACAACCGTTTTTTACATGAACGAATCTTGGACGGAAAAGGATGCAGGTGAATTGGTGGTTTACGATCTAAATGATAATAAGATAGCAACCATCCCTCCTCAATCAGGACGCTTACTTTTATTCTTATCTGAGCAATTCCCGCATGAGGTTTTACCGACCAACGCAGAGCGGTTCAGCATTGCAGGTTGGTTCAGAATCAATGGTGTGCGAGACAATGTACTTGATATTGCAAAATGATTGGTTTGCAACCTGCACAAAATCAGCAAAGGGCGTAGATACGCCCTTTATCGATTAAACATTAGTTGATAGCTCGTAACACTCGGTCATGTTTCGCTCTAGTACTTCATAGACGTCAGGACAAAGTTCTTGTTTAGCGACTTGCTCACCCATAATCGCGGCGATTTGTGCTTGAGCCATTCGTCCGCGGTAGGGACGGTCCTGAGACAGAGCTTGAAAAACATCGGCAACCGCGACAATACGCGATGGTACATCGAGTTCGTCTCCTGTTTTATGATAAGGATAGCCAGAACCGTCCAAACGCTCGTGATGATTAGAGGCCCACTCCGCTATTTTAGCGTTGGGAAACACTTTGTGTAATGCGAGCTGAGTATCAATTGTATGGCGTTTAATACGCGTATACTCTTGTTTATTAAGAGAGCCTTCTTTATGAAGAATCTCATCTGGTGTTTTTAACTTTCCGATATCATGCACCAACCCAGCAATAAATAACATCTCTTGGTCGTGCTCACAGAACCCAAGCTTGATGGCTAGATACCGAGATAACTCCGCCACTTTTTGCGAATGTTGATAAGTAAATGGGCTTTTTGCGTCAACAATTCGAGCGATAAACATGCCCAAACTATTCATATCTTGGATGGTGAGCTGTTTTTGAAGCCAATCAATGCTTTTAAAGTTTAATCCGATGGTTTCTATATTTTCAGACTCCATCGCGAACCAAAATGCGTCGGTCATAACGAGCCTAACCATTGCCTTAGCCATGTCTGGATTAAACAAAGTTCCAGCGTTTGCCATGATGCATTCTGCAATTAGTTCTTCATGAAGAGTGACAATGTCACAGTGGCAGTTCATGACGTATTTGGAACGCATAAAATCCAGACGATCGGCTAAATAGAGTAGGGCAGCGACCTCTTTTTCAAAAGGCGGTAAATCAAGATATTTTAGTTCACTCCAATGTGTATGGTGGTAAAGAACAGGTGTAGCAAACTGACGCAACAAACGACACTGCTTGAGGCTTCGGTATCCTCTTAAGCAATGTGTTTTTACATCTTGTGGCACCAACTCCTCAAGTAACATTTTATGTTCTTGTGTTTCGGAGACCCCACAATCGTGGATCATCCCTGCGAAGTAGCAAAACTCCGCTTTTTCTGGTTCCCAGTTCATGACCCGAGCACATTGGTAAGCGATGTAAGCGACACGATGGCTATGGTGCGTATCATCAACACCGACATAGTCGAGTGCTCGAGCAACCCAGATAAGTGCTTGTTTCAGATCGACTTCAAAGCCCATGTCCGTATGGGAATGGCAAGAATGATTCATGGTTTATACCGACATTGCTAATTAGCCCACGCTAAACCCAAATCAGAAGGTGATAGGAAAAATTGGGTACGACAGCGAATAGACCCCAAAAAGGTGGGCGTTTAGACATAGTTTTGATTATGGGCGGGATAATAATCCTAGTTGCATAATAATATCACCTGAAGCTCATGGTTAAGAGTCAGATATTTGAACTAAGTATAAGTTTTGAAAGATTATTGTTGCTCTTGTTGACTTATTTGAAAACGACAATAAATCATGATGTAACGCATTCTTATTTTTATTTTTGTAGATCGTGTTCGGGCTCAACCAGAGACACACGGTATTGATGTCTGATTAACAGAATTCATATTGTTGCTTTTGAAGGCAAAAAATAAGAAGACTTCTTCGAGGCTTGCTCTGTAACTAACAGAGTAATAGGGAAAGCAGCTTGCTAACTACATGACAATAGAGCGTCGTTGAAAACATTTACTCTGTAGCTCATGTCGTTGAGGAAAGATAATAAAATGGTACGGTTTCCCAGCGATGCTAGCCCTTTTAGTGAGATAAGTTTATTGAAAATGTGTGATTGCAAAGTAAGCATAGGTAGTAAAAGTAGCTAGAATGATAGCTCTAAATGAAAAGGATTTCGTATGTTGAAGCATCGTTTATATCGGACTTACACCGCAGGGTTAAAAATAGCAGCCCATATCCTTCCTATGCCGAGACCAACCTTGTTTTCCGGCCCTGGTTCGATGAATGAGCTATTAGAATCGATGACCGAGCTGGGATTTAAACGCGTTTTGTTAGTTACCGACGAAGGGTTAGTCCAAGTCGGTATTGTAGATAAGGTGCTTGAGGCAGCAGCACAACTCGATTTACAGTTAGATGTTTTCTCGCAAGTTAAGCCCGATCCTACCTATGATCAGGTAGAGAGCGGTCTAGAGGCTTATCATCGTTTTCATTGTGAGGGCATATTAGCTTTGGGTGGCGGCTCTGCAATGGATTGTGCAAAAGTTATCGCTGCGAAAGTTACCAATAAACGGCCAATAAAAAAATTAGCTGGACTATTGCAGGTATGGCGAATGCCAGCGCCGCTTTTTGCTATTCCAACAACGGCTGGAACCGGAAGTGAAGTTACTATCGCTGCGGTCGTGTCAGATCCCTCCTCACACATTAAAACCCCTTTAATGGATCCAAAGTTGGTGCCACTAATGGCAGCTTTAGATGCGAATTTAATGATTGGTTTACCTCCTAAGATCACGGCTGATACTGGCGTTGATGCATTAACCCACGCTATTGAGGCCTATGTATCGAAAAACGCTACTCAAGAAACGATGGCTTATTCGGTTGCCGCTATTAAACTCATTTTTAAATATCTTCCTAGGGCTGTGATGCAAGGGGATGATGTCGAAGCTCGTCATAAAATGGCTATGGCATCCTATTACGCGGGTTTAGCATTTACCAAAGCGAGTTTGGGTTATGTTCATGCCTTTGCTCACACATTCGGTGCGAGATATGGAATACCTCATGGTATGGCAAACGGATTAGCCTTGTTGCCTGTGCTGCGCTTTTCATTATCAGAGATTGAGCCTCAACTAAGAAAGCTCGATGAGTTGACGGCCGAGGGGCAGTTAGGTAACGCAAGTGCTCAGCATTTTTTGGCGAATCTGGAGTCCTTGTTTTCAACTATTGATATTGAGCAAACCAGTGCGCTCATTCAACGTGAAGATGCTGATGCGCTTGTTGATTTAATTCTGAAAGAGGCGCACTGGAATTACCCTGTTCCCAAGTTCATGAACAGGGAAGAATGCACACAGTTATTGTTAACTATCAGTAGGGTGTAAATTTTAGTTTACATGTGTGGTTTTTTATCCTTACACTTTGCTTGATCTTCTGCTAAAGATCCTACAATATCGACGGTAATACAAATATGGTGTTGGTTTCGGTGCGCCGTTGCCCGATCTAATACTGATAATTTCTAATAAAGTGTAAAGATTAATATACAATGAGTCGTTCTAAAGTATTCGGTAGTACGCTAATTATTGCGGGCACTACAATAGGCGCTGGTATGCTAGCGCTTCCACTTGCCTCTGCCGGCATTGGTTTTTCAACTTCTATTATCATCATGCTAGGCTTATGGGCTCTGATGGCTTTCACTGCCTTGCTTATGCTTGAGCTTCATCAACATGCGGAGAGTAGTGCTACACTTCATACTTTGGCGAAACAGATCCTAGGTCAAAAAGGCAAGTGGGTGGCAAGTTTTGCGATGTTGTTTCTTTTCTACTCGTTGTGTGCAGCGTATATCGCTGGCGGTGGTGCTCAGTTCGGAGACCGCCTTGCACAATGGTTTGACCTCGATATTTCAGGGCCTACATCAACGATAATCTTTACCTTAATTGTGACTTTAGTTGTGACAGTGGGTACCGGTACGGTCGATAAAGTAAACCGAGTACTGTTCGCGATGAAGCTCATTGCGATGGTTGCGGTGCTTTCTTTTCTTGCTCCAAACGTTACGGAATCTTACTTGTTAAGTATGCCAATCGAACAAGGCCTTGTTGTAGCGGCGATTCCGGTGATCTTTACTTCGTTTGGTTTCCACGGAAGTATACCTGCAATTGTGAATTACTTAGACGGTGACACTTCTTCTTTACGCAAAGCCGTTATTATTGGTTCGACGATTCCACTCGTTATTTATATCTTTTGGCAAATCGTGACGTTGGGTGTGGTTAGCCAAAGTACGCTTGTTGAGAACGGAGGGTTGAGCGCACTGATTGGTCAACTATCTCAGACAGTACACCAATCAAATTTGGGTAGCATTGTTGGTGTGTTTGCTGACTTGGCATTGTTGACATCGTTCCTTGGCGTGAGTTTGGGTCTATTCGAATTTTTGGGTGATACCATCAAAGGAAGTAACGATAAGCCTAATCGTTTGATTGCGGCACTAGTGACGTTTACTCCACCGCTAGGCTTCGCACTTTTCTATCCTCAAGGCTTTATTATGGCTTTGGGCTATGCAGCGATTGCCTTAGCGATTTTAGCCATCTTTTTGCCTTTGGTTATGGTGATCAAGGTTCGTAAATCGGATGATTTTACTGGGGAGTACCGCGTCGCAGGTGGTCATGGTGCGCTAGTGATAACGGGCATCGCTGGCACTGGCATCGTATTCGCTCAGGTGTTAATTACGCTGGGTGTGCTTCCTGCTCTAGGCTAGTTGTTCAGAACGTTCTTTGAATAACCTCTAGTTACTGAATCCATCGTAATCAATCAGTATTGTTAAGCCAACGAGTTTTGCTCGTTGGCTTTTTTAATCTGGATCAAATTACCGTAAGATATCCGGTGAAAAAATTGGTAGAAATGTGCTTTTATTTCGTACACTTAAGTTGTGGTATATCGATAGTTTAAGTGGAGAAAACCGCTCAAAATACCATTGAATTTGCAACACAATGAGCTTTTCTTGTTTCTCTGCTTTGGTGTGGAGGTGAAGCATGGCGCACCGGAGTTTTTACCCGTTTGCAAAACCGCTTAACGAGCAACTGCAAACGCTAAAAGGCAGGATGCAGGCGCACTTGCCATGTATTGATAGGGTGTCATTTGCAAAATATCACCCAGACCAAGATGTGCTCAAGTCATTTGCAGAAAGTGAGTTCGACACTTGGTGTTTAGCCCATCACGAATCAGCATTCCGTAAACTCCACCACCTTAATATTGCCTCTAAAAACGCGGTTCCTCGTATCGTCGAAGACCTTCATGATATTAATCACTGTCCTCGGGTTCAAATTTTACTCAAACACGGATATCAGTCGTCGGCTGCTATTCCTTGTTATGACAACAAAGCTTTTACTGGTTTTGTATTTTTGAACTCCACTCAACGTGATGCGTTTAGTTTAGAAGCGCTGAATGGTCTTAAACCTTATTTCGAAATGATTCGATTTGCGGTTGAATCAGAGACTCAAGTAGTCAATGCGATAGAAACGCTAGCGAACCGAATGCAATGTATGATGCCAGGCTATTCACCTGAGTATTACGCGCATACCAAACGCATGAAGTACTACAGTCAAATTATCGCAACGCAGTTAGCGGATCGTTATCACCTGAATGACGAAATGGTCGAAGATATTGGTATTTTTGCTCAGTTCCATGCGCTCGGTGATAGTCAGCTGCCAGTTGAAATTGCTAGCCGCCGAACAAATTACTCTCAAGAACAAGAGGCGATATTGATTCAACATATTGAGCGTTGTATCGATTCAGCGGATGACATAGTTGCCCGTATCGGAAATCCGGTTCACCCGAGTGTGACTTTGTTTTTGCAGATGGTTACTTATCAGTACGAAAACTTAAATGGCACTGGTTATCCTTATGGTTTAACCAATGATGATATACCAATCGCCGCGCAAATTACGGCTGTCGCGAATGCCTTTGATTTTATGACAACGCACCATCCGTACAGACAAGCGTGGTCCATCCCATACGCATTGTTAGAACTTGAAAAATGGGTATATCAGGGATGGTTATCTCGAGAATGTGTTGATGCTCTGCGAGAGCATCAAGGTTATATAAAGCAAATCATCCACAAATATCCCGAGCACTATACAGGCTTGGGGTTAATGTGAAGAGCAGTAACAAAGTTGAAATATTGACGAGGAGGAATATTTAAACAATACTGTTTTTATATACAGTAATGAGTTTGGAGGTGAAGTATGTTGTGGGAAACCCTTGAAAGAGTAAACCGCTTACGCCAACAAGCACTTGCAAATCCTGAGTTTGTTGAGTCAGCAAAAGAGCACGAACAAGCACTTCAGGAGCAAGAATACCATTATCAAACTAAGAAAAAGCGTTCAGCCAAAGACAAACAAGGTAAAAAGTCGCTGGCCGATATCTATAAAGAAGTAGAGTTTGGCGCTGACGCTCGTCATTAATGTATTCACTGCGGCATTTTTCATTTCTTCATACGCTGCAGTATTCGTTCAAATTTATTCGAGAGCAGTGTGAGACCGCTGCTCTCGTTGACCTGCCTATAATTTACTAATGAAGTTCAGCTGAGCAAATTATCACTAACACTTAGCAATTCTCTCAATGATCTTGTTGATGTAATGATAATGACAACGGTTTGCATTTGTATCTTTGTTGTTATATAAAACCTCCCTTATTAATCGTTCTGTTGAATAAGAACGGCAAACGTGATTAACGAATGAAAGCGATTGATTAGCTTTCATTTGTGAATGGCTATTAGGTGAAGTAGGGATGTTGGAAGCTAAAGCACTCCAGTTTGAGATTGAAGGCAAGTCATTGCTAAAAGCGTTTGATGTGACATTTGAACCTGGGAAAACATACGCTCTTGTTGGGCACAATGGTTCAGGAAAATCCACATTGTTAAAGTTGCTGGCACAGCAACAGCCATACACCGCTGGTGACGTGGTTCTGCATGGAACGAGCATTAACGATCTCTCAGCGAAAAAATTCGCCCAACACATTGCCTACTTGCCTCAGCATCTTCCGGTGACCGACAGTATTTTAGGTCGAGATTTAGTCGGTTTTGGTCGTTACCCATGGCATGGTTTACTTGGTCGTTTGAGCAAGAAAGATCATGACATTGTTGAAGAATCAATGGCGATGACAGGAACACTAAAATACGCAGATCGCTTAGTTGATACGCTATCTGGAGGAGAGCGCCAACGAGTGTGGCTAGCCATGCTATTAGCGCAAAAAACCGAGTATTTGCTTCTTGATGAGCCTTTGTCTGCGCTAGATATCAGCCATCAAGTCGATATGTTGAAGCTCATCTCTAAACTCAGTAAAGAGTTGGGTTTGGGCGTTATTATCGTATTGCACGACATCAACTTAGCGGCGCGCTTTTGCGATCATATCGTTGCATTACATCAAGGTGATTTGATTGCACAAGGCAATGTTGAACAGGTGTTTACTGAACCTAAGCTGAGGGACATATACGGGATAGAGATGAAGATCTCTGACCACCCTGCGGGTTATCCGGTGGCGATGCCAAGCTAGAGGTTGAATAATGAGCAGTACAAACACTCGACTTAAGCATTTCTCTTTCGCTCTCTCACTTAGTGCGCTTTTGGTCAGTTCCTTTCAAGCAGTAGCTGAGGCGTCACCTCGGGTGATGTCGGTTGATTGGACACAAACTGAAACGATGTTGGCGTTAGGGGTTGTGCCCGTAGGCGTCGCTCAAGGGCAAGATTACGATGCTTGGGTAAAATCGCCACCGTTACCACCTCAAACTAAGGATGTAGGGTTAAGAACTCAACCCAATATAGAGCGTATTTACGAGCTCAGACCTGACCGTATTTTTATTGCCCCGTACTTCTCCTCAATGAAGCATCGTTTAGTCGATATTGCCCCCGTTACCACGATTGACTTATATGAAAGCGGGATCACAGATTGGTCGGTACTTACTCGTTTCACTCGGAGGTTTGGTGAAGAGCTGGGAAGAGAAGCGGAAGCAGAGGCGCTTATCCAACAATATGAAAAACGTTTCTCTTTATTAAAACAGCGCATAAACAAAGACCAGCCGCCGCTTTTAATGATTCAGTTTATGGATACAAAGCACGTACGTGTTTTTGGTCAAAATAGTCTTTACTCCCAGGCTATCGAAAAGATTGGGCTGAGTAATGCATGGAATGAAAAGACGAATAGCTGGGGCTTCAGCCTAGTTGGCATCGACAAGTTAGCTGGCATAAAAGCTCAAATCGTTATCGTAGAGCCATTACCTTATGGTGGAGCGGAGCGGCTCTCTCAAGACCCATTTTGGCAATATGTTGTTCAACAATCTGGTGAAAAGGTCATGCAAGTCGCGCCCGTTTGGAGTTTTGGTTCTATGCCTTCAGCCCTCCGTTTCGCAGAGTTAGTTACGGCGAGTAAGGTCGAGGAGTTAACACAATGAAAACGATGCCTTTAAGCTTTGTGGTGTTACTTTCGGCATTTACCTTTTCTATTGGTGCTTTCCAATTGTACCAAGTAAGCTCATTTTCGTTGGCTCTAAGCAGTTTATGGGAGCCTAACTTTCAATCTATCGATTCTGTTTTACTTCACTTTAGCTGGTGGCCTCGAGTCTTCACCACGATTATATCTGGTGCTGGATTAGCGGTTGCTGGGGTATTGATGCAGCAAGTGCTGCGTAACCCTCTCGCTTCACCCACGACACTTGGTGTGGCGAGCGGTTCAAGTTTTGCTTTGATGTTAGCTACGCTATTCGCACCTTGGATGTTGGATATCGCGCCTAATTTGGTTGCTCTCATCGGCGGTGTGATATCGATGGGGTTGGTGATGTTGTTGTCATGGCGACGAGCGTTATCTCCAACGGTTGTCGTCGTTTCTGGGTTAGTGATAAACCTGTACTTTGCATCATTAAGTACGGTTATTCTGATGATGAATACCGAAAAGCTGAATGGGTTAATGATATGGGGAGCCGGTTCGCTTGTTCAGAGTGGATGGGGAGATTTCTCGTATCTTGCACCTCGAATCGCACTTGCTACGGTTATCGCATTTGTGATTGCAAAGCCGTTAAGTCTGTTGGAACTCTCCGAGCAAGGTGCCAAGAGTTTAGGTGTCTCGTTAGCTAAGTTGCGTTTTGTCTGTCTTGGGCTTGCGGTGTTAATCACTTCTTGGGTGGTTTCTGCCGTAGGAATCATCGGTTTCATCGGGTTAGCGGCGCCAGCGATTACTCGATTGATAGGTATCAATAAAATCCAGCATAAGCTTTGGGTATCAATGCTGATTGGTGCCATGTTATTGACTTTAACCGATTTGGTTATTCAGCAACTGCCAGGGCTAATGGCGAGTTTTATACCAACGGGAGCAGCAACGGCTGCATTGGGCGCTCCGTTACTGTTATGGCTGTTACCTCGTTTATCACAAAAGACGCAGGGCCATACTCAAACAGTGTTAACTCGACACCGTCAACATGTTTACAAGCTAAACCCTAAAGCGATCTCATTGGCGTTGATCGGTACGTTAATTTCCGTTGTCCTTTTTGCCACGGTTGCTGTGCAAAATGAAGGGTGGACAAACTTATTTGCTAGCCAAAATTGGATTTTTTTGGAATGGCGCGCACCTAGATTATTTGCAGCAGCAATTGCGGGGGCAATGTTAGCGATTGCTGGAACCATGATTCAACGCCTAAGTGGAAACCCAATGGCAAGTCCTGAAGTGATCGGTATCAGTTCAGGGACAGCGATGGGATTGATCATCGCGATGTTTACTGGGTTTGGTTCGTCAATTTTCACTCTTTCTCTAGGCGGGCTCGTAGGCGCATTAGCGACGGTATTAGTCATTGTGCTGCTAAACCGTAAGTCAGGCTTTCAGCCGGAGCGTATTTTGTTGACTGGTATTGCAATAACCGCACTGATGAATGCAATACAGAGCTTTATTCTAGCCACTGGTGACCCAAGAAGTTATCAAGCATTGGGTTGGTTGTCTGGGTCTACCTACTATGTCTCGGTTGAAACGTTACTCCCATTGTCTTTATCTGCGCTTGTCTTTATAGGGTTGAGTTTTCTCTGCGTAAGATGGCTAGATATTCTTCCTGTCGGTGCCGCTTCCTCTAAAGCACTTGGAATTCGAGTTGATCGTTCACGCGCAATACTGCTTCTTTTAGTTGCTTGTCTCACGGTCAGTGCGACATTGGTTGTTGGCCCGATTAGCTTTGTTGGGTTGTTGGCTCCGCATTTAGCTCGCTTATTTGGTTTTAACAAAGCGTCACAACACATGTTATGCGCCGCGATACTGGGGGCAGGGGTGATGTTGTTGGCTGATTGGTTGGGACGACAGGTCCTTTACCCGCAAGAAATACCAACAGGGCTTATGGCGTCTCTCATTGGCGGTTTGTATTTAATGTGGGGTTTACGCCGCTTATAGAAATGAGCTAAGCCTCAACCAAGAAAGTACTTATACAAATAAGCACTCGTAGTGGCATTCGTAACCTATGCGAGTGCTTTATGCAAAACCTCTGGTTTGTCTTTTACGGAAACAACTGGCGATGCCGTAACTCGCTTTTCTTTCAGCGGTCGCTGAAGTCATGAAGGGTTGGTTTGGCTGCCGACAAAAAGGAGAAGAATATGACTCGGCAGTTTATGCTGACACCAACGTCGATGGCGGTTGTATTAGCTTTATCAACGCCAAATGTCTTGGCTCAGGAAGATGAAAATATAGTTGTGATTGGCCAGCAGCAAGACAGTGCAGTTGGTCCAGATTTTAGTTATCTCGGAGCGAAGAGTCGGGCAGCGACGAAAACTGATATTGCTATCAATGAGACTCCAAGAGCGGTGTCTGTTGTTACGCGAGAGCAAATGGATGATCGTGCCTCTATTAGCATTTCTGACGCACTACAGTACACACCAAGCATTCAAACTAATTATTTCGGCGAAGATAACAAGCAAGATTGGTTTATTATTCGTGGTTTTAAACAAGCGAACAGCGGGTTGTATCAAGATGGTACCCGTTTATATTCTTCTGGCTTCTATAGTTGGCAAATAGATCCGTTTGCGTTAGAGAGGGTTGAAGTTTTACGTGGTGCAGCGTCTGTTCTTTATGGGCAAAACCCTCCAGGTGGGGTTATCAATGTTGTCAGTAAGCGACCTCAATTTGATGGGGGGTCAGGACTTGTATCTTTGGAGTACGGTTCTGAAGACCGTAAACAACTTTCTCTTGACGTAAACTCTGAGGTGAGTGAGCAGCTAGCTTTCCGCTTTCAAGGGTTAGCGAGAAAAAATGGGACGAGAATTAGTGGGGTAGAAGCAGAGCGCATTCTTCTCTCTCCATCGATGACGTACAAATTTAATGAGACGTCTGAAATTACCTTTCTAACGAGCTATCAAAAAGACGACTCAGATCCTTATCTGCAATTTTTGCCAGTTGAAGGAACGTTAACGCCAAACAAAAATGGAAAGATCAGTGATAGTTTAGCGATAGGCAATCCTAACTGGGAGACGTTTGAGCGTGAGCAGGTGTCTTTAGGCTATGAGTTTTCTCATGCATTTAATGATACCACTTCATTTGTTCAAGCAGCTCGTTACAGCGAAATGGATGTTAAGCTAAGACAAATGTATTCGTACGTTTACTCGGCTGACGTGCCTGCGTTGGGGCCGGCTTTGGACCCATCAAATGAACGCAAAACCATACTTCGGGGTGCTTCAACAGAAGATGGGTCATCTGATGCTTTTAATATCGATAATCGTTTGATGCACCAAGTAAATGGGGGAAGTGTTGAGCATAACTTGATGTTGGGCATAGATTTTCAAATGATCAGTATCGATGGTAAAGATTTTGCCAATGACCCTATAGTTGCTGATGGTAATGCATTATTAAACACACCAATGGGAGCTTTGCCCGATCCTAGGTTTAATGTATTTAATCCTACTTATTCGGATAACATAATGTTACTCGATCCGAATACGCTACAACCATTGAGCGAAACCGATAAACAAAGAACGAAAATCGATAATCAGCAGCTCGGCGTCTACTTTCAAGATCATATGCTGATCAACGATAAATGGGCGATGTTATTGGGCGCACGTTACGACGATACAAGTAATGAAGTACATAATGTTACCACGGGTGCTCGCACGAAAGTCGATAATGGAGAGTGGACGTTTAGCGTGGGAACGGCTTATATTTCTAATTCTGGCTTCACGCCATACTTTAGTTACTCTCAGTACTTTGATCCAATTATTCAAGAAGACAGCAATGGTAAGCCAGCGAAGCCTGAAAGCGGTGATCAATTTGAAATCGGTATGAAATACCAACCGGATTCATTTGATGGCTATTTCAATATTGCAACGTATCGGGCAACAAAAGAAAACTTGGCTCGTATCTACTTGAGTGAATTAACGCAAATAGGAAAAATAGAAAATAACGGCGTTGAGTTTGAAGCTGTAGCTAATGTGACACCATCCTTAACATTGATCGGGAACATTGCGTACGTTGATGCAGAGATAAAAGAAGACATCAATAAGGCATGGGTTGGCAAAACACCTTCCCAAGTGGCGAATACCGTATCATCAGCTTGGGCACATTATCGTTTCTTTGATGGACCTCTTGATGGCTTTGCTGTTGGCTTAGGCGCGCGCTATACAGGTGAGTCATACGGAGACAATGAAGAGAGACTAAAAGTACCAAGTTATTTCTTAATGGATGCGACGGTCAGTTATCGAATCGGCGATTACAAGCTACAAGTCGCAGCTAAAAACATCGCGGATAAAAAGTACATAGCGACATGTGATGGTTTTTGTTGGTATGGCGACCGACAAAATGTTATTGCAAGTTTAACTTACGACTGGTGAGTTAACGTATAAATAAACACCCCTAACTTTAGGGGTGTTTATTTAGAAATCGGCTTTACGGACAAAGTGCGGGTTTTTGTACTTTTTCTGCGGACCAAACGATGATACGACAAGTTTGTTCCATAATGTTTTGTCAAACTCACCCTTTGGAATCGAAGGGTAGAGGGTTTCCTCTTCTTCTCTTGCAAAGTTCATATATTGTTTCTTTTTAATTTGATTGTACTTTTTGGCGATCTGGTTATGTTTTCTTACCCACTCCAGCTTGTAATTGTGGAGCACTTTTTCACCATCTTCGAGACTCATTCGAGATAGGAACAGTCGCTTGTATGAGACCTTTCTGTCCAGCATTGTGCGCATAACGGTTTGGATATATTTACCGTGATGCGTAATGGTAATGTCGTTTTCATCAACAGGAGTGACACACCAGCCTTTAGGTAAAAAGTCTGGCTTCTTAAATTGCTTATTACGCTCCATTAGCGCCTGATGTAAAACTAAATCAGAGGTGCCGCGGAACGTCTTTTGCCATTTACCGATACGAATTTGAATCGAACCAGGCAAGCGATAGATGTTAGTAAACTTATCTTTGTCCATGGACTTGTGTCATGAGATTAATGTGCATAATTAGAAAGCGGAATTCAGCCCAATGCCACAGGCAGTAGACTTAAGTACCGTACGATTTTACAACGACCTTGCGTGATATAGCGAGGGGTTATGTCAATAATAGGTAAGAAATAGAAAATTAGTTCACATTATGAAGAAATTGGAAGCTTACAAGGCTAAATTTTGAAGTTACACCAATTATGCCCATGCCGACTAAATAAAAGAAGGCACGGGCATAAAATCACACCGCTTCTTCGAGTTGCTTGGTGTCTTCTTCAATCTGTTGTAGGTGTCGGTTTGCTTGCTGTAACTGATACATTTGAGCATAACGACCATTTTGCGTTAAGAGTGCTTTGTGTGTGCCTTTCTCGACTAACTCCCCATGATGAAGAACAATGATTTGGTCTGCATCTAAGATAGTTGAAAGCCGATGAGCAATAACAACGAGCGTCATGTCTTGTCTGAGGACCGCCAAGCTCTTTTGGATTAAAGCCTCTGTTCCTGAGTCAATATTTGCGGTTGCTTCATCTAATATCAATATCTTAGGTTTTACCACAAGCACACGTGCTAACGCCAAAAGCTGTTTCTGACCTGCAGATAAATTAGTTTCGCCTTGACCTAACTGCGTGTCTAGCCCGTTAGGGTAACGATGAATTTGTTCTGCCAAACCTACCTTGTCTAACGCATCCCATATTTGATTGTCATCAACCGCCCGACTGAGAGAGATGTTTTCTCTGACTGAAGCAGGGAGAATATGTGGATCTTGTTGAACCATTGCCACATCTTTGCGAAGTACGTCTTTCCCTAATGTTTTAAGTGGACGACCATCTATGAGCAGTTCACCACATTGCGTTGGATAAAAGCCCATTAACAGTGACGCTAATGTGCTTTTACCGCTTCCTGTATGCCCGACAAGCGCGATAAAGTCTTGGTGGTTGGCCTTCAACGAAATGTCTTTTAGGACGTCCTGTTTACCATCGTAGCTAAATGTGAGGTCTTTAAGTTCGATAGCACCTGACCTTAATGGTTGATGATCGCCCCCGTAAGTTTGTTCTTTCGCATCAATCAATTCAAAAACACGTTCGCTTGATACTAACGCCTGCTGAAGTAGAGCAAGTTGCTGAGTCATCTCAATTAGTGGTTCAGTAACTCGCGCAAGATAACTGATAAATGCATACAGTACCCCCACACCAATCAACTCAATACCATTAAAACCAAAGATCGCAACCAAGCAAAGCAACGCAAGACCAGCGAGCAAATCCATTAAGGGTCTTAGCAGATAGCCGTTTAGCCGAATCACTCGTTTAGATGCCACCAGATGCTCTGCGGTTAGCTCGTTGAACTGTTTATTAAAACGCTCTTCTTGTTGCATTAATTGAATGACACTCATCCCTTGAATGGATTCACTCAGATTCGCATTTATATCAGTCAATAGGTCACGCATCTTTCGGTAGCTTTCTGTACTTAGCTGCTTAAACAAGTACATAAAGCCGATGACGATCGGCAGCAATACAAGCACAACGAGTGTGAGCTTCCAACTCATGAAAAACATAACGCCAAGCATTACGACAATCATGACCACGTTTTTCACCACGGTCGCGATCAAAAGCTCATAAAATTGCTGTAAAGATTCCGTATCGTTGGTGATTCGCGACACCAATTTTCCAGCAGGCGTGTAATCAAACGCAGATAACGGCTGCTTAATCACGCCAGAAAATACTTGCTTACGAATCGCTTTGATCGTGTTAGCCGCGACAATGCTAAATTGCAATGACTGAAAATACTGGAATGTTGCCGATACGATCTGAAGAGCGATATAACCTACTGCTAGCGAAATCAGAACATTTTGTGAATAGTCACCTTTAGCGATGTGCTCATCAATGAAATATTGAATCAACCAAGGGCCGCCGGCGCTAGCTAACGCTGCAATAAACAGCAAGGCGAGTCCTTTAATCATTGGCTTTGGTTGAGATAATGGGTAAGACATTAACCGTTTAAACGTGCTGGTCTGGTTCATTCATTATTCCTCCATCGCCTGTTCTAGTTTTTGGTACTCGAACATTTCGGCGTACCATCCCTGATGCGCTAATAAAGCGCTATGTTGCCCACGTTCAGTAATGTGGCCGTGATTCAAGACAATGATCTCGTCTGCTGCTTCCAATGCGGTGAGGCGGTGTGCAATAACGATTAGGGCTTGATCACGGTAGTGTGTTTCCAAATTCTTAAGGATTTGATGTTCGGTCCGTCCATCAACAGCGGAAAGTGCATCGTCCAAAACCAACACTTGGGCATTCAGCAGCATAGCGCGTGCTATCGCAATACGTTGTTTTTGCCCGCCGGAGAGTGTAATGCCTTTTTCACCAACTTCTGTTTGGTAGCCTTCAGGAAACTTCTCAATATCGTCATGTATACAGGCTAACTTTGCTGCTCTATAGACTTCTTCTTTCTCTGCATTAGGGTTGCCTAAGGCAATATTGTCGAAGATAGATTTGGAGAATAGAAACGGACTTTGGTTAACGACAGCAAAACGGTTGCGCCACTGTGGAAGTAGGGCATCCTTGATCTCGACATCACCGAATTTAATTGAGCCGTTTTCTAAATCATGTTGACGCAAAAGTAGTGTTAACAGGGTCGATTTTCCGCTTCCTACCGGCCCTGCAACTCCCAACATTTTTCCGGGTTCCAGTTCGATGTTTACTTCCGTCAAAGCGGGCGGTAAATCACTAGACCAATGGAAATCGTCGATATCAATTTTTAACGGAAGTGGTTTATTTTCTATTGGCTTATTGCCACTGATAATTTCTGGCTTTTCATCAAAGATCTCTTGTAATCGGTTCCATGCAGCAGAGCCTCTTTCTAAAATGTTAAATAGGAATGCGAATGCCAGCATCGGCCATATCATCAACCCTAAATACATCGTAAATGCGGTCAGATCACCAAGCGTGATCTCACCTTTATCAACAAGGTAAGCACCAGCAGCGACACTAAGAAGGAAAGAAAGACCGATGGTTAACTGAATTGCCGGGTCAAATCTAGCATCGACTCTTGCGACAGCGATGTTCTTTTCGCCAGTATCATCCACAACCTCTTCAAAACGTTGCTGCTCTTGGTTTTCTAATCCGAAAGCACGCAGCATTCGCACGCCATTAAGTGACTCTTGTGTCATGTCTGACATGGTAGAAAAGGCTTCCTGAGCGACACGAAAGCGTTGATGTAGGATACGCACAATAAAGAAGATGATGATGGCAAGAAATGGCATTGGAAGAAGCGCCATTACGGTGAGCTTCCAGCTTACTTGCGTTACCATAATGATTAAAACCGCAATACCAGTGATCAAAGAGTCTGCGGCGGTTAAAACCCCTTCGCCGGCAGTCATAACGATATTACGCACATCATTAGTGCCACGAGCCATCAGATCCCCCGTCTTGTAACGTTCAAAAAAACGAGGTGGCTGTGTCGATAAATGCCTATATAGACGGTTACGTAGAATGGTCCCGAGCTCCCAGCTTGCGCCGAAAAGCCAAATTCGCCATAAGATGCGACACCCATAAATAGTAAAGATCAGTACAGTTAACCCTGAGAGCCATAGAATCAGCGTATTTGTATCTAAAGTGTTGTCTACGACGCCATCAACTATGATGCCAACTGCTTTGGGCGGAACAAGCTGTAGTGCTGATATAACAGCGAAAAGCAGAATGGATCCGACATAGTGCCTCCACTTTTGTTGGAAATACCAACGTAGCTGCCAGAATATTCTCATTACGCCTCCCGCTTTAAATTATTGAATTTGTTATAGAACTATTATTGAGCGAAATGATGAGTTTACAAGCACAAGTTATAGGCGGGTTTAAAAACGATAGATTGTTTCAATTATAGCCATGTGTCGGCGCAAATTACTGGTTTTATCTCTATGAGCTCATTGTGCGACGACATTATGTGAAATAGTTGTTAATGATGGTTTTGGAGCCATTACCTTGCAATAACGATGAAGACACCAAAAGTAAAAGTGTTACTGCCACTCTCTATGGGAATTAGCAATCGTCAGTTTGTATTTTGTATTTCACTTGGCCACCAGGAGTTTCTGGGTAGTAAACTTCGACATAACACATATGTTCTGGACCAACAGGCTTGTTTGCAAAACCAATAAGGAAGTAGGGCTCGTCTGGGCTATCTACCCCATACCAAGTGTTGATAGTGAGTTGCGGATCAAAGCCTGCTAGCTCTTTTGCTGGAATAACATTTTTGATAAATCCAAAGTAACCAATTAGGTCGTTATGGCCGTCATTATCTAGATCAATGTTATATTGTATGCCGCCATCTACTGTCTCTTGAGATTGAATCACTGCTTTGGTGTAGACAAAGTTGTTGGCGGTCATGAGTGCTTCTCTGGCTCCATATAGAACCGCCACTCTGGCATCTTTTTGTAAGCCAAGAAATTTAGGAAATGCAACGACGCTTACAATACCAAGAATGATGATGCACACAATGAGTTCAATAAGAGTAAATCCTTGAGAGCGACGCACAGCCTTTCTCCATGTTTTAGAAACGAATAGGCGGCTATTCTGATATAGAAACTTTCAGGTCAAGTATTAAAAAAGAATGATAGTAAGAGATCGGGATTGCAAATCTCAAATATAAAACAAGTTGCTTATTTTCGAGATGAGGAGTGATTTTGATAAAAACCAAGGAATGAACTCGAGAGGATAAAATCCTCCCGAGTAAAGCGACTAAGATTCGTGTGTCAGAGCACTGCTGTTACGTTTAAAAATGAATCGCCAAATAAATAAGACAATTGCGATGTAACCTAATCCTACACCAAGCGCTTGCCAGTGCATGCCGTTATACATCGCGATTGGCATCAAAGAGATGATGAAGATGTCAGTGATTGAGCCTGGGACATAAGCGATGGCGTAATCATCAAGTACCTTGCTACGCATCTTTGGATCAACAATACGAAGTAGAGCAATGCCCATAGCTACCGTACCGGTCAACCAACCCCAAGAGAAGATGCCTTTCTCAAACCAATCTTCACCCATGATTCGCGGCGCTACCCAAAAGATTAACCAAAGTGTGAAACTTACACCGCCGATTGCAAGCACTACCATCGGCATTAAATACTGGGCTAGGACGGTAATCTTGATGGCTGAGATACCAAAGATAATCAAATAATCGGTACTGATGCCCGCAGCGTGTTTGAATGCACCGTCACAAAGATAGCGTGAAGCTTTCGTTTGTTTCGCGACGATTCGCACGAGCATGCCGCAAAGGAAGCCAGTTACGAACGTAGGGATTTGTACCTTATCGTGGAAAGAGGATAAGTAGTTAGCCGCTACATACGAGAAAGCTGTTACCACTACAACCAACGCCGCGTGAATCGCAAAAGAATCAACCGACAGGGAAGACATGGTGTCTTTCATTACCGGCTCTTGATCATCAGGCTTAACGAGCCCCTTGCGTTCGTGTTCATCCATGCTATCGAATGTCGTAAAGCTACGAATCCAACCCATCTTCAATGCGAATTGCAGCATGAGCATGCCGACAGAAATTGAAATGAAAATACCCACGGTTGCGAACGTTAAGCCAAGTGTGAAGCCATCTTCCCAGCCAAGCCCCGTGAAGATTTCACCAACAACAGATGCAGAGCCATGTCCGCCCATAAAACCCGCAGACATTGTCACACCAAAGCCGGGATTAATCTCTGGCCAGAAGAAGGTTGTGAGAACTAGACCAAACATTGCCGCAAACAACCACTGAGAAACAGAAGCGATTTGGTTAAACGCCCACAATGAGCCAGCACGCTGTGCGACGGCTTTAGGTGATGGAACATCCGTTGCCAGACCTAACGCAGAAAAAAGTGCAGCAGTTAATAGGCTTGCGTTAGCGGTAAACGTATCGGTCCAAGGCAGTACGTCTAACAGGGCTGGTCCAAAAATTAGACCGAATAATCCTGCGAGAACCGCCGATGGAATGTACATACGCTGTAGTAATGGCGCGTGAACGCGAATGACTTTTGCCAAAATCAATAGTAAGCCAGCGATGGCTAAGTCAGTCAGCATTAGACCTTTAGGCATCTTATCCTCCAGTAAATGCAGTCAAGGGGTAGCGTCCTTGTGACCTACCTTGAATAAAAATCTCTCTCAAGCCAAAAAGCCACATACGTGACTAAAAGCGTTGAGAAATCAATGTCGTTTTCATAAGCAAAGGAATGTGCTTATGCAATTTGAAATGAGTGTAAATGTTGTGATTGCACACGAACAGGAAGAGAAATTAGATTAAATTTCTCGATATTTTTTGATAGTTCACTCAGGAAAGGCGGCAATCCTAGTCACTTTGTCAGAGCAATGCAATTGGTGTGAATCAATAAATTATGCCTAGTTATGGGTGTTTCTGACTAACAACATGAAAAATAAAGACAATTAACAAGCAATAATATTTGTTGTATCGACAACAAAAGTTGATTGAGTGGTTAAATTGTCGCCGCTTTATGAGGTGGCGTTACGGATTCACATGCGAAAGAACAAAATCAACCAAGGTGCGGTTTTTAAGGGAAAGCTGTTTTGAACGGTAAAGCAGGTGGATCGGTTTTGGCTTGGGAGCATGTTGCTGGAGAATTTCTACCAAGGCACCAGATTGGATTTCCTGCTCAACTAAGATCTTTGGTTGCAGAAGAACACCAGAGCCTTTTAACGCAGCAAACTTAAGCACATCACCATTGTTAGACGTTAATCGGGTGTTACTGTTTCCAAAGGTATTAGATGGCATGTTCACCACTTGTTGGCTTTCTCCTTGGTGATACTGAAACCCCAAACAATGATGATGTTCAAGGTCATCAAGCGATTGGATAGGGGCATGTTGTTCAAGGTAAGAGGGTGAGGCGCAGTAAGTCATGTGGTATTCACCCAATTTTCTCGCGACTAACGACGAATCGACCAACTCACCGATTCGAATAATCACGTCAGCTTCGCTTCGATATGGGTCAATCAAATTGTTGTCCAACATCAGCTCAACGTTCAAATCGGGAAATTCAGCTAAGAAGTCAGCCACGATAGGAGCAATGACCTTTTTGCCATACGTGACAGGGCAGTTAACTTTTACAGTTCCGGTTGGACGGTTGATCAGCGTCTGGATCAGGTTCTCTGCGTTGGTGATGTCTTCAATAATGCGGTGGCACTCTTGGTAGTAGAGTCTGCCAGCTTCGGTCAGGGACTGTTTACGCGTGGTGCGATGAATCAGCTGTGTACCTAAGCTTTGCTCAAGAAAGCTCACGTGCTTGCCAACCATAGTCGGTGAAATATCAAAGTGGTGTGCAGCATTACGAAAGCTGCCGTGTTCGACCACGTAAGCGAAAACTTTCATGCTTGTTAATTTATCCATTGCACACCCAGAGTTGATAAAGAAATAACTAAAGCAGAGTTTATCAATCAAACGAGGTTAATTACAGTGGGCGTATGATTAAGAATGGAGAAAGAGATCCATCATGAATGAGACGATTTTTGTTACCGCCGAACTGAAAATGAATGCCGATAAGCCAAGACAACAAGTGGTTGAAGCCATTGAACAATTTTGCCTTGATATGCAAAGCGAAGCGGGGTGCTTGCAAGCGAATGCGACCTACGATTCTAAAGCTCCACAACGTGTGATTCTTTGGGAGCGATATGAAAACCGCGCCGCGATTGAAGCGCATTTTGCTATGCCGCATACACAAGCGTTTATTGCGGCTGAAATGGCAGAGTTAGTTCAAGCATTCGAAACCCAAGCTCAATAGGAGACGTGAACATGAAATGGGGCATTTTAGGCACAAGCTTTATCTCAGGAGTCATGGCTGAGGCAATCCAAGGCGATGACAAGAGTGAACTGTACGCGGTTGCTGGGCGTTCGGAGCAGAACTTACAGGCATTCGCTGAGCAATATGGCATCGAGAATACGTTCAACGATTACGATGCGTTGATTGCTGATGAGCAAGTCGACATTATTTATATCGCATTGCCAAATCACCTTCATCATGACTTTATCGTCAAAGCGGCTGAGCAGGGCAAAGCGATCCTGTGTGAAAAGTCACTTTCGGTAGATATGGAAAAAACCGAGCTGGCACTTCAAGCCGTAGAAGCGCACAAGGTATTCTTTGCTGAAGGCTTAATGTACTTGCATCACCCATTGATCAGTGAGTTGGTTTCGGTGCTTAAATCGGGAGAGATTGGTGAACTTCGCTCCATCCATACGTCTTATATTGCGTCGATTGCGCAGTTTGTTAATCCAGACAGCAAAGGTGCTTTGTATAACTTAGGTTGCTATCCAATGTCATTAGTGCATTTGGTGGTTAAAACCATGTTGGGTGAACAAACCTTTGAGAACCGTTCAATGAAAGCGATTGGCCGACGAGGTAATGATGGGAATATCTGCGAGTCGAGCTTGATGATGCAATTTGGTGAGCAACAAACGGTGAGCGTACATACTGCCGAAGATCATGGATTGAAACACCAGTTCACCATTCTGGGTAGCAAAGGCTGTATTACCTTAGATTCAAACCCATGGCTACCAACGCAAGATAACCAGTTTAGTGTGGAAATTTACGAGACGTCGAAGCGGGAAGTGTCTGTACCGGCAACTGGGGACGCTTTCTTCTATCAAGTGCGCAATATTCGCCAAGCGGTTGAAGAGGGGCGTACCTCGTTAGAAAACCCTTGTGCAACATGGGACGATTCTCATCGTATTATGCAGCTACTGACTGAGTGGGAATCACTGGCTTCAAAGTAAGTGTGTACTTGAACCAATGAACATAAAAACGGCGCACTAAATCCAATGATCAGTGCGCCGTTTGTATTTTGGGTTCAGTCTGGATTAAATGCGATTATCGCCGGTACTGAACGCAATGATTTGGCTGATCTCAGACAGGCTTCTACCACTTTCTTGCTGCCATTGAACAAACGCTTTGTTGGTTGCATCGAGCGATTTTTTCGTATCTTTGCCACCTTCAATGATCTTGCAATTACGTAGGTAAGCTTCAACGTCGCTAGACAAGATGAAGGTATCAACGCCCATTTGACGCAGTGTGTAAGGGCCAGTATTTCCGCCTAGGCGATTGCCGCGTTTCTTCAAATACGCCCATAGGTCGGTGATTTTCTCTTGCGGCCAATCGGCAACCATTTTGCCAAACGAGCCGTATTCGATTTTTGCTTCGTGGATCATACGAGCATTAGCAGGAATCGACATGACTTTAGTGAGGTGGCGAATGATGCGTTTGTCGGTTGCTTTGGTTTCCCATTGCTCGTCTGACAGCATCAGCAACGGCTCAATTTTAAATCCGAAGAACACTTCTTCGAAGTTCGGCCATTTGTTGCGAACCACGCTCCATGAAATCCCACTTTGGAATACCTTCATCGAAAAAGCGGCCAGCCAACGGTCATCGGGAATCGCAGCCAGTTCCTCTTTGCTTAGTGGATGAGACAAAAGCGCTTCAAGTTGATCTTCACCACCTTTACGCTCGGCAGCGCGCTGATAAATCGCGTCAAATTTTTCGATACTCATAAAAGAAGTTAGTCCTAGTTTATGTCGATATTTGCGAAACATACTACGCTTAAGTGGCTGAATCGTAAATTGATGGAGTGTCACAAATGAAGAAGGTCACATTAACGTTTGTCGGGGAAGGTTCGGATCGTATTGCGGAAAAATTCTATGCGTGGATGACGGACGGTGGGTTAGAAGACAGCATGATTGAGAATTTATCTGACCGTGAAATCTCAGTTGTTGGCATCAGTGATATGGATAATGAAACGCGTGATGTGGTGATCAATACGGAAATGAACTAACGAGTCGTCTTTCGTCAGCTATTAGAATCAGATAAAACAAAGCCCTTCACGAGAAGGGCTTTGTTGCGTTTATAAGCGTGAGAGCCTAGTTATTTACCAGTGTCAGACCGCTTGGTAGTGCATCACCGAAGATACGCTTCGATTCGCTCTCAGATAGCTCTTTGACTTCTTCAACCAGTGATACCCAAGATTCAGGTACCTTGCTTTGCTTCAACTTAGCCAGTACCTGCTCACGGTAGTCGTCTGAGATATCAAATAGGCGGTCGCCCGTCTTACGACAAATCATTACGGCTGCGAAAGCGATCATTGGTTCTTTTTGCCAGTTCTGCTCTAACAGCTTAGGTAGCCACTGTTCCGCTTGTTCGCGAGGAATGACATTGTGCTGGCTGCCATATAAAGGCGTACGCGATGCCAAACGACCCATAGCCCACCAGTGTGCTTGTTCGAACTGGTTATGGTTGATGGCTTTGCTCAAGAACCACGTAGCCAATAGAACTTTGTCTTCGACTTCTAGATGCTCTAGAGAGGCAGATAAGCGCACCATTGATTCGTAACCCATATCTTGTGCCGCTTTGGCGGATTGTGGGTTTTTCATCGCACCAGGATGTAGGTATTTCGCGATGTCCGCCAAGATGGTCTCTTGTTGCTCTTGGCTCAAGCCACCTGCGATACGACGCCAGAATACCCACCAGTCAGTCCAGCCTTGATGGTTTTTGAACTGAATGTTTTGCTGGTAGAGACCCCAAACTTGTTCAATGCGCCATGAGTCGGTTGGATCGCCAAAGCCCGGACGCAGAGCAAAACCTGCCAAACGAAGCCAGTTTTTTTCGTGTTGTTCAGAGCGGCGGCGACGCTTACGACCTTGTGCAAAGGTATCAAAAAGTTGACGTAGGGTAGTGAAATCCCACTCGTCACGTTTGCCCAGTTTCTTCTCAAGATCTTTGGCTAAGGTTTTGATCTCTTTGCTTTCAGCACTTTTCTTGTTACCGCTGTAAAGGCGAGCAATCAGCTCCTTACATTCGTTCAGTTTAGGGTGAAGTTTAACTTGCTCGCTGTCATCAGTTTGCTTGTTACGAACTTCGAACTCCAGCTCCCAACGTTTGTTGTCGTCTTCTGCGCTGACACATTCCATCTTAAGTGTGCCGACTTCAGTCAACTGACACGCCAGTTGCACTTCTACACGCTCTTTCTGGTTGGCTTGCAGTTCAGCGCCTTCACCTTCAAGGGTGGTGATATAAGGTGGCAGAGGAGCAAACAAGTCAGGATCAACGTCAACCATCACACCGTTTTGAATGGCAGTGTTATTGGTTAAGGTGTCGTGGGTAGAAGTCAGTAGGTTAAAGCGAACGGGTTCACCTAAGGTAAGCGAGAAACGACGACCACTTAAGCGGATCTCATGACCTTCTTCTGTCCCTTTTGCAAGCAAACAGAGCGCTTTGCCCATCTTGTTCTTCTCTTGAAGGTGCAAGAAGTAAGAACGCGCTGCGCCACCACCAATTTTTAGCTGTGCACCACGACGCGCTTTACCAAATGCAACAGCACCTAATGCAACAGACCAATCTGGATGTGGGTTATCTAATACCGTAATCGGAGCGCCGCGCCAATCGGACAGTAGGGTAGTCACTCGCTCAGTCACAAGTTCACTATTGAACACACCACCGTTGAGTAGCAAACCTACCGGAATGGCATTTTGTTTGTCGTCTTCAATGCGAAGAGCGGCACGAGCAACTTGTTGGTGCTGAGTTAAGAACTCGGCTACGTGCTTGCTCACCGCTGGGTCAGCAACGTATGGAAGACCAAACTCGACAACCGCGCTGCGGCGTTTGTCCGGCACTTCACTGAAATCAGAAAGCGGGAAGAAGCCATCTAATGCGATTTGGTGCACTTCTTGTTTGCTTAGAGCAATACTCTTTGTGCCCCCAAGTAGCTTAGAGCCGCTACCTAACATGGTGATCTTCACTTCGTCAGGTGCGCTCGCTGAAAGCAGGTTCTCTTTCGCTTTACGCGTTTGCTGAATCAGCTTAGTCAGGCTTGCTGCAGTGAGTTTCTTACTTTGGTTGAAGCGGCTCTCTGCAAGGTGTGCTAATGCTAAGTCGAGGTTATCACCACCCAGCATCAAGTGTTCGCCAACGCCAATACGATCAAGGGCTAGCTCATCTTGAGAAGAGAAACTGGCTTCAATCAAGCTTAAGTCGGTGGTACCACCGCCCACATCGCACACCAGAATCAGCGGTAACTCTTTGAGCTCATCAGCTGCGGTTTTCTGATGGCGTGCGTACCAGTCGTAACATACGGCTTGTGGCTCTTCGAGCAGGACGATTTTCTTTAAACCTGCCAACTCTGCGGCTTCAAGCGTGAGCTTACGAGCGGTTTCATCGAACGACGCTGGAACGGTCACAACCACATCTTGGTCTTCTAGCTTGTTACTAGGATGTCGGTAGTTCCATGCTTGACGAATGTGGTTGAGGTAGCTTGCACTGGCAATGACGGGCGAGACTTTATCTACGTCTTGCGCGCCAGCCCAAGGGAGAATGTCTGAGCTACGATCAACTGCTTGGTGCGATAGCCAGCTTTTTGCACTGGATACCTGACGTCCTTCCACCTTCGCGCCTAATTCACGAGCCCATTCACCAACGATGAGATTGTTAATGTCGCCAGCAACAGGTTCGTTGTCCCAAGGAAGAGTGAGATCAGAAGGGGAGATTTGACCTACAGCTGGATGATAGCGGAAAGAGGGCAGAAGTGGTTTACGAACGACTTCGCCCGGACCAATCAGTTGGTCGATGTCGAATAGGGATACTTCGGATTGTTCAAGGTTGTCGGTGATTTCACAGTAGGCCACCACAGTGTTTGTGGTGCCGAGGTCAATACCAACAAGGAAACGAGGAGATGCCATACAAAACCAAACCTTCGTGTATTTAAAAACGGCACCCGATTGGATGCCGTTTGACTTCTAATTATTGTTCTTCGTTTGAGTCACTTTTCGCGTCTTCACGCACATCGAACTCAACATGCCATTTTTGCCCGTTATCAGCGGCAATGGCTTCTAAGTAAAGCGTACCAAGCTCTGTGACGCGAGAGGCTAGGGTAACTGGAACCACTTCACCTTCACGACGACCTTCAGATACAGGCAGCGTTACTTGAATTTCTGGAAGCTCTTCAAGCTCTTCTGGTGCCCAGTAGTCTAGGTGAGTACCTGCTAGGTCATCACGACGAACCGTTGAGCCGAAGAATTGGAAGTTAACTGGCTGGCCGATGATCAAACCAAACTCTTGGCTTGGTACGTCAACGCTTGAGCCTTCTTCCATACCAAATGGTGCAACACAAAGTGCTTCCATTGGCGGCGCCATGCCCGGAATAGCTGGCATCGCACTTTCGATACCCACGTAGTACGCCGAAGCAATACCACCACGGATACGAACGCCCTGACCACGACGCACAGAGCCGTAGTAAGCCGCACCGCTAGCAACCGCAAGGTCTAGATCCACACCTGTTAGGCGTTTTGCCATTTCTGCATCTGCTTCAATTAGCCATTCGTTGATCGTGTCTTCTAGACGAGTTGCTAGAAGTTTCGATTTCAGAACACCACCGTTGAATAGGATTGCGGTTGGCTTGATGAAGTCAGCCGATTGCGCTGCATCCGAACCTGGCATACCAGGCATGTTAGCGAATGGATTGAAATCTTGAGCTGCTGCTTCTGCGCCATTTCCTGAAGTAGAAAGAGCATTGGCTTGCTTAGACAAGAACGCTGCAATGTGACGAGTAATGCCTGCATCTTGTGCGTAAGGCAGACCCATTTGCGTTAGTGCACCACGGTTACGTTGAACAGGGTGGTCAGTAATTGCAACTTGAGGGAAGAAGCCATCAACCAGTGTTTGTTGTACTTCTTCTTGAGTCAGTTCTGTTTTCAGCGTTGCGCCAAGCAGTTTAGAACCACGGCTTGGTACTACGATTGGCACTGACTGAAGTTCGCTGTCGTTCAATAACGCTTCTTTCGCGTCACGACATGCGTGTGTCATTGCCTGAACTTGCCATGGCTGTAGCTCTTTGCCTTCTTGCGCTAGCTTCATCTTCAAGCGGTACGCAAGTGCAAGATCCATGTTGTCACCGCCAAGTAGGATGTGTTCACCTACCGCGATGCGGTTCAGAGTTAGGTTGCCGTTGTCTTCAGTTACTTCAACCAAAGAAAGGTCGGTTGTACCACCACCGATATCGACCACAAGCACGATGTCGCCAACTTCAACTTCGTCGCGCCATTTGTCGTTGCTGTTATCGATCCAGTTGTAAAGTGCAGCTTGTGGCTCTTCTAGAAGTGTTAGGTGCACAAAACCAACGTTGCGTGCTGCTTCTGCAGTTAGATCGCGAGCAGCAGGATCAAAAGAAGCAGGAACCGTAATGGTTACGTCTTGATCGGCAAGGTTGTGATTTGGGTTCGCGTGATTCCAAGCGTCTTTTAGGTGCTCTAGGTAAAGCTCTGTCGCACGAAGAGGGGATACTTTTTCCACTTCTTCTGGGCTACCTGCTGGCAGGAAAGCATCACGACGGTTCACACCTGCGTGGCAAAGCCAAGATTTCGCACTTGCAACAAGACGAATTGGCGTTTTCGAACCTAGGTTACGTGCAATCGCACCAACCAGAGCTTTTGGCTCGCTCGACCACGGAAGAACGCGTGATTGCGGGTTCATTTCGTGCTCGTGCGGCTGGTAAAGGAAAGAGCCTAATTGGCTACGAGTCTCTACCGTACCCGGCGCAGTCAACTGCGGGATTGGCATCACTTCAACGCGAGCGTCTTCGTTGTGTGTATCAACAAAAGACATGACACAGTGTGTTGTACCTAAGTCGATACCAACACTGAATTTAGGCGTCTGTTGAGTTTCAACAGACGCTTCTTGAGAATGGTTTTCTTGGTTCATGTGTTCCATTACAGCTCAACCTCAGCTGGAGCGATCACAGAAGCATCGTAGTTCTCAGCAAGTTTAGGCAACGTCATTGATGTTGCTTTCCAGCCTTTGTGAACTAGCGTGCCGTTGAATGGCGCGCTGCCTGTTACGTTGCCAGTTAGGCGGATTTCTTGTGGGTTGAAGCCTTCTTCAACCGTAATGCGAGTTTCTTCGTCTTCGTTACGAACGTGCGCTAGCGTCACGTAGTCGTTCAGTACTTTCTGACCGCCAGTGTGGATTACGCGAGCAGCTGCGCCTACTTCTTCATCAGAGAATGACGTTAGGTCTTCTTTTAGGAAGTCAATCAGACGAGCTTCTTGTTGCATGATAGAAAGCAGCTGCATTGCAGAGTCTGTTGATGCGGTTGCAAGTTTTGATTCAACTTCTACAACACGCTCTACGACTTTCTCTACTTCCACTACTTTTTCTACTTCAACGATCTTCTCAACTGGTTTCTCAACCTCGACGATTTTCTCGACTGGTTTTTCTACCACTTTCTCGACCACTTTTGATTTGCGCGACACTGCAACTAGAAGAAGCAAAACGCTCGATGCGGTTAGGCCAGCGTGAAGCATATCGAACGTTTGAGGAATTAGGTTCAAATCAATGTTCATGACGTTTTTTCTCTTTCTATTGATTTATTGGTGCTCAGTATTGGCTCATATTTGTTCACTAAAACGATCGTCTTTGCGATCTTGCACCAAGTTTAGACATTAAAATGATGACGGATGGTAGCATATTCAAGGCTTAAGGCTGTAATAATTCGTGACTATACCGTACGAACAGCGTGAAAAATCGACGATCAGACTCCCCAATATAGGTTGTTGCTTGATGTTTGTGCGTTGCTAACGCAGTATTTCAATAGATCCCGAAGTTTAACTTACGGAAGTATCAAAAATTACGATATGACACAAAGCACCGCTCATAAGAGCTTTATAAAACGACATTCAGACTCTATTTTAGCTTTTTTGGCGACTTTATGTGTCACTGCTGGTGTAGTAGGTGCTGCTTATACAATGCAGCAACGGTATACACAGACGACGTTTGATACTTTAGCCGACCGACAAGCAGAATCACTTAAAGCAAACGTCGAGAATGATCTAAAGTTCATTGGTGCGGGCGCAAACTTTTTCCATTCGATTGAGCGAAGCTATTGGCCATCGTTTCCCATGTATGCGGAACAAGTGATTAATAGCTCGCGAAGTCTCATTGGACTTCAATGGATGCAAAAGGTCGAATTCGAAGATCTTGATGAACATATTTTAAAGACCCGTCAAAAATTTCCAAACTTCCAACCGTTTACCGTTCCTAAAGATGGTCCCAAAACCTACGGGTACATTTTTGAACACAATGAGCCAATTTTTATCGCGTCGGATATCTACCCAAGAACACCGGAAAACCTTTCTCTATTGGGTTTCTATTTTTCGCGCAAACGCTTCGATTTAATCTTGGATGATATTTCCGAAAATGGGCGAGCGAATGTCTCGGATAAAGTTCGCTTACTGCAAGATGGTTATGACAAGTCCATACCTAAGACTGGGTTGCTGGTGTTCCATCCAGTGTTCGACTTCGAGAACAAATATTTATTAGGAGTAGTGACCGGCGTTATCCGAAGTACGGTTTACTTTGAGGATTTGATTACGAAAACCGCGACGGAGCTCGATATGTCGGTGCGCGTAGAAGACTTGGGATTCGACGCAGCAGATGACCCTGTTCTCTTTCAAAGTGCTAGCTGGGATAACATTCGAGGAACCGTTATAAGCCGAACCATTCAACTGCCTAACCGTGAATGGCGTATTGACTTTAAGCTTTCTGACGCAGTCTCAGCTTGGGAGCGTTCTATTTTAGCGGGCACGACGCTAGCCGGATTGGTAATCGCCTTTTTGATCAGTTGGATTGTGAATTTACAGTCTCGAGAAAAAGAGCGCTTAGCGGTCATGTTGGAGCTCAAAACCGTTGAATTAAAAAGAATGGCAGAGCGAGACCCTCTAACTCAACTACTGAATCGCCGAGCATTCAACGATCATTTGCTTAATCAGATAAACAAAGGTGTTAACTTCGCCTTGGTTGGTTTTGATATCGACCACTTCAAAGTGATTAATGACAAACACGGCCATTTAGGTGGAGATGAAGCGTTACAACATGTTACTAAGCTGGTCAGTGCTAATTTAAAACCGGGAGATAAGTTTTACCGAGCTGGTGGTGACGAGTTTTGTATTATTTCTAAAGTCATTGATAGAGCAGTGCTAGAAGCTTACCTAGAAAAATTACGGAGTGTTGTGGCAAGTACGGCTTTTGATTATGGTGATGCGTCAATCATCTGTACGTTGAGTATCGGTGCGGTTATCCATAAAGAAGAAGATCCTGAGAGCTTGTATCACAAAATGGATAGTCAACTCTATTTGAGTAAAAAAAACGGCCGTAATAATGTGTCGATCGGCGATTAAATGGGCGCACAAATTCGAGTTTTACGCCGTGTTACGATAGAATCGCACGCTTTAAATTTTTATGTTAGGAACCAAGGCAAACTATGAACCATAACCGTATTGTATGCTTCGATTTAGAAATGTGTTGCTGGAACGAAAATGGCGTCGGCAGCACGGGTGAAATTATCGAAGTGGGGTTAGCTGAAATAGATTTGTCTAAAGGTGAGATAGTCAAGCGTGCTCAATACTACGTGAAACCAGAACACGATGAAGTGTCTCTGTTCTGCGCTGAGTTAACGGGCATCACACCACGTAAGATTGAAAAACAAGGACGCCCACTAGAAGAAGTGCTTAAATCCATGGTTAAGAACTTCGGTGGTCGCAACAAAATCTTTGCATCTTGGGGGCGAGATGACCTTATTCTTCTAGAAGAGTGTAAGCAAAAAGGTATTGAAGCACCGTTCACAGAGTTCATCAACTTAGCGACACTCTACCGTATTCAAAATCGTCTTAAAGATAAACGTATAGGCCATCGAGCCGCTCAAGAAGCAAAAGGAATAGACTGGGAAGGGCGTCAACACTCTGGCTATGTAGATGCATACAACTTAGCTAAGCTTGCTTTGACCATGTTTTAGTTATTCGAACCTAGCTAGCTTGTAATTAAATTATCATCCAACCATTGTTGTTTTGTCATGCAGTCTGTTTAGTGTGGAAAGAGCTAAACACATACCTTGACCAGTACTTTAAATAACAATGTCGTTGGCTTATTGAAAAACGCGCAGAGTGCGCGTTTTTTTATGGCTACAGAAGCGATATCTGTTGTCATTATAGGGGTAGGCTGGAGCTAGCCAGAGACCTATATACTCATCTCGTTACTTTACTGAGACTGTAACTTTGCTCGAATGAACTCGCTGTGATCAACATAGAGTAGCTCTGCTGTTTTACGGATCACCGCGTCTTCTAGCGGGTCAATTTCGCCGTCTGCGTAAGCGACTTCCCACATGCTTTTGATTAAGTTGTAACGAGTTTCTTGAGTCAGTTCTCTTAGTTGAGAGGTAAAGTCGTACAGCGAAGCGGAATCTTTTATTTTCTGTTGCGCTTGCTCTAACAAAGTATTTGATTCTTCTTCATTTAACGAAAGCAGTTTCATCAATAAAGAGCGCTTTGTTTCTTGTTCTCTATCATCGACACTATGGTCTGCGCCAGAAACTTCACAAAGCAAACACGCGATAGCCATGTTAGGGGAAAGTGTGTTGGTTTGGCTTAAATCAGAGCCATCAATGAGTTGTTTAAATAATGATGTGAGAGAATTAAACATAATGAACACCGAGCTATTGTTTATTTGGTTAACATGGTAATAAATACGGAAGATCTCAAGGTGCGATACCAAATTTAGCACGCCGTTGACATTTAAGAACGGCCACTTTCTCTCCAAAAAACCTAAACTCCTGAGTTAGTTCAAGGTGACTTGCCTCTTACAAAGGGCAAGTCATTTTGGGATTGATACTCAGCTTTCAGCACGTGTCGGTGGAAAATGAACTTCGTCACCATCACTCGTCAGAATACTAATTTGACTTGGTTTGCCTTCATCATCAAGGCGTAGCTCACCAATGGCACTATGGTTAACCAAGCGATAAAAGTTGTGCGTACTTGGTGCGCGTTTGTAAATCTTGAGTCGTTTACGTTTTGTGAACCAGTTTAAAGGTGAGCGAGGGCTGTATAGCAGTCTATCTAGGCCATCACAAATATTGAGCAGTTGTGTAGGGAACTGATTTTTAATTCCACTACAGGTGATTTGATAGATATTCGGACTGTTTTTTCGATAGCGGAGCTTAATATCGTATGCAAAAGAGTAGTGCACGTCGCCAGAGAGAATAACAAAGTTAGTTGGTGTCTTTGTGTGTGTGAAAATACTAATAAGAGTATTCGCACTTCCGGGGTGAGCCATCCAGTTTTCAGCATCAACCATCAATGGTTTACCAAGTATGGTCACCACACGTTGTAGTGCTTCGATAAATTTCACACCAAACATTGGCGCGGCAGAAACAATAACAACCTTGTCTTGATGCACGAGCTCCTGATGGAACTCAATCATCGCTTCCCAGTCCATTAAGCCAGAAGGTTTGTTCATTTTAGACTCAGAACGCCAGCGTCTGGTTCGTGTATCTAGCACGACAACTTTTGGTGTCGTAGGAATGGTGTAGTGCCAATTCTCAAAGCGATACAAATATTGAATAAATGCATCTTGGGTTTGCGAGGTTCGCTCATCGATAAAGCGTTGAGCGAGGCTCATAAATTCATCATTGAATTTTTCTGGCGCATTTCCCCAACCTTGGCAAAGCCAGTAAGCAATCAAGCTATTACCGATAATGCGTTTTGCAAACGTGTTGCTGTATGCGGCTTGTTCCCAGCCTATGGTGAGATTCCAATCGTCGGTGACATCGTGATCATCAAAAATCATATAGGTTGGAATGTGAGCGAGTAAGCGTTGAACCTTGTCCAGACCTGCGACGAATTTATCAATTTGTTTTTTTTCTTCGCGCCATTGCTGCTGCCATTTGGGTTCAAGAACTTCTCCGCCGACAGTAAATTCGTTTTCTAATAAACGATCCGTTCGAACAAGCTTCCACAAGGTCGGAGACCAAACCAATAAGTACATTGCAAAGCACTCAGCAAAGCTTATTAGGTGATTCTCACACTCTTTGGCGCTGAATATTGGTGTCCCTCGGTGTGGAAAAAACTTACTTAGTAAACTGTCATCACTCACATAATGAGGCAACAATTTATCTCGACCATAATAGCAAGCAGGGTGTTGGTAGAGCTCATTGGTATTTTTTATCGGAGCTTGATCGAATTCTTCGCCTGGCAAACCCAATAAAGCTATGACTTGCTCAATGGCATCGAGAGTGGGGCCTGCAACATGGTCTGCATAGATTTGATCACCACTCATGATGAGCATATCCGGTCTCTCTTCAATGGATTGAGACGCGATTTTATGATCCGCAGCGACCAATGTATCATCACTGAAGTGATGGGGATTACGGCAAGAGCCATGTAGGAGATAATCCGCTTTTTCACTAACGAGGAACTCAATACCCAAGTTTGGCGTATTATCTCGCTCATAAGTCAGGTGAGGGAGCAGTTCCGTCACTAATCCATATTGCGTTTTTATTTGATAGCGTAACGCTTGATGGGTTGGAAACTCGCCTTCTAATTTAAGTAAGCAACACCACGCATTGAGGCCGATTTGAAGCTGTTCTTTTTGTTCACTTAAAGGGGCTTGATAAAGGATGGAGGCATTTTCATCCGTAATTTGCACCATACCCTCCAAGCGTTGGGTGGTGACTAGCCAAATATTGATTTCAGTTGCGGTCACTTTACGTAGGATCGGACCTGCAACGACAAGAGGAAGTGAAGAAATTTCAGTCGTGTTCATCAATGCTGGCAAAACGGCTCCTTATGTGTCAGCTTCTTCTTCTAATATTTCGATAACTTGCGAGCTACTAAGTTCATGTCCCATAAGGAACAAACCAAGCATCGCATCGGCTTTTGACGCGTTATCACTGTCTTCATCCAAAATTTGCTGAAGCCGAGTTCTAATTAGGTCGATTTCGTGTTCGACGAAGCCACGCCCTTCTTCGTCACCTTGACCATCTTCTGGTGCATTATCAAAGTGCAAAAACAACATGTCACCATCGAGTTGAGTCCCTATCAACCTCTCTGGCAGCCATGCTTCTCCCATCACAATGTCTGGGTCTGTATCTGCGGGTAAATGATTCAAGGTAGAGATGAGTTCTGATGCTTTCACTTTTTACTTCATTATGTTTGATTTAGAACTAAGCTAGAGTTTAAGCGCTTGTTGTGATGGTAAAATATTCGCAAACAAGCTCACCTAGTCGTGCAATATTAATATGATCTTGGGACTCAAACTGTCACGAGGATGACAACATTTGCCATTGTAACGGCTATCATCAGCAGAACATAAGCTTTTAATGGCAAATCATTGATGTTTGCCTGCTTCTCAACCAACATTTTTCGAACTCATGAAGAGATTAATTCTAACAACACTCGCTTTACCTTTAGCTGCGGCAGTTTCTTCTGCGCATGGTTCAGAAGAACCAACTTGGGGGATTGCTGCGATGTATCGCACAGCATCGATTCCGTTTTATACCGCCGATAATGACTCTACGGTGAGTACATTTGTACCAATGATGTTCTTTGAAAACGAACATGTGTATATCAATGGCATTGAAGGTGGCGCTTTTTTGTATAACGAGAGTGATTCTGACTGGCGTGCGAGCGCACTCATGCGATTGAGATTTGTCGATATTCCCATGTCACTACAAAATGCTAATGAAGGGGACAGAGTCGATTTCGGTGGGCAAGTGCGTTATAGCATTAACGACAATTGGCGCGCAGAAGTAGAGTTGATGGCGGACGACGAACTCCAGTTTCACTCTAATTACCGCCTTGCTGCCAATTATGTATTTGGGGATTGGGAATTAGAGCCATCGATTACGATTCGATACAAAGACGCTGATTTCAATAGTGAATATTATTCCTTTAAGGATATTACTGGCGAGAGAATTGGAGCTGGGCTTGACACCAATCTTGGTATTAAAGCGCGTTACCATGTAACTTCAAATTTGTATTTATTGGGTGAGACGAGTGTTACTCGCTTAGATGATAACGCCTACAACAGTCAGCTTGTAGAAGATCGATATCAGGGAGAAGTGTTTGTCGGTTTTGGCTTTTTCAACGATAAAAGCAAAGCTCCGAAACCGACACTGAGCAATAAAGCATATCTACGTATTGCGCATGGTTGGGCGACGCCTTCGAACATCGGTGAAATATTTAGCTTTGAGAGAGAAAAAGACCCATACGACAATCAACTTACTTCATTGTTTTATGGGCATCCATTAACGGATGAGCTGTTTGGTTTTCCTCTTGATATTTATTTAACGCCAGGGTTGGTTCATCACTGGTCGTCCAGTGTTCAGTCTGCGAGCACAGAATACGTCATGGCGATTAAGGCTTATTATACGGTTAATTGGCCTACGACTTGGCGATTTGGTGTAGCGGAAGGTGTGTCATACATTGATAGCATTACCTATATTGAAGGCACAGAAATGGAAGACAAGGGTTATACACCAAGCAAGTTGCTCAATTACTTAGATTTCTCGTTTGATGTCAATGTAGGCGATCTCTTCAACCAAAAGAGCTGGAACAATATGTGGGTGGGCTATTCATTGCATCACCGCTCGGCGATTTTTGAAAGCGCTTCCCAGTTTGGGCGAATTAAAGGTGGGAGTAACTACAATACTATTTATTTCCAGTTCGAGTTTTAGCGCATCGCGAGATGCATATAAGTCGGATTTGCAACTGACTTATTTATCGCCCATTATGAGTAATGATGAATAATACTATGCTGCTTTCAACGAGAAATTTCGTATATCGTGCCAGAGTTAAGGCTGTTTGTGATGCATCTGATGAGTCGGATGGCATGAGCACCATGAGTATCGACTCCTCATTCAATCTTCAAATTGAAGCGATAAATTGTACCAACGCTGAATTTGCCAAACGCTTTTTTGCCATTCACGGAGAAGGGCATTTGGAGGGCGATGAATGGTTGGTGTTGTACGTCAACTCTCTTGACGTTAAGGCGGGAGACAATATAGAAGTCCGTAGCGATGTCGCGTTTAATGCGATGATCGAGAACATGATATGCGAAGCTGAGCGGTCTTTAGAAAAAGTCTACCTCGATGCAATACGTAACTTGGAGAAAGTGAATCGTTTTTGACGATGTAAGCGACCCTATAAACACGATCAAGGCATCTTGATCTAAAAAGGGATTGGCGCGAACCAATCCCTTTTGTATTCTGGTTTATTCTAACTTACGCCATTGTTGCAAGTTGGCTTTGCGCTTCTGAAATGCCTTTTGCAGCTGCATCTTCACCCATGTTTAGCGCTTCTGCGTAAACAAATTCCACATCAGTGATTCCTACAAAACCCAGTACAGTGCGTAGGTACGGCGTAACGTTGTCAGTTGGTGAATCTTTATGAATACCACCACGAGTCGTTACTACAATCGCCTTTTTACCTTCAATCAAACCTTGAACACCGTTTTCTGTGTATTTGAATGTCACGCCTGCACGAGCAATCAAATCAATCCAGTTTTTAAGCTGAGTCGGGATGGTGAAGTTGTACATTGGAGCGGCAATAACCAAAGTGTCTGCGGCCTTTACTTCTTCAATAAGGGTGTCAGACAAGTCGACTACCGCTTGCTGTTCTTGTGAAAGATCTTCCGTAGCGCGCAGTGCAGTCGCAACGGCGAAGTCCAAAACAGGTAGCGGGTTTGCAGCCAAATCACGAACAGTAAGCTTGTCTTGGTCTACATTTTTGATGAAGTCTTCAACCAATTTGTTTGATTGAGAGTAATCGCCAAGGATGCTTGATTTTAGAGCTAGTACACGAGACATAATGGTTATTCCTTAAATAAGTGCTTTCGACTATGGGAGCCATTATAAGCAACGTAAGTGAGTTCAAAAGCCTAGCGATTCGCTGAACATGTTCGAAAAAATTGAATGAGCTTTCGGTTATCTTGTTACAGATCTTGTGTGATACAATCCGCGCAGTTTTTGTAATGAAAAGAATAGGAAACGCTTTGACTTCGTCACAGCCCCCAAAAAAGAATCTAGCTGAAGAGCAAGCGACACCGTCAAATGGTGCGCAAAAAGCGACAGCGAAACAAGCTCAAACACCTCAGGCTCAAGTGAATAGTGCTGCATCTCTGCGTAAAGCGCTGAATCAGTGCATGATGCGCGACCGTTTCCGCTTGAGTAAACGTATTTCTGGTGCAAGCAAAATTAAGAAGGACGCAGCGCGTAATGCTGTGTTCGACGAAATCGCATTAGACATCGCAAAATCCATGATGGTTGCAGAGCAGCGCAGCAACTACAAACCAACGATTGAGTACCCAGAAATCCTGCCTGTAAGCCAAAAACGTGACGATATTGCGAAAGCGATCGAAGAAAACCAAGTGGTTATCGTCGCGGGTGAAACCGGTTCTGGTAAAACCACTCAGCTACCAAAAATCTGTGCTGAGCTTGGTCGCGGTAAATTTGGTCTGATTGGTCATACTCAGCCTCGTCGTCTTGCAGCGCGTTCGGTTGCTAACCGTATTGCCGAAGAGATGGAAACCAAGCTTGGTGAGTTTGTTGGTTACAAGGTTCGATTCAACGATCAGATCTCTGAAAATACCCAAATCAAATTGATGACGGACGGTATCTTGTTGGCTGAAATTCAGCATGACCGTTTCTTGAATCAATACGACACCATCATTATCGATGAAGCGCACGAGCGCAGCCTCAACATCGATTTCATCTTGGGTTACTTGAAAGAGTTGCTGCCACGTCGTCCTGATTTGAAAGTGATCATCACGTCGGCAACCATCGACCCAGAACGCTTCTCAAAACACTTCAACAATGCACCAATCATTGAAGTATCGGGTCGTACTTACCCGGTAGAAACACGTTACCGCCCACTAAGCGGTGATGACGACAATGATCGTGACCAGCTTGAAGGCATCTTCGAAGCGGTAGATGAACTGTGCGATGAAGGTTTAGGTGACATCCTGATTTTCATGAATGGTGAACGTGAAATCCGTGATACCGCAGATGCATTGTCCAAACGTAATCTGAAGAGCACGGAAATTGTGCCGCTTTACGCGCGTTTGTCGGCAGGTGAGCAGAATAAGATTTTCCAACCTCATACTGGTCGCCGAATTGTACTGGCAACCAACGTGGCAGAAACCTCGCTAACTGTTCCGGGTATTAAGTACGTTATCGACCCGGGTACGGCGCGTATCAGTCGATACAGTTACCGTACTAAGGTTCAGCGTCTTCCAATTGAGCCAGTTTCTCAGGCGAGTGCGAACCAACGTAAAGGTCGTTGTGGTCGTGTGGAAGAGGGTATCTGTATCCGTCTGTACTCAGAGGAAGATTTTGAGTCGCGCCCAGAGTTTACCGATCCCGAGATCCTGCGTACCAACCTAGCATCGGTTATCTTACAGATGACCGCACTTGGCTTGGGCGACATTCAAGCCTTCCCATTTGTGGAAGCGCCGGACAAACGTAACATCCAAGATGGTGTTCGTTTGCTGGAAGAGCTTGGCGCGATTAATTCTGAGGTAAAAGACCCGAAAAAACGCCTGACTTCCATCGGTCGCCAATTAGCTCGTTTGCCAATCGACCCACGCTTGGCGCGTATGGTTTTGGAAGCGCCAAAATATGGTGCGCTTAAAGAAGTGATGATCATTGCAGCGGCCTTGTCGATTCAAGATCCACGCGAGCGTCCTTCAGACAAACAACAATCATCAGATGATAAGCACCGTCGTTTCTTCCATGAAGAGTCGGACTTCCTGACGTTTGTAAATTTGTGGGAATACATCCAAAAGCAGCAAAAAGCCTTGTCTAGCAACCAGTTCCGCAAGCAATGTAAGCAAGACTATTTGAACTACTTGCGCGTGCGTGAGTGGCAAGATGTGTACTTCCAAATTCACCAGTCGATGCGTGAAATGGAATTCAAACTGAACGATGAGCCTGCGTCTTACCATGGCGTACACAGTGCGATCTTGGTTGGTTTGTTGTCGCACATCGGTATGAAAGACCAAGAAAAGAATGAATATCAAGGCGCGCGCAACGCTCGTTTCCATATCTTCCCTGCATCGGGTCTATTTAAGAAACAACCTAAGTGGATAATGTCAGCCGAGTTGGTGGAAACCTCGAAACTTTGGGGTCGCATCATTGCCAAGATTCAGCCGGAGTGGATTGAGCCATTAGCCAAACATCTTATCAAGCGCAGTTACAGCGAACCGCATTGGTCGAAGAAACGCGCGGCGGTGATGGCGCATGAAAAAGTCATGCTTTACGGCGTACCAATCGTACCGAAGCGTTTGGTCAACTACGGCAGTATCGATCCGACCGTTAGCCGCGAAATCTTTATTCGTAGTGCATTGGTTGAGGGTGAATGGGAAACCAAACACGCGTTCTTTAAGCAAAACCGTAAGCTTCTGCAAGAAGTGGAAGAGCTTGAGCATAAATCTCGTCGTCGAGACATCTTAGTGGATGATGATGAGCTGTTTGATTTCTATGACCAACGTGTTGGTACTGAAGTCGTTTCTGGCAAACACTTCGATACTTGGTGGAAAAAGGCATCTAAAGAAAATCCGGAACTGCTGAACTTTGAAAAAGAGATGCTGTTCAAGGGTGATGCTAGCCATGTGACCGATTTGGATTACCCGAACTTCTGGCATCAAAATGGTTTGAAGCTCAAATTGAGTTACCAATTTGAACCAGGCGATGATAGTGACGGTGTCACAGTGCATTTGCCGTTGCCGATTTTAAACCAAGTTGAACCAGCGGGCTTTGATTGGCAGATCCCAGGTTTACGCCATGAGCTTGTGGTTAGCTTGATTAAATCGTTGCCAAAGACAATTCGTAAGAACTTTGTGCCTGCGCCGAACTATGCCGATGCATTCTTAGCACGCGTTACGCCAATGGAAGCGCCGCTGCTAGATTCATTAGAGAAAGAGTTGCGACGCATGACGGGCGTAGAAGTGCTGCGTGAAGACTGGAACTTGGAACAAGTACCTGAGCACTTGAAAGTCACGTTTCGCGCGGTTGATCACCGAAATCGTAAACTGAAGGAAAACAAAGACCTTCATGAACTGAAAGAAAGTTTGAAAGACAAAGTTCAAGAAACGCTTTCCAAAGTTGCGGATGACGATATCGAACAGCAAGGTCTGCATACGTGGAGTTTTGGCGAATTGCCGAAAGTGTATCAACAAAAACGTGGCGGCTACGATGTAAAAGCGTATCCAGCACTTGTTGATAGCAAAGACAGCGTTGAAATCAAACTCTACGAAACGGAGTACGAGCAGATAACGGCAATGCGTGCTGGTCAGCGTCGTTTGATTTTGTTGAATGTGCCGTCTCCAATTAAATATTTGCACGCTAACTTACCGAACAAATCGAAGTTGGGTTTGTATTTTAACCCTTACGGCAAAGTGCTTGATCTGATTGATGACTGTATCGCCTGTGGTGTCGATAAGCTTATTGAAGAGCAGGGTGGCTTAGTTTGGGAGCCAGAGAAGTTCGAAGCGTTGAAAGAACACGTTCGTGCTGAACTGGGTGATACCGTCGTAGAGATCGCGAAACAGGTTGAGACTATTCTGACAACGGCGTTCAGCATCAATAAGAAGCTAAAAGGCAAAATCGACTTCACAATGGCGTTTGCTCTGTCGGATATCAAAGCACAAATTGAAGGCTTGATCTTCAAAGGTTTTGCGACGGAATGTGGCTGGAAACGCTTGCCGGATATTCTTCGCTACATGCGTGCGATAGAGCGTCGTATGGAGAAGTTGCCAATCGATCCAAACAAAGATCGTTTACATATGCTGAAGATTGAATCTGTGACTCAAGACTATAAGGAGTTGCTGAACAAGATCCCGAAAGGCGTGGCCATTCCTGAAAACGTAAAAGAAGTGCGTTGGATGATTGAAGAGCTTCGCGTGAGTTACTTTGCTCAACAATTAGGCACTCCTTATCCTGTTTCTGATAAACGAGTCAAAAACGCGATTGATGCTTGCTAATCAACCAGTAAAATAGCGTCAGATTTGTAATTATCGCGTATGAGGTTACTGGTACACTAATTGCTAGTAACTCAATAAGCGTAAATTTTTAGTTCTGGGAGGCAATGGTTCGCCTCCCTTTATTTGTAGTACCAACGACTGAGTTATGCAGACGTGGGAATAATAAAGAGTAAAGGTAGATGATGAAAAAAACTCTATTAGCAGTGGCGCTACTTGGCGCATCTTCTGCGGCAATGGCAGATTCTTGGATTTACGGTGGTGCAACAGTAGGTCAGTCTGACTACAAAGGTGAGACGGATACATCATACTCTGTTCACGTTGGTACAGGCATTCTACCTATCATTGGTATTGAAGCTGGTGTGACGCAACACGGTGAATTTAACGTAAATGGTCAAGACACTAAGCTAACGTCTTACTACGCAGCACTTAAGCCAAGCATCGACTTTGGTCCACTGCATGTGTATGCAAAAGGTGGCTTCCACCAGTGGGACAAAGAAGTGAAAGGCGGCAAAGACGATGACGATTTGGATCTAATGTACGGTGTAGGTGCAGAGTACTTCATTTTTGGTCCGATGTCTGTTGGTGCTAGCTACATGAACTACACGGCGGGTAAAGACGATATCGGCACGTTCTCTGTTAACGCAACACTGCATTTCCTATAAGCGTCTAGCTTTCTAACACCCATATGAAAAACACCGACTTTATGTCGGTGTTTTTTTGTCTGGAAGTCACAAAACAAAAGTTGAACATAAATTATTCACTTTTGGATCTTAAAATGCTCATGCTTTCCAATATATAGTGGCGATTAAATACGCATATTTGCGCAATGTTTCGCTTAGGAATCGCTCAGGAAGGGATAGTATGAAAAAAACACTCTCGTTATTAGCTCTAACGTTGTGCTCAACATCAGCAATGGCAGACTCATGGATTTACACTGGCGGTCAAATCGGTCAATCTGATATCGATAGCGAAAACGATACAACCTACGGTATTCATGTAGGTACTGGTATTTTGCCATTCATTGGCATTGAGGCAGGTTACTTTAACCACGGCAAGGTGGATTTATCACTGAGTGGCAGCAGGGGTAGTGCTGATTTTGATTCATTCTATTTAGCAGCGAAACCAAGCATCGACTTTGGGCCGCTTCATGTCTATGCCAAAGGTGGCATCAATGCATTCAATGTTGATTATGACGGCGGACTGAGAAATTTAGATAAAGATGATGGTGTCTCCTACATGTATGGTGTCGGTGCCGAATACTTCTTGCTCGATAATGTTTCTATTGGGGCAAGCTATCAAGCGTTTGGCGTGGATATTGACAGCGATAGTGACACCGTGAGCAGTGTGACGGGGAATATTACCTTCCATTTCCTATAATACTCAATCTATATGAAAACTTTACTGACATGGTTTCATCGCTAGCTTTGAAACCAAGTCAGTGTTACTTATCTCAATTTACGCGTCCATCAATGATAAAGCCACAGAGCGCAAGTATTTCCAGTGCTTTTCGAACGATCAAATTACGATAAAATCAATCGTTAGACCTCATAATTTTTGTGTTGATATTACTTTGTTCTCATCTGCCTTTAACTGAGCCAAAAATGCAATAAATGGCGATTTTTTGCAAAAATATGTGATTACTGCTAAACTTCGCCCCGCTTTAAAACTTTAGAGTTCAAATTAATGGAGGGCGGTATTGGAGTTCTTCTCACCTGAGGGGCGTTTCAAATTCACGTTAAATTTGTATTTATGGATAATGCATTTAAAAAATATAGTATCGACACAACAGACTATCAGGTTGGACAGGACAACGTTCAAAAGTGGGGATTCGACATACATAACCCCGTTTTTGGCATCAGTGCGGGTCTCGTTGTTTTCTGTCTAATTTCACTTCTTCTTGTTGAGCCAACCACTGCTCGTGATGTATTAAACGGTCTGAAAAACGGAATTATCGAACAGTTTGATGCGTTCTTTATGTGGTCGACAAACTTCTTCTTATTATTCGCAGTTGCTCTTCTTTTTTCTCCGCTGGGTAAAATCCGCTTAGGTGGCAAAGAAGCAACGCCGGATCACTCAACCGTTTCTTGGTTGTCGATGCTCTTTGCTGCTGGTATGGGTATTGGCCTTCTGTTCTGGAGTGTGGCGGAGCCGACCGCGTACTTCACTGATTGGTGGGGAATGCCACTGAACGCAGTGCCATACACAGAAGAAGCGAAATCTCTCGCGATGGGTGCCACCATGTTCCACTGGGGTGTGCATGGTTGGAGTATTTACGCACTCGTTGCACTAGCACTTGCGTTTTTTGCTTTTAACAAAGGTTTACCGCTTTCATTGCGCGCGGCGTTTTATCCAATTTTTGGTGACCGAGCATGGGGTTGGTTAGGGCATGTTATCGACATTCTTGCCGTTTTATCCACGCTGTTTGGTCTTGCAACGTCGCTGGGTCTCGGTGCTCAGCAGGCGACCAGTGGTATTAACCATGTCTTTGGTCTAGAAGGCGGCATTGGTACACAAATGATTGTGATCACCTTTGTTACCTTTATCGCGGTGCTATCAGTAATTCGTGGTATTGATGGTGGTGTTAAGCTACTGAGTAACGTCAATATGGTGGTTGCGTTTGCCCTGCTTATTTTCATTACCTTTATCACGTTTGATACGGCGTGGGGTTCGCTACGCGACACAACAATGGCTTACATTGAAAATATTATTCCGTTGAGCAACCCTCACGGTCGTGAAGATGAAACTTGGATGCACGGCTGGACGGTATTCTACTGGGCTTGGTGGGTATCTTGGTCACCGTTTGTTGGTATGTTTATCGCGCGTGTGTCTAAAGGTCGTACGGTTCGAGAATTCCTGTTCGCAGTGATCGTTATTCCTACTGTCGTTACCTTGATTTGGATGTCTGTATTCGGTGGTATCGCGCTTGACCAAGTGGTGAATAAAGTGGGTGAGCTAGGTGCAAATGGTCTAACTGATATTTCACTGACTCTGTTCCATGTTTACGATGCGCTACCGTATAGCTCAGTGATTTCAATGCTTTCTATCGTGCTGATTCTGGTGTTCTTTATTACATCATCAGACTCTGGCTCACTGGTTATCGATAGTATCACTGCGGGTGGTAAGATTGATGCACCAATTCCACAACGTATTTTCTGGGCTTGTATTGAAGGTGCAATTGCAGCCGTTATGCTTTGGGTTGGTGGTAAAGAAGCCTTGCAAGCATTGCAGTCAGGTGTGGTTGCAACGGGATTACCGTTTACCTTTGTTCTGTTGTTGATGTGTGTAAGCTTGGTTAAAGGGTTAAGAACCGAACTGTCAGTTTACAAATAAACACTATCCACTATTGAATTTAAATGCCGAGTCTAATGCGCTCGGCATTTTTTATTTCTACTTTTCTTTTTCAATAATTCCGTTACAGTTTGGGCTTATTCCCACCTCATTTAACAGCATTATGTCACTGGCTAAACTCATTCTTATTCGTGGACTTCCAGGTTCAGGCAAAACAACCTTAGCAAAGCAACTCGCGATAGAGCTTGGTGCTAAGCATTTTGAAGCTGACATGTATTTTGAAAATGATGAAGGTGATTATCACTTTAACCCGACTCAATTGCCCCAAGCGCACGAATGGTGTTTTCAGCAAACTCGAAAGTGGTTGAACAAAGGGAAAGTCGTGATTGTGAGTAATACGTTTGTTCGGCACTGGGAGATGAAGCGTTACTTGGACTACTGCGTGAAGAAGCGCATTGAGGTGGAAGTTAAAGTGTGTCGCGGAGCGTATCAAAGCATTCATGATGTGCCACCAGCGACCATCGAAAAGATGCGACGCCAGTGGCAAGAGTGACCGTTACGAGAATCGAGAAACTACTGGCCTCGTCCATCAATCATCACAACGAATGTTTTACTCATGATTGAAAGGTCCATTGAAATCCAAGAGTAGAACGAACCCAAGCTTAGTGCGTAACTGTGGTCAAAACCAACTTTACGTCGTACATCTTCAATACAAGCATCATAGCCTTGGTTAACTTGCGCTAGGCCTGTAATTCCTGGTAATACGCCATATGTGCGTTCTACAAAATAAGGGATTTCATCTTCCAACTTTTGGTAGAAAGCAGGGCGCTCTGGACGTGGCCCGATCATCGACATTTCACCTCTCAACACATTAAACAGCTGTGGTAACTCATCTAAACGGGTCTTACGTAAAAAACGTCCTACTGGTGTGATTCGAGGATCATTCTCGGTTGCCCAAACTGCACCGGAGCGTTGCTCCGCATCAATATACATGGTGCGAAACTTCATGATCTGAAAAAGATCCATTTTTTCTGGTGTACAGCGCCCAACACGCAGTTGACGATAGATCACTGGGCCTTTGGATGTGATTTTTATAGCTAGCGCGATAAATGGGAATAGTGGTGCAGTGACGAGCAAAATAAACATTGCAACCAGTACATCAAACGTTCTTTTCGCGTGGCATACATTTGAATCGTAGCGTGAGTTTTTCATGATGCTTTCCTTATTGGTTGACGCGTTTCCAACGCCCATTTTCCATTCCTAGCAAATACTTCATACCGCCGATGAAATTGGCGAGATGACCAATGACGATGTAGCTAATCAGTTTAAAAGGCTTGACTGTGTTAAGTGCAGGCACCAAGTAAGTGACAAGTGCGATACCATAAACACAGGCTTGAGCGAGCAGCATTATTTGAAACAGCGGGTTGTGTGCCAGTAGCAGTGAACAAACCAAGCAAACAATCATCAAATAGGGTGTTGCTAAGCGCAGAACCTTTCCCGATAGAAATGCAAAGGCAGTGCCACGATAGCGAGGTAGCAGTAATTTCTTTAATTGCATGAGCTGCTGCATGTTACCCGCTGAAATTCTTAGGCGTCGCTTGAAGTCTGCGTCGTCTGAGCTTTGTTCGAGTTCAAGAGCTAGCATGTTAGGTTCGTAGATAGCGTTATAGCCTCGCAAAACGATTCTCATAGGGAGAATAAAATCGTCATTAATGGTGCTGACTTCAAGTGGTTCAAATAGGTGGGTTCTGAATGTATAAAACGCACCGTGAGAGCCAATCGTTGAACCCAGCAAGGATTCTTGGTGCTTCACTCGAGACTGGTATTGCCAGTACGCTGCTTCACCTTGGTTATCGGTACTCATTATTTGATATGTCGCGTTAACCACTCCAACCTTCTCATTTTGATAATGCTGACTAGCTAGCAACAGAGAATCGCAAGAAATCAATGCCGATGTATCACTCAGTGCGGTAATGTCCGAGCTAACATGACGCATTTCTTCGTTGAGTAGGGCAACTTTACCGCGATTGACTTGGTGGTCATTAATGATGAACAGTGTATCGGAGCAGATTGCTTCTTGAATCGTCGCTTGAGCAATCTCGGCTGTGTTATCTGTGCAGCCATCACATGCGATCACCACTTTCAATTTATCTCTTGGGTAATCTAAGCTCGCAAGGTTGCGGATCTTTTCTGCTATCCATTGTTCTTCATTGTAGGCGGGCACGATGACAGTAATAGAGGGTAACTGACTGTCTGTTTGAGAGGCTTTGTAAGCTCGCTCTACAAATGGTGCTGTGGTTTTTTGCTGTTTTAAAGGAAGCCATTTAAGTAGCAATGGATAACCAACATGATGATAGACAATCAAAAATGCGGATAAACCAAAACCTGTAATCCAAAGTAAATCATTCATAGCTAGCCTCCTTGGCCAAACGTGAGTAGCGACTCACCATGTCTCTGATATCAAAATGTTTGAGAATAAAAGTTCGAGGAGAACTATGGGTTGATTTCAATTGCAGCGACAAAGCTTCCGCCAAAGAGAACACACGGTTGGCTTCAACCAATGTGCTGTTAATCGGGCAGAGCGTCTCTTTCACGCCACCAACATCGGTTGCGACACAAGGAACGTCACATGCTTGAGCTTCTAGTGTTGAGAGGGGGAAACCCTCTTGAAGCGACGGTAAACAAAACAAATCTAGGCTTTGGTAAAAGCTGGGCATATCGTCTACCAAACCTAAAAAGGTTACTCGATCTTCAAGTTTTAACGTTCTAACTTGTGCTTCCAATTGAGTTCGCTGAGAACCATCACCGGCTATTGCTAGGTGTGTGTTTGGCGCAAGATGAGAGAATGCTTCGATAAGCACTTTATGGCCTTTAACTGCTTCTAGACGCCCGGCAACGCCAATCACGATTTTGTCGGTTGGAAGTTCAAACAAGTGTCTTGTTGCCGTTTGGTCACCGCTTTTAAACTTCTGACAGTCAATCCCGTTATGGATAGTACAAACTTTGCGATACTTTAACTTAGTCTGTATTTGATGGGCGACAAAGTTAGCATCGGCAACTACTTGCGGGCGAATCATCGTTAGCAAAAGGGACTGTAGTCGAGCTGATTTTTTGTTATTAAGGTGCCATGCGTCGTGCTCGGTATGAATCACTACAGGTACGTGCGCTAAACGTGCAGGAATACCACCATACAGAAGTGGGCCGATATGATGGGTGTGGACCACGTCTGGTCGCATTCTTTTTATCATTGAAGTCAGCGTAGCGATGGTCTTCCCGCTGAATCCAGGTCTTTTATTAAGAAAGTGTAGTTGGCCTTGGTAGGGCAACAGTTTTTGCCAGCCTTGTAGTGCATGTTCTTTGCTTCCTTCTAAGCTCACGACAAAAACGGAATGGTTTGGCGGCGCAAAACGAAGCATTTCTAGCACGAGCGTTTCTAAACCGCCAGGAGCTAAGTGTTGCACGACGTGTAATATCACTTTTTTGCTGTGCTTAGTGTTATTGTGTTTTTGTCTGAATTCCATTTTCAAACCCTCGTTGAGTTCTTTGTTTATTTAGGAATTGCAGACAACGTGCCAAGAAATTAAACATTTAAAAACAATAAGTTAGCTTAAGTTCGTGTGAGGTTCTATGTTTATTCTCAATTTGAGATTCATATTAGTGGACATGCTATGAGGCTGTATAAGGCAGTAGTAAAAGAAAAGCACTCGCCGACCGAGTGCTTGTAAATGAGTTCTTATGGCGGTTAGTTTCCGTACACTACGTTAGGTAAAGTGGTGATGACAGGAACACCAAGGTGTTTTTCTAATGCTCTTTTTGAGCGGATAGAGTTATCGGCTAACTCAAGTATCGTCGCTAATCCAATGCCTAAACCAGCGCCACCAATAAATCCTAAAATGACAAATACAAAACTAGGTAAGTTAGTTGGAATCGTTGGCGTGAACGGTTCATCAATGATTTTTACGCGCTTATTCTCTTCAAACTCTCCCAAAGAACCCGTTAGTTGGGCCATCTCATAGCGTTCGACGAGTTCATCATACATTTCTCTCTTCACTGCGACGTCACGAGCTAAGCGGTTGATTTCTGTTGCTGTGCTCCCAAATTGGTGCGCATTTTGCTCTAATTCTTGGATCATGTCTCGCAAGCTGTTGGTTTCTTCCGTAAGTGCTTCAAAACGTCCACGCATCATTTGTAATTGATGTAGTTGGGAGACAAGTAGAGGCTGTGCTTCGCCAAGACTGTTTACTGTGGTATTGCTCGCGATATCCCATAGTTGAGCACTGTTTAGTTCTGGTTGTTTAGAGTTCAAGAGTACCGAGCGTTCCTGCTCCAACCGGTTTAATTCTCGCAACTTACCTTGAACTAAACTATGCGCCTCTGTGTATTTAGCGCGAAGCAGGGTAAGTTCACTACGAATGTCGATGATTTGCTCTTCCAGTTTACCGATAACCGGGTTCGTTTTGGATAGTTGTTGATCCAAACTGCCTAGACTTCGTGAAACACCAGCAAGCTCCGCCTCCTTTTCGGCTAGCGTTTGTTTGAGGCTAGCAAGGCGAGTAAGGCTTTGAGCTTGCATTTCGGGTGTCGCGTCTGAGTAAGTATTTTTATACTCTGCAAAAGCTTGTTCAGCCTTGTCTAGTTCTTCCCTGCGTTTGTTGATATGGATAGTCAAAAAATGACTCGAATCTTTAATCGAAGAACGCTCAGGAGCCAAAAGCTGTTCGACAAAATGCTCTCTGACAGAGAGCAGCATCGACTCCATTCCTTCTGATTTACCACTTTGCAATTGAATTTGAATGAAGTCTTTACCGAGTGGCTGAACAGACAGGCGCGACGCAAGATCTTTTATGATGAACTCTTGCTCTTTTGCACTCATCTCGTCATTGATCAGCGATTGTTCTTTTGCGACAGAATACAAAACGTGTCGGCTTTTTAGCAGAGTACTGAGTGCGCTCAATCGGTCTTTAAGCATTGTTGAGACGGCAAGGTCTTGAAGGAACGGGTTCATTTTCGCTGTCTCTTGAATAAGCATGCTGGTATGAGCAACATAAGTCGTCGGAACCAGCTTACTTACGATGAAGCCCAGCACCGGCAAGACAAGCATAGGGATAACGATCATGTAACGACGTCGCCAAGCGCCATGTAGTAATACACTAAGGTTCTCTCTCAAATCGTTCATAGCGCCCTCACTAATTTATCAACTTGGTTGGCTCTTGCTTCCCAGCTTTGCTGTTGAACAAATGACTTTGAATCTGTCGGTGGCGGTAGGAGGTGATCGAGACTGGCACGCACGTCTTCGACATCTTGAACCACATGAAGCATATGTTTGTAGGGCATTAATGCAGGAAACGGTGTGCTGATAACAGGGGTTCCTGTTGCCAAGTACTCAAGAAGTTTAAGCGGATTACACGCTTTGATTTGAGCGTTATCAACAAAGGGCAACCAACTGGCATCCCAGTGTTGGGAGTAACGTGGCAGAGTGTGATGCGCTCTCGGGCCCAGGTAGTATACGTTGCATCTTTGTGGAAGTGGATTATCACTGAACTCGTTAGGGCCGATGAACACGAGATCCCAGTCAGGCGCTTGGTCTGCGACTTGGGCAATTAAGTCGTAGTCTAACCATTCCGACAAACTGCCATAAAAGCCCAGCACTTTGCGACCATTATTAGGAAAATCTTCAGCCTTAGGTGCTGGCTCAGAAAACAGACTAAAGTCGACACCGTGAGGCAAAGTGACGGTTTTACCAGATGGAAATTTGGTGGAGAGTGTTTCGCTTGCCGTAAAGATAACGCTGGCCGCATTAACAAGAGTACGTTCGTGCTTGGCCACCGTGTCGTGGTCAACACCAGCTAAAGCGCTAAAGTCATCGCCACAATAGTAAATCAGTCCACGTGGGTTCATTTCTGAACAAAGATCGGCAGCAGTCGGGAGCGACGTCCAAAATACAGGCTTATCAAAACCAAGAGCTTGTAATTGTTTATTGAGCTGGTGTTTCATCATCTTAGCGGCCACTTTTCTTGCTAATGCAGAACTAGGGGCAGGAATGGTGAGCAAGTTGATGATGTGAATGTTTGGGCTTGTTTCAGAGTCCAATGTTGGCTTGTGTGAGCCTACGTTATGAAATACACGAGTGAGTTTGTTTAACGCACGCTGTATGTCTTTAGAATCCAGCTTAGGTTGACGAAGGCCAATGGAGTTCACCCAAAGGATTCGATGGTTCGCTGCTAGTTGCTTGACAATATGCTGAGTGGAAGAGGGTAACCCACCAAAATCTTCTCCAAATACTACGATGTCCGTCATGTGGCTCTCCTTGAGTCTTGGTTATTTGATTACTAATTAAGTGAGTAATCACAATGCGTGCCAAGGAATTAGCCATTTTAAAACAGTGAGTTATGGGTTTTGTTTATGTTTGAAACTAGGATTTCTCATTTTGACAGTCACTTTGAACAATACGGCTAACGACAACTGTTAATGCCGCTAGAATGTAAATTGGCCAAGTGAAACCTTGAGTCAGAAACGTACCTGATACGATGGTACCGATAAGCCCACTTAACACGGCGTTTGCTCCTACAGAGAGGGTGTAATCTGATTTTGGTGTCAGCAATGAGATGGAATGCAAAGAGGTGCGGATCAATGACACAATTAAAGTAATGAACACCGCGAGCCCGACAAAACCCGTTTCTGCTAACACGCCAAACCAAGTACTATGGACGGCGTGGTTGATACCATCCCAGTGTGGGCTGTAGAAATAGTAATTAAAGTAGAAGTTATCTAGACCTACGCCAGTCAACGGATGATGCAGCGCCATTTTAAATGCCGCTTCCCACGCATAAAGTCGCCCCATCGCAGAGGCATCTATACCATCCTCAGCGGCTCCCCCCGATTCTCGTCCTGAAATACCAGCGAATGCGTAGAGTACGATCGCTGCGATGGCGCCTAGTACCAAGACTAATGTTTTGCTTTTGATGTGTTTAAAAGCAAAGTAGGCAAATACAGACAGTGAACCGAGTAACCCACCGCGGCTCTGAGTCTCAATTATCGCAAAGAACAAAACCAAACAGGTGATAAGGGCAAAGAGCCTGAGATGCTTGGGGGAATGCTTCTCCATCAATTGACTAACGGTAAAGGCAAGGGGAAACATCAGCACTAGTGCCAAATCGTTAGGATCGCCAAGTACTGAACCTATGGATCGTCCTATTGACACGCGCGTTCCTTCGACTAAATCAATGCCATTCGCAGCGTTTTGTAATGCCACTAAGCCAATCAATAATCCGGCGAAAATAATTGCTTTTGACATCTGAGCGAGCTGTGAAGGTTTAGTAATAAGCCAGGTGATGGCCAACGTCATAATGATGATTTTCCAATAGGTATTTTTGAACACCGTTATTGCGATATCACGACTGGAAGCGAATATTATTCCGATGATCACCAGACCCCAAAATATACACAGCCACTTTAATGAAGGGTGCCAAAAAGCTGTAATCTGGCGGCTTATAAGAAGGTGAAAGGCGAGTGCGGCGAGTGCCCCCAGTGATAACAGTAATGGGATCTTGAAGTTATAGATAACAGGAAAGGCTTCGTGAATACGAAAGAATGAAAAAATAACGAACAGTGTGACAAGCCAAAACGTTTGATTGAGAACAAACAGTAACGCGAGTGGTGCGAAACACAACGCAACAATCAAAATGGGATGAGGCATAACAATCCAAAGCAGGCCGATACAGACTGTAATCGTCAGTGCTGCGATGGACTGTTTTGTTCTCACCTTGGTTTCATTCATAACGAGTATCTCTTCACCTGTCCACGCCTTTTCACTATGTATCGAGTGAGAGCATTGAGCGTCTCTTTACTCATGTAGCGAGTGGCTATCCATGCCAGCAAACTGCATGTCAAAATGCAAATTGCGATGGCGATTCCTATTGATTGTGAAGAGTGAAGCAGGAACAGTGCCACACCGGATATAATCTGTAATAAAACCATCAGACTGAGGTGAAAAGGCAACGTCATACATTGTTGGCCTACTACATAAGTCAGGCCCAGCTTACACAGTTGTGCGTAATAAAGCGCAATGAACACACCATAAATACCCAGAGAAGATAAGCCAAACAGCAAAGCAATCGCAACGCACGCAGAGACGACATTTATACCCAGTAGCCAGCGAGTACGACGCTTGTACAAAATGGAGATGTTAATCAACTCACTCCATTCTTTTAACATGGAGATAGGCAGCAAGAATAAGCTGAATAATACCGCGTCATGATAGGTTTCTGGCAGTAAGTGGGTGATCATCACCATTGCTAATGTGCCGACCACTACACTCAAACCTGTAATGTAAATCATACCTAAGTGTGTGATGCGCACTGCTTCAGTGCTCTTGCGCCCTTCTAAGTAGTTAAATCGACGTGGCATCCACCACATGCCAAATGGCTGCACTAAAATACACATGCCCACTGCAAATTTTACCGCTATCGCGTAAATCCCTAACGTCGCAAGAGAAGTGTTGGCACCAATGAACCAGCGTTCAGCGCCATTGAGACAAAATGCTACTAAACCGGCCATCATCATTGGTAGGCAGTAGTTTAGGTATTGTTTTGCCAATGTCAGTTTAGGAAGGGTGACATTGTAACGGTTAACGATGTGCAGCCAAACAAATTGAGTAATAGCAGCCAACAAGCCACCCCACAAAACAGAAATAACATGGGGATGAACAGACAGCGCCGCGACGATAAAAATGACCTGAAAAATGGTGGTAGTGACCATGACGTTAAGCAGTGTTCTTGCTTTGTCGTCTTGTGTTCTTAACCAGGCAGTGCCGATTGCAATACTGCCTTCTAGAACGATAGCAAACATAACAATAGCAAATTCGACTCGCGTAAAAGGCGCGGGAATGGGGGCGATTAAAATGATAGTGAGCAAGCTAAGAGCGACGACGCCAGCGATGAGTAAAGCAAGTGAGTACAGCTGGTTTAGTAGGCTTGTGCGTGTATTTTTATCCTTTTCAACGCCGACGAATCGATAAAGCGCTTCATGCAAAACGAAACTGACAAACAAGGTCGTAACAACACCAAAGGTTGTTAAAAGCTCAAGCTTGCCCATTTGTTCTGGTGAGAGAAAGTGGGGCAATACAGGCAGCATGATTAGGCTGATGCTTTTATTGATCACTAAGGCGATAGCAAATAGCGTCATGTTGGTCATTGCTTTAGACATGGTCATATCCTTTGATGTCTCGCGGTGTCTTGAGTGTGCAATCATTGTTGGTAGCAATTTCGGCAGCAAGGTGCTGGGCGATTGGCAAATAACAACGTTCGGCTGTGTATAGTTGAGAAACATTGAGTGCTTCGATACCCATCGTTACTTTCATCCACGGCGATTCATTCAAAAGGCGAATTGCGTTGTGTAACGAAGCCACATTGTTAGGCGTGTATTTAATACAATTTCGGCCGTGAGTTAACACGCGGTCCCAATAACTATCATCATGTGGAATGACGACACACATACCTGCAGCGAGCGCCTCCAAAATAGATAACCCAAAAGGTTCGTTGAGACTGGTGGAAACAAACACACCACACTGTGAACGCAATTCATCTAAGTTGTTTGGGCACTCATGCCATTCAACACCTTGTGTGTTGAAGTCCGGTGTTGAATATTCCACACCTGCCACGTTAGGTTTGATGTAACACACGGTGGATTTGATCTTTTTCGACTCATCAAGTGTTAAAGCATCAAGCAAAAGATCGATGTTCTTCCATTTTAGTAAGCTAGCTGCCCAGAAAACGCGGCTTGAAATCGGATTCGCTTGTTTTGGCCAGCGATCTTTCGATAATCCATTAACAAACGTAGATGTATTCAAACCACACCAATAGCGTTCGGTGGCTGGCTTCTCTGTTTTGAGGTAGGCCTGTAATGCTTCTACCATTGATTCGCGGGTGTTTGCCAAGTAGTAAATTGCCGATGCTTTTACTAAGCAGTAGCCAGCAGATCTCGATCGTCCAATAGGGCCATGAACCATCTGTACCACAGGCTTTTTGCTAATTAATCGTAGTAAGTACAAAGGCATATCATTACTTGGGCAAGATAGGCCCAAAAAGCTATCTATTTTTGGCAGCTTCATGCACGCGTAGAGAAGTTGGAGAAAGTAGTAAGCGTTCATCAACCAGTAGGTCAGTCCATGAGTCGAGTTAAATGGTGATGGTTTTATTTTTATAACTTGCACACGCGGTGTATCACTAAGCAGTGACGCCCAATGCTCTGGATTTGTAGTGAGTAGATAACCAATCACGTTCAGCTTATCGCACTGCTTAAGGAGCTCTGCATTCGCGATTTTGGATCCACCTTGCATTGGGATGGCGTCGAACATCAATACACGTTTCATGACCGGGCTCCTCAATTGATGCTCAACCAGCGTGAAAGAGGCTTCATGCAGTGAGTCATTGGCATTGGTGTAATGGCGTTGTTATTAAGTTCACCTTCGTAAATACGTTCAATAGCGTTGATAGATGCAGTCGTCGTTAAGTGCTGGCTAGCATGTAGGTAAGCGTTTTCCGCCAGCTTGTTTCTTAATGCCGCGTCTTGCATGACTTGTTGAATCGCGTTTAACAGGCTCGCCATTCCACTGTTCTGGTACAGCAATGCAGAGTGATTATGCTCGAACAACTCAGGAATGCCTCCCGTTTTAGGAGCCACGATAGGCAGTTGAGCTAAAGCCGCTTCCCCGAGCACGAGACCAAAGGCCTCTTCATAGGCGCCGCTAATAAAAGCGTCTGCATTACCACACATCCACGCTCCGGCATTGTGTTGCTCCCCGACAAAGTGCACTCGTTCTTGGATACCAAGATCCGCGGCAAGCTGTTGCAATGCTTCTCTTTCTTCGCCGTCACCAACAATAACAAGGTGAGGGTTGTGGTGGTGGTAGTTGTGCATGCGCATTGCGCGAATAAGGCGGTCGAACCCTTTGCGCTTAATCAGCGAACCCACCGACAGAAAGGTAAAGGCCTGTGATGGGATTCCGAGGCGATCTTTAATGTCGATGGGTGTATCCACGCCTTGAAGTGACACGCCGTTGTGTACGACATGAAGTTGGTTTTGTGGGTAGCCGTCCTGAATAATTTCGCGTCCAACATCTTTGCTAACGCAAATCAATTTTGGAGAGAGGTGAAGTCCGAGAGAGAAGCGATCGCGCAATGTATAATGGCAATGAAGTTGCGTGACAAGTGGTATATGATTCATGCGAGCAGCCAAACACATCCATTGACAAGGGCCGCCGCTATTGACGTGTACCAAGTCGATGCTGTGCTTTTCGATCAAATCTGAGCCTTGTTTGATAAGGCTATTCCACCCGCTAATATCCCAGCGTGGAGCGCTCCAACCACCCACCAAATTGAAGGCTGAATGTTCCGCTTCAATTCCGAGCGATTGGCACTTATCGATTAATGGTTGGCAGTTTGACCATACGAATGGCTCAAACTTATTGCGGTCGATTCCTGAAATGAGATCCAGAAGCACCACTTCACTGCCGCGAATCCAATTATCACCATAATGAACATATAGAATGCGTTTTGGCGTAGTCATAAGTCACCTCTGTCTCATCATTAATCTGCGTTAACTGCTGAGCTGCAATAGAGATGCCAAAATATGCCATTAGTTTATGTGATTGAATCTTATATGATATTTATGTTTGGAACTCATCATTCTCATATTGAGAACCAATATGGATTAGTGATCCGCTTCAATTTGATATTTTTGTAGCAATACGGGAATCACACTTTGCGCTGAGAAATCATCAATGATGGTTTGTCGAGCATTCTGGCGAATGAGTGATTGTTGCGCTTCACCAATCGACATCCAGTCATGAAGACATTTAGCAAGAGAGGGAATGTCTTCGACGATAAAACCATTTTTACCCGTTTGGATAATATCTGGAAGACGACCTACACGTAAGCTCATCACGGCAATGCCTCTCGACATGGCTTCAAGCGCCGCCATTGGAAGACCCTCATAACGAGAAGAGATAATAAGTACGCTGATATTTTCCCAAACACCTTCCATATCGGTTTGATGGCCGAAGAAAGTCACATTTGAAGGGGCAGTTTGATTAAGCGACTCTTTTTCTGGGCCATCACCGTACACACTAAACTGTAATGTTGGACAGACCCTCGCTACCTCAATAAATTGATCGGCGCCTTTTTCCTGACTCAATCGGCCGACAAAAGCGATTTCCTGATAGTTGAGTTGACTGTTGGGAATCGAAACAAAGTTATTCAGCAGTTCTGAAGAACAAAAAACTTTGCGCTGAATACTTGGACTGACAGCAAAGCAATGGTCAGATAGGCTGCCTGAGCTTCTATCAAGCCAATCGTATAGCCATAGCTTCCCTGAGGACGATTCACCAGCATGATAAGTTGAAATCAAACGAGGAAACGTTCGGGTGAGCAGTTTGGCGCAGCGCGACAAAATCGACGCTTTATAACCATGGGAGTGAACCACTGAGGGTTGGTGATTGGCGACGGCGCTTGTTAGGTGCTTAATTTTTAAAGCTTTATTGGGCTCGCCAGACAAATAGTTTAAGTAACTCACAGGGATCGCGGCTTCTTTTGCCTTCTGTACAATCTGAGCGGCTGGCGAATACTCAGTGGTTAGCACAACTCGAGCTTTGTTTCCAAAGGCGATTAATCCCCGAGCTAGCTCGATAACGTGACTTTCAATGCCGCCGAATAGACGGCTATCAAGCAAGATCCAAATTTCACCAATGGCAGGTTTATCAAGATTGTTCGAGATTAATTTCATCCGCTTCCCACGCTTGTTTTTTTCGGTAAACCGTAGATGGGCTTAACTCCAGCATGACAGCGGCGTTGAGGACGTTGCCATCACAGTACGCGATTGCGTTTTGAATTGCTTCACGCTCTACTTGCCACATAGGACGAATGGTTCCATCAGCGTTAAAGTACGGTGAGGTAGCAGCAGAGGACGGTGTACCAGGCAGCTCCGCTGCGGTAATCGACGGTTCGACCGCAGAAGGTGAAGGTTCCTCAGTATAAACAGGTGGTGGTGTGATTGGTGCAATGTTTGCTGACTCTTGAGCAACATGCGCAGGCGTCGTTGTTTTCGTCACTTTAGACTTTTTAGTAAGTTGAGCGGGTAGGTGGCTCACCGTGACTTTTTCGTCGTTATTAAGCACCACAATGTTACGTATGATGTTTTGTAGTTGCCTTACATTACCCGGCCATTCGTAATGCTTGATGATATGTTGAGCTTCGCTGTCGATTGTTGAGAATTTCTTTTTGTCCTGTTTGGCGTAAGTGGTCAAGAAGTGCTTGGCAAGCGTGACGATGTCACTTCCTCGTTCACGTAATGGGGGCATATCGATAGGTATAACGTGCACACGGTAGTATAAGTCTTCACGAAAACGACCTTCTTCTACTTCTGTTAATGGATCTCGGTTAGTGGCACAAATGATTCTCACATCTACTTTCATTTCTCGAGTGCCACCAAGAGGGGTGTAAGTGCCCGTTTGTAGAAAACGGAGCAACTTCTTTTGCATCTCAAGTTCCATTTCACACAGCTCATCAAGAAAAAGCGTACCACCATGTGCCAGCGTCGCCGCACCTTTTCGATCTGTTGTTGCTCCAGTAAAGGCCCCTTTAACGTGACCAAAAATCTCACTTTCCATCAAATCTCGTGGAATAGCCCCACAGTTAATTGCAATAAAAGGCTTGTCTTTACGGTCGCTCTGGCGGTGGACGGCTTCAGCACAAACTTCTTTACCTGTGCCGCTTTCTCCCACAATAAACACACTGGCAGAAGTTGGCGCAACAGCATCAATGGTCTTGTATACCGCCTGCATCGGGAGGCTTGAACCGATGAATCCGTGATAGTTGTGGCGATCAAACTTGGACTGAATATTTTCCACCAAATCTTCCAATTTGGCGCGTTTGAGGTGCAATGCGACTGATGTTTTTAGGCGATCAGCGTTTATGGGCTTTTCTAAGAAATCTTCCGCACCTTTTTGAATTAGATTAACGGCTAAGTCGACGCTGCCGTGTGCCGTAGCAATAATAACGGACGTAGGAATGTCATTCTGGTTGATCCAATCCAACACGTCTTCGCCAGACATGTCGGGCAGTTTCAAATCGAGAATGATGAGCTGAGGTTTGCTTCTTTCAATAAATTGAATCGCTTCGCGACCTGTCTCGACATGAAAAATGTCATAAGGTTCGTCTTTCACATACTGCTTATAAAGTATGGCTAGTGAAGTAGAGTCCTCTACCAGTAACACCCTTGGTCTCATAGTCCCATCCCAACGTAGTTTGTTTCATTTTTTATGATTTTTGTCAGCACTACTATTTGGCATTATGAGTGGTTTATAGCTCTCTAGTGCTGAAAATTCTCAATTTGAGAAAAGCGTTATTTAAGTATTAGCACAAGGTAGGAAATTTGCGAAAAATCCATACTTTTTAATTGATTAAGTTATACCCAAATAATTTCAAGGTATGTGGCTTGGAGAGGGTGACTGAATTTGGAGCCTAAATTTCTGAGATGATGTCGGCATCGCGCTTTATCAAACGCGATGCTTCGCTAGGGAGTAAGACACTAATACTACTCAAACCCTTGAGCTTTTCGCTTTTCTAACGCATCAAACGATTCATTGGCGAGTTGCGGAAGTGTTTCACAAAGCTCCAATGCTTTTGGTATTTTTCCTTCGACACAGTACTTCTCAATCATTCTTGCTTGTCTTGAAAGCGTTCGATTGCCTAAAGCGAGAGCAGAACTGCCCAGTGTGTGAACCTCGAACTCTAATGTTTGAAGGTCTTTTGTGCTTAATGCTTGCTCTATTTTCTCCATGCGATCGCGTGACTCTTCGACATAGTGATCAATCAAGGTAGGGATGATTTCGGCGCACGTATCTTTGATCATTTGCTGAAGAATATGCTCATCCACTAATTCTTGCTCGATAGTCAATGTATTATTTATCGTCATAATAGCGCTCCCTATAACATAAACAGTTCGCTTTTTTTAATTTGCTGAGACAGTTTTTCTTTCCACTTTTTTGGTAAGAAACGCAGCTTGGAAACTTGGCGGATTAACTCATCTTTCAGGCTTGGAGTGTGCTTCATGTTCAGTACAGAACCAATCAAGTTCGCATCGCTAGCATCGAGTAGCTTTTTGGCTTGCTCGAGCTGGGTTGCAGTCGTAGAGCCATAATGCGCTACTAACAAAGTAGCATCACATACGCCAGCAATCACTTGAGGCGCAATATTGCTTCGGTTGACACTAAGAAGTGGTGATGTATCTATCACGACGCGCTCGTACTGCGTTAACCATTGTGCAATGTTTTGTTTCAGCGTTGTTGGGTCTCGGTACGCTAACTGAGTACTGGCGAGAGACGGAGCAGGGAGGCCGACTAAAGTTTGGTGTGTATTCTCTCGTGTGATCAAATGGCCAACCTTCTCGTCATCATCAAATTCGTGAACAGTGTGATAAGCGGGTTTGAATAAGTTAAGGTCTACATACAAAGTATTGTGGCCTGCTAAAACCAAGCGCTCTGCAAGAGATGAAGCCACGGAAGTGACACCATCTTCAGATTTACAACCCACAACACAAATCGTTTTGTGGCCTTTCTGTTCACTCTGAAGATAAATTTGCTCAATCTCAGCGTGAGTTGCAGGAATAGTCATTACAACGCTCCTATTAACACGATGGTTGTGGTGATTTGTAAAATATCTCTTAATCCGGCCCTCGCTTTTTCAACAAAGCTTTCGTCTTTATGGGGAATGTAAATCGTGTCGCCTGCGCGAATGACTGGCAGCTCATAAATGTTGGCTGTTTTACTAAAGTTCACCAAATCAAATGTTCGGGCTTGGCCCTGGCAGCAAGACATATTGACCACACTGATCTTTTCAAGGTAGGCATTGTCAGTTGGTCCTCCTGCTTCCGCTAACAGATCAAGCACAGTCATGTTGTCATTGAATACGTATCGCCCTGGGTCTCTTACTTCACCTAATACGCGTACCGTGGACTCTTTTGAACGATCTAACCAGTTTTTGTTTTTTTCTGGAATGTAAATGGTATCACCAGGACGAACGTGGGGCAGAATTGATTCATCACCTGTTTCAAAGTACATCGATAAATTCAATTTACTCACTTTGGCATAACCTAGGCCTCGGTGTGTGACACGGATGTTGTGAATATCTGCATCCATTGTCGGTCCATCGGCGGCAGACAAAATATCCAGAAAATGCATATCTTCAGTGAAACGATAGCGCCCAGGTGCATTGATTTGCCCGAAAACGTATATCGATGCGTCAGAGCTTTGGCTTACCCATTGCGATTTATTATCGGATGGGTCGTCAGGCAATGCATGTACCCTTACGACTGTACCAGCGGAAACTTGAGGTAGGCTTGATGTTGGTGAGCCATCCAGAATGTATTGGTCTAAGTCAAATTGTGTCATTTGACCGTTATTGGCGACTTCAATTTTGGTGGTATCAGCTCGTCGAGTTGGGCCTCCAACGTGTGCAAGCAGATCAATCAAATCCATTTCGTCTGACCACTCGATGCGTCCAGGGCGAACAACTTCTCCCATCACTGCGACCGCTCGACTAGGTGCTACTTTTAACCAAGACTTCTCATTGAAATCGGTTTTCTCCGGTACGAAAATCGCGTCTCCTGGTCCAACATTTGGTGGTCTGGCTGAAGATAGTCCTTCTGTATGCGCGGTAAGATCGAATTTGATGACTTTGCCATCGGATTTTATAACGCGAATTTGGCGAGATTCTGCGTAGCGAGTGGGCCCGCCAGCGTTGGCGAGGATATCCATGAAGCTAGCGCCTTGCTTGCCTTCGTATGCCCCAGGATGGGCGACTTCACCCATCACGTAAACCACATTTGCACCTGCTTTGATTTCTTCTTCCTGTTTTGGGACAAAGATGGTGGCACCTGGCAGGATCTCTGGCAGTAGGCTTTGGTCTCCAGTATCAAGGTACTTTTTCAGGTTAAACATGGTTGGGTTATTGTTTGTTATCACGCGAATTTGCTCAACACTGGCATATCGTGTCACGCCGCCAGCTCGCATTACGACATCAACTAGCGTGGTGTTTGGCTTGTATGAGAACGAGCCAGGTGCGTTGACTTCACCAAAGACTTTGATTGCACGAGCGGAATCTGCGCTGTCACCTGAATTCGCGAGTTTTGCTGCATCAAACTCTTGCTCAATATTCCCTACGAGTGGGGAAGCGGGGACAAATAAGACATCCAGTGATTCTAGTTTTGGCAGCTGGCTATTGTCACCCGTATCAAGGAAGCGTTTGTAGTCAAATTCAATGTTTTTATTTCCACGTTTCACTATCATTTTATCGAGCTGAGCCCCTGCGCGCAGGCCGCCAGCTTCGTACACAAACATTTGAATGTTGGACCCAGAAGGTAAGGTATATTCACCGGGTTTGACCACGTAGCCTTGAACGGACACTAACAACTGTTGCTGTTTAATAAAAACTCGAGCGTTGTTAACGTCACGATACACGGTCTTTAGCCTGTCGATAATCACGTCTTGTAGTTGTTGTTCATTGTAGCCGGCCACTAATACAGGGCCGACTTCTGGTAAATTAATTCGTCCACGACGATCAACCTGAAACCCTTGGTTTAACGACGCCTCTCCGGGTAAGTTAATCTGTATTAAATCACCGACCTTAACAATATTGCTCTCATCCGCTATGGAAGATGGTACCCACGCAACCAGACACAACAACATTAAGAGGATAAATGGTTTCATCGTGTTCATAGCGCGCCTCCTGCCGTTGGGTTGCGGTTTATTGAGGTATCGCTATCTGAATTAGGGCTAATAACCTCGATGCTTACTCGACGATTAGTTAAACGCACGGCGGATGTTTCACCTTCATAGAGTGGCAGGTTATCTCCGACAGATTTGGTAGTGACTCTCTCTGAAGTGATACCAAATACGGTTAGGTAACGCTTTACTTGTTCCGCACGCGCTTGAGCAAGTTTCTGGTTGTAATCGGGTGTTCCAGTTGCATCCGCATGCCCCGTTACTACAAGAGATAGGTTGGGGTGGTCACGTAAAATGTAGGCTGCTTCTGCCAAATGTCCCATGTACTTCGGGTTGATTTCTGCTGAATCGACAGCAAACTGGTTGTCGATATTAAGTAGTGCATAGATATCCGAGACTATGTTTAGGTCGCTACGTAGTGCTTCAATATCATCGGGCGGTGTGCAAGTGGTTTGGCTCAGTACGTAGTCGAGTTGTTGTTCGAGCTGGTTTAAGCGTCGACGCTGAATCACAAGGTCGTTGGCAGCGTCGAGTAAAAGCCCACCTTCTAACTCGCGCGCAATTCTATTTTGTTTTTCAAGGGCCTGAACAACTGCCGCAGGAAAACACCAGCGCGCTCCCTCTTGGATTAGTGCGTCTAGATGTAACTTGGTCAGTTGCCAATCAAACCTTAACCCATGTTCTGGACCTAAAGGCTCGTCAGGCATCACAGGGGAAAACTGATAATTCTCGATCGAGATATCTTGATAGCTTTCCGCCAAGCCACCTTTTCCGTGTTCTGGGTAGTCAAACGACGAACAACCAAACATGCCGACAACAAGACCGCTTACTGCATATCGTCGTATAAGATTTACCATGCCAACCTCCGTTTAAACCGGTATTTTTAGTGTCTTTTTGAGTTAACGGGAATGGCATGGTTGATACGAAGCAAGCTCATGATTTCTAAAGGTTGGCCTGATACGTTTTCAATACTCATGCTTCTTTCACGTTCAACTAGACGCTTATATAAGTAAACAATGGCACCAATCCCTGAAGAATCAAGAAATTGGACGTGCTGTAGGTTAATTTCGACTTCTTTGTGATGATTGTTGTGAATTACTTCATCAATGTGATGTTGTGCTTGTCGACAGCCACTTGCGTCTAAGTCACCAAAAAACTCAATGGCTAACTTGTCTTGATTGATTTCTAGTTTGCGTAATTCCATGACTCTGTCTCCGTTTGTTTTTCTAATTGGATATAGAGCAGGTAACGTGCCAATTTGAAATTAATGAAAAATCAAACAGTTAAATATTGTTAATGATATTGTTCAATTTGAGAAAGGACTGATTCTCAAATTGAGAATCAAAAATGCACAGAGAAATGGTTTGCTTATAAGAGGTGTTGAACCTAAAGAAGTCATTAGAGCGGGGGATCTCGTCATGATTAGATTCCAACTCGATTGACGAACCATCCGCCTTAAGTGAACAACGTGTAACGACTAAATGCAAAACCTGTCTAAAGTTTATGATTATCTTTGCAAATTATTACTAATGTTGATTGTTATGAGTCGAAGAACAACTAGTAATAAATAGGTCATCGAGAGGACTTACGTTTCAATAAAGACGATTTTTTGTACAAGGTCTTCTTATGCCATTAAAAATGACATTAATTGCGCTGGCTGTTATGGCAGCGTCTTCACAGCTTCAAGCGGATACTTCTCTCGCACCACCAGTTTCTCTTGCACAAAGCTATCAGGATGGTATTGATGTGTCTGAATATTGGTATAGCGAAAAACTTGATGGTGTTCGCGCTTATTGGACTGGGCAACATCTCGTGACGAGAAATGGTAATCGAATCTACGCTCCAGATTGGTTTACAGGACCTTTACCTGATTATCCGTTGGACGGTGAACTTTGGGCTGGGAGAGGTAATTTCCATCTTGTTCAGCAAACGGTGTTAGATAAAACTCCTGTAGAGTCTGCTTGGCGACATATCGACTTTATGATCTTTGATATGCCATATTCCGCTGGTGATTATCGGAAGCGTTATTACAACATCAAAGACTTAGTGCTTGAAGTCGACCAGCCTCATATCAAATATGTCGAGCACCGAGCGATTCAAAATGAAGCTCATCTGTTTACACAGTTGGATAAAATTTCAATATCCGACGGTGAAGGGGTGATGTTGCGGAAGGTATCAAGCCGCTATCAGGCTGGACGCGGTAGTGATTTGCTTAAACTAAAACGATACTCAGATGATGAAGCGTTAGTTGTGGGTTATAAGCCAGGAACAGGGCGCTTGTTAGGTATGATGGGAGCAATGTTAGTTCGCTTACCAAATGGCATTGAGTTTTACATCGGTAGCGGATTTACCGATGAAGTACGTCGCCAGCCTCCGAAAATTGGTTCAACCATTACATTTAGATATAACGGTTTTACACATACTGGTAAACCACGTTTTGCTCGATTCTTGCGTGAAAGATTGAAGGAATAGAACGCTCTGCACTTACTAGTTGCCAACGGTTACGCCACATCGTTTGAAGAGACCCTGCCAAAACTGAACGTGGTTTAGGGTTTCTTGCCTAAATGTCCTATGTGCCTCAATGATGCCATACTGGTGACCATGGAGTTGCATACGGTTCTCCACCAAAGTGGCACCATCATTAAGTTGTTGATAGGTACTGTCTAAATAAGCCAAATAAGGTTGCACTTCTTCAACGTAAATGGATTGAAAGACATTTCTTAAGTAGCGGAACTGAGTGGTGTCTCTGTTCGGCCCGCACAATACATTGCTCTGGTTCTGCTCAAGTAGTTGAGTTGTCGCTTTTAACCAAAGGGATGTGTTTACCATTGAATAGTAAAGTCGTCCGAGTAAACGAGATTTCTCTAACTCTTCTTGATATTGCGTAACTTCCACATCGGGTAGACGTGAGACCGCGCGGTGGGGTAAATCATACATTTCGCTGAAAATACGATAGACATCGTTAATGCGTGCAATATCATTCGTCGTATTTTGAGATAGCCAATCAGAGGCAGTTAGTTGCTTTTGCATGGCGTCACTTACGAGTAGTAAGTTGTCGAGATGAATGTCTAAATGTTGCCACTTGGTTGAGTAAAGCTCTGTCAATGTCGCGCGTTCTTCATCGCTAAGTGGAAATTCGGATAAACATCGATGCATGACTCTTAAAAGGGTAGTTTGATAATCAAAATCATGAAAGGCATCCTGCACCTTTCCAAGTTGCGAGTTTTTCTCAGCAAGTAAATTGAAGAGTCCGCACTGTCGTAATTGATAGCTCTCTAGCAGGCCAATAGATAGCCTTGGCAATGGCTCGAACAAAACGCGTTTCGCAGGAATCGTTACCGTAGACTGTAATGTTATTGGAATAGCAGGAACGTCCAATACATTGGCTACACGTTGATGATACTTATCAAACATGGCGTTCTCTGGATTGAACCAGTTATCACAACCATTAAGAATCAAGATTAAGAACAATAAAATAGACCGCACAAATATCCTTTTTTATAACTTCGTATCCGTTGTCTAGAGAGCAAAATCAACCGCTTCGTAATCTTGTTATAAGTATACTCAACCGTGTGATTATTCGATCAAAAAAGCCAGCGGATGCTGGCTTTTTTTACTTTTTATTGAACTGAAAAGTTCAATTGCACTTCTGGCTCTTGGCGATGCATCCAACGCATTCTGACGCCTAACATAAAGGCCGCAGAAGATAGGCCGATGATAAAACCAAGCCAGAAGCCTTGTGCTCCCATTGGCTCAACAATCCAGTCTGTACGGCCAAGGACGTAACCAATTGGCAAGCCAAGAATCCAATAAGCAATAAAAGTACGGTTGAAGATGGCTCGCATGTCTTTATAGCCGCGTAATGCACCAGCTGCGATCACTTGAACCGCATCCGTACATTGATAAACAGCGGCAAACACGAGCAGGTGCATCGCCAGAGTGATGACCTCTGGGTTGCTAGTATAAAGCTCGGCGATCCACTCGCGAGACAAGACGGTTAAAATCGCTGTGAGAACGGACAAAGCTAGACCAACCATAATGCCGACTCGTGACGCTACGCGCGCGCCATCTACGTTTTCTTCACCAAGTCGATGGCCGACACGAATGCTTACTGCTGCACCAATACTCATTGGTAGCATAAATACCAACGAGGAGAAGTTAATCGCGACTTGATGCGCTGCCACAATGATAGGACCCAGTGGTGAAACGAGCAGTGCAACAACAGCAAACAGTGTCACTTCAAAAAACAGCGCTGCTGCAACAGGAAAGCCGAGCTTGAATAGACGAACTTGCGCTTTCCATTGTGGGCGATGCCATTCTCCAAATAGGTTGATGCTTTTCAATCGCTCTGATGTCATCACATACAGCAATAGCATGGCAAACATGACCCAGTAAACAATCGTGGTTGCTACACCACAGCCAACACCGCCTAATTCAGGTGCACCAAACTTGCCGTACACGAAAATCCAGTTTAGAGGAATGTTGAGCAGCAAACCGATAAAGCCAATAACCATTGCCGGTTTCGTCAATGACATACCATCCGTAAAGCTTCTAAGCGTTTGGAAAAGTAAAAAAGCGGGTACTGCTAATATAACGGCATGAATGTATCCCACCGTTTTTTCAGCCATCAGTGCTTCAACATCCATCAGCCCGAGAATAAACTGGGTTTGAAGCAGGACTGCAATTATCGGCACACTGATCAGCAATGCCAAAACGACGCCTTGCTGAATTTCAAACGGGATTTTCACTCGACGACCAGAGCCATTTAACTGTGCGACAACAGGGACCAATGCCATTAATAAACCCACCCCAAACAAAATGGATGGTAGCCAAATACTTGAAGCGACAGAAACCGCAGCCATGTCGGTGGCGCTAACGCCTCCAGCCATTACGGTATCAACAAACCCCATACCAGTTTGAGCGACAGATGCGATCAATACCGGGGTCGCCAATTTGATAAGACTTGATGCTTCTTCTTTATAGCGATGCACGAAAAATACTCCAGAGCGGAACAATAAGTTGAAAGAATGAGAGTACTCGAGGGCAAAAGATGTGGTGAACGGATCTGATGGTTGATTTTAGTCACGATAAGGTGAAAAAATGCCTCGGAGAAACTCCGCGCAAATGATAAACAATTGTATGTTTATATTCCATAGCTAGGTAGCGAATAGTCGATAACACTGACTGGACGCTCTCCACGCTAAGGATACGCTTTTACTGAGAACAGCAGCGAATCATGGTAATGTTGAAGCATGCATGAGAACAAACCAGTGTTCATTAAGCCATGGCTTTATCGTCTGCGGTCTTTATTTCCGACCTGTAGCGCAGTGTTTAGAGCTTAGTCTTCGACTACAGTTGGTATTAAATCAATAGGTAAAAAGAAATGTTTACAGGAATAGTTCAGGGTACGGCGAAGGTCGTTAAAATTGATAAAAAAGAACGCTTTCAAACGCACGTTGTCGAGTTAAGCGATGAACTTTGTAAAGGGTTAGAAATTGGTGCATCCGTTGCACACAACGGATGTTGTCTAACTGTGACTAAGATCGAAGGCAACCTTATCAGTTTTGATTTAATGCAAGCGACATTGGCTCTTACTAATTTAGGTCGGCTGGTGGAAGGGGATAGCGTAAACATTGAGCGCGCGGCTAAGTTTGGTGACGAAATAGGCGGGCATAGCATGTCTGGTCATATTAGTTTGACGGCAGATATTGTCGATATCATCGATACGCCCAATAACCGCACGATTTGGTTTCAACTGCCGCAAGAATCAATGAAATATGTATTAGCGAAAGGTTACATTGGTTTAGATGGCTGCTCGCTAACTATTGGTGAAGTTGAAGCGTGTCGTTTTTCGGTACACCTAATTCCAGAAACCTTGCAGCGAACGCTTTTCGGAGTGAGACAAGTAGGGGAGCGTGTTAATATTGAGTTTGATCCTCAGACTCAAGCAATTGTTGATACTGTTGAGCGCGTTCTTGCAGCAAAACAGCTTTAGAATGAGAAAAAGGAGCATAATGCTCCTTTTTCATTTAAGCGTTTTTATATTTCTGATGTTCACATGCTCGAGCTGTTATTCGTAATTGTCATCGATAATTAGTTCGACCTTATCTTGTAACTCATCCACTCGCATATTTAGGTGGATAGCGTGGCAACAAGCTGGGCAATCATCATAAAACTCTTGGTCACCATTACTTGCATCCAATGTAATGCCGATAGAGTGTCCGCAATGCGGGCACTTTACATACCTTTCGGTATAATTTTTCATACAACAACTCCTAATCTCGCAGGGCTTTTAAACACACTATTCATCAAGGAAGTACAGCCCTTTACTTACTTTGCCTACAAGGAAAATAGGCACAATCCAAAGTTAAGTCTCCTTTGATATTAGGTCGAGTTGTTGCTAATTGAGTCGAAATAAGTACAAAACTTGACCCCAAACTCAACCTTGAGCTTAGGGTGATTTTCTGTAGTGATGTGCCTCGAGATTTTACATCTTGAAATATGCAGTGGCTTCCAAATTAATAAGAAATGATTTTATTAATAACCAGTTGAGCCTGTTCCAAGTAATGGCCGCCAAACAAATTACAATGGTTGAGAACATGGTAAAGGTTATAGATATCTTTACGTTCCTCATAGCTTGAAGAAAGTGGCATAACCGATTCGTAGCCTTGATAAAATTCTGGTTGAAATCCACCAAAAAGCTCTGTCATCGCAATATCACACTCCCTGTCCCCCCAATAGCACGCAGGATCGTAACAGATAGGACCGAATGCAGTGAGTGCCGCATTTCCATTCCATAAATCGCCATGCAACAAAGAAGGTTCCGGAGCATGGTTTGCTAGCCGCTGTTTTACGACATCGATAAAGTCATCGATATCAACCAAGGTGACGCCTTTTTCTTTAAGGAGCTGTAATTGCCAACCTATGCGTTGCTCAGCAAAGAATACACACCATTTCTTGTGCCATTTGTTGGGCTGTAGAGTCGAACCGAGATAGTTGTCGGTATCAAAACCAAACTCTTTTTGCTCGCCCCACTGGTGTAGGTGAGCTAATTGCTGCCCAAATTTAAAGCTGTTGGGACCATCTTCTAATGGTTTCGTTGGAAGGTAGTTAAGAATTAGGAATGAGGCATTTTTGGTTTTACCAACCAATACCACCTCAGGTACAAATAGGGTGGATGTTTCACGCAAAAGATGCAGGCTTTCAGCTTCTACCTCAAATTTAGACAAAAACTCGCGATCGTTAATTTTCACAAAATAACGTTGCTCGCCATCATTGATCATGTAGCTTTCACTGATATCCCCACCAGACAGCCTTACTTTTTCCGTGATCTGGTAATCGAACAATAAAGTATCAGAAAGCTGTTGCGATATTGCTTGCCACATACAAAACCTCGCGAATCTATTTGACCACCAATAGTTTAGGATAAATAGCAGGGAGTTGGCGCTATGTTGAGCATACTTAGTAAAGAAACCTTCCTCTTAGTGTAGTCAATTTGTATAAATGTGAATCAAATCGCTTATAAGCCTCTGATTTGTTGGCTTAGCATATGGAGATGAACGTTTACAACAGGTATTATGATTTTTTTGACGTTAGTTCCATTGGTGGCATGAAAATACTGATATGTGATGACTCAGCTGTTGCAAGAAAGCTTATTGCGCGTTCTATCGTACAAGATACATCATTGCATCTTATTGAAGCGCAAGATGGTTATGAGGCGCTTAATATTCTTGCTGAGCAAAATATCGATATTTTGTTTCTCGATTTAACGATGCCCATAATGGATGGTTTTGAGGTCCTCGAATCATTACCTGTTAGTCAGTACCCGACCAAAATCGTCATTATTTCTGGAGATGTTCAACAAGAGGCAAAACAGCGCTGTCTCGGTCTTGGTGCTCAAGCTTTTATCGCTAAGCCTCTGACAGAAGAGCAGGTGCTCCCACTATACGAACAATTAGGACTGCATTATGCGTTCAAACCTAGTCATTCGGTTGATTCTAAAAACCAGGGTTGCGAAGAGCTTTCCTTACTAGCCAAATTCCGTGAAATTGCGAACATTGCCCTTGGTAAAGGGGCTGCGATTATGGCCGACCATTTACATGAGTTCATACAACTTCCTGTTCCTCATGTTGGACCGTTGTCCTACGGCGAGCTTCATATGACACTGGTTGATGTGGTTGGGCGTGACAGTTCCGTTGCGGTAGCGCAGAGGTTTGTCGGTGGTGGTATTCACGGAGAGGCACTGGTGTGCTTACGTGGTAGGGATATCAATCAGATTGGGGAAAAATTAGGTTACCTCCTTGAGTTTACGCCTCATAATGAAATCATCTTGAATATCTCTAACCTACTGGTTTCGTCATTTCTCACATCATTGGGCGATCAACTCGACAAGCAGTTCTCACTTCGTCAGCCAGGCATTGTGGATACCTTAACACCTTATTGTGAAGAGCAAGGCGAGTTGGGTGAGCTCTTTACTATCGAATACACCTACATGGCAGAAGCGCTCGATTTCGAGTGCGAGGTACTGTTTTTAATTGATAAGCCATCCGTAGAAATAATCTATGAAATCATGGAGCTAATCTAATGTCCGATATCACGCTGGACATAGCAGACTTTCATTGGGTCACACAAATTCTCGATACGATGGATTCAGGGCTTATTGTTTTGGATCAAGAGTATAAAGTGTGTGTGTGGAACAGTTTTATGCAGTCATACAGTGGCATTCTATCACAAGAAATTCTTGGTGAATGTTTATTTGAGCATTTTGAAGAGCTGCCAAGAACTTGGCTAGAAACCAAGATAAAAGCTGCCGCCGATCTGGAAACTCGTTCTTTTTCTAGCTGGGAAAACCGACCGTATCTTTTTAAGTTCAACAATTTTTCTCCGGTTTCAAACAGCAGTGATTTTATGTATCAAGATATCGTGATCACGCCGTTAATTGGGCTCTCAGGAGAGGTCAGCCACATAGCGATTCAAGTCAATGATGTTTCTGAAACTGCGAGAAATCGCATTCATTTGAAAGAAACAAATCAACATTTGTCGGAAATCAGTCGCAAAGATGGTTTAACAGGTTTATTTAATCGCGCTTATTGGGAGCAATCATTGAAAGATGAGTTTGCTCACTTAAAAGTTATCGACGGACCATGCTCATTAGTAATATTCGATATCGACCACTTTAAGAAGGTGAATGATACTTATGGTCACCCGACAGGGGACGAAGTCATTCGTCGAACCTCTGCATTGTTGAGAAAAACAGCAAGGAGCAGTGATATCTGCGGTCGTTTTGGTGGTGAAGAGTTTACGGTACTACTTCCTCACACAAACCAGGAGCAAGCTTGCTATTTCGCAGAGCGTTTGCGCAAAAGAATTGAGCAAGAGATCGTGAAAGTGGAAGATTTTTTGATTAATTACACGATAAGTATTGGTGTTTGCGAGTATAAGCCTTATTTTGAAACTCACACTCAATGGTTAAAGAGTGCCGATGCTGCGCTGTATCGTGCAAAAGAAAATGGTCGTAACCAAACCTGTTTGCATGAAAATGGCTGAAATATAAAAAGGTTTGAAGAAACCCTGCATCCGAATTCAGTGAAGCAAAGCTCAATTGTTTGAAAATCATCCAGTTGGTTCGTGAATGTTTGTTAATATGAAATAAGTTAATGAAATTTTCTCGGCATGTCTTACTATTGAAACTATTCTGCTTTCAGCTTCGAAGGCTTGCAATAAACGGAGAAAAACAGTGGTTTTAGAAACCGATGGATATCTCGCTCTTATCGAGCACTTGTCTCTAAATCTAGATATTTTTACGACCGAAATTGGCGACACTGGATCCGAAAGCATCGAAGATGTTGTCACCGATATGGTGGCTTCAAACATCATGGCGATTTTTGAGCAAAATCCAGAACTTCACTCGAGCGTACGCTTCAAATTGTTGAAAGAGGCTGATGCAGTTGTTGAAGATCTTGGTGAGATATTGGCTGGGGTATGGCATAAAAAAGCGACCAATGAACAGATCACGTTCCTTGATGAATACATCGCTCTGGTCAAAAATCTGTTCGATAATGCTGTTGCGACTTACGACTGATATTGTTTTAACTTACAGCAATGTCCGGTTAAAGAGTGAGAGGAGTTACATTGTAACTCTTCTTATTTGCCAAAACTTAGATGCCCAGTATGGGTTGTCGATTCTTGAAATAATCACACCTCTAGACGTCGATGCATGCATGAACTGCTTGTTACCCAAGTAAATTCCGACATGATAAGTTGTACGTCTTGTTTTAAAAAACACTAGATCCCCTTGCTTGGCATCTGTCCAACTTAACTCCACACCTTGCTTTGATTGCTGCCTAGTTGTCCTCGGTAACGAGAGCTGATAAGCCTCAACAAACGCTTTTTGTACAAATGCTGAGCAATCAATTCCAGATTTCTGTGTCCCGCCTAAGCGATAAGGCGTGCCGTGCCACTCTGTGTAAAAGTCGAACAAGTCAGGGTTGTCCGACAATAGCTGATTTGTAGGTGTTGTCACCTGTGCTTGCTCACTAGGCTCAGGCCCAGAAGAGCAGGCGCTTAGTAGCACACTGATTATCAAAGGAAAATATACTCGACGCAAATCACCACCTGTCATCTCTATGACCCACAACTGAAATATTAGTGTCATAACCAATCCATAGTATGGGCTGCAAATCACGGTTTTGTCTCACAAATGTGACGGAATCACTGCAGAACCGATTCAACCTTAAGAAAGAATAAAAATTGATTATGGCAAAGCGAAAACGCTCACGCACATCACTTTCACTGATTCAGGCTGTCAGTGCAACATTTTTAACTATCATTGCTCTTGTTATAGCCCTTTCTGTCTCAAGTTTCAAAGGAATGGAACAGGTAGGGGAACAATTTGAAGACTTGTCGCAAAAAGCATTACCAATCGCGATGGCAAACGCAAAGTTAACCAGGAATGTATTGGAGATGGTTAAGCTACTCAACCATGGTATGCAGATTACTGAGCCGAAAGAGTTGCCTCTCATAAAAGAGCAAATCGACTCTCTTGCAACTCAAAGCACAACTTTGGTTGTGAAAGCGTCTGGTGTAGCTCAGCAACTCTCGGAGGAGTTAGACACCAAACTAGCGCGTTTACATAACATCACGCAGTCCATTTTGTTGAAGCAATCTTCGGTGATACAAATTCAAATGGATATTGATGCCGCTGTTGGTGGTTTTCGCTATGGGCTTAGCTCTATCGGCCCGGAAATGAATCGAATCAGTTCGTTCCTTAGTGCTGATAATCCTGAGTCGAGCGATGCCGCTAACCGTTTCATTGCTTCTGCAAGCTCAATGGAAAGTACGTTCTTAGTCATGATGATGCACTCAGAATTAAACAAAGCCGAAAAAGAATACCGAGAAATGCGAAATCGCATAGCAGGTATTAAACTCGCCTATGAAGACTTCCAATCTTTCCATCCTGAAGTAAGTGAATATGCAAGCTTAACCGCACCATATGAGATGGTGAAACAAGGCTTTAGTGAAAAGGGCGTGCTGCGTTTGATCCTCGCCAAACTAGAACAAGGGGAATTGCAACGTTCAGAGTTTAAACAGGCTTCGATGCTTGCGGATGAAACCATGCGGTTACTTGATCAAATCTCCCAAACCGCTGGTCAGTTGATCGATGAAAAGGAGCGGGTGGTCAACGAGACCATTGAATCGGTGAGCGTTGTGCTCGTGTTTGCGGCGTGTGTGATTTCTTTTATTATTCTTGTTACTTGGTTTAGTCTCAAGTCATGGACAAACCGAGGGTTAAGGAATGTACTAACGCGTCTTTCAGCACTTACCGAACATGATTTTCGTGACAAGGCAGAAGAAGTTGGCCCCTATGAGCTGAAAGAAGTAGCACGAAAGTTGAATCAAGTAATCGATTCCACACATGACTCCATTCAAACGGTGACGCGCAATTGTGAAACGCTTTATCAGACGGCAGAAGTAAGTCACAGTGCAGCCGAACAAACAAGTGATGGGTTGGCAACACAAAATGAAGCGTTGTCGAGTATGATCACGACCATAACGCAGCTTGAAGCCTCTATTCGTGAAATAGCAATGGTGACAAATGCATCTTCACAGGACTCGCTCCTTGCAACCCAACACACTGAAAAAGGGGTTCAAGTCGTGGAACAAAACCGCGAACGTTTGGAGTCATTAGAAAGCTCTTTGGATGTAAATGAACAGTCAATGTTAGAGCTAGACCAGCGTGTTAAACAGATTCGTGAAATGGTGGATATGATCAGTGGGATCGCGGACAACACCAACTTACTTGCTCTCAACGCGGCAATAGAGGCTGCCCGTGCTGGTGAGCAAGGGCGTGGATTTGCGGTTGTCGCTGATGAAGTTCGCAAACTTGCAAGTGATACCTCTCAACAAACTACGAACATCCGAGAAATGATGAGCGAGCTTATTACTGCCGCAGAGCGCTCGCGCCAAGCAGTTAATGATTCAAGAGAAGAAATGACCCACGCGCTACAGTCCAGCAATGAAGTGAAATCGACATTCTCTGATATCAACCTCGCGGTTAAGCACATTCAAGAACGTGTTGAGCAAATCTCAGTTGCTACAGAAGAACAAGAACGAGCGACGGCAGATGTATCTCAATCCATCACACATATTTCTGATCTTGGCGAACGCACAAAGCTGCAGCTTGAGTCTATGGTTGAGAGTTCTGAGCAAGTGGCGGAAATTGCTGGGCACCAGCAAGCAATGCTGCACAAGTATGAGCTTCATCAGACCAAGTAAATGAGATGTTTCCACCGACTAAAAGCAGAACCGAGGTTCTGCTTTTTTGTTACGGCTACTCATTTAATGGCTCCTATTTGCATCGCAAAAGTGAGTTACATCTCATCTCGTTCATTTCTAAAGGGTTTAGTTATCACAACGTGATGTTAATGCTTTGTTCGAGGGACTCGTTGACTAGAATGTCGCCAGAATTCAAAGGAATGAATCATGCAGCTTCATGCGATTTTTTTATATCCAGAGAAAGCTAAAGCCATAAGAAGGAGTGGTTTTGTGATCGATAAAGTTTGCCCCGTCGTTCTACGTAATCAAAATCAAGAGATCCTACTTTTTAAACATCCGTTGGCGGGTGTTCAGCTCGTCAAGGGCACTGTTGAAGTGTTTGATGAAAGTTACATCATAGCGGCCAAGCGGGAGCTCGCTGAGGAGTCTGGTATCACACATGTTCGTTCCGCACGATATTTATGCTCATGGGACAGTGGCTTTCAAAATCAAGTATGGCATTTTGTTTTGTGTGAGTGTGCTGACCTCGCTAATTCATGGCTGTTTCATACGCAAGACGATGGTGGACATGATTTCGCGTTCTTCTGGCACGATGTCGAGAGCGGCCTTCCCGCGAATGCACATACTGTGTTTCAGCGCGGGCTGGAAAAGGTACGAGAGTTGATAAACCAAGGCGTGATTTAAAGGAGGATTCTGTCGTTGCATTGGCGGATTTGGGACAATGACAAAGCAAACACTATGCTAAATAAAGAAGGTAGAGCAGCCGTTACTGTTCTCATCGTGTTGATAATGGCACTGTCGATCTCAAAAATGGCGATGGGATTACAAATGTTTAAGTGACTTCTATATGCTTTGCTCATTCATTCAGATAAGGAAACGGTAATGGATAAATTCGTCGTGTTTCTCTTATGCCTTTTTATGACAGTTGGCGGAGTGGTTCATCTTTATGACAACATTGTTGGTGGCTTTTTACCTTACGATTTTGCGCCACGCTGGTTGAATATGTATTGGAGCGCTTTGGGACTATTGGACTTATTAGCAGCGTATCTATTGGTCAAGCATCGCCGCTCTGGCCTAGTCGTTATGTTATTGATTCTTATAACCAATGTTATCTTTAGTTCCCACGCTCACTATACATTAGAAATATTAGATAACAACGTCGCCCTACAAATGAAGACACTGTTTTTAGGGTTCTCATTTGGGGTATCTATCTGGTTATGGAATGCGCGAAAACATAGTCAATCGCGCCAAATATTTCGTTAATTATTATTTTCACAACACTCGATTAAGGATTGTAAACAGGGACTCGTTATGAACGATTTTAAAGACTTGGCCAGTTTTGCTGGTTTCAGCGTACTGACAGGTTTGAGCTTTGCCACCACTTTCTTCAGCCTTGCTTTTCTATACAGCTCAATAGAGGCACAGCAAGTAATGAACACCAATGCTTTGGCATGTGCAGTGCTTGGTGTTGTTGGTTTATTTGTTGGTATTACTCAGTTAAACAAAAAGCGTCAGCTAGCAGAAAACTAATCTGTTCTTACACATCATGAGGATGAAGTAGTGTTTAACAGGGGTTTAGGCTTGGTCTATTCGTTTTGTTGACATACTTCATCCAACAATATTTTTTCAACCATTACTTCTTCTCTTTATTGTAGCGAAAGGGCTGCGTTAAAAGCTTATCTAATCTTTGCTCTTCTTCGTCTCTAATTTCCGGCACACCAATAACAACATCATCATGACCCAACTTAGGCTGAGCTCGGTATGTCCCAAAAAAGCGGTCCCAAACTGAAAGGAAAAAACCAAAGTTTGAGTGGGTCTCTTTTACTATCACTGAATGGTGCACGCGATGCATGTCTGGTGTAACGATGACGTTTCGCAGTTTTTGGTCTATGGATAAAGCCAGTTTTGCATTACTGTGATTAAACATCGCGCTCGCATTAAGCACAATTTCAAATACCACAATTCCGATAGGTGAAACACCTAAGATAAACACGGCTGCAATTTTTACTCCCATTGAAATGATTATTTCGAAGGGATGAAAGCGTGCGCCTGTAGTGACGTCTATGTCGAGATCGGCGTGATGCATTCGGTGAATCTTCCACAGCGGCTTTACATGATGAAAGACAACATGCTGAGCGTAAATGACGAAATCAAGCAAAATGACGGTTAGAAAAATATTTAACCAAGCGGGGAGGGACAGAATATTGAGCAGCCCCCACTGTTGCTCCTGAGCTATGACCGCAGCTTGAAAGGCGGCGATAGGCATGATTAAAGCAATAACTAGGCTGTTAAAAGCGACCAATGACAAGTTATTGACCCAGCGAAACCTGCGCGAAGCGGTCAGTGTTTTTCTAGGCAATTTGTTTTCCCAAATGGCACAAAGCAATAATACGCCAAGGAAAAAGCCTAATCTGAGCCATGAGGGTTCTTGAAATGTCGTTTCTGTCACTGTCATTCCCTTATTTCTTTATCTATGACCGAGATAAGAGTGAAATTATTTCAACACACTGCTGATGGGCTTATCTTGAGGCGAAGCCATAATATCAGTAGAATCGCGCTCTACTTTTTACTTGGCATTACTTACCATGAGAATTCACGCTTTCCACCGTTTATATCAGTACCGACAATCTATCTCAACCAAGCCTTTCAACGCGCGTGGATGTAAAGTGGTTCGTTGCCAATATTGCCAGGTTTCTGAGCAACACTGTTTGTGCGACCTTCAGCCAAACATCAAGGCCAATATTGCATGTATGTTGATTGTTTCTGAAAACGAAGTGTTTAAGCCAAGTAATACCGGTCGTCTAATCGCTGATACGATTCAAGAGACTTACGTGTATCAATGGAACCGAACAGAACCGTCTGAAGAGATGCTAGCGCTACTACAGGATGACAGTTATCAACCGGTGATTGTATTTCCTGCAGACTATGTGGATGATCCCTCTCGTTTAATTGAAGATCTAGAGCCAGGGCGATTGGTAAAAGAAGATGTCGAGAACAAAAAATTGTTGCTGATCTTTATTGATGGTAGCTGGCGTGAGGCACGAAAGATATTCCGTCGTTCTGATTTTCTTAAATCTTTGCCTGTGCTTTCCATTGAGCCGGAATCTCTGTCTGAATACATCATGCGCCGCTCCGAGAATGATCAGCATCTTTCAACCGCCGAAGTCGCGACATTAGTTTTAAAACAAGCTGGTGAGCCTAAAGCTGCGGAATGCCTTCAATTGTGGTTTGAAGCCTTCAGAGAAACTTACATGCTGAGCAAGACTCGAGTCAAAAGCGACCCTAACCAGCCACACTTGAAACGTTTCAAAGAGTGGATGAAAACCGAGAGCTGACTCTAAGGAATGAGCTTTTGTTGATGGTATGTTGTTCAACTGGCTTCGGTGAGGGGATAAATCTGCATTCGGTCACGGTTTGCAGGCGTACAGATATGGATAATGCCATCAGTTTATACTTTTGACTCTAGCCATTTTTGAGAGTCGTTTGAAGCATTTTTTAGGAGAGAAATACATGTATTACGGCTTTGATGTCGGTGGCACTAAAATTGAATTTGGTGCATTTAACGAGAAGCTTGAGCGTGTAGCGACGGAACGTGTACCTACACCAACAGACAACTACGAGCTGCTGGTTGATACCATTGCGGAATTGGTGAATAAATACGATACAGAGTTTGGCTGTGAAGGTACGATTGGTCTTGGCCTACCAGGTATGGAAGACGCCGATGATGCAACGGTACTAACAGTTAACGTTCCTGCGGCAAAAGGCAAACCACTTCGTGCTGATCTAGAAGCTAAAATCGGTCGCAGCGTAAAAATTGAAAACGATGCAAACTGTTTCGCGCTTTCTGAAGCCTGGGACGAAGATCTTCAAGATGAACCATCTGTACTAGGTTTGATCCTTGGTACTGGTTTTGGTGGCGGCTTTATCTACGAAGGCAAAGTATTCTCTGGCCGCAACCACGTAGCGGGTGAGGTGGGTCACACACGTCTTCCTATCGACGCATGGTTCCACCTAGGCGAAAACGCACCATTACTGGGTTGTGGCTGTGGCAACAAAGGCTGTTTAGATAGTTACCTATCTGGTCGTGGTTTCGAGCTTCTTTACGCGCATTACTACGGCGAAGAGAAGAAAGCGATCGACATTATTAAAGCGCACGCAGAGGGTGAGGAGAAAGCAGTAGAGCACGTCGAGCGCTTTATGGAGCTGCTAGCGATCTGCTTTGCAAACCTGTTTACTGCAACAGACCCACACACCGTTGTACTTGGTGGCGGCTTATCTAACTTCGAATTGATTTACGAAGAGATGCCAAAACGCATCCCTAAACACTTATTGTCTGTGGCTAAGTGTCCTAAGATCATCAAAGCAAAACACGGTGATTCAGGTGGTGTACGCGGCGCTGCGTTCTTAAACATCAAGTAATGACTTAAACCTTACTCGATATAAAGTAAGAAGAAATTTAAAGCCCCGTTTAGACTTTCAAGGTTAAACGGGGCTTTTACTTATATACCTAAGTAATTTCGGTATGCTCGGGTATAGATCATGAACAAAAGTAGCATGCATAAAAAACTCACGACGAATCGTGAGTTTTCTGTTTGCAGCTAAGCTTATTTGTTCTTTTTGCCTACACCCAGGTTTTCTTTTTGAGCTAGGGTGATTTTGCTAAAGCCTAATTTTCTGAAGTAGTTGTCGCGGTAGTTTCGCACTGCTTTAGTGTCAGACACTGCTTCGATTTGTTGCTCCATCTTTAGGAACTCAGTGATATCGATACCTTCGGCTTCTGCAACTGCTTCTTGAATGTTGCGGTGTTGCTGGTATGAGAACGTCAGTTCTTTGTCTTGGTCTTTGTAAGTGTAAAGAATGGTGCGAGCCATAGCTGTCTCTCTGAAAAGGTTTCGGTATTAAACAAAAAGGCCAGACTCGCTGACCTTTGAATTTCTAGTTTGAGCTAGATTCTGCCTTGAAGTGGGATAATTGTCACGCTTTCTCCCGCTTTAACTGTATCAATAGCTGGGGAGATTTCGATCAAACAGTTCGCCTCACTCATTGAACGCAAAATACCAGATCCTTGCTTGCCTGTTGTACGAACGGTTAAACGGCCAGTTGCATCCAGTTCATAGACGCCACGGCTAAACTCGGTACGACCTTGTCGAGAGCGAAGGTTTTCAGTCGCGATGGCATTCACTTTCAGAGGCTTCCAGCCTTGTTCGCCTTGCATCTTACGCAGTGCAGGCTCGACAAAGTTGATGAATGAAACCATCACGGCAACAGGGTTGCCCGGCAGACCAAAGAACGGCTTGTTGTTGATTTGACCAAACGCTAATGGACGTCCCGGACGCATGTTGATTCGCCAAAAATCTATTTGACCAAGTTTATCCAAGGCAAGTTTGATGTAATCCGCATCACCAACAGATACGCCACCAGAAGTCATAACCACGTCCGCTTGCGCCGATGCGTTTTCCAACGCTTCAATCATTAACTTTTCGTTGTCTTCCAGAATACCGAAGTCCAAGATCTCGCAGCCGAGCTTTTCAAGCATGCCCATGATGGTAAAACGGTTGGAATCGTAGATAGAATTCGCTTTTTGCTCGGTTCCCGGCGCTTGTACTTCGTCACCGGTGGAGAACACGGCAACTTTCACTTTGCGGAACACATTCGCTTCACCAAAACCAAGCGAAGCGATCATGCCCATTTCTGGAGAGGCTAGGCGAGTGCCTGCGGTAAAGACGTCACTGCCGATAGCGAGATCTTCACCTGCTTGACGAACGTTTTGGCCTGCTTTGATATTCGCACCGTCAAAGGTGACCTTGTCACCTTCTTGAGAGGCTTGCTCACGCATGACCACTGTGTCGCCGTTACGTGGTGTTGGTGCGCCAGTCATGATCTTCACCGCTTGACCAACGTCCAGAGGTTGATCGTAAGCATGGCCCGCCATCACTTCAACAACCACTTGGTAGCTATCACGGTCAACATCATCACTGCGGATGGCATAACCGTCCATCGCGGAGTTGGTGTATTGCGGCACATTTACTGGTGAAACGATATGTTCCGCAAGAACGCGGCCATAGGCGTTTTCAATCTTGCATGCTTCTATTTCCGAAACCGTGTTCACCAAAGAAAGGATTTTCTCTTGGCCTTGAACCACAGAAAGGAAAGCAGGAGAAAGTGTGTCGCAACATGCGGCTTCTTTCTCTTTGTTTTTTGGTGCTTTCGCTTCTTGAACATACTGAATAACGAACTGAGCAATCGCTTCAAGATCATTGATGTTCATTTGTGGCAGTTCAGAGTCCAACTCGCCGCCGTCTGAAGCGATAGCGATGATGTTTTCATCGTTTGGATAAAGCCAAGGCTTGCCGACTTCTTCACGGTGCAATTCGATTTTAGGAAACGCGATGTTTTTGCAGCCTTCGACCAAAACCACATCAAGCATGTCTTCATCAAAACGTGTTAATAGGAATTCAAACTCCGCTTCGGCTTCTGGCGTTTCTGTCATTAACGCAAAACGGTTGCGAGAAGCAATCAGCATTTGAGATGCACCAGCTTTGCGTAAACGGTAGCTGTCTTTACCCGGCTTATCGACATCGAAGTTGTGGTGCGCATGTTTTAGCATGCCAATGCGTAAACCTGCTTCGGTCAGCTTTGGCAATAGGGCTTCAAGTAGCGTGGTTTTGCCTGTGCCTGAATAAGCTGCAAAACCAAGAATAGGAATGTTTAGCGTGTGTTTCATGATTCTAATTGTCCAAATTGCGCCAGTTCTTCCGGAGTGTTCAAGTTGACGAAACAGTTTGGTGAGTCGCTAAAGTCAACGTAACTGGTGTTGCACTCTTTGTAGAGCAGAATGATTTTGCGGTCGCCACGTTCTAAAAACGCGGTGAGTTTTGGCAGTACGCGCTTGTGGTAGAGCGTAAAAACAGGTTGCTGATGGTCACCATCATGCGCGACCAAAATATCGCTGTCTTCTTTGACGGCCTGGCAGAAACGCTCGACAAGGTCGGTGTTAATTTGTGGACTATCGCAAGGTACAAATCCGACCCAGTCGGTTTCAGAATGCATCAAACCCGCGTGAATACCGCCCATAGGCCCAGGGAAATCTTTGAATTGATCACTAAATACGAAACCAAATTTGCTGTACGCATCTTGGTTTCGGTTGGCATTAATTAAAATGCGTGGAGTTTGTGGAGATAAACGTTCAATAACGTGCTCGATGAGTGGCTTCTGATTTAACTCAATCAGACCTTTATCTTTTCCACCCATACGGCTGGCTTGGCCACCAGCCAAAATGACCCAACTAGTTTGTGTTGGTTGAAGCATATGCATTCTCTTGGGATGTTTCTTTTGGTATGACATACAACAGAGGAGACTCTATCAAAGTCTTGTCTTTAATCCACCACTGTTTTTTACATAAGTCGGTCAGTGCGTTGGCCTGATGGCTTGTCACCACGATACTGGAACCACGATCCAAAAGATCTTTCGCCATCACCACCAATCGTTCAATGGATTCTTGGTCTAAAGACGCACTTGGCTCATCCATCAACAAAATCGACGGTTTTAAGATCCAAGCTCTTGCCATGGCAACGCGCTGTTTTTCACCGCCGGACAACACGGAAATATGTTCGTCCGCTAAGGTTTCTAAACCTACCATGCGCAGCGCGTGAATAACTTGAGCTCGCTTATCTTTTTGCGTGTCTTGTTGATATTTCACTCCATAGACTACGTTTTCATATACAGTGCCGTCAAAAAGGTAAGGGGATTGGTGGAGATAAATCACATCGACACGACCATTGCGACGCGTCAGTCTTTTTAGCCACGTATCTTTTGGCGCAACAACATCACCAGTAGAGGGTTTGAGCAAGCCAGCAAGGATTTTGAGTAGGGTAGTTTTGCCCACACCATTGTCACCCTTGAGATAAATGGCATCATTTGGGCCGATGGCTAACTCAGGGATGTGGAAAAGCACACGCTCTTTAAAGCGCATGGATAACTGTTCGGCGGTGATTTTTATAGTCATAATTCGCCTCGACATGGGGTTAATGGTGAGTCGTTTGTTTGCTTCATGTTCTATGTTCTGAGGTAGCCTTTGCCTCTCATGCTTGATAAGAAGAAGTTTAGAGCCAACGCTAAAGATAGTAATACAATTCCTAATGCAACTCCTTGTGTAAAAGCACCTTTACTGCTTTCCATTGCGATAGCCGTGGGAATATTTCGCGTCACGCCCATAATGTTCCCACCAACCATCATTGAGCAGCCCACCTCGGTCACGATACGTGAAAACCCTGCAATGATAGCCGCAAGTAGAGGAAAGCGGGTTTCCCAAATCATCGTAGCTGCCAAGCGCGGAATGGAGACGCCCAGCGTGATGGCAGTTTCCACTGCACGACGGTCGCTAGATTGTAATGCACCATGCATCATCGATACCAAAACAGGGAAGCAGATCACCATTTGGCCGAAGATCATTGCCTTCTGAGTGAACAGCATTTGCCAGTCTCCCCAAGGGCCAGCACGCGACAGCAACATGTACAGCAACAGGCCAATCACCACGGTAGGGACCGCTTGCAGCGTATTTACGATCGACAACAAAAACCATTTACCGCGAAAGTCGGTATACGCCAGTACAAAGGACATCAAAATAGCCGGCAATACCACTAGGGATATTGCCGTGATAGAAACACTAAAGGAGACCGCAACGATCTCCCATAGGTCTGCATCAAAATTCACCAGTAAGCGAAGCGCTTCCAGTGTTGTATCAGCAAGATTCATATTGCGTTATTTGCTCTCAGCATTCGCAACAAATAGTTGTTTACCGTTTAGTCGGAAACCATTGATAAGTTCCTGTCCGCGAGGGTTTACCAACCAGTCACTGAATGCCTTCGCACCTTGGTAGTTAATCGTTGGGTAACGCTCAGGGTTAACAAGAATAACTTGGTACGGGTTAAACAGTTTTTCATCGCCTTGGAACAGAATTTCTAGATCCAATTTGTTTTGGTAAGCCAGCCATGTGCCGCGATCCGTCATGGTGTAGCCTTGCATTTCAGACGCCATGTTTAGAGTTGGGCCCATACCTTGACCTACGCTACGGTAGCCACCAAAGTTCGGTTCGATTTTAGTTTGAGCCCAGAAGCCCATTTCTTTTTTGTGCGTACCAGAATCATCGCCGCGAGAGATGAACGTTGCGTTTTTGTTTGCGATCTCTTTGAATACATCTAACACGCCTTCGTCATTTTTGATTGTTGCTGGGTCAGCTTTCGGGCCTACAATCACAAAGTCGTTGTACATTAGCTTGCGAGGTAAAACGCCGTAGCCTTTCTCAACAAATGCGCCTTCAGCTTTTGGTGCATGTGTCATCACCAAATCTACGTCACCGTTTTCGCCCATTTTTAAGGCTTTACCCGTACCTGCAGCAATAACATCGACTTTGTAGCCCGTGTCTTTTTCAAATTGTGGAAGTAGGTAATCAAGTAAACCTGAATGGTAAGTACTGGTTGTGGTTGCAAGGCGAACGTGTTCTCCGTCTTGAGCAGAAAACGCAGAGTAACTTACAAGCGTGATTGACGTTGCAGCCAGAGTTAGCGCAATTTTTTTCATTTTTATGTGTTCCTTTCCAATGATTCTTTGGAATCTCTCCAGGTTTTAGGGAGAAGCCTTTTTGGACGAGAGCGATTAGCGTAATACGCAAGTTGTCTCAGGGTGTTGGAATAAGCAAACATCAACATCCTGAGATCACTTAAATGCGCTCCGTATCCACCTTATAGCAAACAAGATGCCAACCTTTTACAAGCTTAAAGTGCTTGGTTTATGCACTAAATCATGGGGTTATTTGCATAAAAGTTTGCGTTGGTACAAAATGTCGCACTTTTTGTAGGGTATCTCTGTTTAAACTTGGTACACTCTGTCCCATCGAAATCCATCTGGGGTAAATATGTCTACTCAATCCCATCTTAGTACAAACCAACAATATAGCGCCTTTTCCGTACTGGTCGTCGATGATGAATTAGGCATGCAAGCCATCTTGAAAAAGGCATTGGGTAAGCTTTTTTCACATGTCGATACAGCTGGTAGCATCGAAGAAGCAGAACAACTGCGTAATTCTCGACATTATGATCTGATCTTACTGGATATTAATCTGCCAGGGCGTTCTGGAATTGAGTGGGAAGAAGCGTTTGAAGATGATGACAAACGTGCCGATGTGATTTTTATGACGGGTTATGCGGATTTAGAAATTGCCATTCGAGCGCTACAGCTCGGTGCTTCCGACTTTATCCTCAAACCATTCAACCTTGAGCAGATGTTAAAAGCGGTCAGTCGCTGTATGGATCGCCGTTTGAACGAACGCATGCAGTACGCCATGACACGCGATTACCAACGTCACAATACCTCAGAGATCATCGGCGGCTCAGAAAAAACGCGTCTGCTTAAGCAACTTATTAACCAATTTGCACCATCACGTGCTTCTGTTTTGGTGGAAGGTGAGTCGGGTACGGGTAAAGAGCTAGTTGCACGAGGTATCCACCAGGCGAGTGGGCGAACGGGCCCGTTTGTGCCAATCAACTGCGGTGCGATTGCACCAGAGCTTTTAGAAAGTGAGTTATTTGGTCATACATCGGGCGCGTTTACCGGTGCAAAAAAATCGCGTGAAGGTTTGTTCCGTGTTGCGAACGGTGGCACCTTATTTCTTGACGAAATCGGGGAGATGCCACTTGCAATGCAGGCATCATTATTACGTGTGTTAGAGCAGCGTACGATTCGCCCTGTCGGTTCAGAAAGAGAGATCAGTATTGATGTCCGTATTGTTGCCGCCACCAACCGTAATCTGCAAGAAGAGGTCAATCAAGGTAATTTCCGCAGTGACCTCTATTACCGTTTAAACGTTCTGAAAATTGAAGTGTGTCCGCTGCGAGAGCGCAAAACCGACTTATTTGAGTTGGTGCCATTTTTCAGCAACATGCTGACGCGCGAGCTCGGTATGCCTGCGCCCAAATGGGCTCACGAGGATATGGAAGCCATGAGTGAGTACGATTGGCCGGGAAACATTCGTGAGCTCAAAAACTTGATTGAGCGTTGTATCTTGCTTGGCAAACCACCTGCACACTATTGGCGAGAGCTGAATGGCGGGCATTCACTGCCTAATGTATCGATTACTGTTTCTCACTCTGCTGAGTTACCAACCTTTAGAGAAGGCAAAGAATTTACTGGCGAAGGCTATCCAAACAGCTGGACGTTAAAAGAAGTCGAGAAAGCACATATTAAACAAGTCGTTAACTTGCACGAAGGCAACAAATCAGCCGCTGCTCGCGACTTGGGCGTAGCTCGCAAGACCTTAGAACGTAAATACAAAGAATGGGATTCTGAGGATGAGGAATATGCCGACTAACGGCCCACAGCACAAAGGATTGTCAAAATGGACGCACCGTTTTAAAACCATGGTGCGTTATCGTTTGTTATTCTTAACCTCTGCGCCGATTTTCCTCACGTTGTTAGCTCTGATCGGCATTACCATTTATTGGTCTATTCATTACACGTGGCAAAATGCGCTGCTTGATGTCTCGGAGCGTCTTGGTGTTGCAAATAACAGCGTAACGTTGTTACAGCAAAAGCAAGCCAATTACGTGCGGGCGTTTGCCGATTCGTACGATTTCCGTATTCGCATTAATCAAGGAACGCCACAAGGTGACCTGCAAAAGTGGGTCACAGAGCAGAAGAAAAGATATGCTTTAGATTTTCTCTCTTTCCAACGCGTTAATTCCATGGAAAACAAATTCCGCTTTATGGATCTCACCAAGCGCGAATCGTTTTTTGATGTACTCAATAAAGAAGAACTCGAACGCCTCGATCCTGAACTCGCCAAACGAGCAGAAGTGCCTATTCTTGCTGATGGTGACAGGGAGGCGCGTGGGTTAGTCAGTCGAACCGTGATTCCGGTATACAGCCAAGCGAACGATTTGATCGGCTTTCTTGATGGTGGTTTGCTCCTTAACAACAGTACAGTGTTGGTGGATCAAATCCGCGATCTCATTTACTTAAGTGATAATGACCGCCTTCGCCCTGTGGGTACGTTGACGGTATTTCTCGATGATTTGCGTGTGAGCACCAACGTTCCTTTAGACAGCGATCATAGGCTAGGGCGCGCCATAGGCACTCGCGTGAGTGCAGAAGTGTATAACCAAGTACTTTCGAAGGGTGAACAGTGGGTTGATCGCGCTTATGTGTATGACGCTTGGTATATTACGGCGTATCAACCAATCAAAGACCAATACGACAATGTTATTGGTATGCTTTATACGGGTTACCTCATGTGGCCATTCGTTAAAGCCTACATGACGAACATTGCCGAAATCAGCTTGATTACGGTTATGTTATTGCTGGTTTCCGGCGTGATGGTATATCGCGGTTCTTATGATCTGTTTCGACCGATCGAACGCATTCATAAAGTGGTGAAGCAGGTCCAACAAGGTAAAGAAAAACGGATTGGCCCGTTAGGATTAGATGCCGATCATGAACTTGCGCAGTTAGCCAGACAGTTTGATGATATGTTAGACGCGCTAGAAGAGCGCAAAATTGAATTGAAAAACTCCGCAGCTCAACTTGAATGCAAAGTTCAAGAGCGTACGGCAAGCCTGAGAGAAAAAACCCAAGATCTTGAGCTGCATATTCAATTGCTTAACCAAACTCGCGACAAACTCGTTGTTCATGAAAAACTGGCAGCATTGGGAGAACTCACCGCGGGGATTGCTCACGAAATTAATAACCCAACCGCCGTGATTCTTGGCAACGTAGAATTGATCCATTTTGAATTGGGTGACGATGCAAGTCGAGTACAAGAGGAGATTGATGCGATTCACGCGCAAATTGATCGTATCCGCAATATCACGCGCAGTTTATTGCAATACAGTCGCCAAGGCGGTGTTCAAGATGAAATCACTTGGCAACATGTCAATCCTATCATTGATGAAAGCATCACCTTGGTTAAAACTGGCACCAAGAAACGCGACGTTGAGTTTGTGACTGACCTACAAGCGCATACGTCCGTTGAGATAAACCGTCACCACTTGCTACAAATCTTAGTTAATTTGCAAATGAACGCCATTCACGCAATGAGCGGTAAAGGAACTTTAACAGTAGTCAGTGAAGACTGGATTGAAGAGGGCGAAGTGAAAGGAGCCGCGATTCATGTTATCGATGAGGGCTGCGGTATTAAACCAGAAAACTTGAGTCGAATCTTCTCGCCATTTTACACAACTAAACGAGAAGGCACAGGGTTAGGGCTATCGGTCTCCCAAAGTATTCTCAGCCAAACGGGTGGTGAGTTAAAAGCAGAGTCTGAATGGGGAAAAGGCAGTAAATTCAGTATTTATTTACCTAAAAAAGCCGAACTGATCCTAGAGGTGACGAACATCGCTTAGTCACTTTTTTGAAGTATTAATGGAAAAAGAGCCACTGACGATAGTGGCTCTTTTTTGTATTTAATGACGCATTTATGTTTACGCTTTTGCTTCTTAGAAACCTTACAATGATTTCACTTGGAGTGAATTAATAAAAACAACACTTGCAGTATGTAGCATGAACAAGTACCGTTGCCCGGTTTTTCTAAATACACCCCAATTGCTAAGGTAAAGGTTTTGATCTCCACAGCGAATATTACTCAACAATTCGGCGCTAAGCCGCTATTCGAAAACATTTCAGTTAAGTTCGGCGAAGGCAATCGCTATGGCTTAATTGGAGCTAACGGTTGTGGTAAATCAACCTTTATGAAGATCCTCAGCGGCGAGCTTGAGCAAACCAGTGGTAACGTAAGCTACGATCCAAACGAGCGCGTTGCAAAACTGAACCAGGACCAGTTCGCTTACGAAGAATTTACGGTAATCGATACCGTTATCATGGGTCATAAAGAGCTATGGGAAGTGAAGAAAGAGCGTGACCGCATCTACTCACTTGCTGAGATGAGCGAAGAAGACGGCATGAAAGTGGCTGACTTAGAAGTTCAGTTTGCTGAAATGGACGGCTACATGGCAGAAGCCAAAGCGGGCGAGCTTCTTCTTGCTGTAGGTATCCCAATGGAGCAACACTTCGGTCTAATGAGTGAAGTAGCACCAGGTTGGAAACTTCGTGTGCTTCTAGCGCAGGTTCTATTCGCAGACCCAGATGTGATGCTTCTTGACGAACCTACCAACAACTTGGACATGGACACTATCCGTTGGTTGGAAGACACGCTAAACGCACGTAACTGCACAATGATCATCATCTCGCACGACCGTCACTTCCTAAACTCAGTATGTACGCACATGGCTGATTTGGATTACGGTGAGCTACGTGTTTACCCAGGTAACTACGATGAGTACATGACTGCGGCTTCTCAAGCTCGCGAACGTCTACTAAACGACAACGCGAAGAAGAAAGCACAAATCGCTGAGCTACAAACGTTCGTTGCTCGTTTCTCTGCAAACGCATCGAAAGCAAAACAAGCGACATCTCGTGCTAAGCAAATCGACAAGATCAAACTGGATGAAGTTAAAGCGTCTAGCCGTCAAAACCCATTCATTCGTTTCGAACAGTCGAAAGAGCTGTTCCGTAACGCTCTGATTGTTGAAAACCTAAGCCAAGGATTCGAAGAGGACTTGTTCTCAGACTTCAATGCAATTTTTGAAGTGGGTGAGCGCGTTGCGATCATCGGTGAGAACGGTGTGGGTAAAACAACACTTCTAAACACGCTTGCTGGTGTGCTTGAACCGCGTGCGGGTGAGTACAAATGGTCTGAAAACTCAAACATCGGTTACTACTCGCAAGACCACGCGCATGACTTTGCAGAAGACATGAACCTAACGGATTGGATGGGTCAATGGCGTCAAGAAGGTGATGACGAGCAAGTCGTTCGTGGTTTCCTAGGTCGTATGCTGTTTGGCCAAGACGACATTAAGAAGTCAGTAAAAGTACTGTCTGGTGGTGAACAAGGTCGTATGCTGCTTGGCAAGCTGATGATGCACAAGCCAAACATGTTGCTAATGGACGAACCAACCAACCACATGGATATGGAATCGATCGAATCTTTGAACACTGCGCTTGAGCAATACAAAGGCACGTTGTTCTTCGTATCTCACGACCGTGTATTCGTAGACTCACTAGCAACGCGTATTATCGAAATCCGCGATGGTAAAATCACAGACTTTAAAGGCACTTACTCTGAGTTCCTAAAATCTCGTGGTGTTGACGCGTAATTACTCGCAAAGCGTTTAAAAAGCAAAAGCCTCGCTATTTAGCGAGGCTTTTTTGATATTTGGCCTTAATCCTTAAACTGACCGGTTATATACGCATAGAGCCCGACTACGCCAAAGGTAATAATCATAGAAAGCATGATACCGCTGGGCGTAAGCAGAAAATTCCACAATTGGTCATTATTCATAGTCCACATCCTCTGTGAATCCGCATTATTGGTTTTAGTTTACACTGAAAAGGTGTTATTGGTTGCCTTTTACATCAAATTCAACCTTGTCGGCTCCTGTAAAAACTTGGAAGCGCAAACCTTTCGCACGCGCAATGGTCGTAATACCAAATTGCTTCGCTAGATCTAACCCCATTTGAGTAACGCCAGAGCGAGAAAGCAGAACAGGAATGCCCATTTGAGCCACTTTAATCACCATCTCTGATGTAAGGCGACCAGTTGTGTAGAAAATTTTATCTTCACCTGTTTCTTCTTTGAGCCACATCTCACCTGCAAGTGTATCCACTGCGTTGTGACGGCCGACATCTTCCACAAATGACAACACTTCATTACCTTTGCAAACCGCACAGCCGTGTACTGCGCCCGCTTTTTTGTAGGTGTCGTTGTAATGAGTTAACGCTTCCAGCGCAGAATAAATCTCTGACTGCTTAAGAGAAACTTGAGGCACTTGATAATTTTCAAGCTGCTTCATCACGTTGCCATACATAGTGCCTTGGCCACAACCTGAGGTGACGGTTTTCTTTTTCAGGGCGCCTTCTAAGTGTTCAGTGTTTTCTTTAGTAATCACCGCTGCGGAATGCGTTTCCCAGTCAATAATAACGGATTCAATCGCGGCTGGATCGGACAGGAAGCTTTGGTTTTTTAAATAACCCAGTACTAGTGCTTCTGGACGCGAACCTAGCGTCATGAGCGTGACCACTTCTTTCCAGTTCAGCATGACCGTAAGAGGACGCTCGCACGCGATTTGCTTTGTCAGTTTTTCGCCGTACTCGTCGTACACATCGACTTCAATGGTTTGCAGGGGATTTTCACTGGTTTTAATAATGTTTGGTTTCAGCACAGTCGTGTCCTAGTGATTAAGAGCGTTAGGTTGCTACGCATTTTAGCTTTTTAAGTGGCTAGCAAATCTCATTCCAAAATAGCGGTTCCCACAGAAATTGCGAGGTTTTATGTCAACAATGCATTAAAACTGCGAGTTCGCAGTAATGACACATCAATACATTTGAGTTTCGTCTAGTTTGGTACTTATAGCCTGAGGGAGTATATAGACTAAGTTATATCAGCTTGGCGCGTTTATTGCTTCGAAGACAATAAAAATGGTCGAAAACGGGGGCAAAATGTCCTGTGTGTTTTCAGACCAAAAATAGAAAGACTGGGTGAGTTATGTCGGATAAGAAAGATTTCGAAAAAAATTACGAAAAGACTGAGGATACATGGCCAATCGGCGTAGAGCTTGTTGAGCATGAGATCAGTACAGGGATTTGGGTGACAACCCAATGGCAGTTGACAGGATTTGCGCTGAATCCGACGGAAGAGACTCCAGATGTTTGTCTGTTGCAATTACATAAAGACGAGCGTACAGACTACCGTTTTAACTTAAGCTCTCAGCAACCTAAACTCTTTTTAGTGATGGATAACGTCGAGTCTGGTGAAAAACCAGCGATACAGCTACTGACGGCCTCACAATCTGTTGCGGCGCAATATATGGATGGTGATAACCTTGTACTATCTAACGATATGCCGTTAGCCGTTCAGGCTTGGATGGAAGCCTTTATTGGTCGTCACGGTGAGTTGTTAGAAGTAAGACGCAAGAAACGCAAAGGAGCAGGCAGAGCAAATGGCAACTAGTTTTTTAAGCCGTTGGTCGAAACGTAAACTAGAAGAATCTTCCCAACATGATGAAGAGATTACGCCGATAGCAGAGACGGAGCAATCCGAAGATAATGTCACAGCGCTTTCAAACGCTGACGAAAGCTCAGATGCTTTGAACATCGATGAGGATAGTCAGGCTCCAGACATTACCGCGAGTGTAGAGACTGAAAAAACCGAAGAAATGTCTGTGGCGCAACTGCTGGTTTCTGAAGCTTCAGAAAGCGTTAAGAAAGCCGCGCTGCGCAAAATGTTCTTGTCCGAAGAATTTAACGTGCGTGACGGCCTAGACGATTACGATGATGATTACAGTAACTTAAAGTCACTTTCTCAAGACGTCGCTGAGACGCTGCGTGATTGGGTTAAAGACAAAGTGGAAGACGAACCAGACGCTGAAACTGCGCAAGGGTCTGAGCTTAACGCTAACGATATCGCATCTAAGGTAGTTGAAGACGCAGAGTCAAACACCGACAAAAGTGGCCAAATTACTCAAGATGAAAATAAACTGTATATAAATACAGTTCCTGGCGAAGGTGATACTTTTGCTGAAGAATCACAGCCTAACGAGGTGAGACAAAATATACCACACAAAGAATAGGTACATTTTGACTAAACACTCAATGAGCCGGCTGAGACAAAATGTCTCAACCGGTTTTTTTATCCCTACTATTTGCCAGTAAAATTGATAACCTATTGATTTTTAGTTGATATTTTATTGGCATGACGCTTGCTATCTGTTGCTCAATACCAATCTGGTTGAAGTTAGTACGGACGCACTGCGTAGTATTCATCGCCTATAGATGGCGGAATAAGAATGCTCATTGATAAGTTAATCAGCAGAATCTCCGGCGCTAACTACACTAAGAGATGGAAAAGACTATCCATGTTCATAAATGGAATTGAGCAATGCTGAAACAATTATTAGAACAAGCAACTTCCAATAACGGTAAAGCGAGGCTGTACGCTTTCGAAAATACCGTAGAGTTGACCAATCTTATTCCACCAACCGTAAGCTATGAAAGCGGCGGTAATACTTTGATTGTGGGCCCAACAGCAATCATCGAAAGTGCGGCAGCGCAATTGTCGCAAATGAACAGCCTAACGCTGCTTTCTACCGATGGCGAAAAGGGCACAAATCCCGAGCTTTATTACGCCAATTCGGTTCAGGTTTCAGGGTTCTTAGGTACGTTTGAAGTTCTGATTGAAAATCATGGTTCGACCAACAATCTTGCCAAGGTCGCGATCAATAGCGATTGTTTCGATATCGTACTCGATCTTTGCCTTAACAGCTGCATGTCGGAAGAAGTCCCAGTACCGGGCTACTACCCAGTAGGTCGTGGCTATCCGAAACTGGCTGAAGCGTTGGAAGAGATTCCAACCTTAATGGGGACGTTCGATAAACCGAAATTTTTCCGTTTAGATACCGATTTATGTGCACACAGCTCTCGTGGCGTAAAAGGTTGCGAACGGTGTGTGGATGCTTGTCCGGCAGGGGCACTATCGAGTGAAGGCAGCGACAAAACGGGCCATCGCATCGAGATCAACCCATACCTATGTCAAGGCGTGGGTACTTGTGCTACAGCGTGTCCGACAGAAGCGATTCATTACGCACTGCCAAACCCTGAAGATACGCAAAAGTTTATTGAACGTACGCTCGCCAACTATGAGCAAGCGGGTGGTTTAGATCCTATCGTATTGATTTGCAGTTCTCGCCACGAGAGCTACAACGTGATGGCACTAAAAGCACTGCCAGATAATGTGATTCCAATTGTGGTGGAAGAACTGCCTTCGGTTGGTATTGATACTTGGTTCGCCGCGCTTGTGAATGGTGCTACTCAGGTGCTGTTTGCGGCTTCACGTTTTATGCCTCAAACCATTATTCGTGTGCTTAATAGCGAAGTAGGTATTGCTCAAGAGCTGCTCGGTCAGCTTGGTATCGCCAAAGAAACCATCGACATTCTGTATCTAGAGTCACTACGTGAAGGTGCTCCGACACTTTGTACCGAGTCTTTTGATTTGGCATTAGGAGACTTGCAAGGCAACAAACGTCAGCGTCTATTTACGGCGTTGGATGCGTTGTCCGCATCACGTATTCCAGTTGAGAACATTGTTGAACTTCCAGCGAACGCACCTTACGGCACAGTCTCTTGTGAAAGTAAAGGTTGTACGTTGTGTATGAGCTGTGTGGCGGTGTGTCCAACACGTGCATTGCATACGGACGGTCGATCTCCGTCGCTTAAATTCGTCGAGCAAGACTGCATTCAATGTGGGCTGTGCGAGAAAGCGTGTCCAGAGAAAGTGCTGACGCTTACTCCTCGTATGAACTGGGTGAAAGAAGAACGCCAGAAAGCGGTTGTGATTCATGAAGAAAAGGCAGCCGAGTGCATTCGTTGTCACAAGCCCTTTGCTCCGCAATCGATGATCGACATGCTACAAAATAAGTTACGCGGTCACTCTCATTTCTCTGATGAAGCGGCGATCAATCGTATCGCGATGTGTGAAGACTGCCGTGTGATCGACATGTTTGAGTCGATGGCAGAAGACCCAATGAAACAATTAAAATACTAGGAGCTCGCAGTGGACACACAACAAGAACAAACACTGAGAACAGACATTTATCTCGTTCTATCTGCACTTTTTCGTAGTGCGCCTAGTGATGAAATGCTGGCGTTCCTGAAATCGCTAGAAATTGAACCGTCTGAGAGCGCGATGCAAAAAGCTTGGCTCGCACTGCAACAAGCCGCGAACGAAGCGCAGCGAGAAGCGTTAGAAGAAGAATATCAAGATCTGTTTATTGGCATTGGACGTGGTGAAGTTGTGCCATTCGGATCTTGGCATCGCACTGGCTCGATGATGGAAAAACCGTTAGCGGAAATTCGTCGCGATTTGGATCTTTTAGGCATCGAACGAGAAGAGAACGTGAAAGAGCCTGAAGACCATATTTCTGCACTGTGCGAAGTGATGGCAATGCTGACAGGTGAAGAGGAAGAACTTCAACAAGCGGTGTTTAACAAACACATTGCTCCTTGGTTCCAATCTTTTACGCGCCAACTAGAGAGCGCCGAAAGCGTGAACTTCTACAAGCCAGCTGCACAGCTTTGCGATGCATTTTTAACGTTAGAGCAAGTCCGCTTTAGCGTGAACACCAAAAGCAGTAAGAACAAATTAAAAATTGATGTGAAAAACGTCACTGATTACGAGTAATCGAGCAGTACTTGGTCATATCGATAGAGAGGCATGAGTCTCCAAAGATCTACCGTAAGGTAAGGAAGCAATGATGAAAGATAATAAAGAAATAAACACAAGCCGTAGGGATCTCCTAAAAGGCTTCACAACCGCTGCCGTTGCCGGTGCTGTTGTTGCGGGAACCACGAAAGTGGCCGTTGCTTCAGAAACGGTTGAGCCTTCTGAAAACGACGTGAAGAAGAAAGGGTATCGTGAAACTCAACACATTCGCGATTACTACGACACACTTTAGGAGATAACGGATGAAACTTGTCAAACGCTCCGACAGTGTGAGCAAAGAAACGAACCAGCTTGGCGTATCTCGTCGTGCATTCATGAAAAACACTTCGCTTGCCGCTGGTGGCGCAGTGGTTGGTGCTAGTCTATTCGCACCGGGAATGATGAAAAAAGCGCAAGCAAAATCAGTCGATCCAGAAGCGAAAACAGAAGTAAAACGTACTATCTGTTCTCACTGTTCAGTGGGTTGTGGTATTTACGCAGAAGTTCAAAATGGTGTTTGGACGGGTCAAGAGCCTGCATTCGACCACCCATTTAACGCCGGTGGTCACTGTGCAAAAGGTGCAGCACTGCGTGAACATGGCCACGGTGAGCGCCGTCTTAAATACCCAATGAAGCTTGAAAACGGTAAGTGGAAAAAGCTTTCTTGGGATCAAGCGATCGAAGAAATCGGTAACAAGGTGATGGACATCCGTAAAGAGTCCGGCCCTGATTCGGTTTACTTCTTGGGAAGCGCAAAGCACAGCAACGAACAAGCGTATTTGTTCCGAAAAATGGCATCACTTTGGGGTACGAACAACGTTGACCACCAAGCGCGTATTTGTCACTCAACAACCGTGGCGGGTGTAGCGAATACTTGGGGTTACGGTGCGATGACCAACTCTTTCAATGACATGCACAACTGTAAGTCGATGCTATTCATTGGTTCAAACCCAGCTGAAGCACACCCAGTAGCGATGCAGCACATTCTGATCGCAAAAGAGAAGAACAACTGTAAGATCGTCGTAGCGGATCCTCGTCGTACACGTACGGCAGCAAAATCGGATCACTATGTCTCACTTCGTCCTGGTTCTGACGTAGCATTCATTTGGGGTGTGTTGTGGCACATCTTCGAAAACCAATGGGAAGATAAAGAGTTCATCCGTCAACGTGTATTCGGTATGGATGAGATCCGTGCTGAAGTGGCGAAATGGACGCCAGCAGAAGTTGAGCGCGTAACAGGCGTAAGCGAAGAAGACGTTTACCAAACAGCAAAACTGCTTTCTGAAAATCGCCCGGGCTGTATTGTTTGGTGTATGGGTGGTACTCAGCATACTACTGGTAACAACAACACACGTGCTTACTGTGTGCTTGAGCTAGCGCTTGGAAACATTGGTAAATCAGGCGGCGGTGCAAACATCTTCCGTGGTCACGATAACGTACAAGGCGCAACCGACCTTGGCGTGCTCTCTGACACGCTACCGGGCTACTACGGCCTTTCTGAAGGCGCTTGGCGTCATTGGTCAAAAGTGTGGGAAATCGATTACGAATGGATCAAAGGTCGTTTCGATGACAACGCTTATAGCGGTCAGAAACCAATGCACAGTGCAGGTATTCCTGTATCTCGTTGGGTTGATGGTGTACTGGAAAACAAAGACAACATTCGTCAACGCGAAAACATCCGTGCAATGTTCTACTGGGGACACGCAGTGAACTCTCAAACACGTGGTGTTGAGATGAAAAAAGCGATGCAGAAGTTGGACATGATGGTGATTGTGGACCCATACCCAACGGTTGCTGCGGTAATGAACGACCGTACCGACGGCGTTTACCTGCTTCCTGCAACAACACAGTTTGAAACACACGGCAGCGTTACCGCATCTAACCGCTCTCTACAATGGCGTGATCAGGTGATTGAACCTTTGTTTGAATCAAAACCAGACCACGAAATCATGTACCTGCTTTCGAAGAAACTGGGCTATTCCGATCTTCTGTTCAAAAACATCCGTGTTGAAAACAACCAGCCGGTGATTGAAGACCTAACGCGTGAATTCAACAAAGGCATGTGGACGATTGGTTACACAGGCCAAAGCCCAGAGCGTTTGAAAGCGCACCAACAAAACTGGCATACGTTCCACAAAACCACATTGGAAGCGGAAGGTGGCCCTGTCAACGGTGAAACCTACGGTCTACCTTGGCCATGTTGGGGTACACCAGAAATGAAACACCCAGGCACGCACATTCTGTACGATACGTCTAAGACGGTTGCAGAAGGTGGCGGTAACTTCCGTACGCGCTTTGGTGTGGAATTTGAAGGCAAGAGCCTACTTGCTGAAGACAGTTACTCGAAAGGCTGTGAGATCAAAGACGGTTACCCAGAGTTCACTGACAAGTTATTGAAACAACTTGGTTGGTGGGACGATCTAACTGCTGAAGAGAAAGTGGCAGCAGAGGGTAAAAACTGGAAGACTGACCTTTCTGGCGGTATTCAGCGTGTCGCGATAAAGCACGGTTGTATTCCATTTGGTAACGCGAAAGCGCGTGCGATTGTTTGGACGTTCCCAGACCGTGTGCCACTGCATCGTGAACCACTTTACACACCACGTCGTGACCTTGTAACGGATTACCCGACTTGGGAAGACAAAGATGCCATCTTCCGTGTACCTACGTTGTATAAATCCATTCAAGAACAAGACAAATCGGGCGAGTACCCAATCGTTCTGACTTCTGGCCGTCTGGTTGAATACGAAGGTGGTGGTGAAGAGACGCGTTCAAACCCTTGGCTTGCCGAGCTTCAACAAGAAATGTTTGTTGAAGTGAACCCGAAAGACGCGAACGATCTTGGCTTCAGAGATGGTGATGATGTTTGGGTTGAAGGTGCAGAGAAGGGACGAATCAAGGTGAAAGCGATGGTAACACGTCGTGTGAAACCTGGTTTGGCGTTCATTCCGTTCCACTTTGGCGGTAAGTTCGAAGGTGAAGACCTACGTCCTAAATACCCAGAAGGTACACAGCCTTACGTTGTTGGCGAATCGGCTAACACGGCAACCACTTACGGTTACGACCCGGTTACCTTGATGCAGGAAACCAAAGTAACTCTATGTAACATTCGTAAAGCGTAAGGAGTCTGACAATGGCACGAATGAAATTTCTATGTGACACCAAGCGCTGTATCGAGTGTAACGGCTGTGTTACTGCATGTAAGAACGAAAACGACGATGCGCTTGAATGGGGCATTCAACGTCGTCGCGTGGTAACACTAAACGACGGTGAAGCTGGTGAAAACTCTATCTCTGTTGCTTGTATGCACTGTACCGATGCACCTTGTATGGCAGTTTGTCCAGCAGACTGTTTCGAACATACCGAAGACGGCATCGTTCTTCACAATAAAGATCTGTGTATCGGTTGTGGTTACTGTTTGTTTGCTTGTCCGTTTGGCGCACCTCAATTTCCTAAACAAGAAGCGTTTGGTGAACGTGGCAAAATGGATAAATGTACTTTCTGCGCGGGCGGCCCAGAAACAGAGCCTGGCTCTGAGGAAGAACGCCAAAAGTACGGTGCGAACCGTATCGCAGAAGGCAAGTTACCGATGTGTGCATCGCTTTGTTCAACCAAAGCGCTGCTTGCGGGTGACGCAGAGAAAGTCTCTGACATTTTCCGTCAACGTGTGGTAGAACGCGGCGCGAAAAACGCAGGTTGGACAGACGGAAACGATCTTTCTTACGATGCGACGAAAAGCTAAGTAAGGAGAGGCACATGTTAAACACGCTTAAACGTGCATCTCTAGCAATGTTGTCAATGATGACGGCATTGCTGCTGACTTTTGCAATGCCTGCTTCAGCAGAGGGACAATCTTCTAAAGTTATTCAACAGGAGATCACGCAACTCGCCGGGGCAGACTATTGGCGCGAAGTCAGAGAGGGGCAAGAAGGCTACACCACGTCTCAATCGCCAGAACATGGCGTATTGATCAGTAAACCTGGTGAGACTTGGTACATTCTAAAAGAAAAATGGATGTCTCCTGCTGGTGCTGTCGCGATTTTCGGCAGTATTGCAATGGTAATCATGGCTTACGTATTCGTTGGTCCTTTGATGCTTAGCAAGCCGCGTACTGGTAAAAAAATGAAGCGTTGGTCTCGTTTAGACCGCGCGCTTCACTGGAGTATGGCGTTTACATTCTTAACGCTGGCATTCAGTGGTTTGATGCTGGTTTACGGTAAGCACTTCTTAAAACCGTACGTTCCTACTGAGTTCTGGGGCTTTATCGTCATGTTGGCGAAGCAGTACCACAATTACATGGGACCATTGTTCTTCATTTTACTGATGCTCGTGCTCTTTAAATGGTGGCGCAAGTCGATTCCAAACATGACAGATGTTCGTTGGTTTATGAAAATGGGCGGCATGGTTGGTAAACACAAAGGCACACATCCGTCAGCTGGTTTCTCAAACGGTGGTGAGAAGGCAATTTATTGGTTGTTAATCTTCTTTGGTGCTATCGCGGCAGTGAGTGGCTTAGTTCTGGACTTTCCTATCTTTGGCCAAACTCGCCGTGACATGGAGCTTTCTAACTTAGTTCATGCGATTTCGGCGCTGATTCTAATCTGTGGCTTTATCTTCCACATCTATATTGGTCTATTCGGTATGGAAGGTGCGCTAGAAGGCATGGTGACAGGTGAAGTTGATGAAACATGGGCGAAAGAGCATCACGATCTTTGGTATGAGGAAGTGAAGTCCAAAGAAGCGATGGGTGAAACAGATACGGCACAAACGGAAGTAAAAGGAGCGAAAGCGAATGAACAAACCTCATAACGGGATTTGGGTTGCGTACATCCTGAGCTGTCTGACCCCGTTTACGTTTCTGATCTCAGGCGTTATCGCAATTATCTATGCGGGTTACCGATTAGATAAGGGAGAAGACAGCGACGTAGTGATTTCTCATTACTACGGTTTAATTCGCACCTTCTTTCTCTACCTGACGTTTTTTGTTGTGTTGATCGTCACCGTCGCGACTTCTAACGGTGTACTCGTTGGCGTGAGTGATTATTGGTTGCATAGTACTTTGCTTGAAACCATCGCTTACTTTATTCCTTGGGTAGGGATGGTGTTTGCTGCATTAGCCATCTTGGTGTGGTTTATGCGAATGTTTCAAGGGATGCAGCAACTGCTCAATAACCAACCACACAGACCATCGACAGGTCCAAACCTTTAATCAGTATTCTTTAAGCAAAACCGCCGTAATAGGCGGTTTTTTTGTTGCTGTTTTGTCTCAAATATGAAGCGTTGAGTCGCAGTGGTGATACTTGATGCAACTTATTGAGTGAATTTACGTAACTGGGCAGAAAATCATAGTTAAGTAAGAAACATGTAAAAAAATCGCGTCACGATGAGACATTAGTCTCACTCACGCTATTGTTCATTTACTCAGGATTCATCGTCCCGTTAAAGTACGCTGCGCTCAGAAATTCAAAGAGTTGCATACGTGAAAATTGCCATCAATACATTCAGTCTACGCATACAGAGGAATCTCTATCGGAGGATGTTTGATTAAGGCATCTTGCTCTCACAAATAAAAAGAGCGAAACGAGCATTAAATGATGCGGCAAGGTAAGAAAAGGACAAACACGTTACGGCTATGATCCCTCAATTCGTCATTCCTATCACGAATCGCTTTGGCGAAAGTTATCACTTCTCTGGTCAGTTACTTACTAGCGGCGAACCTAAAACATTCGTGACCAAACAAGAGGCAATAGAGTTTCTTGAGAGCTTTGGTGAGCTTGACCTTCGCTCTGTCGAGGACTTGTTCTATACGATTGGTCAATTCAAGCCAAACATACCTGACGGTGAGCTTACTTCCCAACACTATAATTCAACGTTTGCCAATGCTTTGGTGAACGGTGATTTGCATGTCGCTCGAATTGTACCTACCGGCGAAAACTACGCACTCTCGTCAGCGGTTACGCCTCCACCGACTCAAAATACCGTCAATGCAAAACCATCGAAGGGAAAGGGGAAGTCGAATAAAAAGAGTGGCAGAAGTGCCGCATCCGCCAAGCCTCAGCAACAAAGCAGCGAAAAACATGAGAAAGCCGGTGATCCTGTATCACTTGTGACGGGTGAAGAAATTCTCGAACTCTATGATATCGAGCTACAACAAGGTACTACTTGGCAGCGTACTTACCGCTCTTCGCAGTCGGATGTAAATCATGGAATGGGCTTTGGTTGGCGACATGCATTTCAGTTTGAATTACGCGAAAAGACGGACGAGAAAGACAATGTTATCGCTTGGGAGTTTGTTGACGATAAGGCCGATATCACAGAATTTGAGCCAGTAGATATTGGAGCAACAAGTTACCAGATATACGCTGGTGCGAGCTGTTATTTCCTAAATTCAGCAACTCGGATCGTGACGCTCGCTAGTGGGCATCAATATCGATTTGAACAGAAAGATGATCGTTGGGTTGTTAAACAAGTCAGAAATGGCACGTTTTCAACGTTTCAACTGCAGTATTCTCGAAACCATCGATTGATCGAGATTGCATACAACAAGCGTCCGGTTCTTGAATGTCAATATGATAAGCAAGGACGCCTTGTAGAACTGCTAAATGCAAAGTCCCAAAAAGTTCTGACAACTTATACCTATGATGAGCACGATGATTTGGTCAGTGCAACTAATCATTTAGGCTTAAAGGAACAGTATCAATACCGCGGGCATTTAATTGTTAAACGTGTACGACCAACTGGCTTTACTCATTATTTTGAATGGGATGGCGAAGGTGCAAAAGCGAAATGCATCAGAAACGTTGGGGACGCAGGAATTTATGACTATCGCTTCCATTATCAAGGAAATCACTCTTCTTATTCTGACTCGTTAGATCATCAATGGTCTTTCTTGCATGACGAGCAGGGTAACTTACTCGAGAAAATAAGCCCCACAGGTAGAACTTGGCGATGGCAATATGATGAATTAGGGCGAAAAGCGCAAGCTATCTATCCTGATCAGTCAACGGTCAATTATCAATATAATCAGCATGGTCAATTAGTTTCTAAGTTTCATTCCTCTGGCAAAGAAATTCAATATGGTTATGACGGCTTAGGTAAGTTAGTTAAAACGGTTTCACCTGACGGGGATATCGAGAAGGCTTACTACAATAGCCTCGGTCAAAGAGTTTGGGATACCGATCAGTTCGGCTGTGTCACGGAATATGATTACGATAAACACGGTCAAGTCGTCAAAAAAGAGTCTGAAGATGGTAAGAAAAGTCAGTGGTGGTGGGATGAACAACAAAGACTTATCGCGAATGAAATAGACGGTACATTACTTCGTTATAGCTACAATGAAGAAGATTTAGTGAATGGCGTTGCTTATCCCGATGGGTGTATTGCTCAACTCGCTTATGATCAATTTGGCAGGCGTACATCAGTTCGTTATTTTAACGACGAAGACAAAGTCGGTTATAGCGAAGAATATTCTTACGATGAGCACAGCCGTGTTGCTCAGATTCGAACGCCAGCAGGCATTACCTCGTATCAATGGGGAGCACTCGCGCAACAAGAAGCAGTCATCTTTCCCGATGGCAGCCATATTTCTTACGAATACGATCAACAACGTAACCTGACTAAATTAGTTCGGAGTGACGGCTTAGAGTTCGAATTCCTGTATGACGATGAAGGCCAGCTGTCAGGAACTGTCGGGTTTGATAATCTACAAAGCCAATTTGATTATGATCATATGGGGCGAATCCATCGTAAGCAAGTCGCCGATAGGACGGTGCTGTATCGCTATGACGCTGCGGGTTATCTCAAGCACGTCAAAGCAGGAAATGGTAGCAGTATTGTAGAGAACCACTTCAATTATACGCTTGGTGGGCGACTTACTTTCGCATCCAATCGCCATCACACATTGCAATACCAATACTCTTCATTCGGGCATTTAACAAAGCGCATTCAAGGCCAGTTTGAGATAACGCAGGAGTTTAACAGAGTTGGCCAACGCGTATCTCAGGTACTGCCAGATAATACGGAGCTGAACTTCTCTTATGATCGATATGGGCGTTTTTCAGCGATTCGGTTTGGAAACCTAGATTTACCTCAAATCAAATTTCATTACGATGAAATGGGACGAGTTTCCCAAATTGAAACGGCATATTTTAATGAGCGCATCATTTATGATGGTGTTGGTCGTTTGGTTGAACAGCATTGGCCAGATAGAGAGAAAAAGTACGTTTACAATGCGCAAAACCGTATTTCATCAATCATTGATAATACGGCAGGAGCAACACACTATCAGTACGATGCCTTAGGGCAACTTAAACGAGTCAATGCTTCCGGAGATGTGACTAAATTTGAATACGATAGTTTTGGCAATCCTACTTTGCCAACTTCAGAGGTATTCGCTGATCGTATTGAAGTACACGATGGTGTCAGGTTCAAATATGACGCGCAAGGAAACCAGACAAAACGTGAGGGGCAAGGACACGTTCAGACTCGCGTATTTGATGCGTTAAATCAGCTCATTGAAGTTCACACCGACGATGGTATCAGTCAATATGAATATGATGCATTAGGGCGCAGAACGAAAAAAATTACACAAAAAGGCGTTACGGAGTTCCTGTGGGACGGTGAACGTTTAATTGGTGAACGCTCTTCAGGTGCTTTCCGTTGGTACCTATATCAACCCGAAACTTACACGCCAGTGGCACTGCTAGAAAATGACGTTATTTATTGGTACCAGTGCGATCAAGTTGGTAAACCAGAGCGACTGATCGATTGCGAAGGGAATGTTGTATGGAGTGCCAGCTACGATGCTAACGGCTTTGCTCATGTACATATTGAAAATGTAGCAAATCCACTGCGTTTTCAAGGACAGTACTTCGATCAAGAAACCAACTTACATTACAACCTCGCTCGGTATTACGATCCTAAACTAGGACGTTTTATCCAACAAGATCCGATATCTATTGCTGGTGGTATTAATCATTACCAATATGCAGTCAACCCTATCCAGTGGATTGATCCAACAGGTTTCCTTTGTGAAGAAGGGCTAAAACGCTTGGGTCAAATGTTGGCAGAGTATCAGGCGCAAAGCGATGTTCCCCAAGAGGTTTGCGATCAGATTTTAGAAGCAGCAAAAGAGTCATCCGTCGGAGAAGATGGCGTTCGATCGCAAGTCAAAATCCGAAAACCCAAAGGTAAAAATCATATTCGATATGAATACGATTTAGACCATATTGATTGCGAGAGAAACGAGATTACTTTTTATCGTCATATCAATCATTCAGATGGCACCAGACACGAAGTGCAGTATGTTGTTGGGATTGAGGAGTTTGTAAATGCGCATGTTTTTGACTCAGAGAAAGTTGGTGGAGAGGAAGGTTGCACGATCTTCACTGAAGATCTTGTGCTGAATAAAGCAGAGTATAAAGAAAACTCAGAACTCAATATGAGTGATTATGAGCTAACAGAAAGAAACAAAGCAAAAATTGATGAATGCTTGAAAGAGCGTCAAGAGGCAATGGACGCTCGATCTGGCGAAGAGGGATATAACGCTCAAATTGGTAATATTAACCAACAGTCTGCAAAAATAGGTGAGTTGGCCGCGGATGACTTTGTCCGGAGTAAACGTCCTAATGCTAAGCTGCTTCATCCCAAAGATATTGGAACCTCAATTTCGAAGCCGGGCGACTTTGATATGGTTTACAAGGTGGAAGAGCCACCACCAGGCGAAATTATAATTGTTGAGGCTAAAGGTGGCAGCAGTTCGCTCGGTAGCCGTAAAATTGGCAATGAAGCATATCAACAAGGGACAAGCAAATATGCGGCGGAAATCGTTAAATTAATGTCTGAACAAAAAGCTGGTACAACAGAAAGAGCTGCTGCAGACGAAATTACATCAGCAGTGCAAGATGATATTCCAGTCAGGTATTTACATACCCAAGCAGAAATTGATGCTTCAGATGGCGTATCTAAAGTGAATGTAAAAGAGTTTGATATTAGCCTCGAAGAATTAGGTTAAGGGAAGTAAAGTTAGTATGAAAAAGATAAATAGAAAAGCAGCCTACGAGTTGAATACTGAGGAACTTAATTACTATACAAAACAAATAGAAAAAAACTTAGAGAAAAGAAAACATCGTATCACAATAAAGCGAGAAAACTTGATATATCTAACAGACGGGGTTTGGGAGCAAGTTAGGTTATATACTTTATTTCCAGTGTCTGAACTAAATGACCGAATAGGAACGCTGCGTCTATTTGAAGCCTCGATAATGCAAGCTAGCTATCATCGACTGGCTCAAAAACCTGAAAGCTCTTTGACGGTTAAGGTACCTGATCATCCTGAAATAACTTGGAAAGGCGAAGGTATTTTAAAAACAGGTTTCATTTGCCCCTCAATGTGGCTAGATGCGTATTTTACCTCTGTCATCGTTCGTGACAAAGCTAGCATGGACGTATTGGCAAACTTTCCTATTTCTTTGATGAGACAGAGCTCTACCAAAGCGGGTGAGCTGTCTTATATGCTAGTAGACGTAATTCAGTCGTTCCATAACCGCACATCGGACTACCCTGATAAGCTGGTTGCAGCAATGGACGCAGCGGTAGCTCAAGGGGATAACTGGGCGTTGGAAATTGCGATGGGGATTCTAGAAACCTTCGCAGCGCTCACTACTAACATTGGTTATGATTTTGAGGAAGTGCTCGTTAAAAACCTACAGTTTCAAGAGAAATATCATCTTAGAGAATTGGGACCAGATAGAGTAGGGATCCGCACGTTCATTAATTTCCCTCTGCTTGGCATGGCATGTATGTGGTACGACAAAGGCAACCGTCTATCTGTTGAAACTGGTTGGCTTCCTCCCTATCTTGTCGAAGGACGTTGGTTAGAAGATGTAAAAGCAGGGAAGATCACTCGATAAACCCCTTTAGTTAGCAATTCCGTATATGAGCCACCTCTCATGGGGTGGCTTTTACGTTTATGGTAGAGAGTTTGCTGTTTGTTGGACCATATAGTGCGCATTATGTTGGTGCACTAAAACCATATTGGTGCACTTATTAGCGTGTTAAGCACCATTTCAAGAATGCGTAGTTTTATTAAAGTTCATACAAAACAATAAATTAAAGTGTAAGTGTTAGAAATGTAAATTGTGGAATGAGAATTGCTCTGTTAGACGCTCTATAAATTAAGTTCACCAAATTGGTGATGAGCCTAACTTTGATGCACAGGATAAGTGCGCTACAGATCAACGGAGACAATCATAATGAGTGTAACTGCCAATCAGGTACACGGCGCTGTACAAACTCTCACGCAAAGTTCCGACACACTTTTCTTACTACTTGGTGCAATCATGGTTTTTTTGATGCACGCTGGTTTTGCTTTCCTTGAAGTAGGAACCGTGCGCCAAAAGAACCAAGTTAATGCTTTAGTTAAAATATTGGCTGATTTCGGTATATCCGCCATCGCGTATTTTTTTATTGGATACTGGGTCGCTTATGGCGGCACCTTCTTTGCTGATGCAGAGACATTATCTCAAGGCAATGGTTACGAGTTGGTGAAGTTCTTTTTCTTGCTGACCTTCGCTGCAGCGATTCCTGCTATTGTTTCTGGTGGTATCGCAGAACGAGCTCGTTTTTATCCGATTCTAATCGCAACATTTTTCACTGTCGGCATCGTATACCCGTTATTTGAGGGAATGATCTGGAACGGAAATTTTGGTGTTCAAGCTTGGTTTGAAAATACCTTTGGTTATGGCTTTCACGACTTTGCAGGTTCAGTTGTTGTGCATGGTGTTGGCGGCTGGATAGCGTTGGTTGCCGTTGTGTTTTTGGGCATGAGAAAAGGCAGAGTTCGAGCAGGAAAGCATACCAACTTTGCACCTTCGAATATTCCGTTTTTGGCTTTGGGAGCTTGGATCTTATGTGTGGGGTGGTTTGGCTTCAACGTCATGTCAGCTCAAACCGTGTCAGGCATAAGTGGCTTGGTGGCTATGAACTCATTGATGGCAATGGTCGGGGGTATTGTCGCGTCACTGTTGGCTGGTAAGGATGACCCTGGCTTTATTCATAACGGCCCACTAGCTGGCTTGGTTGCTGTATGTGCGGGCTCAGACTTAATGCATCCTATCGGTGCTTTAGTGACAGGTGCGATTGCTGGCGTGCTATTTGTTTATCTTTTTACCCACCTACAAAACAAAACCAAGATTGATGATGTGCTAGGTGTCTGGCCTTTACACGGTGTATGTGGCGCTTGGGGTGGTATTGCCGCTGGGATTTTTGGTCAAAGCGCATTGGGTGGGCTAGGTGGCGTGAGCATTATCGTTCAGCTTCTAGGAACGCTTTTGGGCCTTTCCATCGCAGTGCTTGGGGCGCTTGCAGTCTACGGCGCGATTAATACCAGTATGGGACTAAGGCTTTCAGAAGAAGACGAATTCAATGGCGCTGACCTAGCCATTCATAAAATATCTTCGACCAACGAGGATTGAGGCGAATATGGGAGCGGCATAAAGCCGCTCTTTTAGCAATTGTCTTTCTTGGCTTGGCCCGGAGGACAGAAATTACCATTACCTCGATGGTCATCATCATTGGTGCTGACTCTTACCTTTACATCATCGACTTCGCCTTCAACATTGGTAAGTTGACAGCCTGCCAAAGTCAGAAGCAATGTAAACGTTAGAGATACTTGTCTCATTGCTGTTCCTCTTAAATTGTAATTCTAATAGTGACCATTACGACTATGGTCTAATCCATATTACTACTGTTGCTATTCTTTCAGTGTTAAGCTAATGAAAAAACAGCAAGGATGAGTTATGAATTTCCCTTATAGAAATATTGTAGTACTTACTGGTGCAGGTATCTCGGCCGAATCTGGTATTCAAACATTTCGTGCGCAAGATGGCCTATGGGAGAATCACCGTATCGAAGATGTAGCAACGCCTGAAGGGTTTGCTCGCGATCCGGACCTTGTTCAAGACTTTTACAACCAACGCCGCAAGAAACTTCAAGATAATGCGATAAAGCCTAATGCAGCGCATGAAGCATTAGGTCGGCTAGAGGCTGAGTTAGAAGGTAAAGTGACGGTCATCACTCAAAATATAGACAACCTTCACGAAAGAGGTGGCAGTCAGAATGTGATTCACATGCATGGTGAGTTGCTCAAGGCGCGCTGTAGTGAATCTAACCAAGTAGTAGAGCACAATGAGGACATTAAGACAGGCGAACTTTGTCACTGTTGTCAGATCCCTTCACAAATGCGACCACATATTGTTTGGTTTGGTGAAATGCCACTGCGAATGGGTGATATCTACGCGTCATTAGAAGAAGCAGATTTGTTTATTTCTATTGGGACTTCTGGCGTTGTGTATCCCGCAGCAGGTTTTGTTCATGATGCAAAAATGCACGGCGCACATACCATTGAAATTAACCTAGAACCTAGTGCGGTAGAAAGTGAATTTGAGGAAAAACGCTACGGAAAAGCAAGCGTTGAGGTTCCAAAATTAGTTGACGAGATACTGGCTCTAGAAGGAAAAGAAAGAGCGTAATAACTTCAACAGGAAGAGTTTTTGTCTTGTCATTAAGAACAAAAAAGCGGCTCATGAGCCGCTTTTTCATATCTTTAAAACTAACGAATTAGTTGTTCACTTTTAGCTTTTGGAAGTACTCATCGTACATTACGCTCGCTTCGCCAACTTCATCTTGCCAAGTACCGCTGTCCATCACTTCTTGTGGTGGGAAGATGCTTGGATCATTAGCAAATTCTTTCGGTAGCAGATCGTGTGCCGTTTTAACTGGAGTAGGGTAACCAATCTCTAGTGCGATTTTAGCTGCATTCTCAGGACGTAGTAGGAAATCGATCATCTTATGAGCGGCGTCAACGTTCTTCGCGCCAGTTGGAATAGCTAAGCTGTCCATCCAGAAGATAGTGCCTTTTTCTGGCCAGATGATGTCGATGTTCGCGCCTTCTTGACGAGCCATGTATGCAGAACCGTTCCAAAGCATGCCTAGTGAAACTTCACCCGCAAGGTAAGGGTTTGCAGGAAAGTCTGAGTTAAATACTAATACGTTTGGCATTAGCTTTTTAAGTTCTTCGTAAGCGGCTTTGATTTCTTCTGGGTTAGTCGTGTTTGGTGAGTAACCAAGCTTAGTCAATGCAATGTGGAATACTTCGCGAGAATCATCCATCAGCATTAGTTGACCCTCCCACTTGCTATCCCAGAAATCATCCCATTTAGAAACCGATGACTTGTCTAGCATGTCAGCATTGATACCAATACCGGTCGCCCCCCAAATGTATGGGATAGAGTAGTTGTTGTTCGGATCGAACGGTTTGTTTAGGAAGTTAGTATCAAGATCGGCAAAATGAGATAATTTCTCTTTGTCGATCTGTTGTAGCATGCCTTCTTTACGCATTTTAGAGACGAAATAGGTAGACGGTACTACCAAGTCGTAACCAGAACCTTGAGTTTTTAGTTTTGCGTACATACTCTCGTTAGATTCGTATGTAGAGTAAATAACTTTGATTCCGGTTTCTTTTGTAAAGTCTTCAAGAACTTCGTTTGGAATGTATTCCGACCAGTTGTAGAAATACAGTTCTTGATCAGCAGCCATTGCAGGGGTAGCGATGAGCGTCGCTGCACATAGAGCGCTTGCGTAGAATTTACTTTTCATTTGTTTTCCGTTTTGTTTCGCGATTGGACAAGTCAATACTAGCTGGAGTTATCAAGTTGAGCCAAATCGCAGTAAGCACAAATATGTTCATTTAGCTTGAATATCGCTGTCTCCTTGTTATGAGACGATAAATCTATGATACCAAGACAAATAAACCTAGCAACGCGCGATTATATCAGCCTAAGACAAAAATAGGCAGCGTATTGCTGCCTATTTTCCTATGGTTGATGACTTGTTACACAAGCTAGATTATTGTCCCGCTTTCAGCTTTAGGAAGTAATCTTCGTATTTAACGGTTAGATCACCAACCGCATCTTGCCATTCAACGCGGTCAAGGTCTTCTTGAGAAGGGAACAGCGGGGCAACGTCTTTAAACTTAGCATTCGATTCTTCCACCGCCGTTAGGTAGCCAGTATCACGAGAGATTTGCTCTGCGATTTCTGGGCGCAGTAGGAAGTCGATCATCTTGTGAGCGGCTTCTACGTTCTTCGCACCAGAAGAGATAGCGAAGTTATCAACCCAGCCGATACCGCCTTCTTTAGGAAAAACGAGTTTAAGGTTTAGGCCTTCACTTTGTGCCGCTGCGGCGCTACCGTTCCAAAGCATACCAACGCCCACTTCGCCAGACATGTATGGTGCACCAGGGTTGTCAGAGTTGAAAACTAAAACGTTAGGCATTAACTTTTGTAGCTCAGCGTACGCTTCATCGATTTGCTTAGGGTCTTTTGAGTTACCTGAGTAGCCAAGTTTACGCAGAGCGATATGGAACACTTCACGAGTGTCGTCCATCAACATTACTTGACCTTCAAGCTCAGGCTTCCATAGGTCAGCCCAGCTTTGGAAGTCGTTTGGATCGTACATATCTGCGTTAACCGCTAGGCCTGTAATCGCAACAACGTGTGGGATAGAGTAGTCGTTACTTGGATCGTAAGGCTTGTCTAGGTAGTTTTTATCTAGGTTGCCGAAGTTTTTCAGCTTAGTCTTATCGATCTTTTGTAGCATGCCTTCGTCACGCATCTTCGCCACGAAGTACGTTGAAGGTACTACTAGGTCATAACCTTGGTTATGGGTTTTTAGCTTTGCATACAAAGTTTCGTTCGACTCGTAAGTCGAGTAGATCACTTTGATGCCAGTTTCTTTAGTAAATTGCTCTAGGATATTACTGTTGATGTAAGGACCCCAGTTCATAAATACTAGTTCTTTATCATCCGCTGTCGCTGTACCAGAGAACAGAGAAAGCGCACATGCACTACCAGCTAATAGAGTAGCCCATTTTTTCATTGACGTTAGCTCCAAACCAAACGTTGTCCAATTTTGGACGATAGATAGAAAAACAGAATGGCATGTAACCATTCTGTTTCGTGATGTTAACAGGTGCGGATTCTACTTCACTTTTTCTCTTGCTAGCAACTGAGAAATTACTACCAAGACCAAAGAAACAATCAACATCACCGTTGCTAGGGCGTTCACTTCCGGTGAAATGCCCACCTTAACCATGGAGTAAATCTTCAATGGCAAGATTTCGTATGTTGGACCCGTTACAAACGAGCTGATGATCACATCGTCCAAAGACAGGGTAAAGCTCAATAACCAACCTGCGGCAACCGCTGGTTTAGCGAGAGGAAGGATGATCTGTTTCAAGATAACCCACTCGCTTGCACCAAGGTCTTTTGCTGCTTCCAACATTTTCACATCAAAGCCATTTAAGCGGCTGTATACAGTTACCACAACGAATGGTAGACAAAAGGTGATGTGAGCAATCAATAGTGTAAAGAAGCCAAGCTGTGCGCCTAATACTAGGAACAGAGCAAGTAATGAAATCGCCATTACAATATCGGGAGACATCATCACGACAAACAGCATGCCGTTTACCGCACCTTTACCTTTGAACGAGTAACGGAATAGGGCAACGGCCGTTAAGCTACCAATGATGGTTGCTGCTGTCGCTGAGAATACCGCTACGTTCAATGAATGCCATGCAGCTTGCATTAGGCTGTCGTTATTTACTAAGGTTTCGTACCATTTCGTGGTGAAACCACCCCATTTCATACCAAATTTGTTGGCATTAAATGAGTTAACAATTAAGACGATGATTGGCAGATACAAAAATGCATACACCAGCGCCATAAAGCTAAATCTAACTGTGCGTCCCATTAGTCTAGCTCCACTTTCTTATTCAATAGTTTGCCTGCTCTGTAGTAAGCGTAAAGCATCACAGCCATTGCGAAGGTGAGGGCGATACTGGTCGCAGCACCAAATGGCCAGTCACGAGCGTTCAATACTTGGCTCTTAATAACGTTACCAATCAGTAGGTTCTTCGCACCACCAAGAAGGTCAGAGATGTAGAACATACCTAGTGCTGGTAGCAGAACCAACAAACAACCACCGATAATGCCAGGCATTGTAAGAGGTAGAATCACTTTCGTAATGGTTTGGAACTTGTTCGCACCAAGATCTTTCGCCGCCTCGATATAAGTGTTGTCCAACTTCTCGATTGCCGAGTAAAGCGGCAGAATCATAAATGGAAGCAGGATGTACACAAGACCAATCATTACTGCTGTTTCGGTGTACATAATACGTAATGGCTTATCGATGATTTCCATCGCCATTAATGATTTGTTCAAAATACCTTGTGTACCCAGAACAATCTTCAGGCCGTAAGTACGGATAAGAGAGTTTGTCCAAAAAGGTACGATAACTAAGAACAACATGAATGGGCGCCATTTCTCTGGCATTTTCGCTATGATGTAAGCAAATGGGTAACCAATTACTAAACACAACAACGTCGCCACAATCGCCATGTAGAACGAGTGCATCAGCACTTTCGCATACAAGGGATCGAGTAGACGTAAGTAGTTGTCGAAAGTAAATGTCATTTCGATTAAGTTTGCTTCATCACGCGTTAAGAAACTCGTACCGATAATCATCACATTTGGTACCAACACGAAAAGTGTTAACCAACCGACGATTAAGGTAATGATCGCGTTTTGAAGATTAATCTTCTTGCTTATCATTGAGGACTACCTCCCAGCTCTCAACCCAAGTGATAGCGACTTTCTGGCCAAGTGAGTGGTCCACATCAGGATCATCTTCGTTAAAGAATTCGCTAACCATTACACGCATGCCTGAATCCAATTGGATAACTGAATCAAGCGTCATACCTTTATAGGTACGCTCTGTTACGTGACCTACGATGCCTTTTTCTTCAGACTCTTTGATCTCTTCGATACGTAAGTCTTCTGGGCGAAGTAGTACTTGCAGTTTTTCACCTGCTTGCGCTTCCTGATCGTAGTAAACAACAGACTCGACACCTTCGATTTCTGCACGGATACGTTTCTCGTCGATACGCTCTAGCATGGTTGCGTTGAATACGTTGATCTCACCGATAAAGCGAGCAACAAATAGGTTCTTCGGCTCTTCGTAAATCTCACGTGGAGAACCATCCTGCTCGATAACACCATCGCGCATTACAATAATGCGGTCAGACATCGATAGGGCTTCTTCCTGATCGTGCGTAACGAAGATAAAGGTAATACCAAGCTGACGCTGAAGCTGTTTAAGCTCGATTTGCATTTGCTTACGTAGTTTGTAATCAAGTGCAGATAGAGATTCATCTAGCAGCAGTACTTTTGGCTTGTTCACAACCGCACGCGCAATGGCGATACGTTGTTGTTGACCACCAGAAAGTTGGTGAGGCTTACGCTGTGCCATTTTTTCTAGGCGAACCATGCGAAGCGCATCCATAACTCGTGGCTCGATCTCTGCTGCAGGTGTTTTCTGCATGCGAAGACCAAAAGCAACGTTTTCAAATACGGTCATATGAGGGAAGAGTGCATAACTCTGAAATACCGTGTTGACGTGCCTTTGCTCTGCAGGAACCTGTGTTACATCCTGGTCATCCAAAATAATTTGACCGTTATCTGCCGTTTCAAAACCTGCAATCATGCGTAAAACTGTTGTCTTACCACAACCAGAAGGCCCGAGAATCGTCAGAAATTCACCATGATTAACATCCAGATTTAAATTACCGATGATTTCCTTACCATCGAAACTTTTACTAATACCAGATAAACGAATAACTGGCTTTCCTGCTTGCGGTTTTGCGTTCAACGTCTGTATTTCCCCCACGTTCAAGCCGGGATTATCCCAGCTGATGTGACACTAACCATTCACTTTTGAGGCGCGCATCATAATCACCAAAAGTGTGAAATTAAAGCATTTTCTTATCTTGAAACAGAAATAATTTTGCAGGAAAAAGCCATCATTCCTTACCATACTGTTTTTATGAGATTAATTGGCATCTAGACACAGTTTGATAGCACTAAACTTTGTTCAACAATTGTTTCAATTTCATGACCTTGAAAGTGGTTAATTATCAACCATACAGTTGAGATTGCAAGGATTGTAGGTGAGTTGTGATGTTAGATGTGGAAAGATTTCTTTATAATGACGATTACATTAATTGACTGGAATTCCAGTCAAAATTTTACAAGTTAGTCTTGGATAAACTATGAACGACGATTTTGAGAAAGATTTCAATCTTGGGGGGAGTGTAGAGCGAGCTTTGTCTGGCAACTACGAGCTTAAAGCTGGCGCGGTTTTTAACGAAGCTTGGCGAGCAACCATCCAGCACTTTTTATCATTTTCTCCTGCCATTATTGTATTGCTTTTTGTCCAGTTAGGTATTTTCTATATTGCATTAAAACTGCAGTTGGGCGATTTGAGCGTTATTCTTGATGCATTTGAGAACCCAGAGTCGTTCACAAACGATATTGTGTCTTCTATTTATGTCGCGAATTTCAGTTATGAGGTGATTAGCGCACCAATTTATGCGGGGATCAGCTTGATGGCTATGAGCCATGTCGCCGGCCTGAAGACTAAGTTGCGCCATGTTGGAAAGGGGTTGCAGTTCACCATTCCTGTTATTCTAGCAACGCTCATGAGCTTAATGCTACAAGGTGTGGTTGGTATGATTTTTCCTTTACTGTCGCTGTATCTTTCCTTGGCATTTAGTCACTCTATTTTGTTGATTTGTGAGAAAAGGGTGCCACCAATGCAAGCGTTGCTGTTATCACTTCGCGCAATCAACAAGAAGATTTTTGTGGTCGCGGGGCTTTACTTAGGCGTGATGTTAATGTTTATTATTGCAGCAATGTTCTACGGTATTGGCTTGATTTTTGTGCTGCCATTCTTCTTCCATTTGAAAGGCATACTCTACCGCGAAATGTTTGGAATTAAGCTTAAGATCGTTACAACACAGAAAAACGATAATGATCACGATGGTAACTCACAGGTGTTTGATGCCTAATTCTTTGAAATCAATAAGTTTACGAGTGGCGGCAACCTGTATAGCCGCCACTTTTATTTCTATAGGCCCATATTTACACTACGAGAAACAGTTTAAATATGTGGAAAATCCTGACGTACTCTCTGGCAAGATTAAGCATGTCGATTTATCACACTTGCCATACATCGGTGATATCCCAGACTTCAATTCAATAAAAGATACGAAAGAGAAAAAAGCTGCTTTTTTTGATTTTTTAAGGCCTAAAATTGCTCTTGAGAATCAACGAATTCGTCATGAGCGGGCCTTTCTTACCTCTTTAAAGGTGGGACAAGTGACGCAAGAACAACAAGAGTATGCTCAGCGGTTATCATCTCTGTATTCGTTGCCCTTGAGTAACGATAAGATTGATCAAGCATGGCTAGACGAGATGCTTGTGCGAGTGAACGTCTTACCTGAAGCCTTGGTTCTAACTCAAGCGGCAAATGAATCTGCGTGGGGCACTTCTCGTTTTGCTACTCAAGCAAACAACTTGTTCGGCCAATGGTGTTATAAAAAGGGCTGTGGAATTGTTCCAGCGCAACGTGGCGCTAACAAAGTTCATGAAGTTGAAAAATTCGATTCTGTACAACAGTCTGTTCATGGCTACTTTATGAATGTTAATCGAAACCCAGCGTATGCAGACCTGCGTGAAATCAGAACATCTCTGGCTGAAAAGAACAAGGGCTTGTTAACGGTTGCAACCGCGTCAGAGTTAACGCATGGGTTGCTAGCCTATTCTGAACGTGGCATCGCCTATGTACACGATCTTCGCGCTATGATTCGTCATAACAACGCCTACTGGACGCAATAAAATAACGGATAAAATGAAAAAGTTAAGCCTAAGTCTATTGGGAAGTGCGGCGCTAATTCTTGTATCGCCGATAACCCAAGCTCAAGAGTACATGTTCACGTACTCAAAGTTATACACTCAACTAAAAAACAACAATAAAGAAGGGCATGACGATGTGAAAGTTGGTGTCTTTTTTGTGGACGCAAAAACTAAACAAATTTGTACGATAGAAAAAGCTTGGATGGAAAAAGAAGAGCACTATGAAGAGTTTGTTATCCCTGCTTCACAAGAGTTGCCTTTACCTGTTGATAAAAACTTAAAGTCAGCGAATCCGTTGGTTTTTATCGATACCCCAAAAGATACACGTTGCGATTACTCACTTGTCGTGATGACCAAAGAACCATTACAGGGTAACGTTTCTTACGAGCAACTTAAGCCTCTTCTACCTCAAATGCAGACGATGCTGGAAGATTTAGGCGGTATGTTTGCGGGTTGGTTTACACCGGAAGTTCAAGGTGTGACGATGGAGTTTGCAAATCAACTGAATGATAAAGTGATTTTCTCAAACGGAACCGAAAAGCCAATTGTCAATGGCAAGATACAAGTCGCACTAAGTGAAATAGGGCAAGGTGGCACAATGACACTACCAGAACCGACGATGCGAGTGTTACCTTATCTACCTAACGCAAAGAAATGAACACTGAACGTTTAGAAAGGGCTGCAATCGCAGCTCTTTTTTCATTTGTGACCGTAACTAAAGTATCTTTCACACTCTTTTCTTAAAGACTCAATAAGACAAGCATTTAATCCTGTGTAAAAAGCTCGTATAATCCACGCCCCAAAGAAACCCATGTTAGGAAGTCCTAGTCGATTTATCGGCGATGTGAGAGCCCGCAATGAACCAAATAGATACAAGAAAAGAAACCCTAGAATTCAACAAGCTTCAGAAACGCCTGAGAAGACATGTTGGAAATGCCATTACTGATTACAACATGATCGAAGAAGGCGATGTTGTGATGGCATGTATTAGCGGTGGTAAAGATTCATTCGCGATGCTTGATATCCTGTTGAATCTTCAAAAAGCTGCGCCAATCAAATTTGAAGTGGTTGCAGTAAACCTAGACCAAAAACAACCGGGCTTCCCTGAGCACATTCTGCCAGAGTATTTCGAAACACTGAATATCCCTTACTATATTGTCGATAAGGACACGTATTCCGTCGTAAAAGAGAAGGTACCAGAAGGCAAAACCACTTGTGGTCTTTGTTCACGCCTGCGACGTGGTACGCTGTATTCATTTGCAGAGAAGATTGGTGCAACTAAGCTTGCGCTAGGTCATCACATGGATGACATCGTCGAAACAATGTTCTTGAACATGTTCCACGGCTCTCGCCTTAAAGCGATGCCACCAAAGCTACGCTCTGATGATGGTCGTAACGTGGTCATTCGTCCATTGACTTACTGTCGTGAAAAAGATTTGATCAAATACGCTGAGCACAAGGATTTCCCAATAATTCCGTGTAACCTTTGTGGCTCTCAAGAGAACCTTCAGCGTCAATCTATAAAAGCAATGTTGATTGAATGGGATAAGAAGACGCCAGGGCGTGTGGAAGCAATTTTTAAATCAATTCAAAACGTAAGCCCAAGCCAACTAGCAGACCGCGAATTGTTCGACTTTGTTAACTTACCGCTAGATCGTGAAGGTAACCGCGAAGAGTATGAATTTAATGAGGCTGTCGTTTCTTCGACGAATATTGATGAATCAATGTTCATCGATGTTACGAACATCTAACTCGTAAAAAAGGAGGTCAATTAGACCTCCTTTTTTGTACCCAATGCTTTAACTGTTCCCAAACAAAAATCCCCCTGTATTGGGGGGATTTATTAGCGCTTATTTGAAAGCGCTCAATACATAACAATACTAAAGAGAGATTAGGTTGCTGTATTTGGATCGAGAGGACTAATGTAGCCTTTTGGTTTTAGAGCCAACACATCGCAATTTATTTTATCAATTACGTGCTCCGCTGTATTACCAATAAAGACAGCAGAAAGCCCTGTTCGCCCTGTGGTACCTAAAATAACCATTGCTGCGTTCAAGCGCTCTGCAGCTGCCGGAATGACATCTTCAGGTAAACCTTGCTCAACTATCGTTTGTTCTTCATCAAGACCATGTTTTTGGCGTAGTGCTTTCATAGCCGTTAAATGATGACCTCGCACCGCATCGGTATAAGTCGTTGGGTCAAATTCAGGAAGTTCAATCGTAATGTTCGCCGGTGTAACGGGGTAGGCGTTAACAAGATATGGCTTGGCCTCAAGCCGAGTGGTGATTTCTTTTAATCGCTCGACCATCGTATCGTTGAGATCAATATGAGTCGGGTTTTCTGAGCCCACATGTACTGAGGCAAGGATACTTGCTTGTTCCGGCCAAGCAGCATTCTTAATAAGAAGCACTGGAATAGGGCATTTTCGCAACAAGTGCCAATCTGTCGGTGTGAAAATGACAGACTCTAAAACATCATGCTTACGTGTGCCTTTGATGACTAGGTCATGATTGCCTGCATAGACTTCAGCAATAATCGCCTCATAAGGGCGGTTGTGCCAGACAACACAAACATCAAAGTCGAAGCCATCGTTTAGGTATGGTTGAGCAATTTTACGCATCCACTGCTCACGCTGATGAATGACACCTCGACGCATAGCATCTCTTTCATCCACTGATAGCATTGACGTCATGTCATACGAGAAATCGTAAATGGATAAAAAGAAAGTGATTCGGCTTCTAGATACACTTTTCTGAGCTAATTGAACAGCTCTTGCAAGTGCGGGCTGCTCATCATTATTGATGTCAGCTACAACAAGGATCTTACTGTATATACTCATAACTAAGCCCACTTCTATTGCAAAACCAGATACTGAATGTAAATTAAATCAGTATTTTGGAGTACTCACCGTACATTTTTACTGTAGCTTAGTTTGGAGAACTTTTTGAGGACTTTCGAAAGGAATTTATGAGAAATATGATGTAGCTCATTTTCGAGCTACATCAATAATTAGGGTGTATTATTCTTTAGTTACACCAGCAAGTTCCATCAATGCATCGTGGTCTAAGATAGTGATATATTTACCTTTTACGCTTAGGATCTCAGATTTCTGGAAACGACCTAACAAACGACTGATCGTTTCGACTGTAAGACCAAGGTAGTTGCCAATATCACCACGAGTCATAGTTAAACGAAACTCTCTAGGGCTGAAGCCACGCTGAGAAAAACGCGTTGATAGGTTGTAAAGGAAAGCAGCTAGTCGCTCTTCTGCGTTCTTTTTAGAAAGAAGCAAAATCATTTCCTGATCACCTTTAATTTCGTTACTCATCAAACGCATGATTTGCTGGCGAAGCTTAGGCATTTTACCCGATAGATCGTCTAAAATTTCGTATGGGATTTCACATACCATTGACGTTTCGAGTGCTTGAGCAAAGCTAGGGTGGGAGTCACCAGTGATAGCATCGAAACCGACTAAGTCTCCAGCTAAGTGAAACGCTGTGATTTGCTCATCACCTTGCTCTGTGATCGTATAGCTCTTGATGGTACCAGAGCGGATAGCGTATAGCGATTTTAGCTCATCACCGGCCTTAAAAAGCTCTTGTCCTTTTTGAATAGGCTTCTTACGTTCGATGATTTGGTCAAGCTGGTCAAGTTCTGCCTCATTTAGAGTGAACGGGATACACAGTTGACTAATGCTACAATCTTGGCAATGAATGGCGCAACCGCCTGATTGGATACGCTTTGTTGCAGGTTTTTCAGAAATCATAACAACCTTTCACTATTTGATATACATCAATATTTTAGCATCGCTTAATCTTAAAGGGTAGCAAAAATGTCACCTCAATAGAGTTTAACGTTATATGAAACCGAGTAACGCTAAGGCTCCTACAGCGGTATACGTACCATAGCCAATAAGGATTAATGCTGAAATATTTCTAAATATTAATGATTTTTGTAATTTCTGAAAATGATTGGCACCGTATCCAATAATAAGCATTGCAGGTAGTGTTCCGAGCCCAAACGCAAGCATAATTAGGCCGCCGTTCATCGCACTACCAGAAACCGCCGACCAAGTAAGCGCTGAATAAACTAAGCCACATGGTAACCAACCCCAAATAAAGCCAAATGGCAACGCGTGAAGAGGATGCTTTAGTGGCAACAGATTCTTCCCTGCCGGCGAGATAAAGCGCCAGATATACTGCCCTAGCTTTTCTATTAAAAGTAAGCCTTGCCACCATTTAGCAATATACAGCGCGACCAGAATCATGAATAAGGCCGCAATCAGCCTTAACCAAGCAAGAGAGTGCGTTAACCCACTAAGTTCAGATAAACCTGATATAGCACCACCGACTAATGCTCCTATTAAGGTATAACTGATCAATCGTCCGAGGTTGTAGAAGAGGGGGATAAGAGGGGTAGTTTTATTTTTAGCAGAAGAGCCCATGGTAAGCAGAGACGCGATACCACCACACATACCCATACAATGACCGGCTCCTACTAAGCCGATCATCAACGCACCGATAAAATCAGGAGTCATAAAGGTCGCTACTTTTTATCACTATTAGATTGGTCTTCTTCGTCGAGAAGAATGTTGTGCCCTTGCCGTTCAAGATCTTCAAACTGATCGCTTCTTACTGCCCAAAGAAAAACGGCGACAGCAACACAAACGAGAACGATAGCGATGGGAATCAATATATAAAGACTTTCCATGTTTGCTTTCTCTACTTATTTCTCTTTGAGCAGGCGCAAAGAGTTAGATACAACGATAATTGAGCTTGCAGACATGCCAACTACTGCAATGTAGGGAGCCACTAAACCTGCGACCGCCAAAGGCAAAATTAACAGGTTGTAACCCAAAGACCAAGCCAAGTTTTCTCGAATAATCTTTCTTGTACGCAGTGCAAGCAAACGTGCTTCTAGTAGCTTTTCGAGATTATCCCCAAGTAACGTCATATCTGCAGAAGCTTTAGCGACATCTGTACCACCGCCCATTGCGACAGAAAGGTGAGCTCCGGCGAGAGTCGGCGCGTCATTGATTCCATCACCAACCATCATAGTGATACTGTTTTCGTCCAAGCTCTTAAGGTATGCAAGCTTATCTTCTGGCTTTGCTGACGCGACGATGTGATCGATACCAATTTCATTCGCCACTGGTTGGGCGTTTGAGAGAGAATCACCAGTTAGCAGGGTTGTCTTAATTCCAGCGTCAGCAAAACGTTGAATAAAGGCTTTGCTTTCTTTTCGGATAGGGTCGCGGTAGTAAAAGCTAGCGGCATGCTTGCCATCAACCGACAGATAGACCGCCTGGCTTTCACCACTTTCTTTGCCTTGAACAAAAGCAGCACTACCTATCTTAACGATTTTGCCATTCCACATACCCTCAATCCCTGAACCAATCACGTTTTGCACGTCAGACACGATAAAGTCATCATTGGTGTAAGTTGCAAAAGAACGAGCGATAGGGTGGTTTGCATGAGCCTCTAAAGCTGCAGCTAGTGATAGACAATCTTTCTGTGGGAGATCACTAAGTACCTTTGTTTCACAGATCTCAATATCACCTTTCGTTAGAGTGCCTGTTTTATCTACAACTAAGTGGTTGATCTTACATAGTGTCTCAAACACATGGCCTTTACGAAGCAAAATGCCAAAATTACCCATTCTAGAGGTAGCACAAGTGAGAGCGGTCGGAGTAGCCAGAGATAGCGCACATGGGCATGTAGCGACTAACACAGACAGCATGATCCAAAACGCATCATCTGGTTTTGTTTGATGCCAGTAAAACCAAGTACCAGCAGAGATAATAAGAATCACACCAACAAAGTAACGGGCGACAATGTCTGCAATTTCCGCAATTTTAGGTTTGGAGTGTTGAGCTTCATCTTGTAAACGCACGATGTTAGAAATCATTGAATCGGCCTTTGAGCTTACTACCTCAAGTTCAAATGATTCGTCTCCGTTTAGTGTTCCCGCATAGACGACATAGCCTTCTCGTTTCACAACGTGCACTGACTCACCCGTTAACATGGATTCATCAATATGAATACGGCCTGAAATAACTTTACCGTCAGCGGGGATATGTTCACCAGGTAGAACGCGAATACGATCGCCAACTTTTAGCGTCTTCACGGGGATCTGATCACCGTCCAGCGTTGTAGCAATTGCAGGAATCAACTTAAGAAGGTTACCACTCGCTGCAGCAGCTTTGCGACGAGCGCGCATCTCTAAGAATCGACCTACTAACAAAAAGAAGGTAAACATCGAGATAGATTCAAAGAAGACTTCGCCTTGTTCAGTTACTGTTGCAACTAAACTTGCAACATAGGCAAAGATCAACGCGATAGAAACCGGGACATCCATACCAAGGGTTCGACCTTTGATACTACGCCATGCGTTTAAGTAAAATGGAAGAGCGGAATAAAGCAAAACAGGAGTAGCAAAAATCAAACTTACCCAACGAAAGTAACTTTTAAACTCTGGCTCTAAATCACCAAAGACTTCGAGATACAGTGCAACGGCGAGCATCATGACCTGCATGGTTGCTAAACCTGCAATACCTAGTCGATATAGATATTGCTTCATCATTCGATGGTAAGAGGCTTCTTGCTTATCTGCTTCAAAAGGTGCAGCTTTGTAACCAAGTTTATGAATAACGGAAAGGAGCTCGCTTAACCGTACCTGAGTTTTATCCCAGGCTAGTAACGCTCGATTGGTGGTTGTATTAACACGGATAGATACCAACCCGGCCGTATTAGAAACTTGCTTTTCGATTAACCACGCACAAGCGGCACATGAAACGCCTTCCAAAGAAAGGGTTACTTCAGAAACATTTTCGCGATTTCGTACGAATTCAGATTGTACATCCGCATTGTCATAATGAATTAAAGCTTGGAGTTGCTCTGGTACTAGGTCTGCCTTTTCTGCAGGCGCAGTGCGGTATTGGTAATATGATACAAGACCACTATCTACAATAGTCTGCGCCACAGTTTCGCAGCCCGGACAACACATGTCGCGAATTTCACCCAATATTTCTACTTTGAAATCCGTGTTGGCTGGTACATCTTCACCGCAGTGATAACAGGATTTACACATATGCTTACTTCATTAACGGTGTTGAAGAGGCAGGAAACTCAACTTTACCTTGGATCATCCATTGCTTGTCGTGTGGTTGTAGTTCAACAAACCATGGTCCTTGAATAGATTCCTCAGCTTTTAGTCGGTAATTACCAGATGCATCCGCTGTTACAAGCTTTGTGAAGTCACGATCAGGAAGAGTACGATGAGTGAAAGTGGCCGTTAGAGCAGGGTAATGAGGTAGCTTCCCTTTAGCGAAAACAATCACAACATTGTTATTTTCAGAGGAAATCTCAGCGTTAAGACCTAGGTCACGAGCGACATTCATTTTACTAATGTCGATATTAATGCCTTTGCCTTTTTTATAGTAATCCTCGGCGACTAAAGAAACAGAGTTGTTCGAGAAAACGACCACAGTAATCACAGTCCAAACTACGACAGTAAGAGGAAGGATGATTAGGAACCACGGCCAAAATTGTTTATACCAAGGCTTTACCATAAAAAAGTTCTCAACAGCTAAATGAAAAAATGTAAGGCGTTAAATTTAAAGGAAAGACAGCCCCTATGAAAGGGGCTGTTATTGCTATGTTACGTAATATCTCAGTTACTTACTCTCTGAGTTACTTAAACTCCAGACATATGAGGCAACGAGCTGAACTTTATCTTCACCCAAAATGTCTTTCCACGCAGGCATTACGCCTGAGCGTCCGTTCATTACGGTTTCTGTTACAGCTGCACGAGAGTCACCAAATAACCAGTCTTGGTCTGTAAGGTCAGGCGCACCGACTGCAGGGTTACCCTTACCATCGGTACCATGACAAGCTGCACACACTACGAAGCGTGCTTTACCTGCCGCGGCTTCACGAGCATTTACTTTACGACCAGATAAACTAAGTGTGTAACTTACAACTTCTTGAACACCTTGCTCACCAAGGGCATCTTTCCATGCTGGCATTTGACCAATACGGCCGTGCATGATGGTTGTAACGATCGCTGCTGGCTCGCCACCATATAGCCATGCATCATCAGTCAGGTTAGGGAAGCCTTTCTGACCACGTGCATCAGAGCCATGGCATTGAGAACAGTTTTGCAAAAACAAACGCTGACCAACTTTTAATGCTTCAGGATCTTGCGCAATTTCAGGAATTGGGCGTAGACCACTGTCATTGTGCGCAAGTTTACGGAATGCTTCGCCGAAGTAAGCGTCGGCATCATCCAGTTCTTTTGCATATTGGTTTAGTTGCTTGTTCTCTTGTGCTGCAGCGATGGCTTCTTTTGACTCTTCTAGTGAGCGAACGGTTTGAGCCGAACTCTGCCAGTTTAAAAAGCCCTTGAAGCTACCTAGACCTGGGAATAGGGCAAGGTAAACTGCTGCGAACACAAATGTGCTTACAAACAGGTAAGTCCACCACTTTGGTAGAGGGTTGTTTAGCTCGCGAATACCATCGTACTCGTGGCCCATGTCTTCCCCTTCCTCGACGCCCATTTTATCTTTAGCGCACCAAGTCAGGAGAATCGCACAGCCTACTAGCGTACCGACAGTAATCACGATAATCCAGAGACTCCAGAATGTAGTCATTACTTCTTCACTCCTTGGTTATTAGGGGTCTTTTGTTCTTCGTCAGCAAACACCAAGTTGGCATCTTCTTCAAAGCGTGCTTTACGCTTTTTACTAAATGCCCACCATACGATGCCAATAAAACTAGCGAAGAGTACAACGGTATAAATACTATGAATTGTACCGAAATCCATATGATCCCCTTACTTCATTGCATGACCAAGAGACTGAAGGTAAGCGATGATTGCATCCATCTCTGTTTTACCTTCTACTTCTTTAGCCGAATTCGCGATCTCTTCATCAGTGTATGGAACGCCGAACTGATCACGAAATAGCTCAAGTTTCTTCTGAGTTAGCTTACCGTCTAAAACGTTTTCAGCTAGCCACGGGAAACCTGGCATGTTTGACTCAGGTACAAGCTCACGAGGATCTAACAGGTGAACACGGTGCCATTCGTCAGAATAACGACCACCAACACGAGCTAAATCCGGGCCTGTACGCTTAGAGCCCCAAAGGAATGGGTGTTCCCAAACACTCTCACCAGCAACAGAGTAGTGACCGTAACGTTCAGTCTCTGAGCGGAAAGGACGAACCATCTGGCTGTGACAGACGTTACAACCTTCACGGATGTAGATATCACGGCCTTCCATCTCCAAAGGAGTGTAAGCGCGCAGATTTTCTACAGGTTCAGTCGTTTGCTTTTGGAAAATCAGAGGCGTGATCTCTACAAGAGCACCCCAACTGATAGCAAACACGATAAAAATAGCCAACAAACCGACATTACGTTCTAAGATTTCATGGCGATTATTAGAATTATTACTCATTCTTAAATCTCCTTATGCCGGATGTGGGATAGCTTTTAGGCTTTCTTTAGGTGCACTTACCGTTTTGTACGTGTTGTATGCCATTAGGAACATACCAGATAGGAAGATAAATCCGCCTAGGAAACGTACAAAGTAGAACGGATAAGACGCTTCTACAGACTCAACAAAGCTGTAAGTTAGCGTACCGTCAGAGTTAACCGCGCGCCACATAAGACCTTGCATTACACCAGAGATCCACATCGCAACGATGTAAAGAACGGTACCGATTGTTGCTAGCCAGAAATGCACATTAACTAGACCAACAGAGTACATACGCTCTTGGCCAAATAGGCGAGGTACCAAGTGATATACAGAGCCGATAGAAACCATCGCAACCCAACCTAACGCACCAGAGTGAACGTGACCAATGGTCCAGTCGGTGTAGTGAGAAAGTGCGTTAACCGTCTTAATCGACATCATCGGGCCTTCAAAGGTAGACATACCGTAGAACGACAGTGAAACGATTAGGAAACGTAGGATAGGGTCATAACGAAGCTTATGCCATGCACCAGATAACGTCATAATACCGTTGATCATACCACCCCAAGAAGGAGCAAATAGAACCAGCGACATAACCATACCTAGAGACTGAGTCCAGTCTGGTAGCGCTGTATAATGAAGGTGGTGAGGGCCTGCCCAAATATATAGAGAAATAAGTGCCCAGAAGTGAACGATAGATAGACGGTAAGAATAAACAGGACGTTCAGCTTGTTTAGGAACGAAGTAGTACATCATACCTAGGAAACCGGCGGTCAGTAGGAAACCTACCGCATTGTGTCCATACCACCACTGAACCATCGCATCCACTGCGCCCGAGTAAATCGAGTAAGATTTACCAAGTGACACAGGAATAGCCATGCTGTTCACGATGTGAAGTACTGCTACTGTGATAATAAAGGCCCCGAAGAACCAGTTTGCCACATAAATATGTGACGTGTTTCGCTTCACTAGTGTGCCGAAGAACACCACCGCATATGATACCCATACTAGCGCAATTGCGATATCAATAGGCCATTCTAGCTCAGCATACTCTTTACCCGATGTTAAACCGAGAGGCAAAGTAATGGCTGCTGCCAGGATGATTGCTTGCCAACCCCAAAAGGTGAAGGCAACGAGTGGGCCACCAAAAAGACGTGTTTGACATGTGCGCTGTACAACATAATAAGACGTTGCGAACAGAGCACTGGTACCAAACGCAAAAATTACCGCATTAGTATGCAGTGGACGTAAGCGACTGTACGTCAACCACGGCGTATCAAAGTTTAGCTGTGGCCAAACTAATTGAGCGGCAATCAAAACACCAACAGCCATACCAACTATGCCCCATAAAATGGTCACAAGGGTAAATTGGCGAACGACTGTATAGTTGTAGTTTTGTTCAAGCTGCTTTACTTGGCTCATTTGCATGCTTCCAATTTCTAATTAACTACACTTTTACTTCCAACACGACTTGCGTCGTAACACCACCCAAGTAAACTCTAGAATTCAAGTGTTATCATCACCTTATTTCCATTGCTGACTTTAATAAAAAGTGGCATTTTCAGCGTGACACTATACTTGAATTAACAATTCAATGACAGGGTAGTAACCTTACTGGACCTCTGGAAATCATTTTTTATTTAAAAAGTTTGAAGTTTGTAACAAGGATATTAGTAATTATGCCTGCACAAAAGTTAACAAAGGCGCGACTTGCACAAATCTTAATCATGCTCAGTGTTTTAATAGGCGCATTTTTCTGGCGTACCTTTACACACGAGAGTGTTAATAGCGTTGACTGTTCACAAAAAGAACGATGCGATGTAACAATTGAAGGAGAAATAATCACGATTAATCGTGACTCAATGGGAATTTCGCTCGAAACGATAGAAAGTAGCACTCTAAAAATTGATCTAAATCAATCTGGTAATTTTATCAACTTCAACGAGAAGCATAAGTCAGTAGAATGGGACATCATGCCTGAATCGAAAAAAATCACCTTTAAAAAAGGTGAAAACATTGTTGTAGTTCAATTATAAATACGATCTATCACGAGATAATCGTAACTTATTAATGAAATTAACACCTTCTTACCTAGAGAAAATTGGTTGGAATGGTATAACAGCAGAGTGATATCCAATTATAAAATCGTATGCATTGCCAATCAGTTTTTACTCATATTAAAGATGAAGACTCAGCGATAAAAACGCTCAGGTCCGAATTGACACAACAGAACTTGTCTTACGTGATGTGTTACTACACGGAAGAATACAATTTCGAGTTGATTCGAGAAGCGTTTCTTGCGCATTTTCCTGGTGTGCCTTTTCATGGAGCCAGTTCATGTCAAGCCGTAATGACAGATCAGGGCTTTCATACAGGCCCAGTAATTGCGGCACTTGCTGTTTATGATACAGGTCCTCATGCTTATGGTACTGGTATTTCTAATCACAACTCAGGTGACAGCGTCACCAAGGCTTTGGATATGGCCCTTGAGAGCGCTAACCGTGTAGGAGAGGTACCAAACTTAATTCTACTTCATGCCACACCAGGGCAAGAGGAATCAATCATTGCGTCTATAGATGAAAGATTTGGAACTCTAATTCCAATTATTGGTGGTTCGGCCGCTGATAATAACATCGCTGGGAAATGGTCTGTGATAACCGCCCAAGGCTCTCAAACTTCAGGTTTAAGCTTAACTCTCTTTTACTCCTCTCAACCTGTTGATATCGCTTTTAGCGCTGGACATACACCAACTAATATCAAAGGTGTTGCAACCAAGACCAACGATAGATGCTTACTTGAAATTGATAACGAACCTGCGCTCAATGTTTATAGAAGGTGGACAAATCACCAGGATAACCAAGTAGGTAAAGATAATATGCTGTTTACAAACTCGAGTGCTTATCCATTAGGGCGGATCGCAGGTCATCTCTATGATCGCCCATATTACAAATTATCCCATCCGATCCGTGAGACGCCAGATGGTGGAATCGAGTTGTTTACACGAATAGAAGAGGGTGACGAGCTCACATTAATGAAAGGAAGTCGTGAGCATCTCGTTGCGCGCGCTGCAAAAGTCGTCAATGCCGCTTTTAACCAAAAATTAGAAGAGTCTCGAAAAATTGGAGTGATAAATATCTTTTGCGCAGGTCCCATGTTGCACTTAATGCAAGACATGAATAGCGTTTGTGAACAAATTAACCAAGAACTAGAACATTTGCCTTTTATTTGCCCTTTTACTTTCGGCGAGCAAGGTAGATTTATTGGTGGTGAGAATGGACATGGAAACCTGATGATTTCATCGGCTATATTCCATAAACCTTATGAAAGATAAATACTTAGACATATATCAACAGGAAGCGCTTCAAGAAGCGTTAGTTGAGCTAAAGCAGGCTAGACAAAGAGAACGACTACTCGCCGATGAAAACAAGGCCATTCTTTCCGCGATATCTGCGATGAGTGAGGCAAAGAATCGGCATGAGATATTTACGGGATTAAACAATGTCCTCAAAAAGTACATCAACTTCGATGATTTTATTGTACTGACTCGTGATGGTGAACGATATCCCTTCAAGACATTGATATCAACTAATAGCGTATTTGATAATGTATCCTGGTTACACGGTAACACCTATCAAAGAGCTCTCAATGGTGAATGCATTCTACTGTTCGAGCCAGATAAACTCGCTGAGTTTGTTAACTTAAACAGCTTTATAAAAAGCCATGTAAACTCGGTCGTTTTAACTGGTATACGTTCAGAAGTAACGCAAACCGTAATCCTACTTATTGGAGCTCAGAAAGGGCACTTTAGCATAGAGAATAAGGAAACCTTGAGGCGGTTTCGTCCCTTAATTGAAAGGGCGGTCATTGATATCGAGACCAAAGAGAAGTTACAACGTATCGTTGAGGTAAGAACAACTCAGCTCGCTAAAGCAAGAGAAGAAGCAGAGCTTGCGAACCGCTCTAAGTCGGAGTTCTTAGCGATGATGAGCCATGAAATAAGAACCCCTTTAAATTCCGTTCTTGGAATGCTAGATATACTGAAGCAATCAACCTTGTCAGAAGAACAAATTGATGCGTTGAGCCAAATGGAGTGCTCTGCAGAGTTACTTCTCGCGATAATCAGTGACATTCTTGATCTCTCTAAAATCGAGTCAGGTCGCTTTCAGCTCAATGAACAATGGATTAATTTAAGAGACACTGTCACTTTTGTCATTTCTCAGCAAAAACAAATAGCTAAGAAGAAAAATCTCCAATTTAAACTCAACTGTACTGTCACTAATGACAAACAATTTTGGATTGACTCCACGCGGTTATCTCAAATTCTGTTTAATCTAATAGGGAATGCAATAAAGTTTACAGACGAAGGTGAAGTAAAAGTTTCTGTATCTGAGCAAGATGCTGAACTTGTGATCTCAATATCTGACACTGGAATTGGTATATCTAAAGCAAAGCAAGAGCACTTGTTTACGGCATTTCATCAAGGAGACCGTTCCATCACGAGACGCTTCGGTGGTACAGGACTGGGGCTCGCAATAACCAAGCATTTAGTTGAAATGATGCGTGGAAAGATTGCCGTTAAAAGTGATGAGCATGTTGGTTCAACCTTTACGATTTCGATTCCAGTTTTGACTCGTTGTAATCAAAATCGTCCAGTTAGAATCGAAACCAATCAACCGACAAAAGCAATGGAACTTCTCGTCGTAGAAGATACCGAGTCGAATCAGTTCGTAATAAAGCTTATCTTAAATAAGCTTGGCCATAATGTTCATATCGCAAGCCATGGAGCAGAGGCATTAACATTTTTAGAAGAGAATGAGGATTTAATCGATTTGATTCTCATGGATGTCTCGATGCCAGTGATGGATGGAATTACCGCAACAAGACTTATTCGAGATAAAGGTCTCAGGACCCCAATTATAGCGTTAACTGCACATGCGTTAGAAAGCGATAGAGATAAATGCCTGGATGCCGGTATGGACGGGTTCATTTCCAAGCCAGTTAGAAGACAAGATATCTTTGAAGCTATACAGTCATTTCAATAAGTAAAAAGGCGTTAATATAGATCTTAACAATCGATAGATTATTAAGATCTATATTAAGTATTTTATGGTAAATAACCATTATGTTTAATGCTCACAGTAAGGCCCTTAAATTTAAAATCTGCAGGGGAATAGGAGCATACTCAGACAACATTTGGCGTACGGCGATATACAATTTAACATAACACATATAATGCGCACTGTAATAGTGATTCCTGTGGACTTGCAATCACTAAAGCCAATCCGGCACAAACCATTGAAATGCTTGATAATCCAAGTCCGTTATACTTTTTTGCAATGCTTTCCCACATGCTTTTTATAGCTGGGTTTTCATTGCGATCAGCGTGACATCCTAGCAACGCAATCTCCGGGTCTATACCTGCGCCGTGTGCTAGAAAAACTGCTTCTTCATCAGTAAGTTGTCTAACACCTTTGCGAATTTTACTAATCTTCGGCGGGTCTAGATTCAAATCGTGCGCAACCTGCTTATCTTGTACGTAGTTTTTCGCCTTTTTGTAGGCGTTAATTAGTTCAGCTGTGTACATAAGAACCTCCATTTCTTCTCATTGTAGCCACAAAGTTGCCATAAATCGCATCTTGCAGTTGCCATTCTTCGCAACTACGATTGCCATAAATCGCAATTGGTCAGGTGTCATTATGCTTACGGAACAAATCAAATCCCTTATCGAAAATGAATGTGCGCTTAGTCCTCGACTTACTGGCGTGTTCTTC